>DASTDY010000078.1:0-1041 GCA_035710125.1 Saccharimonadales bacterium (SeqCode) | reverse complement strand
GCATGGGGTCAGGGCGCCACTACCGCTGCAATGAACGGTACAATAAAAGACCAGGCCGGCTCCCCGCTACCTGGTGCTACCATTATTGCAGTTCATAACCCAACTAACACACAATATGTAGCCACAACCAACGCCGATGGGTACTACAACATACAGAACATGCGCGTTGGAGGTCCTTATACTGTGCGAACATCTTATGTAGGATACCAGGAACAGCGGTCTGAGAATGTAAATCTTGCACTGGGCCAGTCGGCTCGTGTTGATTTTACATTATCTGAGAGCAGCCGCGAACTGGGCGAGGTGGAAATATTAGGTGAACGGAACGATGTTTTTAACCAGGACCGAACTGGTGCTGCTACCAACGTATCGCGGGAGCAGATAGAACGCCTGCCAACACTGAGCCGTAGCCTCCAGGATTTCACGCGACTTACGCCCCAGGCATCAGGCAACTCTATAGGTGGGTCCAGCAACCGTTACAACAATATAACGATAGATGGTGCTGTAAATAACGACGTATTCGGATTATCAAGCAGTGGTACTCCCGGGGGCTCAGCAGGTACCCAACCTATTTCGTTAGACGCCATACAGGAAATACAGGTAGTAATTGCGCCTTATGATGTAAAACAAGGCAATTTTACCGGGGGTGGCATAAATGCTGTTACCCGCTCGGGCACTAACAAATTCTCGGGCTCTGTGTATGGTTTCGGGCGCAACGAAGACATTATAGGCAAAGCTGTTGAAGGGCCGCGTGTAAAAGCAGATGAATTCAAAAACTATCAGTATGGCATCCGGGTTGGTGGCCCGATTATCCCGGACAAGCTCTTCTTTTTTACCAACTATGATGCTACGCGCATAACGGAGCCTGTGCGCTTTGCTCCTGGTTCTTCAGAATCGCAGATACCGCTTAGTGCCGCACAACAAGTTGCCGAGTTTGTTCAGGAAACATATGGGTATGATGTAGGTTCGTTCGGAGGGTTTGACAGGGATACTGAAAGTGACAAGCTTTTTGCCCGCCTCGACTGGAACATTACAGACAAACAC
>DASTDY010000077.1:0-71760 GCA_035710125.1 Saccharimonadales bacterium (SeqCode) | reverse complement strand
TATCGCATAAATACACAGAGATGTCGATTTTACGGCGGAAGGCGTCAAGCGTATCCTGGAACACATACCGCGTAGTAATGGTGACCAACACAATAGTAAGCGTAATGACCATCACCGCTGTGGCGGCGACGGTAAGCCAGGCGTTACGGCTAAAATTGCTGAGCCCGTAACGGAGTATTCTGAGGGTGGTGATCCATTTGCGTCGCATACTATGCTTTCTTTTTTTAGGCACCTTGGCGGTAGCTTCCGCCGGCAACGTCGGCAACGACCTTACCGTGGTCAATGGTAATAACGCGGCGCTTTAACTTATTAACAATATCTTGGTTGTGGGTTGTAAGCAGTACGGTTGTGCCATAGCGGTTGATTTTTTCGAGTAGCCGCACGATGTCCCAGCTGTGCTTAGGGTCGAGGTTACCGGTAGGCTCGTCTGCAATTAAAATCTTAGGCTGGCGCACCACAGCACGGGCAATGGCTACGCGTTGGCGTTCACCACCAGATAGCTCGCCTGGGAATTTGTTTTCTTTGCCAGTGAGCCCCACGAGCTCTATAACTTTTGGTACGGTATTTTTGATCTCGCGGTTGCTCATGCCGGCGATTTCTAGTGCAAACGATACGTTCTCGAATACGGTGCGCTGGTTGAGCAATTTAAAATCTTGGAACACCACGCCAATTTTACGGCGCAACAATGGGATGTTTTTGTCTTTGAGCGTGTCGTAATCTATACCGCCAACAACTATTTTGCCGTTGGTTGGTTTTTCTTCGCGGGTAAGCAACTTAAGCAAAGTGGACTTACCGGCACCACTTGTGCCGACGATAATGACAAATTCTTTTGGCTCAATATGCAAACTTATGCGGTTGAGGGCAGGTTTGTTTTCTTTGCCAAAAATTTTGGTAACACGATCCAACAAAATCATCAAAATCATTGTAGCACAAGCGGTATGGTGGTGGGTAGGCTATGTTGGATTTGTCAGCTGCGCCTGTGTATAAAAAGAGGGTCAAGCGATACGCAGCCCAAGCAGATTGACCTGCCTGTTTGGCAGAGCACAGGTCTGGCGCGTAACGCACTCTTTTTTATGTACAGTACAGCAGTCAATACAAGAACCATTGCACACCCCCACTGTTTGCAACATAATACATACCATGGAACCAGGTTCTGCCTACCCTGCCGACAGCGCCGGCAGCATAATGTCAACACAGATCCCTATTTGCAATAAAAACGCCACTTGCGGCGAGGCTTTAAAATTACTGGCGCGAGGGGGCGAATGGGATGACATCCACCACCTATACGTCGTTGACGACGACCAAACGTTGCTTGGCTACGTACGCATTGCCGTGCTGGTGCAAGAACCGGCTGCAACGGCAATCACCTCCTTTATTAAGCCGTTCCAAGAGACCCTAAATGCTACCGACGACCAAGAAGCTGCCGTATTTATGGCTGTTAAGAACGACTTAGACGCGATTCCGGTCATGGGCGCAAACGGCCGATTGCTCGGCGCAATTACTGCAAAATCAATTATTGACGTCATGCATAACGAACATATAGAAGACGTGCTATTCGCCAGCGGTATTAGCCGTTCCGGCAAAGAAAGTGGCCTTGTGCACCTGGCCACTGCCCGCCTTCTGCCGGTGTTGCGGTCGCGCGCACCATGGCTGATTGTGGGCGCGGTTGTGGGCATTGCACTGGGACTAGTGTCGAGCCAGTTCGAGGCGGCACTCGAAAAAACAATCGCCCTCGCCTATTTTATTCCGGTTGTCGCCTACATTGCTGATTCCGTTGGAACCCAATCAGAAGCCATTACTGTGCGTGCACTCGCCACATTAAAACTAAACTATTGGACGTACATTGGGCGTGAGGTGGTCATTGGCTTTTTGCTTGGCCTTATTTTGGGCATAATGGGCGCAATTGGCGCACTCATAATAAGTAGCAGTGCGCAGGTTGCGCTTGTTGTGGGCGTATCGCTGGTTGCGGCTAGCACGCTTGCAACTACCATGGCGGCGTTAATTCCAATTGCCTTTAAAAAAATTGGGAAAGACCCCGCGCTTGGCAGCGGCCCTATTGCCACGGCGCTGCAAGATATTTTAAGTATCGTAATCTACTTTGGGATCGCGCTGGTTATTATCGGCCTTTAAGCAGCTGAGCCTATACTTTGGGCACGTTGCAGTGTAGACCGAATTTTGTGGCCTATGTCGCCCATACCGCCAAGGTTAATGAACTGGCTCAGGGCATCTTCGGGCGACTGACGAAATTGGTCTAAAAAAAGACGGATCTGATGAGCGTACTCTCGGTTAGTCATGGTGCGGGGCTCTTGGTGGGCTAATACAGCCATTGCCTGTTTGCGCGCATGCCATGCCTCATAACCTGGCTCCTCTTGGAGTTGGCTATCTAACCGCTGCCGCATGGTACCTAAATCCTCACCTCGTACATGAGCAGCGACTAACGCGTCTACTTTAGTTGGATCATCAACAATAAGCGGTGTCTCGAGTGCGGCTTGCACCTTGGCAAGGCGGTCGTCGTGCTGCATAAAATCGGCCGTCTTTTCTAAAAAAGTGTCGCTCTGTTCGGCTTGGTCGAGCGCCTGGGCCACTTGCTGTGCCATTTGTTCTATCCTGCCTAGGTTTTGTGGCATTTCTTCTGGATAACTTAATGAACTTCTCGACATAGTCTCAAACTCACTAAACATGCCCTCAAGCTGGTATGACTCGGCAAAGGCAGCCTGGGCTGATGGCGATAGCTCCTTGAGTGATTCACCAAGGCCAGACTCCCATAAAGCCGTAACTTGCTGCACAGACAGCCGCTTTTCGCTGGCGCTCATGATGTGGAGTAATTCTATGCGCGTGGCCTGGCCTAAGTCTTTTTTATTAAGTGTATCCATAAAGGCTTCGGGGCTGGCAAATATTTCGTCGGCTGTGAGTTCTTGTTCTGCATGTTCAGTCTCTACAGTGGGGGCAAGCCGCTGCGTGATCGATTCTGGCGGCGCGATTGGCAGAGACGTTTCTTGAGGAGTTGGTACTTCTGGCGCAGGCTGTCCGGCAGGCGCCTCTTTTTTGGTTACGTCAGGGAAAATCAGCTTAATTTCGGCTGGGCTATTGGGGTGGACCATTATGTCTAGGCTACCAGTGCGACTGACACTGACCATAAACGACGGATCTCTGCCAGGGACTAGATCGAGCTTTTGGTCTACCCTACGGCTATCGCCACTAAATGCCACGCGTTCTTCACGGTTTAGCCCTTTAAGCCCGAAACCGCCAATTGGGCCTCGTTCGTCAAACTCTACAAGGTTGGGGTCTACTAATAAAACGTCGGCATTAAATTGGACACCTTGGTCTGATTTAACGCCATGTTCTACTGGCACTACCAAAAGGCGCCTCCGCTCTTGGCCGTCACCGATTTCTATTGCCATAGTGGCTGGTGAGTCTATTCCGGTCAACTCTTTAACTTTGCTGGCCGCGACTAAAGGGTTTTCTGGATTTTGGATAAGGCCCTGTACCCTCTCGCCAGGCAACATTCCTTTTTTAACTTCGACTACTTCGTTTTGCTCAGGACCCCTTGCACCTTGCTCAACCATGATTGCCTCTATTTGTGTAAGATAATGCCTATATAATTATAGCAAAGTGTGGAGAGGGAGATGGTGGCGCGTAGCTTGCCACCATCTCCCTTCAGGTGCGCCTCGTGCAGGCGCGCACCTTCCCCTGATTCAGTTGTAGGGGATTACGGCGGGAGTCCACGCCACCGTTCACCCTTGTCGGATGCTTCACTGGTAGCGGTCCTAGGTTCCCATTATGTAATCACCACTTCCTCTACGGGTAGGGGTCACGTGCAGCAGGAGATCAAACAGCTTGTAGGGCCGTTCGTCGCCTGCAGTTCAGGCCGCCCAGGAGGGCGAGTTGCCCTGCCCCGGGTCTTCGCCGGGGGATGTCGTGGAGAAGCAACCACTGCCTCTGATGGCACAGCGTCTGCCTCGCAGGTGCGACCCGACCGCGGTCTCGTCCGCGTCAGGCGGGCGGTGTAACTGCGGCGGGGTGTTGGCCGGTGCACCGGCCAGTGCGACAATCACCACGAGCATTCCTTCCGATCAACTGCGCGGGAGGGGCTAGAAAGATAACGGCCAAAATTCGGCCACGTCCGCACACCGTGCATGAGTGTTCGATCAGCGTCCACCGCTGTGGGCACTAACCGCTCTCGCAACACTCGCGCGCAGACAGCGGAGTATCTTTCTATAATTAATTCTACTAAATTCGTCCGTGGTTAGCCACATTAACTATGGCTATTTTTTTAAACTATTTTGCGAGGAATGCCTCTACGAATGGGTCAATTGCGCCGTCGAGCACCCCTTGGGCATCATGCGTTTCGTGGCCGGTGCGGGTATCTTTTACTAATGTGTACGGGTGCAGTACATAGTTACGAATTTGGCTGCCCCAATCAGCAGATTTTGTAGCCTTAAGGTCAGCCAACTTTTCTTTGTGCTGCTCTAGCTGCAATTGCGCCAATTTAGACCGTAATACCTTCATGGCGGTTTCTTTGTTTTGCAGCTGGCTGCGCTCGTTTTGGATACTCACCACAATACCAGTTGGCACATGGGTTATCCGCACGGCGCTGTCGGTAGTGTTCACGCTTTGGCCGCCGTTTCCGCCAGACCTGAATACATCAATGCGGAGGTCTTTGTCGTCTATGGCTACTTGGTCAGGCTGGTCGATTTGTGGCAGCACCTCTACAAGCGCAAAGCTAGTTTGGCGCAGATTGTCAGCGTTAAACGGGCTCAATCGCACCAGACGGTGCACGCCGTGTTCGCTGCGCAATTTGCCATACGCGAACGGCCCGCTTATTGCCAAGGTGGCGCTTTTAAGGCCGGCTTCTTCGCCCGGAGATTCTTCTAATAACTCAACTTTCATGCCAGCGCGCTCTGCCCACCGAGTGTACATACGCAGCAACATCTGCGCCCAATCTTGTGCGTCAGTGCCGCCAACGCCGGCACTTAAACGAACAATGGCATCGTAGCCGTCGTAACGGCCGTTAAATAATAAGTTCTGCTTAAGCGATCGGAACACCTCACCTAGCTCGGCCGCCTGCGCAGAAAGTTCGGTGAGTAACGCGGGGTCACTTTCTTTAGCGAGTTCCAGCGCCTCATGTAGCTCTGTCTGCAAACTAAGCCATGGCTCAATAAGAGCCTTAATTTTTGCCTGGCGCTTCGCGACTGCCTGTGCATCTTTGGCGTGTTGCCAAAAATCTGGCTCGGCCATTTTAGAATCTATGGCTGCGGACTCATCCAGCAAGTCTTTATAGCCTAGCTTTTGCAGGCCGGCCTCTACATTGTGCTGTAGCTTTGTTAATTCTTTAACTAATTCATGCATTGGTTTGATTATAGCGCACCAGGTGTAATAATGGGTCTGCGCACCCGCGCAGTATCCGGCAAGCAAAGTGAGACACCCATGGGAAAGAGCTCTTTCGCCACCAACCTGACTGATGAAGACATGCAGCAAATCAGGGCATTCCTGCCGTACCTGCAAGTACAGGGATTCCGGCTATGGCTGATTGCGCAGAAGGCCAAGCAGATGTGCCACGCGCTCACGGTCGACCCGAACACCCTGGTCAACCAGCTCATCAACGACATCATCAGTCACACCAGGCAAGGCGATGACGGCCAGCAAGATCTGAGCCGCATCGGCATGGCCGCGCTCAGCCTGGAGCAGTTGCTCGAACTGGTGGACGCCTACGACAAGTACTCCAAGGTGATTCCATCTCATGCGCGACCGAGTGAGAAGGCCTTGCGAAACTGCCTCCAAGACCTCCATCTGCTGGTAGCGCTGTAGTCCTGGCCCTCGGTACACCCCGTACGCCACCCACTCATGTAGTCACATGCGTGGGTGGCGTACAGACCGCCACTTGCTTGCCAACTTTCTTTAGCGGATAAAACCCTGTATAGTTATGTAGCCCCGATATGGGGTGTTTTTGTTGTCAGAATACGTGAAATGGGTACCAGTATGAGTGCCATACCAGAAAACGTAGCCGCGCTCGACTTCCTGGAGGCCAGCGACCACACCAGGATCAGCATGATCCTGGACTGCCTTCGCACCACCCCGTGGCTCAAGCCCCAACTCTTGGTGGAGATGCGCTGCAAGTACCCCGAGATCCCGGGCGACCAGTCGTTCGAAGAACTGAGCCGGCTGCTCGACTCGTACTACGAGCACGTGTTGCCCGAAAACGCACTGCTGGTGACGGCCGGCCCGTGCCTGGTGGAGCTGAACGACCTGCTATACAAGGTGAACCAGCGCGCCGGCCACCAACTCGCCCTTCCAGGCTCGACCCTGCTGTCGGACGAGACGGCTCGTAAGATCATGCTGGCTTACCACCAACGCGTCTTCTAGGCTGCAACCGTTTGGGCAGCGACCTGCAGGGCACGCCCAGACAACACGTCACCCCCTGCCCGCACGTTGAGCAGGGGGTGACACCTACTAAAATCATGATATAATTATTCGGCGCTTCAACCGGGCGCCTAGGTGACAAAAGTCTACAGGAGTTGCTTTGTCTAGTGCAGACGCCGGGGACAAAACTCGGCAGGCCGCAGATACTCCCGTCGGGGAGTTCGACAGCACACTCACCAAAGAGGAGGAGCTCGAAATCCTGTCGCTGTTGCGGCTGCTGGACCTCCCGACCGTCAAGCTCATGATGCTGCCGGCGATTGCCGATTGCTTCGATGAAATGACGCTCGACTTCGCCGACACCAAGGCCTTCTACAGAGAACTGGTGAAAGCCCTGGGTGAAGAGGTAAAGAAGAACCCCGACGGCAGCCTGCAAACCATCGGCAACGCGGCACCGGTACTGTCGCTGCTGAACAGGATCATGGTGTATCTGCCGGAGGGCTACTTCAGGCCTGGCCTGGTTCCCTCCGCCAAGACGCTCGCCAAGTGCGAGCACGCGTTCAACGAGGAGCGGCTGGCAACGATCACCCGCGCAACAACCACCTGAGACAACGCCGCAGGACTGCCTTGGCGCCCCATTACGCGCCTGGGCAGTCCGCCCGTCCAACAATTGACCCCGCGTAAGGTATACTAAAATCATGCACACACCCCGCCGGTTTATTTACGATAGCTACCACCTAGATACTGCCAGCCACAGCATTGTGCTTCGCTACTGCTTTGACGACGACATTACATTTACCGAGACCCTTCCGCTACCCGCCAGCCTAAACCTACAATCACCCATTTCACCCGATTTAGACCGTGCATTATTTGCGCTCCACCTCATTGGAGGCATAAGCTACTACAAAGCAGCGCTCCCCAAAGAAATACAAGTGCGCAGCGGTACGCTCAGCAGCCAACAGGCCGAATTTTGGAACACTTTTTACACTAAGGGCTTGGGTGAATTCTTTTACCAAAATAAAATAGATTTCCGTGGCCTCGTAGCATTCCCTGTAGGCACTGCACAAGACCCGCTGCTGCCGTCCGCACCAGAAGCGCCGCTCGCAAAAACACTACTCCCATTTGGCGGCGGCAAAGATTCGGCTGTGTCGCTTGAGATTTTACAGCAATTCGGGGCAGCGCCGACACTATTTAGAGTGCGCGGGCACTCCTACATAGATACGCTTGCCGAGGTGGCACAGCGCCCGCTTATCACAGTCGGACGACAACTCGACCCGCAGCTTTTTGAACTTAACGCCCAGGGTGCGCTCAACGGCCACATCCCTATAACCGGCTACATTACTTTTTACAGTATCGTAGTTTGTTTGTTGGGCGGATTCGACAGCGTAGCGTTTAGCAACGAACGCAGCGCCGATTACGGCAATGTAGATTACTTAGGCATGCAGGTAAACCACCAGTGGAGTAAGGGCCTCGAGGCCGAACAGCTTATCACCGACTACCTGCAATCGTACGTCACCACAAAGGTACGGTACGTTAACCCGCTCCGCCCATTGAGTGAGCTGGCGATTACCCGCATATTTGCAAATTATCCAAAATATTTTGCCCACACCACTGGCTGCAACCAAAACTGGCGCTTGCTAGATTCCCAACCTGCATCTAATCCATGGTGTGGCCACTGCTACAAATGCTGTTTCATTTTTGCGCTGTATGCCGCCATGCTCCCCGATAACACTGTTATTACCATGTACAACCAAAACTTATTCGACAACCCCGAACTTTTGCACAAATACCGCCAACTCTGGGGTGCAGAAGGCATAAAACCATTCGACTGCGTTGGCACACCTGAAGAAATGCAAGCAACTATGTACTTGGCGCTTAAAAAACCTGCCTTTAGCCAAAGCGTCATTGGGCGGGATTTTGCCACCCACGTGCTGCCGGCAATCAACAACCCAGAACAGCTCGTAGAACAAGTGCTCCAACCCGACTTTACAGATGTGCCAGAAATCGCAAAAACCTTAATCTCGCAGGTGCTTTAACATGAATATACGTTCGCTCAATGGCAAAAAAATCTGCATTTTAGGCTACGGCCGTGAGGGCCAGGCCATGTTTGCCGCGCTCAAAACCTTTGCGCCCGACGCACACATTACCATTGCCGACCGCAACAAAACAATTCCGCCTGTAAAAGGCGCACAGATGCTCCTTGGCGAGCACCACCAAGACAGCCTACAAGAGTTCGACATTATAATCCGCAGCTCCGGCATAAAAGATTCACCCAAGCTAAAGGATGCCGCGGCCAAAACAACAGATATGACCCGCATCTTTTTTGACACTATTAAAGACAGTGGCGTGCAAACTATAGGAATCACTGGCAGCAAAGGCAAAAGCACCACCACGTCGCTTATTTACGAAGCAATAAAAGCACACACGCCGAATGTCCGGCTTATGGGCAATATCGGCATTCCAATGATTAACTATATTGCCGACGCCAAACCTGGCATGATTTTTGTCATTGAACTCAGCAGCTACATGCTCGAACACCTGCGCGTAAGCCCCAACATTGCTGTTGTAACGAGCTTTTTCCCAGAGCACCTCGACCGGCACGGGTCACTCATTGCCTACTGGGAGGCCAAAAAACACATCGCAAAGCACCAGACAAAAGACGATTGTGTTTTTTACAACGCTGCCTTTCCAGAATGTGCCCTTATTGCAAAAGAAAGCCCTGGCACAAAAATCCCTTTCACTGCCCATGATCTGCCAATTGAAATCTCGCAAACCAAATTCACCGGCGAGCACAACCGTAGCAACCTGGCGGCAGCCTTAAAAGTGGCCGAATTTGTGGGCGTGCCACATAAAACCGCCATGGCCGCGCTCACCAATGCCGAGCCCCTCCCCCATCGCCTGCAAAACCTCGGCAAACACCGCGGTGTTGTGTGGGTGAACGACTCGTTTTCTACCGCGCCAGAGGCCACAATTGCAGGCCTGCAAGCCTTGGGCAATAACGTTGACACCCTATTAATAGGCGGGTTCGACCGTGGCGTAGATTTTACCGGAATTGCAAAATTCCTGGCGGAATCTACCGTGCGTAATATTGTTGTGTTCCCAGACACCGGCCTAAAAATCCGTGACCTTATGGCAGCCCACCCACACAACAAAACTTTTTACGAAACGACCAACATGGACGATGCTGTTGCCTGGGCAGCGGCCAACACAGCACCTGGCAAGACTGTGCTGTTGTCGAGTGCGAGCCCTAGCTTTAATTTATTCAAAGATTTTGTAGCCAGAGGCGAAGCGTTTGCTGGCGCAATTAAAAAAATTGACAGCTAACCACTCGCGTTGCATAGTGTGACCATTTTTTATATACTTTTTTAGTTAAACATGCAGGCCGCAAGACCTTTACGTTAGGAAACGCATGACCCCGCAAGAACTGCGCGAAGAGTTCGAGGCAACGTTTGCAGGCTTCGTGAGGCAGATCGACGCTATATATGCCCAAGACAGGGTAAACAGAGAGGATCCTACAGAGAAAAGCGCAAACGGCCGTTGGCTTGGCGTGGTCGACGGCGCACGGAAGTTGCTCGATCTCAGAGAAGTGAGCGACAACGACCGCGACGCGCCTTACACCTCGGTCCACATGCGGGCAGTGGAACTCTGGCAGGTCGCAACACATGTCCTGGCTATTTACGGGCAGTCGGAACACTGGTGTAGCCTTCTGGGAAAAACATACACCGACACGGGCGGCGTAGCTGCACACACCCACGCCTGCGAGATCCTTGGACATGCTAAGTTCAAAGGCTTGCTAAGAATGGTCCACGCTTCGAACCACCTGTTGCTGCTCTTCGACCACGAAAACATTGAGCGGTTCAAGGGCAACATGGAGCTGGTCGTGGCTACGTTTGTGGAATGCGCCGACACTCCGCTGATGACGCAAACCGAGATGAACGCGCAGACTGTTGTCATACCCTTTATCGGTACCGCCAGTGCAGAAGCGCCCACGGTCATCATCCCCAGGCCTAGCCCTTACAAACGCGGGTAGCCGCCCCAATAGACTCCTGAGGTTGTGGATGGCGCACGAACACCATCCACAACCTCAGAACGCCTGCATGTTTTATAAATTGACAACGATAATATAATATTGCATTAACCTAAGATTTCTGTATACTTACTTACGCAACATGTAGTAGCAACACTCATGTAACCGAGAGGCACTCCTTGTTTTCCCAGGAACTCAAAGTCAGGATCGAGCAGGCAAGCTGGCGTTTGCATCAGGGCAGGCAGGACACTCTGGACCACCTGCTGTCGACGTTGGCTACGCTGACCGGCGAGGTCATGGAAATCGCCATGGCAAACGACTCGCCAACAGCACACCAGCACGCACGGTCGTCGCTGGAGTCTGCCGAGTACGCAGGCGTGCGCCAGTTACTGCAGAACGACCCAGAGGTGTGGGCTACGCTGGACACCAGCGACGCCGACACATTCTTGGACGGCCTGTGGAGCATCGCGGCGAGCTTCCCGCAGCATTTCACCTCTGTGCTGGCAAAGTACATCAAGGTGACGGAGCCGATCGAACGAGTCAAAACAACCGGCGCAAGCATGGAATGGCTGATCGGTAAAATCGATCCTGTAACACCATGGGATCCGGCAACACCGGCTCCCATGGTGCCGGCCGAGCCGCCCCAAAATCTGGAGGCCATCCTGGACCTCAAGCGGGTCTTGCAGCAGGCACTCCGGATCCTGGATGAAGAGAACGACCCCGACAAGGCAATCGCGGCCCTGGACGAAGGCAACTACGGCAACGCTGCCTCCGTGAAGCAACTGCTCACGACCAGCGTGCACAACAGGGCCTTGTTCGACAAGGACAGGCCGGGGCTCAAGAGCAAGCTGGAACACTTCCTGCGACTCTGCGACGAGCAACTGCCGGAACCCCTCCAGCCGTAGCCTCTCGGGCAGGTGGCGCGTGCGTAGCGACGCACGCGCCACCCTCCCCTAGTTTGTATCCCCAAAAAAATAATTAGCTATCAAAGGCAATTATACCGTGAGCGTAGGTAAACAACGTAAGCATAATTAGTTATGATAAAGATAATCAAGGAGGGTGCCATGGAGAAATGCTACAAACTTAGTTTAGTGATCACGGCTAAGGAGATTGAATTTCTAAAGACGCTGCTCAAAGAGGAGGCTTTCCAGCTTAGCGGGTTGGACGCCGTAATCAAAGATAAAGAGATAAAGAAAGAAATAGCTGTAGCAGAGGCTCTGGAGAAGAAGATACAGAGCGCCAGGTTGGTGGCGGCCTAGTCAATGTTCTTGGCGCTTGATGAGAGCCTAGGCAGTAGCATGGAAACGATTGGCTGCCTTTGCTTCCCTCGAGCTATAATGCCGGAGCTTGAGTCTGTGTTTATTGCAGATAGGATAAAGCATAGGGTCTGGGCGGAAGTGAAATGGAGCCGACTTTGTACTCCATATTGCGATAAATATAAAAGTATGGTGAGTAATTATCTCGCCTCTAGCCAGGTAACCTACCATTCGTGGACATATTCCATACCTAGTGCCGAAGAGCGAAAGCAATATTATAATGGTTCCGATTCGAGTAAGATCATCTATCGCCATGCGTATCTTCTCATCAGAACCGTCATCTGGAAATGCCGTAACAGTGGTTATCGTGGCCCCTTTTATATCCTGGCCGATGAGACTGGCAAGTTAGGGCGCGAAGAATACAAAATCACTCAAGAGCTACTAAAGAATGATGCAAAGATCGACCCGCCTGCCTCGATTGATTTCTGCAATACAGGTAACTCAACCTCTTGTGGTGCAATGCAGGTCGTTGATTTACTAACTGGAGCGGTTATGTCTCAGTATGATGAGAAATTTTCTAAACAAGATGCGTGCATTGATTTTGTGGAGCACTTGACCGCCTTGAACAACGGCGTCCCACTAACGTTTAGCTCGCCCGGGTTTCCAAGGCTAGGAGCCCAAAAGATGCAACACTGCCTCTTTAAGCCACGCGGGTTATAATAGGTACATGGACAAGAAAAAGCCCAAAAAGCAGCCAGACGACCTCACCCAAGAAGGGTTCATGAGAGTGCTCAAGAAGGTCGCACGGAAGGCGAAAGCAAAGCAAAAAAGAAAAAACCAATAGCGACATAATACAGTTAAATCTCAAGAATTGACTCCTGCTCAGGTTGCGAGTAAAGTATATATCAATTGAGGAGTTGCAAATCCGAAAGGAAGCTTCTTGGGAAGTGAAACACCGCCAAGCCTTCATAGCGACGAAGGTAGTTGATCAAAAATTAACGCTTGGCCGCCTAAGTAGTCGAAAATAAGCAGGGTCGTTCAACTGACGGGTTGCCCTGCTTTTTTCTTTTGTCAAAAATTAGCCAGTAAAATAACAAAAGAGCCGGACTTAACCGACTCTTTTGGTTTTCGTATAGCGACGAAGGTAGTTGGACAAGCACCCGTGAGATGCTCGCAAGCGAAATGCTTGTCTAAATAGAGTGTATTACGCTTAACGCAGCGAGTCAACACGCTGGTCGTCACTTTTTACAGAGGTAGAGCATAAGCATTTTGTTAAACACTAGTATTTTGCTAATTAAATCGCTAACTCAATTGCTATTTGCTACTCGATTTAGCAGCACAAAGAACATAGGCTCAGCACTTTTACGGTGCGAGTAGCGAAACGCGTATTCATCAGCATAAGCTTGCAAATATTTAGCGTCTACATGGCGATACACGCCCTTAATACCGCGCTTCATAGTTGACCACAAGTTCTCGACGTTCTGCGTGTGGACAACGCCACGAACGTACTGCCGATTGCTGTGAATGATTGTCTCGTGGTAGTAACCGCGACGCTTCAAGGTCTTGTAAGCGCCCCATTCGTCGCTATAAACCACAGCTCGATTGCTAATCTGACTTTCAATTTCAGGCATCAAAACACGAGTGCCGGAGCTTTTGACATGGCGTACCTTTGCCCGGCCACCACGCTCAACCATACCAAACACGATTTGATTGTCATGGGGCTTAGCAGTAGATCGCTTCTGAGGGTTTGGATGAACATATGTCTCATCCACTTCTACTTCGCCAGTCAGATTGTCGCTTTCGTCGTCTCCCATCATGGAGCGGATTTGGTGGAACATGCGCCACGCGGTCTTGTAGGTGACGCCCAACTCGCGCTCTAATTGCTTAGCAGAGATACCGGCTCGGGTCTGTGCCATGAGGTATATGGCGTAGAACCACAGTGTCAGCGGCGTTGTAGACTTATGGAAAATAGTATTGGCAGTTGGATGGACATGGTGGCCGCAGGTCTCACATGAGTACGACTTGCGGGTACGCATACGGTGGTGTGGCGTAGTCTTCTCGCACACCTTGCAATAGATACCATCTGGGTACAAATAACCTACTAGCCAGTCTAAACAGGCTTCGTCAGTCGGAAAGTCACGTTGTAGGTCTTTGATGGTGTATTTCATCTTACTTTAAGTGTACACCTCTGTTTACCTACTGTCAAGGGATAATTGCCCTATCAAATTATTGACAAGCATAATTTATAATTGCATAAACTATCTATTTTTTATATAATGTATGGCTGAACATGTGGGCAGATAGTCCTTCCACGTTAGGAAACGCAGATGATCGCCGAGGAACTGAAAATCGCGTTCGCCATCGCTTTTAACAACATTGTCATCGACACCATGCAAGACCATCTGGCGGGCGCCAAGGCACTAATGGCTGCCTGCGAAAATGCAGATTCGGCCGAAGAAAGAGCAAGGTTGGAGGCGGGCGCCGGTGATTTCAGAGACCTCACTTGGCTAAAAATGCTCCAGGTGCCGCGCCAGCTGGAGTTCGCCCAAATTGCCCAACACGCGCTGGACATGATTGCACCAACAACGGGCGAGCCTGGCCAGCACCAGTGCGACCTGATGAACGGTGCAGTGTTGGCCAAAGGCGCACCCGAGGCTGGCTTTGAGCACGTGATTGCATTGCTGGGATTGCCGCAATTCGAGGCACTGTTGCGGGTGATCCACTCAGGACCAGAGTTGTTGAATATCTTCGACAACATCAGGTTCACCGCGAGAGGTTTCACGGACGACATGCGGCTAATCGTGGCCACATTCTCCAGGTACAACCCAAACCCGCAGTCACAGCCCGAGCCGCAACCCCCTTCAGCGTTCGAGATAATGCTAGAGCGGATCAAGTCCCTGATGGACGCCTACGCCGAGTTGGAGAGTCTCCTGCTCGAAACGCAAGCTGTTTGGCGCAACTATGGCGAAGCAGCTGCCAAGGCCTACCTGAAAGGGCAGCGCTACAAGGTGTCGCCGGCATTAATTGCCCTCATCCGCGACAACGCAGATGTGCGCAACCTGGTCGAAGACAGGGTGCACGACTTCACCGCCGCGTTCGCGGAGCTTCTTACCCGCACGCACGAGCTCAACCAGCTCGCTAAGCTGGCACCGGCCTCAATAGCCGACCAACTGTTGGCCTGGTGATCTGGCATGGTCGGCGCGCGGGGCTCAAACTCGCGCGCCGCCACGCGGCCAGCCTACATGTTCATCACCCTTGTAAATATGTGTTTTTACCCTCACGCAACGTCGTTCTGCGTGATTGCACAAACCCATATAAATCCCTCAAAATGCTGTGCCAACTTGGCCAAAATGAGATATCATAAATTGCAGGATCAGCTATTTTCGTTTATAATAATCGCCGAACGTACAGTTCCCTTGAACCGAGAGGCATCCAGTGACCACCACCCAAGTTATTGACATCCACGAGTGGCACGCCGCTCGTCGCATGGCCCGCTTGCGCGCCCTGTGCGTCACCGCCCACGATCAGCTGAAAAACGGTGTCAAACCCAAGGCCGCACAGCAACAGCTCAAAGACGGTCTGCGGGCATTGCCTAGCGCCCAGACATTCCTGTACCAAAACTTCGCACCTGACCACCAGGCATTCACCCTACCTGCCCAGGTGAACAGATTCGTACAACTCATGGACGAAATGGCGACAACGCGCGCCTACTTCGCGGAGCGGTGCGATGCCGGATTGGGCCGCGGTGAAACGTGGCACGCAATCCGGCTGCGATACTGCATGCTCTACGAGCTGGGCTTGTTCTTGGGAGACGCCTACCGTGACCGCGACGTCCTGGATATACAGGATCTGCGCCGTATGGTGAGTGCCTACATCATGTTGGAGTCGCAGTCGCCAGAGTTCCTGGAACCGGATCTGCTGAAGCTCAACAAGGTTCTCAACCCGAAAACACCCGACGATGAGTTCATCGCCGCGCTCAAAAAGCTCACGGACCACTTCGATCAGGGCATCCACTTGTGGGAAATGATCGGGTCGGGCAAGCCTAAGGCATTTGCCTGACCAACGAAGAACCGCGAGTGCGGCGCGCGGGCCTGAACCTCCGCGCGCCGCAAAACGGGCTGTACGTTCGCCCGCCTACTATTATTCAAAAATTGTGCCGAGCTGCGTATGCAACGACTGCATCTGTGCGTCTTGCACGTTGCCCAAACCGCCAAATGCCCAACGTTTGCCGTCGATTAAATCGCTGGCGGCTTTTATAATAATTGCCTTATCGACTGCTGCAATTGCTTTAGGACGGTCTTGGTAAGTGTCTATGTAGCCATCAAAATAATAACGGCGCGCATACCAGCTGGCGATTGAACCAACTGTTTGGCAGCCCATTTGGTGTTTTCCGAGCGCAAACTGCTTGGCTGTGTTAATCTCTGCCACGGTAAGCTGGCCAGACATGACTTTTTTGACTTCTTCGGCAACGATTGCAAATAATTTTGGCGCGTTTTTAAGGCTTACTTGGCCGCCAAAATCCCACTCGCTGGCTGAGTCGCTTACTACAAAGTCTGACCATACACTGTATGCCAGGCCGTTTTCGCGGGCGCGGCCATAAATTGCCGAATGCAGTGAACCGGTAAGCATGTGGTTGAGCGCGGCCATGGCGTCGGCTTCGTTATCTGGCATGCGCCAGTTGGCTTGCACGCTAAACCCAAAAATAAGGTTTTCTACGTCTTTGCGAACAATATGGATTGGTGTTTGCGCACCTACCAGCTCTTCGCGGACCAAGCCAAAGCGCTCGCCACGAGGTAAATCCCACTTTTCAAGCATTTTAACAACAGTGGCTTTGCGGTCATCTTTTAAATTGCCCACAATAATGAACCGCAGATTATCACTGGTATGGGTGCGGTAATAGTGTTCTTTTATATCCTTGAGTTTTATTTGCGGCATGGTTTTAAGCCGTTGGTCGTCGTTAAAAAAATGCTCGCCGCTAGCCTGGCCAATCCGCTGCCAAAGCACGCGGCCGTTGTTGCTTAAGTAGCCGGTGAGCTCCTCTTTTACGTTGCCATATTCGGCCTCGAATTCGCTTTGCAAAAACAGGGGTTTGGTGATCGCGAGGCGCAGAAGGTCGAGTACCCTATCCCATTCAAAATCGGCGCAGTCAGCCACATACTTTAGGCTGGCGCTCGACGTGCTGGCGTTGCTATACGCGCCGTTTTTTTCGAGTTCTGCGTTAAATTGGCGGGCGTTTTGGTATGTTTCGTTCGCACCGAGCACCATGTGCTCCATAATATGCGGCGTTTCGTAAATGTCGTCTTTAGGGCAATAGTCGTGGCCAGCACGAAACTCAAAATCGTAACTCATAACAGTTGCGTTTGGCACATGTATGAGCAGTCCGCGGCTGCCGTTAGTGAGTACAACTTCTTCTACAGAATGCTTCATAAAAAATCCAGGGGTTAGGTTAATAGAGTAACTGTTACCTATGGTACCATTTTGGTTCGATTCAGGGGAGGTGCTATTTTGCCTAAAACAAACGGACGCCGCAGATGCGAGGTGCACCTGCGGCCTTGTGATGGGTGAGCTAGTCACGCCACTCCCCTTTTTGACTTGTCCACACTATGCAAAAAATATTCGAAACGTTGGTTGATGAAACAACTTGACCAACCACCAAATTTCATCATATAAATAAACATTGTTACCCCGCGCGACAAAAGGAGTGAACTTCATGCGCGTTCATCAGGTGCAGGACTTTGATTGGGGGAGCGGTAAGCCCCTCAGTTCGTTTAAACCGATCAAGCACGCACACGCCGGCGCGTTCGCCCACGCAGTTGCCCACTTGTGGGTGCACGATGCCGGCGGCAACATCTTGTTCCGCCGACGCGATGCCCAAGACAGGGTGGGCGCAGGCTTGCTCGATGTCACCCTAGCCACGCACATCCAAGCGCCGCTTGCCCGCCAAGACGAGCCACAGCTTCGGCACGACGCCCCCGCAATCGAAACACAGGCGCTCACCGCCATCGACGACTCAATGCGGAGCCTCTTCGGCAAAGGCATCTGCGACTCCGTGGCCAGCAATGCCCAATTTGTTGGCACAACTCGCAGCTTGCTGACCGTGGCGGACCACGAGGCATTGTGGGTGGACAAAACCATAAACTTCACATTTGTGGTCCGCCTGGGCCGGTGGTCCGAAAACAAGCGCGAGCATCTGACAAACGAAGACCCAACCCAGGGATCAGACGACACACGTGACACAGCCGATGCGCGGGTGTTCGAGTGGATCCATGTAAACGAAGCTGAGCGCCTGCTCACTACACCACCAGGCCAAACGTTCGTAGAGCGCGGCCCGTGGCACAAAGAATTCTTCTTGCACGGGTTCAATGCAGTCGCTGAGCGCGTAGGCGACACGTCCAAGTAGCCGCCTCTTCCGCGCGAGGGTTGCAAAAACAGGGCGTTCCGCAGATTCTTAAATCTCGGAACGCCCTGTCGCACCCAGTTACACCAAACTTATTTTTTCTTTTTGCGGTTTTGCCGCTCTTTTTTGCGTTTTTTGCGCAGGTCGTCGTGGGTTTTCTTTTTGGCCTCGGTGGCAGGCTCTGTTTTGAATTCTGCCTTGCGTTCAACCTCGCTCACTTCATTCACACCCACCTCTACCGAATTTTCGGCGGCGTGCGTTAGCGCAGTGTCAAACTTATCGTCTTTGGCTTGGGCAACTTCACCTTTAGTTATGTGGTAAAGCGCGCGGATTACTTCTTCGCGCAGCGTAGCCTGCAACAGCTCAAACACATGCTGCGATTCTTGGCGGTACTCTACCAACGGATCACGCTGGCCATAGCCCCGCAAGTGAATCCCCTCGCGCAGGTGCTGCATGTTCTCTAAATGCTGCATCCACAGCGTGTCCATAACTTGCAAGTACACTTCGCGCTCTACTTTGCGCATAATCTCTGGCGAAATTTCATCTTCGCGCGCGGCATACAATTTTTGCGCGGCAGCCAAGGCCTTTTGTGTACGCTCTTTGTCTTTTTCTTCTTTTACGATTGCTTTTAGCGTTTTGCTGTCTACAGGAATAACCGCCTCAAACTGCTGCGCCATCTGTGGATTTTGCTTGAGTGGCAATGCCGTAAGCACGGCAACTTCTTCTGCCAGCATCTCTTTAATGCGGTCAGAAATATCTTCGCCCAACAAAATGCCTTTGCGGATTCCATATACAGCTTTGCGGTGGCGGTTCATTACGTTGTCGTACTGCACCACGTTTTTGCGCGAGTCAAAGTTGTAGCCTTCTACCTTCTTTTGGGCACTTTCGAGTGTTTTGCTCACTGCACGGTTTTGGATTGGGGTTTCTTCGTCTACCCCTAGCCTATCCATGAGGCTTCGGATCCGTTCACCCTGGAAAATACGCATTAGGTCGTCCTCGGTAGACACATAAAACTGCGTTAAACCTGGGTCGCCCTGGCGGCCGCCGCGGCCACGCAGCTGGTTGTCTATGCGGCGTGATTCGTGGCGCTCAGAGCCTATTACCACCAAGCCGCCCAACTCTTTTACTCCCTCACCGAGCACAATGTCGGTACCACGGCCTGCAATGTTTGTGGCTAAAGTTACTGCGCCTTTTTGGCCGGCCTCGGCAATAATTACGGCTTCACGCTCGTTGTTTTTAGCGTTAAGGAGTGCGTGTTTTACGCCTGCCTTTGTAAGCGCATGGCTGATTTCTTCGTTTTTAGCAATGCTTGCCGACCCAATAAGCACTGGCCGTCCTTGCTTTTGGAACTCCTTTACTTCAGCTACAATCGCGCGGATTTTGCCAGCTTCAGTCTTAAAAATCATGTCGGAGCGGTCATCGCGGATCACTGGCTTATTGGCCGGGATTTGCACAACATCTAGCCCATAAATTTGCTGGAACTCTTCGGCCTCGGTGTATGCCGTACCTGTCATACCACTTAGTTTTTTGTACAGCCTAAAGTAGTTCTGGAACGAAATTGTGGCGAGCGTCATGCTTTCTTGCAGTACAGGTACGCCTTCTTTGGCCTCGATTGCCTGGTGCAGACCTTCGTTGTAGCGGCGGCCATGCATAAGGCGGCCGGTAAATTCATCTACAATAACTACCTGTCCATCTTTAGATACAACGTAGTCTTTGTCGCGCTTAAATAGGGTTTGGGCGCGGAGTGCTTGCTCCATGTGGTAAACGGAGCGGATATTTTCGGGTGCATAAAAGTTGTCGATACTTAGCAGCTTTTCGACCTTCTCTACACCTTCGTCGGTAAGGCTGACTGAGCGGCGCTTTTCGTCGAGCACGTAGTCTTCTGGGAGTAACTTTTTAGCGATTGCCGCAAACGTGGCGTAATTATTACCGCTGTCACTGGCTGGTGCGCTAATGATAAGCGGCGTGCGGGCTTCGTCGATTAAAATACTGTCTACTTCGTCTACTATTGCAAAGTGTAGCTCGCGCTGGCGCAGCAGGTCTACTTCGTTTACCATGTTGTCGCGCAGATAATCGAACCCGAATTCGTTATTGGTACCATACGTAATGTCAGCCTCGTAGGCCTCTTTGCGGGTGGCTGGTTTTAGTTTGCGCATGCGTGGGTCGTCGTGCTCTTTGTTGTCGAATGTAGGGTCGTAAATAAATGATTTATCGGCAATAACCACACCAACCGACAGCCCTAAATAATTATAGAGCGCGCCCATCCACCCTGCATCGCGCTGGGCAAGGTAATCGTTTACAGTAACCAGGTGGGTACCCTTGCCTTCGAGCGCGTTCAGGTACATCGGGAGTGTGGCAACAAGCGTTTTTCCTTCACCGGTTTTCATTTCTGCTACGTTGCCTTCGTGCAGCGCCATACCGCCAATCAGCTGTACATCGAAATGGCGCATTTTAAGCACGCGGGCACCGGCCTCGCGGACCAGCGCGAATGCTTCGGGCAAGATGTCGTCGAGCGTTTTACCCTTTTTTAGTTTTTCTTTTAGTGTGGCGGTATATTTTTTTAGCTGCGCGTCGTCTTTAGATTTAAATTCGTCTTGCAGCGCATTAATTTGGCGCACCTTTTTACGGAGGCGGCGCAACGTTTTATTTTGCGGATCACCAAAAATCTTGGTTAGGATTTGTTTCATATTACTCCCAAAAACGGTTAAAAAAGTCTATCGGACTAGGTTTAGTATACCCAGGTTTGGACGGAATTAAAACCAGTCCTATACTTCGTCGTACGGATTGTATTCAATAATATCACGCGCCTTACCAAGCGCTGCCGTGTGGAGGGACGAGCAAAGACCGGGCTTTGCGCCAAATTCATTATCTAGGTCAATGAATGATCCTATGCGTCGATGGAGCGTATCGAATTCTTCTTGTTCATAAGGATATACAAAAGTGACACCCTTGCCACGGATGTAAAACTCCGCACCGCACAGCGCATTCTCAAAAATACCATAAAAGATACTGAGTACAATTTTTTCTTTATCGCTGAGCGTTGTATCTATAAACAAATCGTGCAGCATTTCGGCTGATTCGAATTGGTTTATATGATTGTCAAATTCGTCTTCTCTTTCCGCCTCCATTGCCTCGCTATATGTTTCGTCGTCAGACAAAATCCGGGGCGCAAGCGCTAACAACGCCATAACTCGACGTTCAGAAACATTAATCTCTTTTGCGATTTCCTCGAGCGACAGCACTCGCCCTTCAGTCTCCTGTGCAGTTTGGAGTGCTTCCATGGCAGCGTTTAGTTCGCCAGTCATCTTATGATGCACAACAATATGTGACAAGCCTGCGCGTCTTTCTGTAAGCATTGCGTACCGCAGATTTGCGGTTACGGTGTGTCGAAACAGCCCATAACGCTTGCGCCTTTCCGTTGAATGCCGCACTACTGTACTTAGCAACCGCAATGCGCCAGCCTGATACAGGTCTTCAAATAAGGCCCCAGGGCCCATTAAATACTTAGCTAAATAACCTATATGATGAGCATGATGCAAATAAAGTTTAAACACAGAGTTCACAGCCTCTATGATTTCGGGGTTATGAACCGTCTCATCAGAAACATACCGGAATAGACCTTGATCTATTAATTCAAAAAGGCCAATCTCTTGCTCCTCAGATAACTCGGGGTACGTCTTAATTGGCAGAATCCCAGTCTTCGGGGAGCGCTTACCAATATGGCCATCGAGCATTTCTATCAACTCTTTGTTCACATCGGGGTGCCGCCGGTACTCTTGCAGCATGGCGGCTGCAACCGTCTCGCGTGCCGCTTGGCTTTTAAACATCGCGTAACCTTCAGGGGACGTAACTAGAGCATCGTTCTTGTACTGTAAACAACCACGGAGCAACTGTTTACGCGGAGACCATGTGTGTCGCATATCAACAATCGCGACCTCTTTAAGGAGCGTATAGGCATGCGTTGGTTTGCTACCTCCTTTTTTACCCTGACCAATGAGCTTTTCCACCTTTATAAGATCTACGCCCAATTCTCCGTTTATTTTTTGTAAAAACTTTTTCATGGAGACATTAAATGCCACTTTGGTACCCTGATACCCCAGGTCTCTAAGTTCTGGTCCAGTCTGCTGTTCGCCTTTAGAAAGCCGTAAACAGTTAAAAATAAATCTTTGTGACCTATTGAGTTCTAGTGGATGACCATCTACCAAAATGGTAGAGTCGTCCGTAATAATAATGTCGGGTTCTGAGTCTTTATTAGGTTCTACACTTAAGTCGGTCCCTTCAGGTAGTAAAAGTAACGCATCATGCAATGCATCGGGATTGTATTCTGGTGTGTCGTGCAGGATTTCTGGTGGTCGAGGGAATGTCTCTGGATTCATAATAATGAGGTACGGAACTTAAGGTGTATTTGTAGGATGGTTATTGGGTTCAACTTAAAACAAATTAGCAGAGTGTAGGAGCGGAATCAACCCGCCCCTACACCTTACCCCTTTGCACTAAAGCACTGCAGCTGCGTAGCCCTCTTGTAGCGCGGCGGCACTAGATCGGTGCACCACAAAGATCACATAGTCGCGCGGGGCAACCTCTTCCACCAACGGCGGCTCGAACTCCTCCAATGTGGTGCCGTCGCTGATAGGCCGCAGGAACACCATGCCCATTGCTTTCGCGAGCCCAATGAGCGGCGTGTCGTCCCACGGCGACCAGCGCTTGCTGGCCATGACCAACGCGCCCACATGCCCGCATAGCAACTGCACCATGCTCAGGCCAATGCTGACGCCGCTATCACAGCTGACGTAGCGGCTGAAGATACCGCCGCTGTGCTTGGTCGACCGAGCAATTGCGGCAACACGCGGCGGGTAGTCCTCACGTTCGTTGCGCAGCAGGATCGGCTGGTCTTTCAGCGATCCCGGGAATTCAGTAGATAGCGGCTCGCCACCGGCCCGTGCCACGTCGAAGTCGCGCCAACGCCTCACCTCGGAGGTAGATGGTCCGTACCCGAACACGTCGCCCGAGTTGATATCTGCGATATACGCTGCCACCACCTGGTCGTTGACCACCAAGGCGATCATGACGGTAGAGCCAAACACATAGTCAGCGGCATACACCTTGGTGCCGTCAACAGCGTCGAAGGTAATACGCACCTCTGCGTCTTCAAAGGTGCACTCGATCCGGAGATCTTCCTCCTCGCCCACACAGCCAAAACCTTCGGGCAGTTCGTGGAACTCCCGCACGAAGCACCTGTGGGACTCAAGGTCACCGTCGGTCAAAGGTTCGGGCGTACCGTCTGGACGATTCTTTGGGATATTCTTGGTTCGGCCGCGAAGTTTTCGGGCCACCCTAGCGCTGCGCACAGCCATGTAGCGCAAGCTAAACTCCAGCTCATGAAGATCGCACTCCGAATACTTCAAAGAGACTCCTCAGTTCTTAGGGGACTCACCTACTGTAGATTAAATACTGGCCGCCTACAAGCTACTGAAGCAGCCTCACCCTTAGCCGGCCAAGGGCGCCTGGGTGCTTTTCGTGCAAATGCGCAATATGGGCTTGCTTATACTTAACAAGTTGGTTTTTCATTTTTGCTTCAGCGATATCTACCGCAGCAAACATGTTAAGCGTAGATTCCTTTGCCTGTAACTGCGCACTCGGTAAATGGAATATAACTTCACATTCGTATTTATTACCAAGACGATTATTGGTTTCGCGAAGTTTAACTTCTACGTGGACGCTTTTTCTGGCATGCCTGGGAATATATTTATCGAGCCTGCCAAGTTTGCGTGAGATATATTTTTTAATTTCGTCGCTTAAATCTACGTTGATCCCAGCGGTATCTATACGTGCGATCATGTGTCGTAGCTTCCTCCGTTCACTTTTAGGCCTTACCTTGTACAGCTTTATTATACACCCCGTTGCACTAATTGACTGATGTAAAACATGCCATGTACAGTAAAAGTACTCTTGGCATCAGCCAAAAGTTGCACCAACAGACAAGGGAGCCTCATGTCGCCGCCCGTTCATTTCTTCAACGACTTCGGAGCAACCGATGCACTCTCTGTGTTGTCACTCGTTGGCGAACCCGGGGCAATCTGGAGCTACGCAAACGGCAGCAAGCTGGAATCGTTCACCGCCTACGGCAAGGGTTTTGTGCCCTTGGAGCGCTGGAATCTGGGAGTCCCTGACTGCCTCATGGCGTCAACCCAGGGCCTCCCCACGGTCGACGGCATGACCAACATTCCGCTCAAAGACCCCAATCTGGCTGTGGCCTACGACTGCTTCTTTGTTGACGGGCCTCGTACGTACCACCAGCCACACGTCGGCCGCGTGTCTACGCCACATCAGCTGTTCATGGCATGGGGAGGCCTCAACCGGCCGTTCGAAAAGGCGCTCAACACGCCCTTGCTTCCCGAACAGTGGAACATCTGGGCCTCGCCATCGGCCAAAGGAGTGTTGCTCGGCCGAGCGTTGGTAAATGGCAGCCTTCGCAATCGGTTTGTGTTTGTCACCAAAATAGTCCGGCGAAGGTACCAAGGCCATGCAGAAAGCAGCATTGACCTGAGCTTCCGGCACGTCGACACCAAGGGCGACAAATGGCCGAGAGGAATGAACGGCCACTGGTTCTCGATCATGGAACGCGCAGCGCAAGGGTTCGATAAGCACTGCGAGGCGTCCGACATGGGCAATGAGCCGACCTACTGGAGTACCGTCGACCAAGATTTTGGTGCGATGTACCAACCCACGATCGACTCGTGTAGCTCGTGGCGGGCGGCGCTCGCCAATGTTGATTCAGCCTGGGAACTCATGGCGGTCTGCAAACACTTCGGGCCTTCAAGCGGATTCCATGGCACGCTGTACAAGCAGGCCAAGCGCATGGTCGAGACCTTCCTCTCGGAACAAAAAAACAAGCAAGGCGCGCTAGTCCGTAAGTTGTGGCCGCTTGCACAACAACGGCTCCTGGCCGACCAGTAAACCGAACCTGTTGGTTGCCGCGCGGCGAGGCGTTCACCAGAAACGTCTCGCCCGCACCCACCCTTACAAGTTTTCTTTGCCGCCTACATATGGGCGTAGCACCGTTGGAACGGTAATAGACCCATCTTTGTTCTGGTAGTTTTCTACAATTGCAATAAGTGGCCTCATAGACAACGCAGTTGCGTCGTTAGTGTGCATTAGCTCTAAATCACCGTTTTCGCGGCGCACGCGTGACTGCAAACGACGGGTTTGGTAATCTGTAATGTAATCGGCGGTGTGTGTTTCGCGGTACTTACCTTGGCCAGGCAACCATGCGTTGATATCTACGCCAGCGGCATTCGGCCCACCGATGTCTGCGGTGCATTTTTGTAATACTTGGTATGGCAACTCGAGCTGCTGCATAAGGTACTCTTGGATCGCCACCATAAGCTTATGTTCTTCTAGGCCGGTCTCGGCGGTAGAAAAACTCTCCATCTCTAGTTTATCGAACTGGTGCAGCCTAAAAATACCCTCCATGTCTTTGCCGTACGTGCCGGCTTCGCGCCTAAAGCTGGTGGCATAGGCCACGTAACGTACGGGCAGTTGGCTTTCGGGTAAAATTTCGTTCATGTACATTGGTGCCATGCTGTGCTCGGCGCTCGCATTTAACCAAAGGTCGTCGTCTGCAAGTTTGTAAGTAACTTCTTCGGCGTTTAGGCGGCCGGTGGCCTCATATACATCGGTGCGGATTACCGCCGGCGGCATAACTGGAACGAATGGTTTTGCCGGAACTTGTAAGTTGTTATCAGCGATAATCTTTTTAATCACAGACTCATCTGTTAAAGCGTCGATTGCCCAGTGCACAACCGCAACCTGCAACCGCACTAAATCACCTTTAATGTAGGCGAACCGGCTGCCTGCTACCTTGGCTGCACGTTCTTTATCTATTAGGTCGCGCGACTCACCAATCTGCCAATGGTTTTTCGGCTCAAAGCTAAATGCTGGTGGTGTCCCGACAGTTTTTATTACTACGTTTTGGGTTTCGCTTTCGCCAACCGGAACATAGTCGAGTGGCATGTTCGGGATCTTTTTAAGCATGGCCAAAAACGTGGCGTCTACATCGCGCAGTGTGGTCTCAACCGCAGTAAGTTCGGTTTTAAGGTCGCGGCCTTTTTGCAGATCTACCTCGCTAGGCTTACCTTTCTTAAGGCCGGCGGCCAACTCGTTACGGGCTTGGCGGATTGTGTCGGCTTTTTGTTGGAGCTCACGACGCTCGTCGTCTAATCGTAATAAACTCGACACATCAACTGAGTACCCTTTTTGTTCGGACTTTAGCTGGACTTCTTTGGGGTGTTCGCGGATGTATCGTATATCTAACATACCGGCCATTATAACTAATAAGTGTCTCTGGTGATAGTTGCTTTTTTAAAGGAAGTATGGTATCATATAGAATTGAACTACACCGTGTAGTTTGCTGTTCTACATACCGGAGGCAACCATGTGTGATCTCGCCAAAGCCCGTATTCGGTTCGACGGCATCGCTGCGGCACCCGAAGAAGCGCTGGCGCACATCTCCGCCACCTTCGGACTCCACCACGACCCCGTGGTGGCTACCCTCGCCGGGTTCACCGTCGAAGGTGCCGGCCGTCACGAGCGTGCGCTGCTCCCCGCCAAGGACGAGGAATGCTTACTGCTCATCAGGCCCTCTGACCAGAACGACTGGAGGCCGGTCAAGGATCGAACCAGCGTGCGATTCTTCGTTGACGCCACGCCGATCTTCGACTTCGTGCCACTGCCCGACATCTGCTTCCTGGACGGGGAGCTGACCGCCGAGGGCAACTGGGAGTGGTTCATCTCGTGCGACGGCGCGCCCAACTGCGGCCGTTGCGCCACCGAACAGCTCTTGCAGTGCGCCTGAGAACGGAGAGTTCCAACTGTGTGTTCTACGGCAACAGGCCCGCCCGCCATGCATTCGTGCATGTGCGGCGGGCCTTTCGCTTACCCTTAAGCAACTACTTATAGAAGCTCTCTTTATCTAATGGCGCATATGCAACATGGCACGCACCCTGGCCAGTCTTTTCAAAATATTTTTGGTGGTAATCCTCTGCTTCGTAAAAATCTGTAGCCTTTGTGATTTCGGTGGCAATTGGCTTATCTAGGGTTTTTTGCACCATGACTGTCACCTCATCTGCCTCTTGTTGCTGGATGGGCGACGTATAAAAAATTGCGCTACGGTAACTATCGCCAATGTCGGGGCCCTGGCCGTCCACTTGGGTTGGATCGTGCATACGGTAAAATTGGCGCACTAAATCACGGAATGAAACCTGATTTGGATCAAACTCAATACGGCAGGCCTCCGCATGGCCTGTGGTATGCGTGCATACTTGCTCGTAAGTTGGGTTGGGCACATGCCCGCCTGTGTACCCAACTGTTGTATTAAGTACACCAGGGACTTGGTCAAAATATGCCTGGACTCCCCAAAAACAGCCAGCTGCAAAAATTGCTATTTGCGTTGCCATAAGCTTATTCTACGCCGCAACCGCCCTGACTGCCAGTATTACTAATGCCGCGCCAAGGGTATTTAACGCTAGGCATATCACAAAAATAAACGCTTTAGGAAACCTAGAGATACCAAGCAGCCCAAGGCCGATTTCGTCTGGCAAAGGTGTCATAATAATAAGGGCGCCGGCTAACAACTTAGATACCGAGGCGCGTTTTCTTTTGTCGTGCAGCAAAAAAGACAGTCGCAGGCGCTTAAAGATGGGGCGCAGCTCGTAAAAAATTTTCTCTTCAAAGAAAACCAACAAAAGCATATCGCCCGCAGCGCTGCCAAGACCCACGATGAGCGCCAAAAAAAGTGGATCGTGGCCAGCAGTAGCTAGCTCAACAATCAGGACTACTGCTGGTACAGCGGTAAAAAAGGTGGTCGAAAGCACGCCAGCCAAAAAACCGCCAATATAGCCAAGGCCCTGCAAATACGAGAATGCCGTGCCAAGCAATGCGCTGTCAAACAACGACACAAACAAAATGACTGCCATCACCGCAAGCGTGGTGTGCTTGTACTCGTACCGCAGCCACCAGCGGTTTAATCGCGCCCAAAATGTCCGCCGTTTTGCAGGCATACTAGTCTGCCCTGGCAGTGACGCCTATAAACTGCGAGATGCGCTCGGTCATTTTAAGGCGCACTTCGCTATCGGTAAGAGTTGTGTCTCCGTCGCCTTGCTGCGCGCCATAATCGGCAAATCCAGCATGGTTTAAACCCTCCACTAAATCGTATTGGGTCGTATCAGGCATGAACAGTTTATTCTGTTCAACTGCTTGCCGCGCCACAATTCCATCATTTGCGCCAAACATTACCAGTACGGGCATAGAAACTGACGCAATCGATCTCGTGCAATACGCCGCCAGTACAATAATGCCCTTATATGAATTGTTTTCTGCATTCTGGCAAGCCTTATTTGCGCCTTGTCCGTGGCCGGCCATGTACCACTCTTTTACTTCGGGCACCAACGCGGCAAAATCTTTAAACGATTGCAAATCGAACTGTGGCATATTGAAGAGTGGCTTCACAATAACAATCGCCACACCACTCTGAGCCAAACCGCTCATTTTATATGCATAAGCAGCAGGGTCAACGTGCGCATCAGGATACAGCACTATCCCCTTTGTTGCCGGTAGCGCCGGTGTCAGCAAAATTGCACCTGGTTTTTGGGTGTAGTGCACAGATACCATCCCCTGCGCCTGCATGAGGGGTTTTGGTTCGGCGGCAGCCGGTTTACTGCTCCATACTACAAAACCGGCTATCACTATGGCCGCGGCGCATATGCCTATTACGAGCGCGTTTTGTTGTCTTTTTTTAGTCCACCACGTTTTTGTCACGGCCTTGCTCCTGCAGGAGTCGCCTAAGTGCTAGCTCAAACGCCGCCTGCTTTAAACTTACTTTTTTATCTTGGGCGTAATGAATCATAGCGTTGGTAGCAGGCACTAGCGTATCGGCGAGTTTTTGGTTCACTTCTTGTTCGGACCAATGTTCGTGTTGTAGGTTTTGCTGCCATTCCAGGCAAGAAACAATAACACCACCAGCGTTGGCGATGATATCGGGCAAGATTGTGATGCCTTTTTGGGTAAGATATTCGTGTGCTTCTTGGCTAACAGGGCCATTGGCCAGCTCAACCAAGATGTCTGCGTTTACAAGGTGCATATTTGTTTGAACTATAGCATCTTCTAGCGCGGCTAGCACTAAAATATCGGCTTTTACACTGGTGATTGCAGCTGCCGGCAGCGTGCTTACATTTTTAAGGTCGGTAAGATGTTCTGGCCGTGGCGTCCCTGCCGCTTGGGCGTCGTCTATACGGATTCCGTCTGGCTTAAGCCACGTATTTTTACTGTTGGCAACCGCAATGAGCCGTACATGCGGCAGCTCTTCTTGCAACACTTTGGCAAAAAAGTAACCCACGTTGCCAAAACCTTGCATTGCAACGGTGAGGGGTTTTTTGTCGAGGCCGTTATGTTTTAGTAATTGGATTAACGAAATAACGCCACCTCGGCCAGTTGCAGCCTCGCGCCCTTCACTGCCGCCGCCTTGCATGGTTTTGCCAGTGAATGCGCCTGGATCGCGGTGGCCTTTTACTTTTTCTAGCTCGTCTACCATCCAGTCCATGATCTCGGCGTTGGTGTTTACGTCTGGCGCGGGAATGTCTTTATCTGAGCCAATATGCGGCGCAAGGTAGCGGGCGTAATCGCGTGATATTTCTTCTAGCTCTTGGCGGCTTAAGTCGCGAGGATCAACTACTATCCCGCCTTTTCCGCCACCAAGCGGCAAACCGACTGCGGCCGTTTTAATGGTCATAAGCGTGGCAAGCGCCTGGACTTCATCGAGCGATACATTAGGGTGAAACCTAATGCCACCTTTATGCGGCCCAAGCTTGCTGCTATGTTGCACGCGGTAAGCAGCGTATTTTTTGCCGCCCGATGTCGCTACCTCGAACACATGGGCGTTTTCGGGCTCTATAAGTGCTTCAATTGTTGCCTCGTCGTACCCTAAATCTTTTGCAGCGTTACGAATTGCAGCCTGCGCGGTCGCTAACATACTGTTCACGGTGAAATAACCCCCTTTGGTTTATACCCAGTATAACACTCTCTCCGCGTGATATACTTTACTTAGCTGGCCATACAAAAAACCACGTTCCTACCAGAGGGAGTGTTGCACTAATACGGACACCACTGTGGGCTTATGGTGGTCCAACACTCACAACCACCAGGCATGTCGGCTCTGCAAGTTTCCGACACTGTTTGGAAAGCGCCCAAACAGGCGAGCCAGTCGGGGTGCACAAAGACTGGCACTAGTTATTGGCCTAGGCTTAAAACAGATGGTCCGGCAGACAGTTCTGTTTCTTGCCTCTGTAAGCAAAGAGAGGTCAACTTCGGCTTCGGGTCACGCAATTGGTTTTTTGTATGCCGTAGCAGCGCTTTTGCGAACGTCCGCTGCCTCAGTTTTTACTGAAGCCGCGGACGTCCGCCTTATTTTTATTTTTAAACGACAAAAACGCTACCAACCGCCGCCTCCGCCGCCGCCTCCGCCGCCACCAGCACCACCGCCAAAACCGCTCGACGACGAGCTACTAGGTGGTGCGAATACTGTATTCGCACTGGTGTTAAATGAAGCGATAGAACCCGCAAACCACGCGGCATTAAATGCAGCATTGCCCGAGTACCAATCTGGCGATTCCTGGTACAATCCTGCCATAGCCTTTGCCCAGTCCTTTTCTAGGTTAAACAAAATAGCATAGGGTAAAAGTTTTTCGTATACCTTTATTAACTGCCGGTTGTCGCCGACTTCTATCTTTTCGGTCAGGTCCCCGTGGGGGCTTTGCAGCACTTTTATACGCTCAGCTTCGGCAAGTTTTATGTAATCACGCACACCAAGCAAATAATTGCGCGCCTCTACCCCCTTAGCTGTGCGCGCAGGCATAGCGTGGGCGCAAATTATTAGCAAAATACCGGCTAGCGCCCAACCAAGGGCCCATGGCTGCTCGAGTCCACCCACTGCAAACAAGAAAAACCCAATAATTAAAAATATGGAGCCGCTCAAGTAGTACGGAAACGTCGCCCGCGACGGCAGAACCCTAAAATAGCCATCTGTCGTGAGTTGCCGTTCTGAACTTTTACCAATTTGTCGGGCCTCTTCTGCTAACTTTAGCTTGAGGTCATCCAAATTGACTTTTGTGCCTACTGTATCTGTTTTAAAGACTAACATTATGACCAAAAGCTCCTCTGCCCGTACATCTGTTGGCGCTTTTACCAGTTCAAGCTGGTATTCAGCGCTTGTAAACAGCCCTTTTTGTTTGGTCTCGTAAATTTTTATGTAATGGCGCACGGCAAGGTCTACAATTGCGGCGGTGACTGTTTTTGGATCGAACGCCTCTTTAAGCACAATGCCGCTGCTTATAACGCCCAGATCTTTTGGCGGCAGGTACTGTGGCACAATTGCATGCTTAGACTTAGGGTCACGACCCCGTCGCCACCACTGGTACGTGGTAAATGCCAGGGCGGCCGCCGGCAACAACGCAATACTAAGCCCAATCCACAACCATTGCTGTATTTGTTTTGCGCTTGGTGAGTATTCGGCGAACGTACCCTTATTAAACCCAAGCACAATTGTCATAGTTTGGTGCGGCAACACTTGCATACCAGCAGTTGTTGTAAATGTCACTAGCTTGCCGCCGTCAGGCTGGTCTGTCAGCACTGCAGCACACTTGTTAGGTTCGTTTGTTCCAGTCTGGCCAGCGTAACAGGCCCACCGGCTTTGTAGTGAATTCGCAATATTTGCTGGCAGGTGCACCCTTGCCTCTACTTTCTTAAACAGCTGGGCCCATTGGTCGCCATTAATATCCCAAAAAAATTCTTCGTGGTCGGGTAGCTGCAAGGTGACGCCGCGCATGGTGTATTCAATAACATAGGCTTGCGATCCATGCACAAAACTATTGGGATCACCAATTTTTAATACCAAATTGCCATTTTGGTGAGATGTTTGGTAGTTAACAGGAGTACCATCTGCCATAGCCACCTTTTTTATGTCTAGTTCGAGCGGATGGCCTTGGTAGTCTTCGGGGATTGCCCTTAAAATTCCATGGTTTTGGTCAAAGTCGGGAAACTCGGCATCGAGCCGTTCCACCACCCGCAGCCCTGCAATAGTAGTACCCTCTACGTAATCAAGGTAGTAGTCGCCACTAAAAGAAGTAAATGTAAAATCCTGGGCGTCGGCCCGGACCCCAGTTGCCGGAACTAAAAGCCCAACAATTATAAGCAAGGCAAGTAAACATTTTCGCATGGTTTTAGTATATGCCAGGTTGAAGGCTAATACTACGCAATAAGCAGACAACTAGCGGGCTGCACACTGCCCTCTCGAAAGCACTCTTCTGACCCGAAGGGCGAAGTAAACATTCCGCTGTTTGCAGAATGCTTAGGTGCTTTCAAGAAGGCAGTGCAGCCCGCTAGTTGTCGAAAAATCTATACACTCTCGCTACTGGCCCTCAACGCATTCCGCCGCTCGAGCTCGTGGATCCGCCCGTGGTCAAGCCCAAAATGATGCGCGATTTCGTGCCACAATGTATGTTTTATATGCGCTTTTAATGCAGCCTCGCTAGTACTGACTTCCAAAATTGGCCCTTTAAAAATAGTGATCTTATCGGGAATCACTAGGTTGTACCCTGCGCCACGGGCGGTAAGCGGAATGCCTTCATACAGACCGAACAGCGTTTCGTCACAATGCAGCTGCAATTTTTGGCGCTGCTCGGGCGTTGGTTCGTCTTGGTGCACAATTGCAACGTTGTCCATGTTGTGGGTGTACTTAGTTGGCAGCTCGTCTAAAGCCTGGCCAACGAGCACCGCAAACTCATCATCTGAAATATGGAACATTATTTGGTTTTTTCAGGCGCAAATTTGGCGCGGATTTTTTGCAAGGGCGATTCTTCTTCGTCTTTTAGCGCATGCCGCGAGATTAACTTAAGCGCGGCCAGCATAGCCCCAACTCCCATAAACAGATAGATGATGGTAAAAATCTTGCCCACCTCAGTTTTGGGGTACAGCCCGCCGCTTACAGTGGTTAACGTGGTAACGCAGTAGTATAAAGCGTCTATAATGCCCCAATGCTCTACCTCTACATAAAAAATGGTGCCACTCACTAAAAGGATAATGATAAACAGCAGCAAAGCACGGGCTTGGGGCTCATGCCGTATACTTCGGCCAATGGCCATAAAAAACCTAGCTATCATAATAAAAAAGTCTACCATGCAACTTATTATACCCCTCTTTGCAAGTTATTTCTCTTTTCTGGCGGATTTTAGCGCACGGGCGAGCCACAAAAGTTCGTTATACGCATAACCCACAGAGCGCGAATATTGGCCGACGTGGGCAGCTTTTAACTGGCCGTCTGCGGTAAATAAATCTTGGACTCGCGGAAAATACACACTGTAACTTGTGGCTACCAGCCCCATTTCGCGCACGCTCGTCACCAACGCCTCAACTGCCCGCACCCCACCCCATGCCCCGTTAGAAACCCCGGCCAGCGCCACGGGTTTGTGGATGTAATTTGCATATTCGCTGTCGAGCAACCGCTTTAAGCTACCAGGGAAACTGTGGTTGTATTCGGGGGTCACAATAAAAAAAGCGTCGGCTTTCTGGGTAATTGCTGTGTAGGCAGGGTCTTTAGCTTCTGGGTCGTTACCATCGCCCGCCAAATGAAAATCGGTAGGATCTACAAAGACTATAGTCACATCAGGCAGATTCTGGCCGAACTCGGCAACGTAACGGGCGGCCTTAATGGATTCCCTGCCCGCACGCGAGGTGCCCGCAATGAGCGCAATGGTTATGTTGTTAGACATTACTTTTTGATTAGCCTTCTTTATTTGGTAAGAATATCATATAAAAACTTTGCGGCTCGCCCCGAAAGGTTATGAGTTCCCGTAAAAGTATGCATGGTAATGTGCGGATTAGCCTTTAATATAGCGGCGATTTCTGCCCGCACAATAACAAAGTCCAGCCTTCCGTGCACAATATCGGTTGGAACCCGCAAGGCAATAAATTCTTCGTAAGCCTGCTGGGCCATGATTGTGTTACGCAAGCTGCGTTCAAACGGCAGCCACCTTTCTTGGTCTAGGTGTAGTCCAAACATGCTCCGGGCTATGCGCCACAAGCGTTGTTGTGGAAGGAGCGCCAGTTGGGGCCGGCTAGCAATATATTCGTAAAACGCAAAATAGCGGCTACGCATCTTGCCATGGATGGGAAAATCAGGCTCGTCTACAAATAATGGGGGCGCATACAACACCAAACGTTTTACTCTCTGCGGATATTTGGTTGCAATATGGGCTGCAACTAAGCAACCCATAGAATGGCCCACTATAGTAACCGGCTTTGTCACACCGCGTTTTTTGAGGGTGGCCATTACCGCACGGGCGTGGTCGTCTACCGAATAATCACTCCAGTCTGGCCGGGGCGAATCGCCAAACCCAAGTAAATCCGGGCGGATTGCGCGCACGTTATCGCCAAGCAAGGCGACTAGCTTTTGCCACACCGCACCGTTTAAAGCCAAACCATGCAAAAGCACCACTGGATCGCCGGTGCCCGAATCTTTTACGGCGAGCGTATACGGGCGGCGCAATAATTTATGCCATACGAATTCTTTAAGAGTCATTACGATCCATTGGTAGCCATCACCGGCTGATTTATACCGTATCGACTATTCCGTTACGTGCACGTCCCGCCAAAATGCAACGTACCCACTAAAATCTTTCTTAACAGTTTGGATTGCGCTTGGTTTTGGGCTTGGGTAACACCAGGCGTTGTCTTGGCTGGTTTGGGTGCCATCGGTTACGTTAAAGTATTGGCACTCGCCTTTCCAGGGGCAGGTGTAGGGTGTGGGGCTTTTTTGCAAAAACTCCTGCTTAACTGATTGTGGCGGGAAATACCAGTTGCCTTCTATGTAAATAAGGTCTTCTTTTTGTGATTGGGCGATTACTTTATCATGCCAAATTGCTTTCATACGTACTCCTTCTTACTCTATTCTACCAAGGACTTGCCGCGTACCCTAAGAACTAGGGTACGCGGCGCCAGGTGGAGCACTTACGTTAGCTGTGGACCAAAAAGCCACGACATGAGCTGCATGAACCCACCGAGAACCACCAGCACGATCGCAAACAGCGCTGCAGCCCGTTTGGCTGCCGGCCTGTTCAGCTCATTGGGCGTCCAGCATGAAATCACCCCGCTTGCTGCACCACCTACAAGAACCACTGTAGCGATCAGGCCTGCAAACACGTTTGCAACGCCCATGGTCAGCAGGTACACCTGGTGGGTGATCAGCATGATGCCAATCGCCGCAGCAACGACGCCACGCAATGGCCACGACATATACGCCTCCTTGTTGTCTGGCCATAAAATTATACGCCACATATAAGTAAATCGTTGTATAATAATTCAGGTTTTAGTTTTGATCCCACGCAAAAGGAGTTGTTCGTGGAGCGCACACTGCTCGAACAGTACATGTTGCTGTCGGGAAGGCGCCAGTTTGTTGGGCATGCGTTGGCCTCAACTGTGTTCGAGCTGGCCCAGTTAGGCATAGTGCAGATAACGCATCATGCCGAGTCCCTGACACTGCAGCTGGTACACGTACCGTGCGACATGTCGGCAAGTCTCGCCGAAACGCTGCGCACGTTGTTCGACGATCCCCACGACCCCGCGCCTACGCTGGTGCTGGACGGATCGCCGCTACAACACATGACCGACCAACTGGCGTCGTCGTCACGCGACAGGCTTACCAAAGGCGGCCTGCTCCGCAAGTACCTTGATTTGCCATGGAGCGTGGTTGTGATGTTCAAGCTGATCTTTGCGGCCATACAGGGAGCAGTGCTTTTTGTTGCCAGCACCACATCTGCGATTTCGGCCATCATGGCCTTGTTGGTTGGTGTGGTGTCGTACATGGTGCTGTTCACCTTCTGGCTCGACAGGGAGCACCTGCCGCTCACCCACGATGGCAAGCACGAGCGCGACCGGCACCTGCGGCTGCTGACGCGCGATGGGCCTGCCTTCCACTGGCGACAGCTGGTTCCAGGCCAGCTGAGGAAGCCGCCGAGCAACAAGCCCGACTGGTGGACCGGTGAATGGCCGGCAAGCTACAAGGACCGTGCCAAGCTGGTCGACCAGGCGTTTTCGCTTGCGGTCAAGAGCTTTTCGTCGTGGACGCCAAAACGGGTACGCATTGCAGCGTGACCCGGACCGGCATACAAACTGAACCGCGCGGTTGCCCCGACTCCAATTACCACCGGAGTCGGGGCAACCAAAAACGCTAAAATAATAACAAAATCCCTACGCTGGGCGGACACCGCATACAGACGGTACCGCCCAGCGCATAACTACAGGGACAAAAACTGCAGCTGGATCGAACCAGCCCAACTCACGGCATACGCCGCAAGCGCACCGCCCACGAGTCCATTTGCAAAGCCGGACTTCATGGCCTTGTAAAAGTCCTCGACGGGTGTCTTTGCCCGTCGCCATCGGCTAGCCGTGTATGTCCACGGCAGGCCAACAGCAAAGCAGACCGCAACAACGAGGTACTCGAGCCACGACCCGCCCCACGGACGCACAGCCAACCGCATTGCCAATGCAAAGACAATGCCGGTCACAACCAAGCTTGGCCCTGCCACCGCAAGCAGTGCAAACAGTGCGTTGGCGCGCCGCCTGCACTGTGTATTGGCGAATGCTTTTTTAGCCAACAAACCACCTCTTTCTAGAGCAGGGTGACAGCCGCAAATACCACCAACCCCAGGAAAAACGTCGCGACCATCCAGATGATCCCAATGGCGATCATGGTCCGGAAATAGACAAGTTCAGAGTTTCTGGGATTGCAAAGCTTGCCGAGCCACCCGAGCAATGACCAACCAAGACCAAGCAACACGTAGGTGAGCACCACAGCAATGTCACCCTCGAACTCGCTGACATCTTGCGCCCAGATACCCACCACTAAGGCTGCCGGCCCCACGATCCGCATGATCCACTTCATGAATCCTGCAAGCCGCCGAAACATCTGTCGGATGACTAGTGTTACTGCCATGTCGTCGTTCATCTCACCCCAATCTATGGCGTATAACCCTTTGGGCACAGGACTTGCTAGAAGATTGCAGCGACGGCCAGATACAGCAACCCCAAGGCCACCAACGCCCCACACCCACGCCACAGACCCCGGAAGGTCATGCGAATATGAATATCCAGCGCAGGCGACATCTTGCTGTAGCGGTAGAACCACACCGTGTGCAGCCAAATGCCGCCGGTCACAGCCGGAGGAAGGACCAACACGTAGTCCACCCAGCCGTCACCAATGGCACGCCACATCGCCAGGCCGGCCAAGATCAACAAGACCAACCCCATGCCAGCCATGAAGAATTGGGCGATACCCGCCGCCATGGCCATCCGGGCAACGTTGACGTCGTTGTCGTGGTTCCTGAACCTCTCTTCGTTCTCCATGTGTCCCCTTTGTAGTTCTCAACAAGTGAGCCTACAAATTATCACACTAAAATAAAATTTCGTCTACGCCTTTGTTTCGCGGGCTTTGTTTGCCCACTGGTCGGCGAGTTCGTTGCCAGGGTCATTATTGTGGCCGCGCACCCAAATAAGCGTGGCCTTGCTTTGCTGGTGGAGCGCGTAAGCTTCTTTTACTAAATCGAGGTTTTTGATTTCGCCATTCGACTTCTTCCAACCCTTTTTTTGCCAGCCAGGCGCCCATTTGGTGATAACGTTAATCCAAAATTCGCTGTCGGTGTGGATTGTGCAGGGCTGGCCGTTTGCATCTTTCATGGCGGCAATAAGGGCGTGGCCTTCCATGCGTATATTAGTGCTGGCAGACTCGCTCCCCAGCGCGCACACTTCCATATTTTTTATAACGGCAAATCCGCCAGGGCCAGGGTTAGGGCTACACGAGCCATCGGTGTAATAAATGGTAGACATTGCCCTATTGTAGCAGCCATTTGGTACAATCGTGGAATGGATACAACTAAATTAGAAGGCACAAAACTAACAAATTTTGAGCCGCAAGCCCAAGTTACCGAATTACAAATTATCGACACCGTACAAGGTTCGGGCGATCCCGTGCCAGCAGGCGCTACCATTACCGCACACTATACCGGCGCATTGGTGGCAGATGGCACAATCTTTCAAAGCTCACACGACTTTGGCCAGCCTATTACCTTTCCGCTCAATGGCGTGATCGAAGGCTGGCAAAAAGGTGTACCCGGCATGAAAGTTGGCGGCACCCGTCGGTTAATCATTCCTGCTGCGCAGGCATACGGCAGCGCTTCGCCATCGCCGAATATTCCAGCAAATTCAGACTTAGTATTTGATATTGAACTGACCGAAATTAAATAAAATCGTCCGAAGACGATTTGTGCATTGCGGTAATCCCCGCCGGCTGCCCTTTTTAAAGAGCGGCCGACGGGTGCTGTCACAGTGTGCCCTGACAGTCCTGGGCTGTGTAACGCGTGGTTACACGTAGGTGGTGTGGACACCGAGGGCGTCCAGCACGTGGTGCAGGGGCACGCGCCCCCGTTCCGGCATGGCACCCAGCACCTGGCCGCACTCGGCCTGCAGGTGCATCGTCACCAGGTCGGGGTTGTCTTCCCTGTTGCGGCGCCGAAGCACGTTCACGGGCCAGCCGATGAGCGGGATGTCGAGCTGCACCAAGCCATCCCTGATGAACCCGGCGCAGTACGTCCGCACGGGCTGCTCGCCGGCACGGATCGGCAGTTCATCGGCCACGATGATCACATCGGTACCGTTCAGCTTGGCCAGGGTCTCCTCGGCCGAGTGCGCCGCCTTGACCGTGACCAGCGGGTGGTTGAGCTGCCCGAGGAGCTCGGTGAGCTCCTCGCTCTGCTCGGCAACCACCAGCACCGTCACCGGCGTGCCCTCGCGGAGGGCGAAACGCTCCTCCACAGCCAACGGCTGAGGCAGTTCCGCCAACACCTGCTGACGGAACTCCTCGGCGTCCTGCCCCGGCTCGCCCCACCAGATGGAAGCCACCGGAATGAGGTGGGGCTCGCGCTCGGTGCGCCAGACCACCACAGCCGGTGTAGCTGCAGGCGGCTCACCCAGACCCTCGGGGTACACCCGCCAGTCCGGCTCGCCGAACAGCTTGGCGCTGTGGTTGAACACCAGCTCGCCGTAGACGACCTGGAACTCCAGCCACTCCCCGCGGTTGTGGGTGCTGTGGTCGACGTTGCCGTGCCACGTGGTCCGCGCGAACGGTTCGGTGAGCACGCGCATGGCGCCGTCCTGCTCGCTGGTAGGACTCCAGATCTGGTACGTCAGAACCGAACCCGGCGTGACGTCGGCAAACTTCTTGTCGGTGACGCCCTCGTACCAGGAAAGGTCGAACTGCTGCATCGAAACTCCTCAGTCGATTGGAGATGGGTAAACCTCAATATATGATAAAATATAAGAGTAAAAAAGTCAAAATAATAATCCCGTAAAATAGTGCCTGCACCATTTTATTAAAACCCCGCCAAGCCTTCGCCTAGCGGGGTTTTAAAATCGTTTCTGTGCGCAAATGTACAAAGTAGTATAACTGCCCTACTTTTAGGCTGCGCCCTACGCACTGGCGCGCAATAATTTCTCGTAAAAACATCTGGTTGCTTTCTGGTACGATCCGTGGCCCAGGCCTTCTTGTGCCTATCTTTGGGTTCCTACGGTCGCTTGCCGGTTGGCAAGAAGCTTTTTAGATGTAATTCGGCAAACAGTTGCCTGTTTGGCGGCGGTCCGCACACTGCGCCATTCCAACCATAGGCTGCTCCGGGTTTCCCCAAAGCTCGCTTAGAAGGTCAAGCAAACACCATACGCCCTATCCGCATACGCTATCTTCTGCAGTCTTTTGCCAGTGACATTGGACGTAGATAGCATCACACCCGCGTGCCTTTTCATTGGCACGAAAGCACCTGGTTTTGATTATTATCCCGATACCCACACCTGTTCCCAGGCGCGAACGCGGCTTTAGCCCTGCATAGCGACTTATTAAGCTACATGCAGACAACTGTTTACCGAATTTTTATGTAAGAGAAACGATTGGTACTTGCAGTGTAGCACGAATTTGGGGTTTTGTCAATAATTACTTAATTATCTCAGCCAATAATAGAGCATACGACTCTTTTATGCTCTTCCAATCTTCTTCATCAAGCTGTACTTTATCGCCCAGTTGCCAACTCCGTAAATTTGCTTCACGACCACTCGTTGCATGCAAAAACTTTTTATCCACATACGAGGATTTATGTACAATTACGTGTCTAACTTCAAGGTAAAAAATTAATTTCTTCTCTAGATCCGTATCTAAATTCAGGCTCATGCCGGAAAAATAATCTAAAAAGGCACGCTTAATCGACTGTAAATCTTGAAATTTTAAACTGTTATCAGATAAAATTATATTTTCTCCAAGTGTTCCTTCTTTAAGGTCTTTGTCTATTAGCACTCTCAGAGTCACCTTGATCTCATCTAGCTTTTTATTATTTAGATTGAGTCGGGTGTAATCATTAGCGGCATCGATAAAATATCGCTTTAAAATAGCTTCAAGCGCCGATGCTGCCAAGACACACACCTGATTATAAATCACACGATAGTTACTGCTAATAGAGGCATCCTTAATATTCGCCAAGGCTTGGATAGCGTTGTTTATCTTTAAATTGTCTTGATATGAGAGAGTCGCCTTTCGTGTCACTCCCCTGAGTTGACTTATGGCAAACTCCCGTATAAGATTTGGCGTTGCTACGAGTTTATCAATCTGTTCCAGCTCCTCCTTGAAGCTAATCAAATAGTTGGAGTTCACCTAACTCACCAATTCGTAACTTACGCGGATATGGCCATCTTTTTTCTTAATCTTTGTGATTTTTACTTCACCGAGCTCGGATACGTCTTTAAGATGTGTCCCGCCGCAGCACACTGCAAAGTCGTGCGGGTATTTGGTGACGTGCACGTTTTTGTAAGAATCTAAAATGGTTTGCGGCAGGTAGGCGCTGTATTTGTTGGCGTCGGCGCCGGGTACGCGCGATGGTGTGATTGCGCCGCCTTCTTGCACTAGGTTTTGCAGCACGGTTTCGATTGAGCGCGCCAGGGTTTCGGATTCTTCGGCCACATATTCGCCGTCGTATTCTACGTAGCTGCGGCCTGGGTAGTGCGCGCCCTTGCCGGCTTTCCAGTCTTTGCCGAGTTTTGCGATTGCGTAGTCTATTAAATGACCGGCACAGTGCAGGCGCGAGTTTAATAAACGGCGGGGTTCGTCTACTTCGCATTCTATGCGGTCGCCTGGTTTTGGCAGCTCGCCTTGCAGGGTGCCGTCGTGGTACACAATGCCGTCTTTATCTTTGCTGACAGAGGTTAAAACAAGCTCGCCGCCGTCCCATTCTAATTTGCCGAGGTCGAAATCTTGGCCGCCACCGCCCGGATACAGGCAGGTTTGGTCTAGTACAAAACGGTAGCTGCCTTCGCCAAGATCTTCTGTGCTTACCAACGTGGCGTTGCATTCGGTTAGTTGGTAATTATCTAAATATAGCTTGACCGTCCCCTGCTCGGCTGCGGATTCTGGCAGGTCTTTGGCTGATGCTTTGGGCGCCGGTTTTGGTGCAGGCGCCTCAAATTTTAAATCGGGATATACCGTTTTGGTGGTTTCGTCTATTTCGCGGCGAAGGGCTGGGAATATCACGCCTTCGCGGGCGGTGACGCCTTCTAGCACCCAAAATAGGCGTTCGCTAAAGCCAAATCCGCAGGCTGGGGGCATGGCGTATTCCAGGGCTTCAACGTAGTCGATGTCGAGCATCATAGCTTCATCGTCGCCGGCGTCGCGCATGGCTTGTTGTTCAACAAATCTGTTCAATTGGTCTATGGGGTCGTTGAGCTCAGAGTACGCCTTACATAATTCGCTGCCGCCCAGGAGCAAGTTAAATTGTTCAGTTAGCTCGGGGTTGCTGGCTTGGGTTTTGGCGAGTGGCTGCAAAAAGGTTGGAATATCAACTAAAAATGCGGGGCCAGGCAGGGTACCGCGAATCTTCTTCCATAATTTATCAATGCCGCGCGGCCTATTCTCTGACTTCTCTACTTCGACACCGTATTTTTTAAGCTGGGCTTTTACTTCGTCGAGCGTGCAGGTAAACACGTTTAGGCCAAAATGCTCCTGCATAATATTTACAAAGCTAATGCGCGGCCAGTCTTCGCCGTCTGCGCCAAGGTCTACCTGCATGCCATTTGCCAGGGTGAACTGGCGGGTGCCCCAGGTTTTGTCGGCAATACTACGCACCAACTGTTCAGTTAAGCGCATGCCCATGTTCCAGTCGGCGTAGGCCCAGTACCATTCCATGGCGATGTGCTCGGGTAGGTGTTCGTCTGAGTAATTTTCGTTACGGAACCGGGGGCCAATATCAAAGACTTTTTCGTAGCCGCCAACTAACAAACGCTTTAATGGCAGTTCGTGGCTAATGCGCAGGTAAAAATCTTGGTTTAGGGCGTCCATGTGGGTAACAAATGGGTTGGCGTCTGCCCCACCGGTGGTAAGTTCTAACACTGGCGTGTTGATTTCTACAAATTCAGCGCTCAACAAAAAGTCGCGTGTGGCTTGCCAAAACGCGCTGCGGCGTAAAAAGCGTTCGTATACGTCAGGGTTGGCGTTGGTGTCTACGTAGCGGCGGCGCAGGCGTTCTTCTTTGTTGGTAAAACCATCGTGCGCGCCAGGCAGCGGGCGGAGCGATTTAGTGAGCAGGCGCAGACGTTCTACTCCAATGCTGATTTCGCCAGTTTTGGTTTTGATTATCTGGCCGTCGGCCTGGATAAAATCGCCTGAATCTAGTAGCGGCAGTTGGTCGAACCCAATTTGCGAGTCTTCGGCGTTTAAGTCCGCAACTTTATCGGCACCCAAAAATAATTGCAAACTACCAGTAGCGTCGCGAATTACCACAAAAGCTATTTTGCCAAATTTGCGGATGTTGGTGATACGGCCAACTACACTGGCCTGTGCGCCTTCAAGCTTGGCAAACTGCTCGTTAACTGCCCGTAATGTATGCGTGCGCTCGGCTTTAGCCGGATACGGGTTAACGCCCAATTGTGTAAGCTCATTTAACTTGCGGAGCCGTTCGTCGCGGAGTTCTTTTAGTGTCGCCATACTGCTAGCTATAGTAGCACAACAGGGGCGGTTGCGCGAGGCAGGTCTAGGGCAGTAATGTCCTGTACCTGCCTCGCCGTCGATCAGCCGTAGCTCAGGGAGAACTCAAGATCACTAGTTCACCACGTTCACCTGAGCGGATCCTGCTCGCCGTACTCACCCGGCATGGCAACGCGCCGTGGTGACCAGTTGGCACGGCGCCAGTTTCCGATCTCCTTCAAGTGGTAGTCCCATGCCTCACGGACGGAAGCCACATTGGGGCCCTCGACACACAGCCACACACCCGTCGACGTAAGGCGCACTACCTGCTCGTCGGCGATAGGGCCAAACCGCCTTTCGGTTTCGCCCAGGCCGTAGCCGCTTTCTGCAACTTCACTGCTTACACGGCAGCGAATCACTTTTTTGGCGAGCTCTTCGGGGATCTGGTTGAACGTCTGAAACGTTTCCTGCTCCTCGGAATCCGAAGCGAAACGTCCGGTGCCCAGGCCTGCAGCCTTGGTGAACACCACAATTGTAAGCGCTTTGTCGCTCACGTTCCTCCCTACTCGATTGGACTGACAAAATAAAATTATACTTTAATGCTACCGCTGATTACAGAAGGGCGGTTTGCGCGAGCAGATGCCGGACGTTCCCGTCCGGCATCTGCATCGCGGTTGTCAGGACACAGCGTTGTTGCGCAGCTGCCGGAACTCAGCCTGCTGTTCCTCGCGGCACCCCGTCGGCACTTGCGGCAGACCACCGAGGTACAGGTTGAACACACGCCAGGCGAAACTCAAGCTGGTCGAGGCAACCTTCACGGACATGCCGGTTGCGGTGACCTTGGCGCGGTCTCCCCTGCCAGTTGGATCCTCGCACACCGTGTACGAACTCAACTGATAGCAGTTGTCGGGTACTGGCGACTCCACAACCACGGTGAGCGCGTGCTCTACCAGCGTGGTGGGCACGGACTCCAGGTTGGGGAAATCCGCGTACCCGCGGCCGTCGCCCACTGCGATGGGCGTCAGCGGGTTGTCGGCCTCGGCGAACACCCGAATGTTGAACCCGGTTGTGTTTGGCCGCCACGCCGCAACACACGCCATGAGGTGTTGCCAGGCAGCACGTGCGCCGGCCACAGTCTTGGCGTCGATCACAGCACTGCGGCCGGTCACGTTGTAGCGCACCCTCTCGAGGGTGTGCTCGTCCACGCTGATGTCTGAGTCGAACGTGCCGAGCGCGTAGCGATGCTCAGCCGTCGGGCAGACCACCCTGCACCCTGTGGCCACGGCGGCCACGCTGGCGGGGATGTCGTCGAAGACGATGAAGTCAACGCAGTATCCGTCATTCTCGCCCTTATAAAGGCGGCCGAGCACCTCCTCGACTTTGCGGTCAACAGAAACAGTGATTCGGAGCGCGTCCACGCTAATCCTCCCGAAGCAGAATTTGTCTGACGGGTAAAAATTATAAACTAAAATTAAAATAAAATCAATATTAAAAAGGTGATTACATGTGCCTGCGGGCGTGGATGCCGAGCGGTTGTCCGGCATCCACCCCGCGGTGAGTCAGCTCATTCTGCCGTTGCGGCGCAACTGCAAGAGCTCATCCCTCGCCTCAGTGGCGTACACGGAGTCCTTGCCGATAGCGCCAAGGAAGACGTACACAACCCTCATGGCGAACAGCAAGTTGTGCGACTGCACCCGCAGACTCAGGCCGTTGGACGACACCGTGCCGTAGTGGCCCGCCCTTGGCTCCTCGCTCACGCGGAAGCCGCCGATCATGAAATGGTTGGGCAGCGTCGGCGATGTGACCACAAAAGTCAGGTTGTTCGCCCCCGCCAAGTGCGCCGGCACCATCTCGAAGTCATCGAACGTGGCGCAGGCAGTGCCGTCGGCGAGAAATTCGGTGAGGGCCTCGGTGCCAGCTGGGCCGTGCACTGTGATTCTCACCGAGATCGGCTGAGAGGCCTGCGACCGCAAGTGGGCTTGGAGCCACTGGTCGATGCCCGCGAGGTGGTCGTTCCACGCCGACTTGGCCTCGATCAACGTTGGGGCAGAAACCGCCACCCTGTTGCCCGACGCCTGCACCAGAACCGACGGGTAGTTCGGCGCCCTGTGCTCGCCCAAGCGGTAACCGTTGGGCGACACCTCACCGAGCACCTCGTAGTGCAACGCCTGCTCCTGCACGTCGCCGGTGATGGCATCGAAGCTGTCGAACTCTGCGTACGAACCCTTTTGTTCGTCGATCTTGGGAAAAATCTGGCCGATGGGAGGTCCGAACACGCTCACACCAAACAACACGTTAACCACTCCTCTGGGGTTGATGGGGTCAACTCAACAAAAACTATATACTAAATAACTTATCTATGCAAAAATCTTGCATAATTAAAATAATTTCAGATCTGCGGACGCGGGTGCCGGGCGAGTGCCCAGCATCCGCGCCGCGGGTGAGCCAATGTTGCAACTACCAAGAGATGCCTGCGATGCGGCAGATCAGCCCTGTTGGTCAGCCTGCTCAGCAAGGATAGCCGTGTTCCGGCAGAGCTCAAAGAGCCGCCGGCTCGCCTCTTGGGACATCTCCACATGCGTACCGTTCATCGTGACCTGATAGCAATTCCATACGACCAGGGCAAACGCATAGCTAGACGACACAACCTTGAAGACGGCGTTTGTAGCCACCAGTGTGGCGTTGGGAGACCCTTCCTCTGCGTCCTTCGTGAGTATGTGCATGCCAAGCAAGAAGGGGTTACTCGGCGCAGGCGATTCGATGCTGTAAGAAAACTCATCATCCGACCCTTCACCGATCAGTGCTTCCGGCAGGCCGGTAAGGCCATCGAAAACCCCAAAGTGGCCGCTCCCTTGCCTAAACGGCAACATGGTGTGCGGGCGATTGCTGAACACGCTGATCCGCATACCTGTCACCTCGCGGGCAACCAGCTTGGATTGCTCCACGTACTGCTGGTAACCGGCCATGTGGTCGGTCCATGCCGCTTGCACCGATGCCAGGTCCATGCCAGTGACCACAAGGCCCATCGGCGTTGCGGTCACGTCAACCGCTTGGTCTCCTGAGCCGATGGCGTAGGATCCCATGCGGTAGCCGTTGGCCTCCATCACCGTGCGCACTTCGAAGAACTCTGCGGTGTCGCTGTATTCGGCGGCCTCGCCGAACGAGCCGCAGCAGAGATACTTGTAGGCATCGCCTTTCTTGGGAAGGTCGGCTCGAACGCCGCACACGCGCACCTCAAACAACTCGCCAAAGTGGAACTCTGGCCTACCGTAGTCCTCCAACCAGACAGCCATTCCAGCGGCGTGGTCGTTCCACACCGCTTTGGCAGTATCAAAGTTGGTCGTGGTAAAAACCACTTGGTCACCGGTGGCCGACACCTCAACGCTAGGGTGGTTGGGCGCTGGGTGTGTGCCCAAGCGGTAGCCGTTGGCTGCGACAGCAAAAGTGACCTCGTAGTAATCCGCGGCGGCTTTTGCTGCCTCGGTGACGGCCTCGAAGCTCACGAAATCCACGTAGCACTGCATCGGGCCGCCGCCGCTGGCCTTCCTCTTGAACACAACGCCGTCGTACTTACCAAACGCACGGACAATAGCAAACATGCCGATCACTTCCCTTGCATAGGTGTAATGACTCGATGGAATATTATAACACTAAAAATAAAATCTGCCAGCTTAAGCAAGATGGCAGCTCGTTACACACAAAAAATGATAAAAAGGGATGTGAGTGGGTGTCAGACAGAACGCCTGACACCCGCCCAGCGTTGAATCAGCCCGTCACAGCAGTTGCTTCGCGGCGTGTTCGTCTACCACGCAGGCGTGCAGCTTGAGCATCACGTCGTTGAACGCCTGCTTGGCTGCCTCCAGCGACGAAGCGCCCACGACCAGCCAGTTGCCGGTGTGGATCACCTCTACATCGCCGTTCTCGCCACACAGGCTCACACCGAACGTGTGGTAGTTGAGCGGCACGATGCTTCCTACGCGGAAAAACGTGGCGTCCTTGAAGCGCGCCGCCTCGCCGAACGTCTTGACGGCCGCGTACTGCTGGCCGCAGTCGATGTGTGGATAGACCATGGGGTTCTCACCGTAGGCACGGATCTCGAAAGGCGTACCCAGGTTGAACTCCACCCGCTGGATGCCCTGCATCCACTTACCCATCTCCTCGGCGTGGTGGTTCCACACCTTGAAGGCGGTGTCCAGATCGAGTGCCGTAAAGGTCACTCGGTCGCCTGTGGCTGTCACCATCACCGACGGGTTCACCGGCGATGGCAGCGTGCCCAGGTTGTAGCCGTTGCGCGCGACCATGGCAACCACTTGATACATGATCGCCACCTTCTGGATCACGCCCGGCACCAGCTCCAAGCCGGCATAGTCCTTGAAGCTGCCGTGCTCGTTGCCGTCCTTGAACGCACGGTGGCCCTCGGGGCCAAAAACGCGGACCTTCACAAACATGTCGCCCATCCTGGTCTCTCGTGGGATTAATTGCATGACACTTGCGGTGCGGCACCGGTCAGAAACCGTGCCGCACCGCGCGTGAGTCAGCCGTGCTGCTGGTCGAACGCTTCTCGTAGCATCTGCTGCCACACGCTGTCTACATCGCTGAGCAACTTACCGCTGGCAATCACGCAGACGCCGGTGTTGATGAACTCCACCGGCCCCCCTTCGGCCTCGATAGTCGACCGACCCAAGGCGTAGTTTTCGAAGCGATGAGGTGATGTACAGCGGTACTGGAAGTACAGCGGCTTCTTCAGATCCTTGGCCACCGTGGTCGAAGTGAACACGGTGTACCGCTGACCCCCCTCTTGCAAGGGGTAACGCTTGGGATCCTTGCCGTAGGCTCTGATCTCAAAACCGACGTCGACAGGCGCAAACCCGCCGTGTTCTAGCAGCCACTGGGCAACACCGCCCATGTGCTGCGTAAACGCGACGTTAGCCCATTCCACCGTGTCTGCCACCACTCGGACCATGTTGCCGGTTGCGATTACCTCGGCGTTGCCCCAGTCTTCGTACACGAACACACCCAGGTTGTAGCCGTTGGTTTCCACTGTAGCGCTGATTTCGCAACTGACCCCCGCTTTCTTGATGCGGTCCGGCACGTCCCGCAACGAGCGGAACTCGGTGTACCGGCGGCCGTCGGGCGCGAACTCAAAAAAGGGTGCGTTGCCACAGTCGCTGAACACCAACACCTTGATTTCCACGAAACTTCCTTCCGTGATGCTTGACTCAACTGCAAAATTATATACTAAAAAGCACCTTTTTTAAAGGGTGCTTTTTAGAGCCGCTATGTAAAAACTTAACTAATCGCAACCACTGCGTAACTTGCGTCGCCACCAGGGGTTTTAATAGTCACACTGTCGCCGACCGCTTTGCCAATTAACGCTTGGCCAATTGGCGATTCGTCGCTAATGCGACCAGCTAGCGGATCGGCTTCTACCGAACCCACAATCGTGTAGCTTACTTTTTTCTTTTTGTCGGATTCTAAATCTACCTGAACACCGAGCATAACCTTGGTTGGCTTGCTAGTCCTGCCCTTAATAAGGGTTGCGTTCTGCAGGATCTCTTCGATTTCTGCAATACGGCTTTCAACCTGGCCCTGTTCGTCGCGGGCTGCGGCGTATTCTGAGTTTTCACTCAAGTCGCCGTAATCACGGGCGTCGGCTATTTTTTGGGCAATTTCACTGCGGCGGGACTTTAATTCACTTAATTCTAGCTCGAGATCCGCTTTACCAGCAGCTGTTAGCTGATATGCTTTTTTCATATAGTCTCTCTTTCTTTATGCCTTACGGCACTATGTTGCAATCTGTAAAACTCAGGGATTTGGAGTCTGTTTTTGGTGGTCGTTTTTCCGTCACCTTCCCTGATTTATGCAACAGTATAGCAACCTGTTTTTGTGTATGCAACAATTTACACACAAGTTACATATATTTGCCTATTTAGCTAATTTTTTGGAGTAATTCGGCGTGCGTAAGCAGTTCAAACTCGTCTTGGGAGCGTGCCTTTAGCTCAAATTGTTTGGCGGCCACCAGTTTGTCGCTCACTACAACTCGATATGGGATTCCCATGAGGTCGGCGTCGGCAAACTTTTCGCCAGGGCGGGCGTCACGGTCATCGTAGAGCACATCTATATTTTTTTCGAGGAGTGTTTGGTACAGGTCATCGGCAACTTTGGTAGTATCGGGATTGTTGCCAAGGCGGGCAAGGTATATTTTAGCCGGAGCCACGCTTTCCGGCCACATAATCCCCTTTTGGTCGTGGTTTGCCTCTACAATTGCAGCCAAAGTGCGGCCAATGCCAATACCGTAACAGCCCATGTAGTATTTTTGGCGTTTGCCGGATTCGTCGGTGTATTCTGCGCCTTCCATCAGGTTGGAGTAGTGATATCCTAGTTGGAATATATTACCTACTTCTATGCCGCGTTTTTCTACTAATGGATTACCGTCTGGGCTGGGCACACCAGCCTGGGCAAGTGCTATGTCGGCTTCTATGTCCACCTTGTAGTCACGGTCAATGTTTATATTAAGGTGGTCCAGGTGTTTCTTGTTGGCGCCGCCATACATATTGCGGGCGGTCCTTAGCGATTTGTCACCCACAATTACCACTGGAAACTTGGTTTTTTTGCCATGTTTTACAAAATCCACAGGGCATATAAAGCCAGGTTCACTGGCAAGGTCGTGCCGGATTTCGTCTTCGGTGGCCGCACGCAAGTCCCATGCGCCTGCGGCTTGCATAAGCTTGGTTTCGTTTACGTCTAGGTCGCCACGGATTACAGCTAGAATGTAGCGCTTGGTCGCTTCGTCAAAATATAGCACATCTTTTACTTGTTGCCACAACGGTAGCTTATGAAAGTCCTCGCCATCTTTCATGGTAGGGCCGCGGTCGGCAGCCACTTGTTGCAAGGGCTTAAGCGCTTCTTCTGTGTTTTTATCGCCGATTGTAAATGTAGCGACATCTTCGTGTGCAGCGTAGCCAGATTTTTCATCTATAAAGTAGCGGCTCTCCCCTGCCTTGGCCTCTGCTACAAATTCGTGGCAGTAATCGCCGCCAATGTAGCCGTTGTCTGCCGCAACCACGTCTACTTTTAGGCCTGCCTCATTAAAGATTGCCTTGTAGGTGTCCCACATGCCTTGGTACACATCTTTAAATTGGTCTTCGGTGCCAAAACTGTAGGCATCTTTCATAACAAATTCGCGAACGCGCAGCAGGCCGCCGCGGGCACGGAGCTCATCGCGGAACTTATTGCTGAATTGGTACACGTTAAATGGCAAATCTTTGTAGCTTATATTAAAGTGGCGGATTAAATCCACGGCCATTTCTTCTGCGGTGCCGCCCAGTGCGAATTCGGCGCCGCGGCGGTCGGTGATTTTCATGAGCTCAAAGCTAACTGTGGTAGTACGGTTGGTCTCTTGCCAAAGCTCTAGCGGGTGCAAAATTGGCATAACCAGCTCTTGTGCGCCGGCTTTGTTCATGTGCTTGCGCACAATAGCGATAATTTTTTCGTGTACCTTTAAGCCGAGCGGCAACAAATAGTAACGTCCTGCGCTCGACTCCCTAATAAAACCAGCCTGCGTGAGCAACCGGTGCGAATCAATTTTATAGTCTGAACCTTCAGTTTTGCTTGGTTTTCCAAAAAGTTTAGAAACTCTCATACATTATTCTCTACACATTAGATTATTAAAAAAACGAGGTAAAAATTATATTCGGCCGCCGGCCGGAAGATTAGGCATAATAAACAAATGTGTCATATCTTTACCCATTATAGATAAACAACAGAAAGAATGCCACGCCATTTTTGGTAGCGTGCAGCAATATGCCTGGCCACAGGCTGTTAGTTTTTTCACGTAAGTAGCACAGCACTAGGCTGAGCGCAAACACATCGAGCCCCACATTCAGCTGGCCATGCGCCACTGCAAATAAGACACTCACCACTAGCGCAGTAATCGGAAAAGAAAATGCTGCCCGCACCCCTTTAAAAATAAAGCCTCTAAACAAAAGCTCCTCGGCAATTGGCACAACTACAACCAAAGCGGCAAAAATAAGCACCAATTCTAGGCTTGTTGGGCCTGCAAAACCAAGTTCCTGTGCCTGGTCTGGGATAACAAGAAACTGCTCTACAAACTTAGAAAGCGCGAAAGTAAACACAAAATATGCACAAAAAGCGAGCGCCGCCTTAACAATGTAGTCCGGCTTAAAACGCCCAAGGCCGATATCGGAAAACCTTTGGTAATACCATGTGACCATAAGATACAACACGCCGATCGTGAGCGCCTCGAACACCCCATAAAGCAAAAGCGTTTGGGTGTTACCTACAGGTAACAGAGGCACAAGGAGCGGCTTTATGCCGATCATTAGCCATTCGGGAATCTTGAAAGCCAAAAAACCTAGCACAACGCCAGCAATTGGCCCCCAGGATTTTTTACTAAAAGAACCTTTTAACATCTAATACAGTTATTACTAACAACAACGCCATGAGCACCATAAAACCGGCAAACTGAATTGATTCTTCACGCTCTTTTGTGAGCGGTTTTTTTATGGCCCGGAACAGTAGCGTTACAAAAAGCCGGCCGCCATCGAGCGCAGGTATTGGCAACGTGTTCATAACCGCTAGTGTCAGCGAGATCACCCCTAGCAAAAACAACACCGGTACCACCCCCAAAGAACTGCTGTCTTTTAGGATATTTACAATGCCAATTGGCCCTGCGACGTTCGCGCCTGCCTGCGCAAATTTCGCCTGGAACAAATCTGCAACGGTGGTCGCCAGGCCTTTAAACGTTTCGTAGGTAAGCTGGGCTGTGAGGCCTACCCCCACTATCGGCGCCGACCACGTTGCACGTTGCGTCGTGAGTTCCATTGGGCCAACGCCCAAATGGCCTTGGCCATCGGCACGGTCTTTGTTAAGCGTAACCTCTACTTTTTTAACTTCGCCACCGCGTTCGTACTCAACAATAGTGGTCTGTCCGGCGTGGGCTGCGGTCTGCTGCGAAAACCCCGCAGCGCTTTGCACTGGTTCACCGCCGAGCGAAATTAGCTTATCGCCTTGTTGGAGCCCTGCTTTCGCCGCTGGTGACGATGGACTCACCGACCCCGCCTTAACACCGCTCGACACCACAGTATTGTCGCCCTGCACCGCAAATTGGTGTGGCAATAACTTTGGAATGCCTACCAAAGCCAAAAATGTAAATATTACAACAGCTGTTGCCCAGTTTATAGCGACGCCAGCCATAAGGATTTTAACTTTAGCCCACAACGATGCACCGCCATACGTGCCCGGACCTTGCGCCGAATCGTGCTCGCCCTTTAGTTTGACAAATCCTCCCAAAGGCAGCCAGTTTAGAGTAAATTCAGTGCCATTTTTAAGCTTGCGGCCCCACGCTTTTGGCGGAAATCCAATACCGAATTCTTCTACCTGCACTCCGTTACGTTTCGCTGCAATGGCATGGCCGAATTCATGGAGCACGATTAAGCCCACAAGCAACAAAATTCCCAACAAAAAAATTAAGATGTCCACTTAGCTAACTTCCTCCGAAACGACGCTGGCGCTTATTATATTCTTCTAACATTACATCAACATCGGCCGGACGTAAATCGGGCCAAAGCGTGTCTAAAAACAAAAATTCGCTGTACGAGGTGCGCCAGAGCATAAAGTTGCTCAAGCGTTGTTCGCCACTAGTACGGACAACCAAGTCTATGTCGGGCGCCTGTGGGTAATATAACCGCTCGCGGATAGATTCGGGTGTAATCGGCACGCCATCTTGTGCACATTGGCTAGCCGCATCGGCAATTTCTTGCTGCCCGCCGTAGTTAAAGCAAAATAATGCGGTTGCGCGGGAGCAGTGCGCAGTTTTAGCCTCGGCATCGTCGAAAGCTTGGGCAACTTTATCGGGTAAACCTTGCCGCTTTCCGATTACAACCAAACGGGTATTCTCTTTAAGTAGCTCTTTTACGTCGTCTTTTATAAGTCGCACGGCCATGTTCATGATATGCGAGACTTCGTCTTGGGAACGTTTCCAGTTTTCGCTAGAAAACACATAAAACGACACGTATTTAATGCCCCGCTGCACAGCAGTCCGAAGCACCTCTTTTAACGCTGCATGGCCGGCCAAATGGCCCTCATAGCCTGGAAGGCCGTGTTTTTTTGCCCATCGGCGGTTGCCGTCAACAATAAAACCTATGTGTTCAGGCACCACCTTAAGGGTTGATGTTTCCATATCTGCACATTATAGCAGCCCTAGGCCACTAGATTGTCATTATCTCTTGCTCTTTGGCTTTTGCTAGGGCGTCGAGCTTAGATTGGTTGTCGCGCATGGTGTCGTCAAAAGATTTTTCGATCCGTTTTACGTCGTCTTCAGACAGTTCTTTGGCGTCTTTTTTGGCTTTTGCAGCTTTAAGCGCATCGTGCCGGACATTGCGCATGGCTATGCGGCAATCTTCTATTTTTTCGCCCAGTTGTTTTACAATTTGTTGCCGGCGTTCTTGGGTGAGCGGAGGAATCGGCACGCGGATAAGCCGTCCGTCGTCGCTAGGATTGAGCCCAAGGGTTTGGTTGTCGCGGATCGCAGCCACGATCGCCTGCAGGTTGGTCGGATCAAAGGGGTTGAGCTGTAATAGTTGCGGTTCGGGCACGGTAATGGTCGCCACCTGAATAAGCGGCATCTTTTGGCCGTATGCCTCAACCATAATGCCGTCTAGCATTCCTGGGTTGGCGCGGCCGGTGCGGATTTTTTTAAGCTCGTCTTCAAAGTGTTGCAATGCATGCTGCATGCGAGTTGTATACGGGGTGGTATCGAACATTTTTACTCCTTATACGTAACTATATCAGATTGAGCTAGATAAGTTTAGGCAAGCGGTCAACACTAGCCGGAACAACAAAAAATGAATCGCTCCCTTAAAATTTGTAAAATAGCAAATAATATACTATAATTTCATTTCCGCTACTACCGCAAGGAGTGAGCATGATGTGGCCCTACTGGGACGAAGTATCGAACCGCAAGGTGCTGACCACGATTTTTGGTGGCGCAGCAACGTTGTTCGTGACCGGCATCGCTACCAGCAGCACCCCGGTTGCCGCGCTGGCATGCTGGATCGGCGGCTTCCTGTTGGCCTGCTTAGGCTGCTGGGGAGTGGTGATGGCATGGAGACCGTGGTCGTTCAAACGGCTACGGGCAACGGTGCGCCACATGCTGCCGGTGCAGCTTGCGCACGAGTTCATCACAGCGCAAGACATCACCGCGGACGAGCTGCTGGTTGGCCAGGCAGGCTGGACGAGCCAAGACGGTCTGTTGCAGGCAACCCCAGGCCTGGTACAGCGCCTGCCGCTTGCCACGAGGCCGGTCGGCATGCAGCCGGTTCTGGTGGTCAGGATCGAGGGCAACCGCTGGAAAGCGTTTGCGTTTGTCGCCTGGCGAGCGGCAGGCGGCGACACCACGATCCCGGCCTTGCAGGGCCTGGAATTCCAGGCCGAACTCGGCCTCGCCAGGTTCGACCGCACCCTTCTTGCCTCGTAACGAACCGCACCCTGTTGCCCGCCGTCCCCACATGGCAGGCGACAGGGTGTTTCGCATTCCTTAGCAAACACTACTCAGCGTGTAAGACGCTTAACAGAGGAAATTACTCATAAAATATATTGACTTTTTAGTCAATATATGCAACAATATATAGCGCTATCCGATCTGGAGAGCCCGCATTCGTGCGGCCGAGATGTACATCATCAAGACGAGGCCCAACATGACGCAAGGCCTGGAATGGGAAAAGGTAGTCGCTATTGACTGGTTGCTGATCTTCGGCGCCGGTACAAGCGCGTACATCGCGCTCATTGTCCGCGTGGCGGGCAATTTCACAAAAAGCACCACGTTCTTCCATCACGAAAAACGCTACCTTCTTAAGGCAAGCGTTCTGTTCCAGGTACTGCTGTTCGCCTGGATGCACTGCAACACAACCTGGAGCTGGAAGCTCACGTTGCTGGTGCACGTTGGCGCAGCTGGCATCGCCCTGGCGCTGGCGAAGTTGATCCAACGACGCAGCCAACGCTCGGGAGGGCTCACCGTCGCGCCACTCATCGCCGACAGAGGCCGAAAGGCCACGCTGTCCGCCTGCGTGTGCGCGATGATGTTTGTTCTCTGATGTAACCACTCCAACCCCCAACTTCCCCCGACGAAGACTCTCTACAACAAGAGCCCCCAGTCGGGGGCTCTGTACGTCTTGGGGTAAAAAGAATACTATTTTTGTTCGCTTACGCCAAGTTCAAAACGGGCAATGCGGCGCACTACAATGTTTTCGCCTAACTTTGCACCGTGGTTTTTTACTAAGTCGCCAACGGTTTCATCGGGGTTCTTAATAAAAGGCTGTTCTAGTAAACATTGTTCGGCAAAATACTTGTTAAGCATGCCGTCAACAATTTTTGGAACCATGGCCTCTGGTTTGCCTTCTGCTTTTACCTTTTCGGTAAACTCTGCGGCTTTGGCATCTCGCACGTCGGCCGGGATTTGGTCGGTGCTTATGTAAAGCGGGCTTGTTGCAGCAACGTGCATAGCAACATCGTGGGCAAGGTTTTTAAAATCGTCGGTACGGGCAACAAAGTCGGTTTCGCAGTTGATCTCTACTAAAACGCCAATGCGGGCACCATGCACGTAGGCCTCGATCAACCCCTGGCTAGCTTCGCGCTCGCCGCGCTTTTCTGCTTTGGTCATACCCTTTTTGCGCATTTCGGCAAGGGCTTTGTCGAAGTCGCCGCTTGCTTCTTCGAGTGCTTTTTTGGCGTCGGTTAAGCCTACGCCAGTTAATTCTTTAAGTTTTTTTACTTCTTCGAGTGAGACTGCCATTTTTATGGATCCCCTATTTTTCGGTTACTGTTTTGCGGTTAGCCATGCCTTCGGCAACAGCTTGTTTTACGTAATCAACAATCAGCTGGATGCTTTTAATGGCGTCGTCGTTTGCAGGGATTACGTAATCGATACCAGTTGGATTGGCGTTGCTGTCTACAATTGCGACCACAGGCACACCAAGGCGCTTGGCTTCGTTAATCGCGTTTTGTTCGGCAATTACGTCTACCACAAACATCACGCCTGGCTGGCCGTTTAGGTCTTTGATACCACCGTATTTAAGGTTGAGGTCGTCTATTTCTTCTTGGAAACGTTGCACCTCTAGTTTGTTATAGCGGTTTGCAAGCTCGCCCGAAGCCATACGGGTCTCGAGTAATTTAAGGTGTTTGATTCGGGTCGAGACGGTTTGTACGTTTGTAAGCATGCCGCCCATCCAGCGTTCTGTTACAAACGGCATTTTTATTTCTTCGGCTGCAGCGCGGACAATCGCTTTTGCCTGGCGCTTAGTACCTACGAGCAGGATTTGTTTTCCTGAGGCAATCTGCTTTGTAATAAATGGCAGCGCCGCCTCGAGGCCTTCTACTGTTTTAGTAAGGTCAATAATGTGGCTGCCGGCCCGCTTGCTGTGAATAAACGGTGCCATTTTAGGGTGCCAACGGCTTGTGTTGTGGCCAAAGTGTGCGCCAGCGGCGAGCAAGGCCTTAATATCTACGGCTACTGCCATAAAATCCTTCTTTCTTCCCCTGCGCATTTGCCCCTAAGGGAGGATATACGCGCGTCAGGGTGATTCGTTAAAAATTGTTTACCCTCAAATTATACCTGATTCCGCCCCTGTTGTCTAGAATGATTTGCTTTTTATGCAAGTTAGTTTTATTATAACCAAACATCGTCAAGATTCGAGAGGACTCCGCCATGTCGGAAGAAAGCCCCAAGATGCCAGAGCTGGCTGCCGATGCCCACCCGGTCACGCGCGAGTTCGTGGAGACGCTGTGGAGCGCCATGCCCACCGCCGAACCGATGAACATCAGGGATCTCCAGACCACCATCCGCACCGTGGACCACCGAGCAAAGGCAGTGCATGGCACCAGCGGCAGCAACGCTGTCAGCGCCGAACGCATCGCTGGCGAGATCACCGGGCTGTTCGGCTTCGCCGTACGCCAGTGGGGTGATTCGCTCACCGACCTCGCCAAGTTCTGCGGCGAGTTCCACCTGAAGATCCGCGGCATGCTGTTCACCACACCGGCACCCACCACACAGCAGCACCACTAGCCGCCGGCTCCACCCCCTAGACTGACGGTGACGGCCCGTCAGGGAGAGGCCTCGCGGGAAGGGTGCACCTTCCCCGGTGCCCGCTCCCGCGGGCCTCTTTCATGCCTTTTATTTGCGAACTTCTAGGTGGTCCTAGCCGACGCCTTACTATTCAGATATACTTTCATCAACAGGTCGCAACTTCGTACTAGGAGTCGCCATGTGCAGGACAACCCCCACTAACGCTTTCCAGGTGTTTATGGTGGCAAGCACGGCGTTCGGCCCCGAAAGCTTGCCGGCTGTCGAACCTACCGACGACTTTCCCTTGACTGGGCAGATTGAGATCTTGTACTCCCCCGACCTCGCAGCCTCACCTCCTGTCACCGCTGCTATGCGTGCGGCCATGACATGCATGGCCATCACGTACTGGCAAGAGCCAGCGTTCGTTGTCACCATGCGCGCCGCCATGATGCTGCGCGTCCTTGGCCAGGCCTACAAGCAGCTATTTGACGCAAAGCTGACGCACACCAACGAGCTAGAGCACGCGCTCAGGCGCCACTCACGGTGTTACAACGGTGCCCGCTACCCAATAGGTAACGTTGGAGACCTCGGCAAAAGCATCCTGACGCTCACCGACCACGCCATGACACTTTTTGACATACCTGTCAGCGGCGGCTTCGAAGAATACAAGCTGGCCAGACGGTTAGAGCAAAGTGACACCAATAGCGGCCGCGTGGATGCGCTCGAAGCCATCCTACACACCTACCGGCGGTACATTGGCACCATCCACGCACCACTGGCAGTCCGCGAAGCCGCATTACAGTGGGTAAGACAAGCGGCCTGGCCACTGCTCACAGGGAAAGAACTGATGTAGCAAGGTCCGCAAAAAAGGTTCGCGGGAAATTCTCGCTCGAGCCCCTTCCCGCGGGCCTCTTTTGCACCTACAATACGTAATAATGAAACTTCTTAAAATCTACGCCTTTTCACTTATATGCACGTTTCTAATTTGGGCCGCCGCAGCAATTTGGGGTGGGCCGCAAGCACTGTTTACTGTAGTAGTGCTTACGCTGTTAGAAATCACTTTTAGCGCCGACAACGCTGTAGTAAACAGTAAGGTACTGGTAACGCTCTCGCCGCTGTGGCAAAAATTATTCATGACGGTGGGCATTTTAATAGCCGTATTTTTAGTGCGCTTTATTGTGCCGATTATTATTGTGTGCCTCACCGCCCAGTTAGGGTTTATGCAGGTGATTAACCTGGCGCTCAACGATGCCCACACGTATGCCCACTACCTAGAAATCGCCGCGCCCGCCATTAACGCCTTTGGCGGCAGCTTTTTACTCCTTATTGCGCTCAGCTATTTTATAGACTACGAAAAACACACCCACTGGCTGCACTGGATCGAAAAACGCTTAGGAAAACTTGGCAAGTTCGACAACCTCACTACGTTTGTCATGCTTCTTGGCAGCATACTTTTATACCTCACCGTGCAGCACGAACACCAAACAGCCGTGCTTTTAGCTGCTATTTGCGCTATGGCACTACACTCCGGCCTAGAACTCATAGACGCTGCATTTGAACATCAAGGCAAAAAACACCTTGGCAAAAAAGTTAAGACAGGCATTGCCGGCTTTGTAGGATTTATGTACTTACAAGTGTTAGACGCGTCGTTTTCGCTCGATGGCGTAATCGGCGCCTTCGCCATAACCAGCAGCGTACTCCTTATTATGGCAGGGCTCGGCGCTGGCGCTGTGTGGGTACGCGCCATGACCGTACATTTAGTACGCACCAAGGCACTCGACCGTTACATTTACTTAGAACATGGCGCACACTGGGCAATCGCCTTTTTAGGTGCCATCATGTGGCTCAAACTGTACCACATAGAGCCACCAGAATGGATTGTAGGCAGCCTCGGCCTCGGTTTCATTCTGCTAGCTATTTTATGGAGCAAACGCTTCGCGCCTAGGCATACCTTATAGTTGCCAAAAAGCCTTTTCGCGAGCCATAATTTATATACAGCCCAAAGGCTGAGATCCCACTATCAGAAAGGGCGCGACGCTCGATGACTCAGGTTAAAGCTATGTTCCTCGTGCAGCAATCCGTCGTAAAAGAAGCCGATGGCCACCTGGCGCACCGCTTCGGCGACGTGGTAAAAGCGCTGGCGCACATGGAGCTCGTCAGCGACACTGGCGACTTGTTCTACTTCGGCGATGTCGCCGACAATGGCCTGCCATTTGACATGTACCGGCCGCCGGCGCTGTGCAACCGGCCGCAGTTGGGCGATGGTGCGCGGCTGGTTGAATGCCTCATCTGGCTAGCGAACCAAGCCGCTCCTGGGGAGCCCTACGTGTTGTCGATCCACGCCGACATGTTCGTAGACGACGACTACGAGCTCAAGGCGTTGATCGACTACATCCCGAACAACTTCTTCGTGCTGCTGGTGCCATCTGGAGCGTTGTCCAACGACACCCTATGCCAAGAATTGCAACGATCCTTGCAATGGAGGACCGCCGCAAGCATTCTGCACCTGGTCTCCGATGAACCGATCGAGCCAACCAAGGTTACCGACCACATCACCACGTGGCACGCCAGCGTCGTACAGCCAGTCGCGTAAAGGGATCTCTGAAGGTTGGTGAGCGCGCGTAACCGCAGTATCCGCAGCGCTCACCAACTACCCTTTACAAAAAGTGTAAAAATAGATAAAATACCAAGGATTATGAAAAAAGATCTTCACCCAACCGACTACCGCCCAGTAGTGGTCCAGGATCCCAGCGCTGGTTTTGCGTTTTTAACGCAATCTACCGCTAAGACCGACAAGACCATTAAATGGGAAGATGGCAACGAATACCCTCTGCTCGAGGTATACATTAGTAGTGCCTCACACCCCTTTTACACTGGCAAAGAAACCCTTATTGACACCGAAGGCCGCGTAGACCGCTTTAAGGCCCGCACCGAAGCCGCCAAGGCTCGCCGCGAAGCCCTTGCCAACAAGGCTAAAAAGGCTGCTGCTCAAGCCACCAAAAAGGCCGAAGAAGCCTCAACAACTAAAGATAAATAACTTCAGGCGGCATCGCCTACTCCGGGGGCGCTCTAAATGGGCAAGATTCAACTCAACCTAGAGCAACTCAAGACCGAACAGGCCGAACTCACGGCCTTTTTGGCGCGTCCAGACGCATTTAGCGATAAAGAATACCCCAAAAAAACCAAGCGGTTAAACGAACTCGCCACAATTATAAGTTTAGGAGAGCGTCAACACGCTATCAGCCAGCAACTTTCTGAAGCCACAGAACTTTCTAGAGGCGACGACGAACTCGCTGAACTCGCCAAAGAAGAAATTCCACTGCTAGAGTCCGAGTACCAAACGCTCGACGACAAACTATTTACCCTGCTTGCGCCTAAAGACCCCAACGATGAAAAAAACGTAATCATAGAAATCCGCGCTGGCGCTGGCGGCGACGAAGCCAGCCTATTTGCCGCCGAACTTTTGCGCATGTATGTCAGATTCGCAGAACGCCGTGGCTTTAAAACCGAACTCATCAACGAAAGCCCGTCGGAAGTTGGCGGTTACAAAGAAGTTATTTTTGGCGTAAAAGGCGAAGGCGCATACAGCACATTTAAGTTTGAATCCGGCGTACACCGCGTGCAACGCGTACCCAGCACCGAGAGTTCTGGCCGCATCCACACCAGCACTACTACTGTTGCTGTACTGCCCGAAGCCGAAGAGACCGACCTTATAATTAACCCGAGCGACCTCCGCATAGATGTATACCGCTCTGGTGGCAACGGCGGCCAATCCGTAAACACCACCGACAGCGCCGTGCGTATTACCCACCTGCCTACCGGACTGGTTGTTACCTGCCAAGACGAAAAATCGCAGATTAAAAACAAAGAAAAGGCCATGAACGTGCTGCGCGCGCGCCTGCTGGCCATGAAGGTAGAAGAAGAACAAAGCAAGCTGGCCGCCGAGCGCCGCAGCCTCATAGGTTCGGGCGACCGATCCGAAAAAATCCGCACCTACAACTTCCCACAAGACCGCATAACCGACCACCGCATTGGCTTTAGCCGCAGTAATATCCCTGGTGCACTTGGCGGCGAGATCGACGACCTAGTAGAAAAACTCCAGGCTTACGAGCGCGAACTTATGGCCCAAGGGATCGAAAACCAGGCAGGATAAACGCGCCCATGACCATTGGCGTTTTTTTGCAGCAACAAACAAAATCACTAGGCGTTGTGGGGATCACAACGCCACGTTTAGATGTGCTTGTACTACTTAGCGACCAGCTTAAAAAAGATAAAAGCTGGATCCTGGCCCATCTAGACATGCCACTGAACTTTTTCCAGCATTACAAATTACGCAAGCAATGCAAGCGCCGGAGCAAACACGTACCGCTCGCCTACATCCGTAAAAAACAGCAATTTTACGGCCGCTATTTTACTGTAACGCCAGACGTACTTATTCCCCGTCCTGAATCAGAAACGATCATAGAAATTGTTAAAAAATACTCCCCCGCGTCATTACTCGATGTTGGCACTGGCAGCGGCTGCATAGCCATAACCGCCAAACTGGAGCTGCCTGCTTGCGCAGTGGCAGCCAGCGATATTAGCCAGCAGGCACTCAACATAGCGGCCGGCAATAACTGCTCGCTGGGTACCGACGTTGATTTTTGGAAATCTGACCTTCTAAGTAAAGTTCCCGGTAAGTTCGATATGATCGTTGCCAATTTGCCTTATGTAGATAGATCATGGGAGCGCTCACCGGAAACCCGCGTTGAACCTAAGATAGCTTTATTCGCCAGCAACGGCGGTCTCGACATCATATACAAGCTTCTTCTTCAAGCGCCACGTCGTCTGACGAAACAAGGTTTACTTGTGCTCGAAGCTGATCCACGCCAACACGCTGCGATCATTAAGGCCGCTAAGCCGCATTTTGGCCATGTATCTACAGACGGGTTTATTGTGGTACTCCGCGCGCTGTAACAACACTTTTAGGCGCCACCATCGCCCCAAATTGCAGCCTCAAGATGGCCTTTGTTGTACGATGAGTGCAGCTGTAAGGTTAAAAACTCGTCTTTTGTAAACCATGCAAGTTCGCTTATGTGGCTGGTTTTTTGAACCTGGCCTTCGGCAATCGACGCTTTAAAATAAAGGTTCATTCGGGGGACGGCATTCACTACAGTCCCAATATTGTAATATACAATCTCAAAATCACAGGACACATACCCTGGCGGCACACCTATTTCTTCTTGTATTTCTCGGAGTAAGCTAGATTGTATGCTATCGCCATGGTCTATTCCGCCACCTGGTAGTGCCCATAGGCCGTGGCTTCGCTCTTTTATAAGCAATACCTTATTATCCTGCAGTACAATCAACCGGGCTGCGACACGGTATAAACAGTCGTCTATATCATTCAAACGGGGGTCGATGTGCATAAAGTTTTTATTCGTTCTTATTGGAATAGCTCGGTAGCTGCAATAAACCCTGTAGCGAGCCAGCTTGGTCGAGCACATGCAGCGGCAAGTACGTACCATGCCGTGGGTCGCGGGCAAGGCTTAAAAATGTGTCAAAACTCACGGGGTGCAAGGTAATCTTTTCTCCGGCGTCGGTGTGCGGCGTGGTTTGTTCCAAAAATTCGGTAGCTAAAAAGATATAAACGAATGCTTCTACCTTTGGAGCTGGCTGGTACACAGATAGTAGCCGCCAATTTTTAAAAGACATTCCGGTTTCTTCTAGTAGTTCGCGCTTGGCGCATGCGAGCTCGTCTTCGCTAGGTACGTCGTGGCGCCCACCGGGTAGCTCAAAGCCACTCCCGCCGTGGGGTTGCTGCTCGTCGAGCATAATTATGGCATTATCTTTAATGGCGATCGTTTTTACTGTGTCAGGGCGCTTGAGCATCTCGAATGTGGCGTGCGAGCCATCGAACAACTGCTGAGGCCACTGGTAGACATCGAATATAACACCTTTAAAAACGCATTCTGCATGGTCTGGCACTAGGATCGCATCATCGGGGATAACGCGACGCACTACTGCGGGTAGCTTTCTAGGGTTACAGAAATCTTTTGTTCTTGGCCATCACGTACCAGTGTAAGTTCTACCGTATCGCCAGGGCTAAATTGGGCTAATTTAGAAGGAAGGCCAGATTCGGGTGTTATTGCCTGTCCGTTAACTTTAGTTATAATATCGCCGGCTTTAATCCCCGCCTTTGCGGCTGGACTGCCCGCAATTATGGCTGGCTGCCGGCTACTCGCCCGCACCAAAGCACCAGCTTTTACGCTTAGATTAAGCTGTTTTGCGACGTCTGCATTAATGGTGAGGTTGGCAACACCCAAGAATGCCTTCTCGATCTTACCCTTGTTGAGCACCGATTTTATGAGCCCTCGGGCAGTATTGATCGGAATCGCAAAACTAATACCCTGCCCATCTTGAGACACGGCCGTGTTTATGCCTATTACCTCGCCCTTTAAATTAACTAGCGGGCCACCAGAGTTGCCGGGGTTAATGGCAGCATCGGTCTGCAGCATGTCTTCTAGCTGTTCTGCCATTCCAGTAGATTCATCTGCCGCCTGGATAGGCCTGCCCAGCCCCGAAATAATCCCGCTTGTCACACTATTACGGAACAACCCAAGCGCGTTACCGATGGCAACAACTTGCTGGCCAGGCTCTACTTGGCTGGAATCGCCAATTGTGGCAGCCGGCAGGTCCGTAGCGCCGTCGATCTTTAAAAACGCAATGTCGTTACTCGGGTCGCGGCCGACTAGCCGCACGTTGTCGTACTGTGTTCCGTCAGACGTAACAACAGACACCTTGCTCGTACCGTTCGGCACGACATGCTTGTTTGTGAGCACGTAGCCGTCTTTAGAAACGATTATGCCGCTACCCGCCCCTTCGCTTACCCTTGGCGCAAGATACCGCTGTGAGGTGCTTATAGACTCGGTGGTAATCGCTACAGTACTCGGGCTAACCTTTTTAAATACATCAGAAACGATTTCACCCTGCTGCAGCACCAAGGTTTGCCGGCTATCGGTAAGCGTCTGTGCGGCCTCGGACTTAACGATACCAGTGGCAAGCAAAAGCCACGCACCAACAAATCCGGCGGCTAGGCTAATGACAACAGGCGCGGCTTTTGGCCATAGTGTGCGAAGTAAATTACGAAACGATCTTGGTTGATGAGGCTGCTCGGTCATAAAACCTCCTTAAATTGTGGCATCCCAGGGTGAGAATAGTAAAATTATTGCAAGCATTGCCGACCCGAACAGCACCGTACCACGTAAAGCCGCGGGAGTCATGCGGTCGTGCTTGTTGGCATGGTACATGCGTGCCGCGCAAAAGCCAATTACCACCATTATAAGCGCAATTTGCGGAATCAAAATAGGCAACCCTAAGTTATACACCACTGTCCAGCGGTAACAAAGCCAGCCCAATTGCAGCAAGAACAATCCCCAAAGGTTAGCAAGCAGCTCAATGTGGGTTTCTTCGTAGTTACTTACAATATGCCGTGCACTCACATAACCGATCAGCCAACACCCGACCAGCACAAGCGCCTCGGGGAGCCTGTAAAAATGGAACAGCACCAGCAGGCCCACAAACTGCGCGATCCCCGCCTGTAAAGTAATGCCGTGAATGCCCGAGCGAGGCTTGAGCACCAGCAACCACAACCCATACAAAATTGTAAATAATATCTGCAACCAGAGCTGGTCGTTTGAAGCTAGGTACATGAGCCCCACGGCGCTAAGGCCTACCATAATATCCACTAGGTTTGCCTTGATGTTTGCCCACCAGAACCGAGGGCGCAGGGCGAGGATCCGCCATTTGCTAAGAAGCACTAATACAACGGCCAGATATGGCGGATCAACTAACCGTACTAGCGCCAGCACCGCTAGCGGCAGTAAGGCGTTAAGGCCGACATAAATTATTTCACTCACGCGGGTACGCGTGGCTTTTGCTCTTAAAAGCTCCATCACAATACGTTTATTATAACACTCGCATGCAGTTTATGGCGGGTTTTGCTATTGGTTTGTATTTGCGGCAGGAGCCGGCTGTGCACCGATAATCACTACAAAGTCTGAATTTGTACTTACACCAGCTGGCTTGCCTTCGCTTACCTTTACGCCGAGCAGGGACTCTAATTTTTTGAGCGTTGCGGGTTTTGCGCCCGTCATGTCGTAAAACTGGATCGGTTGCACGCCTAGGCTAGTTGGGGCATTGCCTACAATTCCAACCGTTATATTCTTTTCTTTTAGCTCTGCTGATTTTGTTTGGGCTAAGCCAGCCGTACCAGATGCGTTAAGGACATCTACCTTGGCGTTTTCTAGGGCTGCAAAGTCACCAACAGACAGAATAGATGCTATGCGCTGGATTTCTGTGTAATCATACGTACCCTTATTAGGGCAGATATTGCCGCCCGTACAGCTTACGGTTGCAAGCGGCCTAGCAGGGTCTTCAAGGCTCCACGACATAATACTGGCCGATGGTATATTTTGCGCTAAATCTATTAGCGTCTTAACTTCTTCGGTAATAAAGTTAGTCCTTAGGTTGTCGCCGAGCGCATCGAGCAAATTGTTGACTGCTACAGGGTTTGCGAGCACACCGCCACTCGCAGCCTTGTCTTTAAGGGCGATTAAAATCTTGCGCTGGTTATCTTGGCGGTCGGGGTTGGAACGGCTCAGGCCGTAGGTGGGCGCTATATCGCCGCGTGCACGCGCCAAATACAAGGCTTGTTTGCCGTTTAAGTTTGCGGGGCCATTAGGGTATTTTACGTTGTAGCAAGTGAAGACGCCTTTGGGGCAATCCCAGTCGAAGTTGCGGTCCAGGATACCACGGGCGTCATCGCTTTTAATCTCTACCGTAATTCCACCAACTGCATCGACTGCCTGGCGCAGCACGGTGTAGTTTACATGCACGCTGTACTGTACGTCTAAGCCGAATATCTCGCCTACTTTTGCGCGCAGGTCGGCCGCGCCTTTTTCTTCGCCGGCTTCAGTTTTACCACACTGGTACACGCTGTTTATTTTGCCCTGGTACCCAGGTACGCAAGCCTTGCCGTATTTTACGTAAAAGTCACGGGGGATGCTCACCAAGAAGGCATCTTTGCGCTTCTGGTTAACACTAAGCAGCATGATTGAATCTGTTAAATCGGCGCCCGGGTGGCCTGGATCATCTTCTGACGTTCCGAATAACAAGATATTAGACTGGCCATTGGCATCTTCTTTAAGTGGCTTGGCTTGGTTAAAAATAGCGGCGATAGGATTACCCTGAAAAATCTTGCCGCTAGTGGTAAAAATTTTGTACGCAAAATAGCCAGCAACCAGCAATATAATAATGCCCAGCACAATGGCAATTCTTTTTATGAGCACTTTTTTAGGGATTTTTTTGCGGGCGGTTTTAGGGTGGGTAGATTTTTTACTACTGGTTTCGTCTAACGTTAAATCTAGGTTTAGCTTTTGCTTTTCTTGCCGAGGGGTTGGCAAGGTAAGTTCGGCGTTGCCGCTAAGCGGGCGCCCCATGCTAGAGCGGTCTACCACTGGCGCAGTATTGGCTTTTTCGGCGCGTTTGTTGGGGTCAGCTAAAAATTGCGACGGAATACTCTGCCGGCCAGCATCTAGGGTCGCACGAGGCATCCGAGGGTCACTGGAATCCCTTCGGCGCACAACAAAACCATCAGTTGAAAATTGTTTACGTTGCATAGATCAGTTATTAAAACTATAGCGTTTTATGCTGCGTTCGTAAACCGCTTTGCTATTATAGAATGAGTATGAATCCACAAGACAACCCAAACCCTTCTACTAATCCACAAGGGCAAAATCTGTCGCCTCAGCGGCCACCTGGTCCGGTGACTGTGCCCACGCGGACAACCCCAGAAACAGTGCATGACTATGATGAATCTGCATTTTCGGTCGAAGACGATACGCCAGCAGCCGCAGCATTTAGGCCTGCAGCGACAGTTCCCGGCCGACAAGTGGCACCTGTTGCCCGCTTAACGTTGTCTGGCGGCGCGACCACGGCAGCCGCAGTGCCGACGCAGGTTCCAAATGCGGGCGCTGCTCCTGCTCCTGCTCCTGCTCCTGCTCCTGCTCCTGCTCCTGCTCCTGCTCCTGCTCCTGCTCCTGCTCCTGCTCCTGCTCCTGCTCCTGCTCCTGCTCCTGCTCCTGCTCCTGCTCCTAGCGAGCCTACCCCCGTACCACCCCGCCCGCAAGTGTCTGCACCGCAGCCAACACCAGCCGCCGCACCTCCTGCAGCGGTCAGTTTGCAGCCGCCAGTACCGTCTGCCATTCCGCCAATGCCCGTCGCGGCTATCGAGCCAACCCAAGCCCCTCTCACAGCACCCACACCCGCCACTTCAACCGTACCCACGGCAGTTGCCTACTCACCCCCAATAGAACAGCCAGCTCCGGCCAGCGGGCCGCACACCCCAAGGGAAATCATAGAGCGCATAGACGAAAAACCCCAACAAAACTCCCACGACATAGAAGAACTGGTAGAAAAAAACCAACGAGTCCGCCGCTTAAAAGGCTTCGCCTCGTTTCTGCTGTTTATTGCAGGCGTGGTGGCTGCGGCTTTTGTAATAAACCAGTTTATTTTTCAGTCATATTACGTTGACGGCACTAGCATGACCCCAACGCTGCAAAATGACGACCGGCTTATTATAGATAAGATCGAACGCAGCCTCGCTACGGCACAAGGACAGCCCTATATTCCCGCACGCGGACAAATTGTAGTGCTCGACAGCGCGCTCGTGGGCTTTAACGGCCGCGAAGAACAGCTTATTAAACGGGTGATTGGCGTTCCAGGCGACACAGTAATTATCCGCGATGGGGTGGTGACAATCAAAAACAAGGATAATCCAGATGGTTTCGACATAGACAAGCAGCTCGGGCTCAGCCTTAAGCCTACCTATGTTGAATCACCCCAAGAATGGCACATCAACGCTAACCAACTCTTTGTGATGGGCGACAACCGCGTAGAAAACGGCTCTTACGACTCCCGTGCGTTCGGGCCAATCGAGTCACAAAAGATAGTTGGCCGGTTATGGGCACGGATCCTGCCGTTTGATAAGGCGCAGACGTATTAAGTGTTAAAGCGTAGGCTACTATCGCTGGTTTTTGTGGGTCAAGCGTAGTGCAGCCCGAGCCGATGAACCTGCCCTTTCTTAGGCAGGTTCTAGGCGCGGCGCGTAACGCACACAAAAACCAGCGATAGTAGCCCTTAAGCTTTTAGCCTAACAACATACCTGTAATTCGGTTCAGGTCGTCGTCGTTTTTGAATTCAATCATAAGCCGGCCACCATGCGCCATGTGCTTTACGCTCACCTGTGCCCCAAGCCGCTTGCTTAAATCTTGGGTTGCGGGCGTTTCGGTCTTTACCTTAGCCACAGCGGCGTTACGGTCCTTTTGGCCTTCTTTGTAGCCAATAACAAACTGCTCGGCTTTGCGTACCGACCATTCGTGTTTCATAATTAACTCTAAGAGTTCTTGCTGCACCTCTGGTTCCTTGAGCGCCAAAATCTGGCGGGCGTGGCCTTCGGTAATTTTATTTGCAACCAGCGCATCTTTTGCTTCTTTTGGCAAGCTTAATAACCGTAGGGTATTGCTTACCGTGCTTATTCCCTTTTTGCCGGCGCGCTTTGCGATGTCTTCCAACTTTAGGTTAAACTGTTGTTGTAATTTTAAGTATGCAGTAGCGATTTCTAGCGGGTTGAGATCTTCCCGCTGCAAATTCTCTATTAAAGCCAGCTCTAATTTTTTTTGGTCGTCATAACTCCTGACAAGTGCCGGAATTTCGGTTTTCCCGGCGATTTGCGAGGCTCGCCAGCGCCGCTCCCCCGCCACAAGTTCATATTTTTTGCCAGTTTTAGTAACCACCACTGGCAGCATAACGCCGTGCTGCTTAATAGATTCGGCCATGTCTTCGAGTGCGGCTTGGTCAAAAGTCCGGCGCGGCTGGTGCGGATTGGGTACTACGTCAGCAATTTTAAGCGTTCGCAGCTCGCTTAGGCGTTCATCTTGCTCCTGCGTTGGGTCAAACTCGTCGTCTAGTAGTTGGGTTGGTATAAGCGAGTCAAACCCCCGACCCAACCCAAGTTTAGGCTTGGACACGTTGCAGCACCTCCTTTGTCAGTAATTTATATGCTCTTGCGCCTTTACTCCAACGGTCGTACGCGCCAACCGGCAACCCGTGGCTCGGCGCCTCAGCCAACCGGATGTTTCTGGGTATTACTGTCTGGAACACTTTACCAGGAAAGTGCTTTTGCACCTCGGCCTGCACCTGTGCCGACAGCGTAGTGCGAGCGTCTACCATTGTGAGCACTACCCCAAGCAATTCTAAGTTTGGATTCAAACCCTTACGCACCAATTGCATAGTCTCCAGCAATTGCCCTAGGCCTTCTAGCGCATAAAACTCGGCTTGTACGGGCAGCAGCACATAATCGGCAGCTATAAGCGCATTCACGGTGAGCAAGCTAAGGCTAGGCGGACAATCAATAATCACAAAATCATATGAATGTGAAGCCAACGCTTGTTTTAAGCGGCTAAACCGGTGCTGCACCTTGGCGAGCTCGACTTCTGTATTAGCCAGTTGCGGTGTGGTAGGCAGCACATGCAAGTTCTTATGTTTTGTGGCTACAATACATTCGCTTAAGGTCTTTTCGCCGGCGAGTACATCTATAACTGTGCGCGAAAGCGTGCGCTTGTCTATGCCTAAACCGCTCGATGCGTTGCCCTGCGGGTCAAAATCTACCAAAAGCACGCTTCTACCGGTTTTAGAAATATTATAGGCCAGGTTAACAGCGGTAGTAGTTTTACCTACACCGCCTTTTTGGTTTGTTACGGCAATAATGCTGCCAGCCATGTCTTTGTGTATTTCCCTCACTTCTAACGAAACTACCCTATTGTACCACGCAGTGGAGCGTGAAAACTATAAATAAAATGTTTTGCCCCCAGTTTATATGTAAAAATGGATCTGGCTGTCCTGTAAATATGCTGCAGCTTGAGCTATGATAGTCTGGGTCTCTCCAGAAGGGAACAGAAGTGGAGCAAATTTCAGCGCAGGCTAAGACCGCTGGAACACAATTCGCAGGTCCCCGAGAAATACGGGTCGCGGCCGCCCTGCTGTTTTTTAAATCTGACACCGTGGAGCGCGGCCAAATCCGCGCGCTCCTACCCAAAGGCAGGACGCACCCTAAAGGTGGAGGCAAGAGCTACAACACCACATCCAAGAATTTCTTGGGGGCTGCCAAAGCGCTCTCCGACCAAGGGCTCATCAAGCGCCATCCTGAAACTTTTCAGGTGTTAGACCGTGAGGCACTGCACCAACTGGTCATCCAAAATCTCCGGGATGACACTGTCGGGGAGGTCAAGCGCGTGCTGAAACAATGGCGCAGACTCTACCCACAGGACGCGCACCAGCCGGTCGTCGAAGAGCTCGCGGAGCTAGTCAAGTCCTGCGACAAAGGCCGTCCTTCATAGAGCCAGCCCCGTCGCCCTGAAGAAACTTGTTCTCTTCAGGGCGACATGACCCGCATTTTAAAATCACCCGCCAGGTTCGGCGGGTGATTTTGGTTAGGCGATCTTGCTGATCTGGATTTGGCTGTACTTTTGGCGGTGGCCAGTAATAGTCTTTACGCGCTTTTTAGATTTAAAACGGATAATTCGTAGTTTTTCACCAGCAACAACTGGTTCTACAACCTTAGCACTTACTTTTACGCCTTTTACAGTAGGCGTGCCAACTTTGCTTGCATCGCCATCTACCACCATAAGCGGTTCGAGGTCGAGTGTTTTAACGTCGTCACCCAACTTATCTACAAGAAGGGTCTGTTTTTCGGCGACAAGATATTGCTTACCGCCAACTTTAATAACTGCTTTCATCATAAACTCTTTAAAGTTATTTGTACTATCTGAAAAATTTTAACAGATATGGGTCTTTGTGTAAAGGTGGCTTTTAATCTTCGTCGGCGTTCTCGGCTTCAAGGGGCCCCAACTCGTTTAACGCATCAGACCAAAACGCATCGAGCTGCTCGCCATCGAGCGATTCGTGTAAGTCCCATTCGTTATCGTGGGTCACAGGGTCGTTTTTTATAAATTGGCTCAGCTCATCGTCGTCTTCCTGGACGGGGGCGAACTTCATTTCTTTGTGCGTAAAAAATTGTTGGAGCGCGTTTTGTGCCATGTTTTGTTTTTGTATTTAAGTTTGACGTTAAATTAACATTAGCATAATACTGTTATAAAGTCAATTTTGGTGTATAATATTTCTCACGAACCCCGTAGGACAAAGAAAGTTGGAGGCAATGGCGCCTGTGACTGAAGAAACCGAAAAGACCGAGAGAGCCCAACCGGTCCCCGACTATCGCATCGAGATCATCGGCGGCACACTCGTGCCGCCAGAGACAGTCCAGGACGTCTTCGACGGACTGCGGCAGCTTCTGCCGGTTAGTGTCCCAATGCCCAAAAAGAAGGGCAAAACGGAAGAGAAAGTCGCCAACCCAGCACCCAGCTGGATGGCCGACCCCAGCAAACCAACAGATCTAGCTGCGGCTCTGGAACTGTTCCACCATGCCCAGGACCCCAACTATCCCCTGGCCAC
>DASTDY010000076.1:0-1570 GCA_035710125.1 Saccharimonadales bacterium (SeqCode) | reverse complement strand
AGCTAAATGATCTGGAAGCCAAGGTTCTGAAGACGTCTGAAGTCCAGAAGGTCCTTGCAAAGATTTGCGCACGGCTAGCGCCCAAGTCAAGCAATCCTGATTTTCTTGCAAAGAACCTGGAAAGTTGCGTCAGAGGGCTCGTGTCGGCGTTGTCCTGCGTGGTACTGCTGCCAAGACCAGCTCAGCCCAACCCCGAGCTGCCCTCCGAAGTAGAGATTGCAGCCGCGGTCGCCAAGCTCCCCGTGCACGGCAAGCAGTCTGGACCACAACAGGTCGAGATCTTCCGAAGCGTTGGTGTATCAGACATGCTCAACGAGCACGGCAAGTTTCTCGCTGTCACGGTTAATTCTCCCGAGCTCAAACCCGCCCTTGAGGAACTTGCCGCGGCCGTCACCAATGCCGTGTACTCGATCCTAAAGATCAAGAATCGGCCCGTAAAGGTTGTCGGTGTCGATATCCCCCTCAACTGAGGCCTCAGTACAAGCGAAGCGCCCTCGCTGTTGCGGGGGCGCTTTTTTATGTACTTATGGCTAATCCTTCTTTTCCGAAAGCGGGCCGGGAGCCATATAGAACCAGCTTTCGGGTTTGCTGTCATACTTGCCAGCCAAAATATCTTTGGCATCACGAATGGTATCTTCAAGCTTTACGTATACGCCCGGGTTGCCGGTAAACTGTTCGGCCACATAGAATGGCTGCGCGAAGAAACGTTGCAGACGGCGGGCGCGGTTAACGATTTGCTTTTGGTCGTCGGAAAGCTCTTCCATGCCAAGGATTGCAATGATATCCTGAAGCTCTTTGTATTGCTGCAATACTCGCTGCACTTCGCGGGCAACTTTGTAGTGCTCTTCACCAACCACCTCCGGATCGAGGCTGTTCGACGAACTATCAAGCACGTCTACCGCCGGGTAAATACCAATTTCAGTTAAAGCACGGTTCATCACAATGGTTGCATCCAGGTGGGCAAAGGTAGTTGCCGGCGCCGGGTCGGTAAGGTCGTCGGCGGGTACGTATACAGCCTGCACAGAAGTAATAGAACCTTTTTTCGTAGAGGTAATACGCTCTTGCAGAGCACCCATTTCTTGTTGCAAGTTTGGCTGGTAGCCTACCGCAGAAGGCAAGCGGCCAAGCAAGGCAGATACCTCGGCGCCGGCCTGGGTGAAACGGAATATATTGTCTACGAAGAGAAGTACATCCTTTCCTTCATCACGGAAGGCTTCAGCCATCGTAAGGCCCGAGAGTGCTACACGAAGACGAGCTCCTGGTGGTTCGTTCATCTGGCCAAATACGAGGCTGGTTTTGTCAATCACGCCAGCATCTTTCATCTCGTGGTAAAGGTCGTTACCCTCACGAGTACGCTCACCAACCCCAGCAAACACACTGTTACCACTGTGGAATTTGGCAATATTGTTAATTAGTTCCTGAATCAGCACGGTTTTGCCCACACCCGCACCAGCAAACAGACCAGCCTTACCACCTTTGGTAAGTGGGGCAATGAGGTCGATTACCTTAATACCAGTTTCAAGAATTTCAGCCTTGTTCGACTGCTCAGAAAGAGCAGGCGGCTCGCGGT
>DASTDY010000075.1:0-1038 GCA_035710125.1 Saccharimonadales bacterium (SeqCode) | reverse complement strand
CGTACCGGCAAAAAACCTTGTTATGGCAAGAGACGTCAAAGGCAAAAAAGTAGCCCTCCTCACCGAGAACGGATTTGAGGAAGTTGAACTCACCAGCCCGATGAATGCATTGGAACAGGCGGGCGTTGAGGTACACGTGATTTCGCCGCAGCGCGACAAAGTAAAAGCCTGGAACCACGATCACTGGAGCATTGAAGTGCCTGTGGACAAGCACCTCTCGGAGGTGAACCCGGAGGATTACGACATGCTGTTGCTGCCGGGTGGCGTGATGAACCCCGACACCTTGCGGATGAACAAAGACGCCGTCAGTTTTGCGCAGCATTTTCTGGAACAGGCTAAACCGGTGGCCGCCATTTGCCACGGCCCGCAATTGCTCATCGAAACCGGCATGCTCAACGAGCGGAACGTTACGTCTTATCCTTCGCTAAAGACCGACCTGGAGAACGCAGGCGCTATTTGGGAAGACAAAGAAGTAGTGACCGATAACGGCCTTGTTACTTCGCGAAAGCCCGACGACCTTGAAGCCTTCAACCGCAAAATGCTCGAGGAATTAGCAGAGGGGCAACACGCCACCACGGGACAGTTTACACAACGTTCGGGCAACGCGTAATCACAAAGGAGAAACAGGCAGGTGTTTTTGGGGCAGAACGCAAAAGGCCTGCCTGTTCTTTTCGCGGCAACAAAAAAGCCAACGCCTGCGCGTCAGCCCTTTGTCAACAACGAACAACGGAAAAAACTTACTGGGTACCGTGGTTTCGCTTGGCTAAATTACTAAAAAAATTAGCAACGTCGGCAACAAAACTTTTCCACAGTGGCGTTGCTTTTGTACTCAATAGGTTAAACCCTTTATGCCCGAAGGCCCCTCGCTCATTTTGTTCAAAGAAGAATTGCAGCCTTTCGCAGGACAGAAAATTCTTGCCGTCAGCGGCAGCTCCAAGATTGACCAGCAGCGGTTGGTGGGAAGACAAATACGCGAATTCAAAACGTGGGGCAAACACTTGCTGTGGTTGTTCGGCGACTTTACCCTTCGCTTTCACT
>DASTDY010000074.1:0-1295 GCA_035710125.1 Saccharimonadales bacterium (SeqCode) | reverse complement strand
CTATAACCCCTCACTAGCCGTAACTAGTAAGGTTTGGGCTCTTGCGCGTTCGCTCGCCACTACTTGCGCAATCACTAAATTGTTTTCTCCTCCTCCAGGTACTTAGATGTTTCAGTTCCCTGGGTTTGCTTCCACCTTACGGTGGATAATGCACCTTCAGTGCACTGGGTTATCCCATTCGGAAATCTCCGGATATAGTTCCTATTTGCGGATCCCCGGAGCTTATCGCAGCTTATCACGTCCTTCTTCGCCTCTGAGAGCCTAGGCATTCCCCATACGCCCTTATTTACTTCTTTTTACGACTTGCCATCCCAACCTCACGGCTGGCCGGCAATCACTCTGTATGAGTCGTTCTATGTGCTCGCTCGTGTTGTAAAAGATGTCTCCAACCCTTATCGGGTCTTCAACACCCCACCACTTACATTATTATTCTTCACCCCGCGCCTCTGTGAGACGCGCGGCTACTACTTTACTACTCTTTCATCAGCATGTCAATGAACGTCTTTACTGATATTAATCCCATCGCGTTCCATTGGACGGCAAATCCGCCGGACGGCTTTCGGTACCAGTATAGTGATTGCTAGTTGTTGGTTTTTTGTTATTGGTTGTTGGTCAACCTCACTTCTACCTCACTATCCATCTTACCCAGATAAGGGCCTTATTAAACTCTCCGCAAACCCATCCGGTTCACAGTTGTCTTTTACTTTTCTACCTTTTTACCTTTCCACCTTTTCAACAAGTGGAGAATATCGGATTCGAACCGATGACCCCCTGCTTGCAAAGCAGGTGCTCTAGCCAGCTGAGCTAATCCCCCGACTACTTCCACCCTTTAAAAACCCTGGCGGGCTTCTTTAGGGCTAAGCCGACATAGTGTCCTTAATTCTTGTCCCCGGCAGGTTGGGCAGTTTCAAGTAGCACCTTACTTCCCGCTGTTGGGAATCTGTCTACTATCTCCTGTCTGCCCACTTCTTCAAGTGGGCCTGCGTGGACTCGAACCACGGACCTCTACATTATCAGTGTAGCGCTCTAACCACCTGAGCTACAAGCCCGGTTGAAAGTCCAATACTTTAAGAATAAATAGCAATTGATAGCGGACCGGCTCTCGAGAACCAAGGTATCCATTCTGTAACGACAAGGCCATGCCTTGTACGCTACTCCAGAAAGGAGGTGTTCCAGCCGCACCTTCCGGTACGGCTACCTTGTTACGACTTAGCCCCAGTCATTGGTTTAACCCTAAACAGCGCCTTGCAGCAACTGCCTTCAGGTCCTCCCAACTCCCATGGCTTGACGGGCGG
>DASTDY010000073.1:0-10071 GCA_035710125.1 Saccharimonadales bacterium (SeqCode) | reverse complement strand
GGCGGTTTCATTGCTAATATCCGTCCTGGCCGTCAAACCGAAAAATACCTTCGCCGTACGGTCACGCGGCTTACCCTATTTGGTTCGTTTGCGCTGGGTGTGATTGCGATTTTGCCTTTTGTGACTGAATTCATTTTTGCTAAGTTTGGTATAACGGGTATTCAAAACCTTGCTATAGGTGGGACAGGTTTGTTGATTGTTGTGTCTGTAACACTCGAGACACTGCGCCAGATCAACTCTCGTGCGCTTATGGTTACGTACGACCAAGATTATTAAGTCTCATTTGCAGCGGGGCTCCTTCCACGACCTTTACGGTGATTAATTCGCTGCGACAGCACCTTGCTAGCGTAGTGGATTGGCACAAAAAACCTTGCTATGTTTTACAAAGGTGCTAAAGTAGAAATATCGTAACTGCGCGGTAGCAAACACGACGCGCGGTATTCTTATAAGAATCTTCTTTACAACAGAGTGATTTATCTGTATAATCATTCATTGTAACTTATGGCTATTAGAAAGAGGAACTCTAAGCCTTCAGCTGGCAGCAATCGCCGAGCCTCAACGGCAAGCGCTCCTGCAAGCAAAGAGGTGATTAAACTCAACGGCCGGGTGGTCGAAGCACTACCTGGTGCCAAGTTTAATATAGAGCTCGAAAATAACCATATAATCCTTGGGCACGTCGCAGGTAAAATGCGGAAGCACTTTATCCGGCTTGTTCCCGGGGACAAGGTAGAAGTTGAGTTAACCCCTTACGATCTTACAAAGGGCAGAATCACTTTTCGCCTCAGAGATTAATCTAAAGGTAAGCAGGAGAACGCATGAACGTTCAACCCAGTGTGAAACGCCGCGGCAGCAAAGGCTATTTTACTCGCCGCAAAGGTAAGCTAGTCTTTATTGGCACTAATGCCGATGGCAGTGTTATTGGCCGTACCAAAACGAGGCAAGGTTAAATATGGCTCGTATTGCTGGCGTTAATATCCCAACCGACAAGCAAGTGCAGGTAGCCCTTACGTATGTGTATGGTATTGGCCCACACTTTGCTGCCGAAATCCTAAAGGCTACAAAGATTGAGCCGACTGCCCGGGTAAAAGACTTGAGCGAAAGCGAAATCCAGAGCATCCGCGACGAGATCAACGAGAATTACACCGTTGAAGGCGAATTGCAGCGAATCGTATCAACAAACATTAAGCGTCTCAAAGAAGTTAAGGCGTACCGTGGTTTACGCCACGCCGCTGGCCTACCAGGCCGCGGTCAGAATACTCGAACCAACGCCCGAACCCGCCGTGGCAAAAAGACGACTGTCGGCGGCACTAAGAAGAAAGCCCCATCAAAGACTTAGGAGTATATGACCAATGGCAGAAGTTAAAACCACCAAGAAGAAGCAAAAGCGCAGCGTTCCTGCTGGCGCAATGCACGTACAAGCTACGTTTAACAACACAATCATTACATTTACAGATAAAAAAGGTAATGTTCTTACGCACGCATCGGCTGGCGAGATGGGCTTCCGTGGCTCTAAAAAGGGTACCGCCTATGCAGCGCAGGTTGCAAGCGAAAAGGCTGCAACTGCTGCTAAGCAAACCTACGGCCTGCATTCAGTAGATGTATTCGTAAAAGGTATTGGCCTTGGCCGTGATGCTGCGGTCCGCGCATTGCAGTCGCAAGACATTGTTGTAGAAAGCATTAAAGATAAGACTGGCCTCGCCCACGGTGGCGTGCGGCCACGTAAGGCTCGGAGGGCTTAAAAGATGGCACGTGATCGTAGCCCTATTGTCAAACAATCGCGCCGTGAGGGATATGCCCTTCACCCCAAAGCGCACAAAATTATGGCTAAAAAGTCTGGTATCCCTGGTGTTCATGCCCACGGCCGCCAATCTAAGCCAAGCATTTACGCGGTACAGCTCCGCGAAAAGCAAAAGGTTCGCCGTTCTTATGGTTTGCTCGAAAAGCAGTTTTCAAACCTTATGAAAGAGGCTAGCCGCTCTAAAGGCCAATCTGGTCAGTTGCTTCTGCAATTGCTAGAACGCCGTCTCGACAACGCCATTTACCGCGCCGGTTGGGCTGTGAGCCGCCGCGCCGCACGTCAGCTCGCATCGCACGGCCATCTTATGCTTAACGGCATTCGGGTAGACATTCCTAGCATCCGCCTCAAGCCAGGCGACGAAATCGCCGTTCGGCCAGCAAGCGCCAAGACCCAATATTTCGCAAAACTTGACGATATTGTAAAAGAGTCTAACCAAAGCACCCTCAGCTGGCTCAAGAGCGACCCTAAAAAGATGACCATTTCTGTAACTGGTTTGCCAAAACGCGAAGAAGCCGATCCAGACATTAACGAACAATTAATTGTTGAGTACTACTCACGCTAAGACTTTGTAAGAAGGTAAGGAGTAACTACCGTGTCGAAAGTCATTCACAACCCCACGCTCGCCCAAGTAGACGAGCACACAAACACTAGTGCAACGTTCATTGTTGAGCCGCTTCACACCGGCTACGGCATGACGTTAGGTAACAGCCTGCGCCGTGTGCTGCTTAGTAGCATTACTGGCAGTGCAATTACCGCCTTTAGGATTGAAGGCGCAACCCACGAATTCACCACTGTCCCAGGTGTAAAAGAAGACGTCGTAGACATTATGATGAACCTTAAAAACGTTCGTGTAAAATGTCACAGCGACGAACCTGCCACTCTCCGTCTAGAAAAGAAAGGCGCAGGAGTTGTTACCGCCGCAGACATCACCACTAACGCCGATGTTGAAGTTGTAACTCCAGACGCAGTTATCGCAACCATTGACGACCCTAAGGGTTCGCTCATTATAGACATAATGGTAGACAGTGGCCGTGGCTATCGCACCATTGAAGAATCTGCTGCAAAGCGCACACACAGCGACTACATTGCCCTCGATGCACTATTTAGCCCTGTTGTTCGTGTCCGCTACAAAGTAGAGAACACCCGCGTAGGCCAAGCGACCGACCTTGACAAGCTAAGTCTTACCATCGACACCGACGGTTCAATTAGCCCGCGCGACGCCTTTGAAGAAGCTGCTGCGATTTTGATCAACCAATACACCGCTTTGGCTGGTAGCACCCGCGTAGAGGCTGGCCCAGCAGTTGGCAGCAAAAACCTAGACGGTGACGCCGCCCAACTAATGACGCCAATTGAAGACCTCAACCTGAGTGCCCGCACCACCAACGCATTAATTAACAACGATATCCGCACCATTAACGATCTCGTAACCCTTAGCGACACGGAACTCCGCGAACTTAAGGGCTTTGGCAGCAAAGCACTCGACGAAGTTAAAGAAAAACTTGCGGAGCTGGAGCTGTAACAATGCACAATCACGGAAACCAAGGTAGAAAGTTTGGCCGCGAACGCGACCAACGCCGCGCCCTTATTAAGGGTTTGGCTACCTCGCTTGTCGAATATGGCAAGATTGAAACCACTTTGCCAAAAGCCAAAGAGATCGTTCCCTACGTGGAAGATTTAATAACTAAAGCCAAAGCTGGCAGCTTGCACGGCCGTCGCCAGATTCTTGCAAGCCTAAGCACCGTTTCTGCCGCCCACAAGCTTGTAGACGACATCGCACCAAAGCTAACCGCCCGCAACAGTGGCCACCTACGCATTAAGCAAACCCGCCTTCGCGTGGGCGACAACAGCCAAATGGCGTTGGTAAGTTTTGTTGACGACATCTCTACCCCAGCTCCTGCGGTTGTAGAAAAGCCTAAAGCTGCCAAGACAGAAAAGGCAGGTGAATAATCATGTTTAAGACTTACAGCCAAAAACCATCAGAAATCAGCCGTACTTGGATCGAAATCGACGCGAGTGATGCGCCACTTGGCCGTCTCGCTACCGAAATCGCCAGCTACCTTACCGGCAAGCGCAAGCCAACGTACACCGCCCACATTGATGCCGGTGACTACGTTGTAGTGACTAACGCCGACAAGCTGGTTGTCACTGGTAATAAGTTAACCGACAAAATGTATTACCGTCATTCTGGTTTCCCTGGTGGAATCAAAGAGCGCACTCTTGCCGAGCAACTAGAAAAAGATTCGACCAAGGTTATTTATGACGCCGTGCGAGGTATGCTGCCTAAAAACAAGCTTATCGACGGCCGTCTAAAACGCCTAAAGGTTTTTGCTGGTGCAGAGCACAACCATAGTGCGCAGACTCCTCAGAAAGTAAAGGTAGGTAAATAATGGCCCAATCCAACACATATTTTTACGGTCTTGGCCGCCGAAAAGCCAGTACTGCCCGCGCCCGCTTATTTAGCGGTAAGGGTGTGGTGACCATAAATGACAAGAAAGCAACTGACTACTTCTGCGAAAATGAAGCCTGGGTTGCCGAATTGTTGCAGCCGCTGGCGTTAATCGGCAAAGAAAAAGACTTTGATGTAAGTATCCACGTAAATGGCGGTGGCCTTGCTGGCCAAGTTGATGCCTCTAAGCTTGCAATAAGCAAAGCATTGAGCGGCATGAACGACGATTTGCGCGGTACACTTAAAAAAGCTGGCTTGCTTAAGCGTGATCCACGTGAGAAAGAGCCTAAAAAATACGGCCTTCGCAAAGCCCGTAAACGCGAGCAGTTCTCGAAGCGCTAACCTGTTTAGTGAACTACAAAAAATCCACCCAGACGAGGTGGATTTTTTGTAGTGTATGTAATGACAGGGGAAGCACCCTCGCCTCGCGTATGGCGGGCGAGGGTGACTTCTCTCGTTGGGGGGTCAGTTACTGCTGTCCAGGCACGCAGCCTTGAACTTCTGGAACATGTCGATCAGCTGTTGGTCGTCAACCTGACCGTTGCCCAGGAACTCAGCGCAGATGTATGGCCGCTCACAGGATGGTTGCAGCGGACCGCTCAGCACAGCGCCGGTTCGCTTGACCAACTTGTGGATACCTTGATGCGGCCCAAGCTCGTATGCATGGATACCGTGGGGGCTGTCTAGGGCTACCGCCGCCCCGCTGGAGTGCGGGAATGTGACGCCGAGACAGCTTCCAAACCGGCGGTTGAGCATGTGCTGGTAGAAACGCCAAGCCAGCTGTGGGGGCTTGATGTCGGCGATATCCAGGCCTCTCAGCGCACCGAATTTGTTGATGATCCACTCAAAGTCGAACTGCACGAGTCCGTCCACTGCCTCGAATTCCACGATGGTGGTGATTTTTTGGAGTGGACGCTGCGCGCCGGTGAGGTTGTAGACCAACCTGCTTTCGGTGTGGTTGCGAGGGAGCGGCAGCGCCGATTGCACCGCCCCCACCGGATCTACGTTGTCGAGCAGAGTGAGCGTGTAGCTCGCTGGCTTGCCGCCGGAGGGAGGATTTTTTTCAACCTTGACCTCCAGGTCGCAAAACGGTGCGTCTTTGGTCAGTCCGCAGCTGTTGTGCGAGAAGTAGTTGCAGCCCCAGACACGGCCGCTCCTTTCGAGCGTACGGCCTTTTGGGGTACGGAACTCCTCGCCATGCTGGTAATGCGACATAGTGGATCTGACGCTTGCTGAGACAGTAGTGCGGTTTGCGATGTCGTGTCTCATCTGCTCGATGAGCCGGTCGACATCGGCCACCTTTTCGTCCCGCATCTCGCCCAGGCGGCGGAGGGCGGCTTCGACACCATCGAGGCCGTCAAACGCGATGCTTTCTCCGCTGCGGTGCATCATGCTGTCGATCTTGGCGACGATCATTTGCGTTCCTTTCGAGAGAATTTAATTATTATAGAATAAAAAACTTATAATCACAATAAGTAGCAAAGGGTTAGATGCTGCCCAATTCTTAGCTGTTTTTTGCAAATCTAACGTATAATAAGATGTGATATGACAGATACCAACCAACGTCCCCGAGTTTTAACAGGCCTCCGAGCCAATAATTCACTTACTATTGCCAACTATTTGGGCGCGATGCTTCCTATGGCTCGGCTTGCCAAAAAACATAAAGACACGCACGACTTTTTTATGTTTGTGCCAGACCTTCATTCGTTTACCACGCCGATTAACCACGACGAACTTTTCCAAAATACCATTCAAAACGTAAAGTTTTTTGTGGCAGCCGGTGCAGTCAACCTAAAAAATGACCACCTATACATATACAGGCAAAGCCATGTGCCAGCGCATTCAGAGCTTACCTGGATTTTAGATTGTTTTGCCTACATGGGCGAACTCAGCCGCATGACCCAGTTTAAAGACAAGGCCGGCTTAAGTGCAGACGAAGGCAGCCGGCAGTTGTTGGCGACGCTACGTAACCGCACACGCCATTTTAGTGACCGCTTTTTGTCGGCATTTTTTGAGCACGACCTTAAAAAAATCATGCTAAAGCTCAAGAACGAATCTGTAAGTGTAGGATTGTTCAACTACCCTGTACTCATGGCTGCCGATATTTTGCTATACAATGCCACATACGTGCCAATTGGCGACGACCAGCGCCAACACCTAGAACTCACCCGTGATATAGCCCTACGCATGAACGAAAAGTTTAAAGATGTCTTTGCGGACGGCGTGTTCCAGACCGTGCCTGCTGATTGGAAAGCGCAGCTCAGCTTTTCTGGTTTAGACCAAGGCTTGCGCGTGCGCAGCCTGCGGAATCCGCATAAAAAAATGAGCAAGTCAGACGCCGATCCGGCTGGCTTCGTAAGCCTAAGCGACGACCCTAACCGCGCTGCAAAAAAAATTATGGCCGCCACAACCGACAGTGAGGGAGTGATCCATTTTGATTGGAAAGCACAACCAGGCATAACAAACCTACTACAAATGCTGGCATTGTTGACCGACCGCGATATACACGATGTCATTACCGAATGGCAAGGCAAAACACGCTACGGCGACCTAAAGCATGCAGTTGCAAAAGAGGTAAGCGGCTTCTTAACTGGGTTTCAAAAAACGCTCGATACCCTTGACGAAACCAAGCTAGTGGCTCGTTTAGAGGCCGATGAAGCCAGGGCCCGCGAAATATCTGCGCCGCAATTATTACGCGTACAGCAGGCAATTGGCCTTCGTGCCCGCGACGCAAAATGAGCAGCGACGTGTTTGAGCCGTATGTGTTTGCAGCCGAAGGTAAGGAGCGCTTAGATGTATTTTTAGCGCGTATGTTGCCCGATGAATCACGCAGCTATATCCAAAAATTGTGTCGTGACGGCAATGTAGAGGTGGACGATTCGGTGCAAACAAAACCAGGCGCAATGCTACAAGGTAAAGAGACGCTTGTGGTAATGTTGCCGGTGTTTAACTTGGCGCCACCGTCTGATATAGAAATATTGTACCAAGACGATGACGTCATCGTTATAAACAAACCAGCAGGCATGCTCACACATGCTAAAGGCGTAAAAAGCCAGGAGTTTACGGTAGGCGAATTTATGCGCCCGCGCACCAGCGATGGCGCAGATACAAACCGGCCAGGGATTGTGCACCGGCTAGACCGCGATACATCTGGCGTGATTATTTGTGCCAAGACACCTCAGGCAAAGCAGTGGCTGCAAAAGCAGTTTGCTACCCGAAACGTTAAAAAAATGTATCTGGCTGTAGTTGACGGCAGACCAAAACAGGCGAGCGCGCTCATTCAACTACCGATAGAACGTAACCCTAAAAAACCGCAAATGTTTCGGGTTGGTGGCAATGGCAAGCCAGCCGAGACGCTGTACGAAACAATCCAAGAGTTCCCACACGCTACCTATGTGCGGTTGTTCCCAAAGACGGGCCGGACCCACCAGTTGCGCGTGCATATGCAATATTTGGGTTGTCCGGTGCTTGGCGACCCGTTGTATGGTAAGCCAGAGTCTGACCTTGGGCGTATGTTTTTGCACGCCGCCCGACTAGAGTTAACCTTGCCATCGCGTGAGCGCAAGGTGTTTTTGGCGCCGCTGCCAGCTGCACTGCAAGCGTATGTAGATTCGTTACAATAATTATGGACACATTACTTTTTGCCCCACAAACCCGCACCCAGTTATTTTCTTTGAGCACCGCCCTGCCTCACGCGTTGTTGTTGACGGGAGCGGCCGGATCAGGCAAGCTGACAGTCGCGAGAATGCTTGCTAAAGAGGCAAAGGCAGAAGGTGTAACCGAAGTTGCTCCAGATCAAAAAGGTACCATAAGCATCGACGACATACGGGCGTTATACCAACGTACCCGGGCTCGGCAAAAGGGCATGCAAGTTGTCATTATCGACCACGCTGAGGCCATGGGCATTGAGGCGCAGAACGCGTTCCTTAAACTGCTAGAAGAACCACGCAGTGGCGTTGTCTTTATATTGACTACCCCCACCCAAGAAGCATTACTGCCCACAATTGTGTCGCGTGTGCAAAGTGTTGCTATTTTGCGATGCTCCCAGGTAAAGCTACAGGAGTTTGCATTAAAACTTCGTCCCGAGCTGAACCCCCAAGAGCTCTCCCAGCTTTTATTTGTTGCAAATGGCCGCCCAGCGGTGGTTGCGCGGCTGGTAAAATCCCCAGAGGCGTTCGAACAGTTTAAAACCATCATGAAACGCGCCAAAGAGTTATTGGGAGCGAGCCAGTACGAGCGGCTTTTACATGTCACTAAGCTTGCGCAAAATAAAGAAGAAACTGTAGCGCTGCTCGAGGCTATGGCGCGAATGGTGCAAATCCAACTGCTCAGTAAGCCAACGCCAAAATGGATTGCAATGGCCGAAGGGCTAGAGACTTGCCTTAGCCGCCTTGCCCAAAATGGCAATTTGCGGGCCCAACTTACTGCGCTATTCATGAGTTATTAATGATATACTAGAGGCAATAATGTATACGGTACTATTAGTCGCTGCTTTTGGTGGGTTAGCAATATGGGCGTTTTTTCGTGATACCAGCGAGGCGCCAACAGAGCAAATTCCAACCAGAATCACCGAAAAACTCGATAAACTTTGGCAAATCGCCCAAGAAGGTTTGCGGGATAAAAAATACTTAAGCGCAGAGAAAGCCCTGCTTACTATTTTGCGTGTAGATGAGCGTAACGCCGCAGCGTACAACCGCTTAGGTATTTTGTATGCAAAGCAGCGCGCATTTAACGACGCTATTGAATGTTTTGAAATTGCCCAAAGCTTGGAGCCTAGCGCATCTAGCTTGCACAATGTTGGGTTAATCTACTACGAGACCGGCCAATACGAAAAGGCAGCCATGGCCTTTGAACAAGCCATAGAAATGGAAAGCGGCCTTGCTGCACGCTACATAGCCTACGCTAAGGTGCAAGAAAAAATGCGGGACCATAAAAAAATGGTGGCGTCGCTAGAAAAGGCAGTCGAGCTAGAGCCAAATCCGCAAAGCTTGCGCATTCTAGCCGAGGCTTACGAACGCACGGGTGACCTCGAGCTTGCAGAAACAATCCATAAAAAGATAGAAAAACTCACCGCAGCCCAAAGTGGCGCACCTCGGCAAATTCGCCAGCCACGAAAAATGGTAATGTAGGGCACTAGAGCGAACACGGCCTGGCGGCCAGGCGCAGGTTTATACGCCTGGCCGCCAGAACCGCTAGTTACCGGTGTGAGCTTGGAGGGTCCTCGAGTCATCGGCTAGCCAACGTACCTTGTTCTGGTCCAGTTTGTCCCCGTCGTTGCGGAACAGCATGGCCACTTCATTGGTGTTGGGGTTCATCACGACGATCTTGTCTTCTTCCAGGCTGACACATGGGACCAAGGTAAGTTCGAACTCCTCGCGTCCGTAGTTCTCATTGTGTTGGAAGATGTGCTGGGTCCTACAGGTGTAGCTTAGCTCGGTGTCTTCTACCCAGCCGCCAGTGGGCAGGTTGCTGAGCTCTCCCTGCGCGTTTACAGCCTTGACCCTCCAGGCCAGCTTGATCGTCAGCTTGCCTGGCGTCGTGCCTTGCGGTGAAGTAGCCGAAATCGCTAGTATTTGGCCCCTGTAGCGGTAGCCATCTTCAGCGGTGAACGGACTCGAGATTTCCAGTTCGCCGCCGATGTATGGTTGAAGCAGTACCTCGAGCAAGGGGTCCACAGTAGTTCCTTCCGACACTGTTTGGTAACAACTGTCTAATTATAAAAGACCCCTAGTCGAAAACAACCTTTAAGGTTGAAAAAACAGTTAAAATTAGGTAGTATTTTTGGAGTGGCCGTGAACAAAAAGTCCGGCTATTAAGCGCCGGCATA
>DASTDY010000072.1:0-2119 GCA_035710125.1 Saccharimonadales bacterium (SeqCode) | reverse complement strand
GGAGTATGTGGGATTTCAGGTACAGCTGAGCACACTTTCTTCTCAGGTTGACCGAAACTCGGTTTCCATCACTTCATTAAGTAAAAAGGCTCCTTTTTGCCACTTTTGGGACTCAAATGGGTCATGTACACCTGCCGTCAACTTCTGGCACCAACCATACCCGGCATCTTTTGACATCCACCCGACTCTGCCTTACCCGCCTCCCGTGCCCGGGTGTTGAACGGTTGAACGGCAGGTTGACCGAAACTCAATTTCCATCACTTCATTAAGTAAAAAGGCTCCTTTTTGAAACCTTTTGGGACTCAAATGGGTCGTCTGCACCTGCCGTCAACTTCTGGCACCAACCATACCCGGCATCTTTTGACATCCACCCGACTCTGCCTTACCCGCGCTCCCGTGCCCGGGTGTTGAACGGTTGAACGGCAGATTGACCGAAACTCGATTTGCATCACTTCATTAAGTAAAAAGGCTCCTTTTTGCCACTTTTGGGACTCAAATGGGTCATGTACACCTGCCGTCAAGTTCTTGCACCAACCATACCCGGCATCTTTTGACATCCACCCGACTCTGCCCTACCCGCCTGCCGTGCCCGGGTGTTGAACGGTTGCAACCACGACGCGCCGCGGTCGCGCGTCGCAAGTCACAAGTCACAAGCACAAGTCACAGTCACAGTCACGCGCGCGCGCGTGTGTAAAAATAGGCTGCTCACTCTTCCTTCCAGCTTTGGGCAACAGACCACCTCCCCCCAATATACCTTAGGAGCACCCCCCCGCCCAGGAGTATGGGGGATTTCAGGTACAGCTGAGCACACTTTCTTCTCAGGTTGACCGAAACTCGGTTTCCATCACTTCATTAAGTAAAAAGGCTCCTTTTTGCCACTTTTGGGACTCAAATGGGTCGTCTGCACCTTCCATCTTACCAAGTATTGGCACCAGCCATACCTGGAATGTTTTGCCATCCACCCGACTCTTCCTTACCCGCCTCCCGTGCCCGGGGTGTTGAACGGTGGAACGGCAACCGCCTAACGATCCCGACCTCAGTGCCCAATATACCTCAGGAGCACCCCCAATATACCACCTCTCCCTCCCAGCTATGGGCAACAGACCACCTCCCCCCAATATACCTTAGGAGCACCCCCCCGCCCAGGAGTACGGGGGATTTCAGGTACAGCTGAGCACACTTTCTTCTAAGGTTGCCTGAAAGTTGTTTTTTATCACTTCTTTAAGTAACAATGCTCCTTTTTGGCACTTTTGGGACTCAAATGGGTCGTGGAGCCAACTCTTGGCATATGCTACACCTTGCCTCTCCTTGAAAGTGGCTGTGGAGCCACTTTTCTAAGTTAAAAGCTCTTGTGGGACTTACTGCATTCAAGTTGGCCTGTGTTGGACATTGTCCAAACCAACTTGCCCTATGCCAGGTCTGTCTATGGAGCAATAGGACTGTCAGGGTGCTCCTGCAAAATATTGCTTCACTTGACTTGGGGGGCGAGTCATGCAATTTATGCATTACAAAATTCAAGACTCCAATACTTCCATGTGTTGGACATTGCGGTAGGACATAGGAAAATTCGGGTGCCCATCCAGAGTTGTGTCAGGACATTGTTGAACTCTACGTAGCAGGATGGGACTTGTGTTACGCATGACTTATTGCCTGTGCCTCATGACTTGGTGGATACCACTTTTCTGTACTCCATATATATAACCTAACTCATTTGTGGCATAGGCAGGGGGAGGGACGAATCCATGCGACACAGGGATGGATCTCAGTGGATCGTGGCAGCAAGGCCACTCTGCCACTTACAATGCCCCGTCGCGTATTTAAGTCGTCTGCAAAGGATTCAGCCCACCGCCCGTTGGGAAGGGAGCTTCGAGGCGGCCTACCTCGGCTCATCGGCCGGGCAGGCTTAGCCAATGGCATGGGCCCTTGGGGTGCAAGCACCCTAACGTGGGTCGGGTCGGGCGGCAGGCAGAGGCGCCGCTTGCTAGCTTGGATTCTGACTTAGAGGCGTTCAGTCATAATCCGGCACACGGTAGCTTCGCGCCACTGGCTTTTCAACCAAGCGCGATGACCAATTGTGTGAATCAACGGTTCCTCTCGTACTAGGTTGAATTACTATCGC
>DASTDY010000071.1:0-1795 GCA_035710125.1 Saccharimonadales bacterium (SeqCode) | reverse complement strand
TTGCCTTTGCCTTTGCCTTTGCCTTTGCCTTTGCGCCTGCCGCTTTCTACAGCACCGCGCCGGATTGTGTTAGTAATGTTGGCTGAGCGTTTAATGGTGCCGCAGCGCTTCTTAATAGTGCTGGTTCAATATAGTTGCTTCTAAAACAGTCGGGACATAACCGACCTATGTTAGTGCTGAGCAAGGCTCTGGTAGATGCGCTACAACGCCCACAGGTTAACTTGGGTGCGCCGTTCACCCGACCCACGATGGGTGTGTGGGTGTGGGTGTGGGTGGGATTGGCGCCGGCGTTTTGGTTGTCCATAGCTCAATTATATGCTGTGTGCGGTGAAGTGCAAGCCTACCTATGCTAGTAACGAGTAAGGCAGTAGATAGTTGCATAGTTATGATAGTTATGGAGGTTTTCAAATTCAGGCTCCCGGTATTTTGGAAACGTTTATGATAGTTAAGGAAATTTCAAATTCAGGGCCGCGGTGTATGGGGTGTACCGACCACACCACATCCTAAAATTGAGCAAGTTACATCTAGCTTTGAGCTAGGGGATAAACCCCTAGCTCAAAACCCGCGTGCAAACTAGCTCGACTTTAACTGAGCGAGCAAGCGCTTGACCGTTTTCTGATCGCCCTTGGACTGAGCATCGGCGATCGCCGCCCATCGCGCCTGCATTTCGGCGAGGGCCTTCTGTGCTGAGGCCAGTTCCGACCGAATTTCCCTTTTCGATTTCTTCGCATCCGGGTCGGCCTTGCGCCCCCTCTTAGCGGGTTCCGGCTGCACCATTCCGAACGCCACGTAGACGTAGCTGGCCGCAACGTATCCGGCGGACTTCTGCAATTCCGTTGCCTTCTCAACCAGTGCCTTTTTGGCCTCAGCGGTCAAGGTGTAGGTCACAACCAGGGAATCGCCTTTCGACTTCGCGGTGCCTGCCATCGGGTTACTCCTCGCGTCTGACTTCAGTCAGAAACGCTGAGGTATCTATACCAAACCCTGCGGCAGCCTGTCAAGCACCAATATTTCGGCATCGGAATCACTATATAGATAGAATTCGATAGCTCAGAGCCCCTACAGACCGTTTCTACGGTCTGGGTAGGGTGATTCCATAGCTAGCGCCCCAACTGCGTCAGATTCGCAGATTCGGCCCCACATATGCACGCCGACGCGCCTTACCGATGCTCCCGCCCGTCGCAGTCGCAATCTCACAGCATCGGCCGTTCACACCTACCCATCGGCGCGCTCGGCGCCTACCCAAACTCGGCGCGCACGCCGACCCCACGCCTGGTATCATTACCCCCGATGCACACACCCACCGGCCAGCGGCCAGCGGCCATCATTGAATCTGTTTGGAATTCGTTAACGATTTCCGAAAGGCAGCAATTACTTAAGATGGCGGCTCTAACCAAAGAGTTAGAGAAAAAGGCAGCACGAAATACCAAGAACAATCGTGCTCGTTCTGTTCGTACTACAAACGGGCAGGATTACCACCATTCCTGCCACATTTCGATTTACTACGGGTTAGGCCGATACCGCTATGCCGATAATCTCGCGCGTGGTGGTTTCTGCGTAATCTGCCATCGGCCTTTCGGAGTGAATGATAACACTTAATTAACACGCGCAAACTCACTAGCGCTTTGGGAACACCGCCCAAAGCGCTATTCGTGTTTGTGCAGTTTTGCGTAGTGCCTTACTTTTTGCTAGTATGACGGTAGAAAGTACTAGTGGGATATAATGGAGCTAAATAAAAGTGGACAAAAGGAATAGATCTGGAATTCCTAAGTAAAGAGATCTAGAATATTAGGAT
>DASTDY010000070.1:0-89762 GCA_035710125.1 Saccharimonadales bacterium (SeqCode) | reverse complement strand
ATATCTTGGGCAGCGTAGTCTTCGTCGGCCCGAAAAATCTGCACAGTGGGGTACTGGGCGTAAATCTGGCCTTCTACGAAGTTTTGCAAGAAGCTGGGCACCCATACGTAAAAACGGATGCGTTTGTCTATTGCGGCAACCTCGAAACTAATGTGTTCTTGGAGTCCGCCCTGTGTGGCAAGCTCGCGCCTTGAGCGCAATATACCGTGAAGACTGGCGAACATTTGCTCGGCTGCGAGTTCTTTTTTGTCGTTGGCGCGTGGGATTTCTAGAATAAGAAGTACGTGCTCGAGCTCATTTACTATTTTTGCGCGGCGATTGTTGCGCACAGCTAAATAGCCCAAGACGAGAGCCACGGGCAGCCATATGTACCACTTGCCAAGCAAGCTAAATAGAAAAGATAGCACGTCCATTGCTTTATACTATTGTCCCGCAAATACGCTGTAGTTGCAAACTACAGTTGGGGTAATTTTGCCCTCTCTGTTTAGTTTTTGATGTAAAAAGTGCCGACTGCCCCAAGCCGCCACCTCTATCCTGCAAAAGTCAGGCCAGAGGTGGCGGCTTGAGGGTGCCAGAATGGCTCAAGTTTTTTTAGCTTTCAACCAGTGCGTAGGTTGCCTTGGCGACTCGCTTAAAGCGTTGTTTGCCCTGCAAGTTTAGAAGAATGGTTGTTTCTTTAACTTGGCGGTGTTTTAGTACGCGTTTTACGATTTCGTCACGGTGCAAGGGGCCGCCCTCTTTGTTTAAGATGTCGATAATAATATCGGCAACGGTTCCCTTGTTGTAGCCCCAATCTTTAAGCGCGTATATGCCTCGGCCAATCAACACAAAACGACCATCTTTAATCAGTTCGTTGTGGATTGCTTGGGTGGTAACATCTTTGCGGCGGAAATCGGAAGCCTTAATAGCCTTGGCAATATCACTAAAGTGCAGCGGTTTGCCGTTTTCTTGCAAAATCACGTAAATTTTGTCGCGGATGTTTTTAGGGTTCACGGTTGGCCAGCGGCTAAGCCCCCAACGGTCTTTAAGGCTTGCTAGCTCTTTGCTGACGCTTGCAAGCGCACGCACGTGGCTAGGGTGGTCATGGTCTACTTTAGCATGAAGCTCTTCAATGCTAATAGGCTCACCGTGTTTTTTTACGGTACTTACAATGGTGTCGACATGTTTTTTAATGTCTGCTTCGCTGTGGTGCTCTTTTATGCCTACCGCATGGTGGTAGTGGTCGTTTTCGTCTACCACGGCAAGGCGTGGGGCGATTTCAGCTAAGAAGGCAACATGGGCCTTGGTGCGGTCGCTCGTGTCGTTACCGGCTCGTTTGGCGAGGTCGTGTACTTTGGCGACACGGCCAAGGTCGTGCAGGTGGCGAATAAAGTGTTTTTCGATATTTGCAATGTGAGGAAGATTGTCTTCGGCGGCAATCTTAAGGCGAATCATAATCGCCTTTTCTAGTTGGCGAACACGCTCGCGGGTGATACCTAAGAGTTCACCGATTTGTTCGAGTGTTTCCTTTCGATCATACAAACCAAAGCGCCGGGCGATAATTTCGCGCTCGCGCTCACGTTCAACAGTTGCCAATATGTCCTTGACAGCAGTTTGCAGATTTAGGGTAACGACGGCTTCGGCAGTGTCGTTCATAGTCTAATTAAGCCTTCCTCATCATCATTTTACAAAATGTTAATATTACTGTAACACAAATGCTTATTAGTGTCAACAATTTATTAATCTATTATAGCATTTTCTTGGCGTACAAGATAGTCTCTGCTGTGAGACTTTTAAACAGTGGATAACATGGATTAGTAGGCGCTCGAGCAATGAAAAAGGATCCCCTTTCTGGTATGAAATAACCGAATGGGATCCTATGCAATGGTTTTGGACTTATCGTGCAGTCCGATTTAAGAGGCAGGAACGCGCGTCAGGACTCGAGCTGCATTCACGGTGCAGCGAATCTCACTGACGCGCGTCCCTGAGGCTCTGCCCTGCCAGGCAGAGTCATAGTACGCCAGAGTCCGCGTACTCCCCCACACTTCGTTACCCAGCTATCTTGAGCATAACGAGGTGTGTTTGTAACCAAGGAGTGGTGTTCCCTGGTCACATGCTTGTGAAGTGTCCGCCGACAGGTCCGGATCCTACACAAGCACCTCCGAGTGTGCTCTTGAGCACTCGGGAGGTTTTTGGGCCAGACAGATGTGGGGGGTGCCAGGAGTGGGCGCCACATCTGTCTGGCTACATCGGAACCCGTCGGCGCCGATGTATATGTGCTGCAGACAGCGCAAGGTGTCGCAGCACAAGCTTTCGGCGCCCAGACGCCTTACCCGGCGGTTCCCAAAGACTAGGCTAAGTGCAAGTCTGAAGTCTTTCGTCACCGGAGCCGAACTTTCGGGCAGCTGTGGAGTTCGCCTGCGTTTTGTGCCGCCAGCAATGCCAACTTAAGGTTGAACATAGCGGTTGCGCTGATACTATTTCTACCTTTTCTCGACCGTGTAAGTCAAGATCTTCTAATAAGAATAACGTTACAAGTTAGAGGGGCGCCCCTCTCTGGCAGTGTGATCTACCAGAGAGGGGGCCCTATTTGGACTACCCTCGAGGAGGTGGATAGCCCAAGCCTTTGGTTAAGAGGCAGGAGGCGCGCACCGGAGACTCAAGCCACACGGAATGGCGAATCTCTCTTACATGCGCGCCCCCTGTAGTTCCAACCTCGCGCTGATGCGGTTGGAACCAAAGTGCGCGGGATCCCTAAACCTTCACGCACTCCCCTTTTCACCCCGAACCTATACCTCTTGGACCGGCATCGGGGTGAAATGGCCAGGGCTGAACCCCTGACCAGTGCTTATGCCCTGCCTTCCGTCGGACAGCATGACAGGACACAAGCAACCCTTGAGATGTCTCAGGAGAGTAAGACACCTCGAGGTTTAGGTGCCAGACAGATGTGGTGGTTCCCGGGGGTGAGTTCGGACCACATCTGTCTGGCTCTGCATCAGGCGACCCCCGAAGAGTTACCTGATGCAGCTGTGCTGTGGAATACGACGAGGGGTGCTCCACAGCACAAGTTTTTTCGATGCCAGATAGCTCTCTGTCCTTCTCTAGGCCGGAGCAGACAGAAAACTATCTGACACCAGCCAGGTGAAAGGAAAAAAGCCCTGGCTCCCGCACTGGCACTCGCCGGGATGTCCGTTCGGCGGTGTTACCCAGCACAAGTTTTACGGAACGGCGAGGCGCTGACCCCGCCGTTCCCCAGCCAGACGTTCAGCCTTCGGGGTAGCCGTTGGCCTGGCTGTCTACCCCTCCGCCGTGCTCAGGGCGGAGGGTTAGCATTTTAAACGCACAAATTAAAGTGAGCTTGTATTAGTTCTACCTTTTTTTAACAGAGAAAGCAAGAGGTTTTAGGCGCGTTTTCTAATTTGGCGTTTGCGGGTTTTAACGGGTGCTTTTTCTAGGAGGGCTTTGCAGTCCTCTAAGGTGAGCTCGGTCGGCTCCTGGCCTTTGGGGACTTTAACATTTTTTTTGCCGTCGGTAATGTAAGGGCCGAAGCGGCCATTTAAGACGCGGATACCTTCTTTGGTAAAGTCGTGGATGGTCATTTTGGCGCGTTTTTCGGCATCTTCTTTTAGTAGGGACTGGGCGGTTGCGAGGTCTACAGTGTAAGGGTCGTTTTTGCCAAGGCTGACATAACGGCTGCCAACTTTAATGTAAGGGCCGAAGCGGCCAATGTTGGCTTGTATCTCTTCGCCGTCGTCTGTAACGCCAAGGGCCCGCGGCAGGTTGAATAATGTGAGTGCTTCTTCTAGGGTGATGGTGTCTATATTTTTACCGGCCGGTATAGAGGCGAACTTTGGTTTTTCTTCGTCTTCTGCTTCGCCCATCTGCACCATTGCGCCGTAGCGGCCAAAGCGTGCGCTGACAGGCCGGCCAGATTTGGGATCGTTGCCGAGTGGGCGCGATTGCATGGCTTCTGCGCGGCTAATGTCGGCAGATTTGTCTACAATGGCGTGGAATGGGTCATAAAAACCTTTGAGCATGTGTTGCCAGGTGACTTTGCCTTCGGCGATATCGTCGAATAGCTGTTCTACGTCTTTTGTAAAGTCGTAGTCGATCACGCTCGGAAAATGCTGCACTAAAAAGTCTGTGACCACTTTTGCGATATCTGTTGGCACAAGTTTGCCTTTATCGGTCGGAATGGGCTCTATAGCTTGGGTGCGTGTCGTGTTGCCATTTTTTAATTTTAGACGGATGATTTCGCGTTCCCCGCCTTCTACGTCGGCCTTTTCTATGTACCCACGGTCTTGTACGGTGCTAATGGTCGGTGCGTAGGTGCTTGGTCGGCCAATGCCGAGTTCTTCTAGTTTGCGCACTAGGCTGGCCTCGGTGTAGCGGCTTGGGGCGCGGCTGTATACCTGTTCGGCTTCGGCATCCACCAATTTTAGTGGATCGCCTACAGCGACTACGGGGAGCAACCCTTCTTCGGCGTTTTTGGCATCGCCGTATATCTTTAAGAAGCCTGGGAACAGTACAATTTCGCCTTTGGCTTCTAGTGTATCTTTGCTTTCGCTCAGCCCAATTGTAATGGTGGTCTTTTCTATTTTTGCCTGGGCCATTTGGCTGGCTACGGCGCGTTGCCATATAAGGTTATATAATTTTTGCTGCTGTGCATCAGCACCAGCGGTACGTTTGGTGACATCTGTAGGACGGATTGCTTCGTGTGCCTCTTGTGCGCCGGCAGACTTGGTGGTGTATTTGCGGGCTTGTAGGTAATCTGCGCCGTATTCTTTGGTGATAAGGTCGGACATGGCGGCAACGGCAATTGCGCTTAGGTTGAATGAGTCTGTACGCATGTAGGTAATGTTACCTTCTTCGTACAGCCGTTGGGCGAGCATCATGGTTTGTTTAGGGCTGTAGCCGAGTTTACGCGATGCCTCTTGTTGTAGTGTACTCGTGGTAAACGGCGCGCTTGGGCTACGGGTGCCAGGCGTCTTGGCGACATCGGCAATGGTGCAGTCGCTTTTTGCGAGTTGTTCTAAGAATTTTGCCGCCTTGGCTTCGGATTCATATTTAACAGGTGCCTCTGCCTTTAGTTCGGTGCCGTCTTTTAGGGTAAAAATGGCGCTGACTTTAAAGCTGGCAGTGGGGGTAAATGCCTCTATCTCGCGTTCGCGTTCAACAATAAGGCGTACGGCAACAGATTGTACGCGGCCAGCGCTGAGGCCCGTGCGGACCTTTTTCCATAAAACTGGGCTTAGCTCGTACCCCACAATGCGGTCTAAAATACGGCGGGCTTGCTGGGCGTCCACCAGTTTGATGTCTATTGTGCGGGGGTTTTTTACGGCGGCTTCGATTGCTGGTTTGGTGATTTCGTGGAATACAATTCGTTTTGTGTTAGCCGGCTTTAATTTGAGCACCTCACTTAGGTGCCAGGCAATTGCCTCGCCTTCGCGGTCTTCATCGGATGCCAGCCAAACTGTTTGGGCGGCTTTTGTGGCGGCGCGAAGTTCGGCGACAGTTTTCTTTTTATCTGGGGTGACTTCGTATTTTGGTTCAAAGTTGTGCTCAATATCGACGCTCATGCCTTTTTTAGGCAAATCGCGTACGTGGCCAAAACTGCTTTTAACTACAAAGTCTTTGCCTAAGTATTTGGCAATGGTTTTGGCTTTTGCGGGGGACTCTACTATTACTAGGTTTTTGCTCATGCTTTTTTATACTACAGGTTTCAGTGGCTCATCGTACAGCAAGCACGGGGAGCTGGCAAGACCTACATTGACAAAAAGGTTAAAACGGCGTAATGTCAAAGCTTACCAACGCGGCCCGCCGACTACAGTGCGAGCTTATGCGTTGCCGGTCTTTCATGTTTTTAGCAAGACAGCACGGCGCTCTCCGAAGCAAAGTTATGGGGCGTAAAAAGAAATGACAAGCAAAGCGGCGGAAACACCCACGGCGGAAGAGCTCAGCCCTCGAGAGCTGACTCTCGGGTCGATCCGGCGGACGTTTACGGACTTGCGGCCAGGCAGGGACTTGGCATTGGCCGAGGCGCTCGAAACCAAGCAGGTTTGGTTCGGCGGCACAAAATTCGCGACCTCCCAGGTTGTGTTTGATAAGCCGTACTCTTGTCCGCCCACGCTGAGCCAATTGTGGCAAAGCCAGTTGGCGATTCAGCATAGTGGCAAGCGGTTGCCAGATGATGCAAAGTTCCTTTGGGAGCTAGACTTGCAGCTCCAGGTGTCACACTTGCGTGGTCACCTACAGATGAGCGACCTTGGCTGCCCTTCTCTGGTCTGCGACTTCTTTTTGGCTTCCGGGTCGTGGATGTTGGAGCTGGTGGTGGCGCTGCGGCCTAATTTGAAGCAGCTCGCCTTTTTGCCGCTCTGCAATCAGTTCCGGTATATCGAGTGGTAGGTCAGGCTGTGCTAAAAAGCATGAAGACAATGTCCGGCCGCTATCGGAGTTCACCTGTAAACTCCGAAGCGGACCGGACGTCTTCTTGTAAAGTTATTTAAGAGACCACTGGTTGGCACCTAACGCACGGATTTTACCGCTTAGCTCTAGCATGGTTAGCGTTTGGCTAAATGCTGCAGATGGGAGTTTGCTTTTTTGTTGCAGTACGTCGCCATCTGACTCGCCCGCAAATAATAGTTGTAGTAATGACTGCTCCTGGGGTGAGTTGCCGAGCGGCAGTGAAGTTTGGCGTGCAGTGGCAAGGCCAATTTCGGCAAAGATGTCGTTTACGTCTGTTACTGCGAGTGCCCCACGCTTTATAAGGTTATTGCAGCCCTCACTTGCAGCGCTGGTTATGTTGCCTGGCACGGCCATGACTGCACGGCCCTGCTCCAGTGCAAAACTGGCGGTGTGCATGGTGCCGCTTTTGGCAGTGGCCTCAATAACGAGCAGGCCATCGCTAATGCCCGACACAATGCGGTTGCGCGCAATAAAGTTTTGCTTGTAAATTGGGTCTTCGGGCGCATAGTCGCTCAGTAACATGCCGCCGTTCTTTATAATATCGACAGCCAGGTTGTAGTTGGATCGGGGCGAAATATGTGTGAGCCCGCCTGGCATAATCGCAATGGTAGTACCTCCGGCTTCGAGTGCAGCCCTGTGGGCTATGGCATCTACCCCAAGGGCTAAACCGCTCACAATAACCACCCCTTGTTTTGCAAGCTGGTAGGCAAGCTTATGGGCAACCATTTGGCCATAAGCGGTTGGCCGGCGTGTGCCGATTATAGCCACGGTTGGTAGTCGTCTGTGCGGAATACTGCCAATATACCATAACCTTTTTGGCGCATTAGCAATAGTTTGTATTATCTTAAGATATTCGGGGTAATCTGGGCAAATGTTATTGATTTTCATAGATTATGTGTAAAAAAGTATTGACACAAACGCTTATGTGTGTTAAATTGTTACGTGGTAAGCCCCAAAAGGGCAAACTGCACCTTATACCCCCAAATTCTATCATCACTTCGTAAGAAGTGAAGTTAGATTGCGTGCAACGTGCGTCCTAAAGTTTCTACCCTCCACTTTATACGCTTGCAGGTTGAAATAAATCTGTTACAAGCGTTGCATGCAAACTAACCCCTTTAACCGGCGGACCTCTTATAATGTGAGGTGGGTCACGCTAATGCCCAGATCGGGTGGGTTGAAGGGTGAAATAGCGCCAGGAGAAGCCCACCCTCTCCTGGCGCTTTTTTGTGTGTAATTTTTATTATCTACATGAGGATATGCTTGTTGTCCGGCAGACATTAGAATTAGCTGTTTAGGTTTGCTATACTCTGGGAGCCTTCTTGTATGTCAACCGGAAGACAGGTGTCGGTATTGCGCATTGAGTTGATCTCTGTGGCCGCTGTTTTGTTGGTGGTCGCTGGATGGCTGATTTTCCGCGGGTTCAAGCACGGGGGAAGGTCGCGCTACGTTGGCCTCTTCCAAGGCATGCTTCCGATCACCGCTGCTGCGGAATCGCTGAAGCACGCTGGCGTGTACCCCAGTGTGATGTACTGCATCGCCGCCATCACGGTGATGCAGGTGTCCGCCCTACTGCTCACGGCGCTTCTCTTCGACTGGTTCGTAGACTGGAACACCGAGGCAGAGATCAAGTTCGTCCACTGGGCGCAGGCCTTGCTGGTGCTCAGTTCACTGGTGCTGGGCGTCACTCTGGCCATCATGGGCAAGTGGCTCGATGTCTGGCTGATCGCAGCTGGATGCCTGGTGGGCCTGCCTCTGTTGCACTTGTGGTGCCGGGCGGCCAAAAAGCTCACTAGGGTGTAGGTGAGTGCAGGAAGGGCGCCTCTTCGGGGGCGCTCTTTTTTGAGGATTGTAAAGTGAGGTTGATAATTTTTTGCTCGATGATATAATTATTCCGACTTCATTGCCTGAAATCGAGGTGTGTTGTGAACATCATTGTCCAGATAATCGGCTGGGGTGTTGCGCTGTCCGGCGTGATTGAGGGGTCTAGAAGCCTGCTCGAGGCCGTACGTCGCAGATGGTTACCAACCGAAGTGCCCAGCCATCTGTACGCCGCACTCGCCTACTGTCTTGGCGTAGGTGTGGGCCTTGGCTTGACTGGTCTGGAGATGGCCTGGGCGCCACCAATACTGGCGAGTGCAGGCTTGCCGTTGGCGCTGGCAAGTTTTGTCTGCCGTATGACGTACATAGCTTCGCAGGCATCATGCGCACAGGACTATCCCGCTATACGCATAAGATTCTGCCGCTACCGGCAAGGGACGCTGGCGACGGGCGTTCTGGTGGCTGTGGGTATCCAGGTCACAGCCGCCATCGTTGCCGATAGCAACCTGGCGCTTCGTACGAGTTCGTTTTTTCAGTTCAGCTGGTGGGGAGTGGGCGCAGGCCTGGTTGCCACAGCTGTTGCGTACTGGTTGTGGGAGGTCGAAAAGCGCTTGTGGGCCGGAGGACTTACGCGTCGCTTCGGTGACGTCTGGTTTTCTAACTATGTCGAGGCCCGCATGCGCGTCGACAAACTCCATTTCAGCGCACCCTGATTCATGCAGTGAAGAGTGGGGCGCCCAGCCGGGTGTCCCTTCTCTTTAATTTTATACCCGGACACTCGTGGGGAAGAAGGTTTGCGATTCGTCTGCGAACGCTGTTATATGTCGCATAACCTCGTGGTTGATAGTTGGCCATTGCTCGGTTTCGCTAGGCGTAAAACGATTGAGTACAAAATCTGCGGCATCATGTGTGGCAAGAAGGTCATTTGCAATACCTACCCGTATGCGAGCAAAGTCGGCGCCAATCGTGGCCACGATACTTTTTATGCCATTGTTTCCTGCATCACTACCGCCCTGCCGCATACGAACCGTTCCAAACGGGAGCGCAAGCTCGTCGTGAACAACCAAAATATTTTGGGTATCTATTTTGTAAAAGTCTTTCACTAGCCGTGTGGCATCCCCAGACAAGTTGTAATACGTTGTAGGTTTAATAAGTATGATTTTTTCGTTATGCAACGTCGTTTCGGCGACCAACGCCTTAAATTTATCTTTTGATTGCCATTCACTCTGGTGTGCTTGTACCCACGCATCTACCGCCATAAATCCAACGTTATGTCTGGTTTTTTCAAAATGTGTTCCGATATTACCAAGTCCAATAATAAGCTTCATTGTAAAAAATATATTTTATAGTATAGTTTTAGGGTCTTCCCTTTTATCATACCCTATTTTGTGAGGTGTGACGTGATGTTTGCTCCTGCGGTCTTTGCGGTCGGTGTGGTTGGCGTGGCAATCTGGCTGTGGTTCGCGTACGAGTTCCGTGCGTGGGCGTACGTCTGGCTGTTCTCGTTGCCCTTGCCCTTGTGGTTGAGTGTAACAGCGGCAATTGATATGTCGTGGCAGCCAAGCCCTCTGTGGCAGTTCGTTGGCGATGCGAACATGTCCACCCTGGTGGCGGCGCCGGTGCTAGTTGGACTGTTCTTGCTGATGTGTGGCTTCTCTCGGAGGCTGCCGTCCAACCACGCGATGAAGCGGTTCGTTCGGCTCTCGCCGGCGATCATGGTGAGCTGCGCCTTGGCGCTTGCCTTGCACGCATTGCAGACGCCGGCCGTGGGACTGGATCCGGTTGCTGCCCTCCCCCATGTGGTGGGTGGTGCGTACGGCACGTTCATGCTGTGGCTGTGGGGGCGCCGGTTCAACCAAATCAGCAGCTGATGTTTTAAGGTGAAGACGGGCGCCCTGCAAGAGGGCGCTTTGTCTTGTAGTTTTATTGTTTTTATGGTATGGTTTTATCTAGCTTCGTTGCGAATTAGGAGTAATCGTGAACTTGATTCCGGATTGGATACGGTTTTACGGCGGCCTCGTGATTGCGATTGCGAGCGCCCTGCACGGGGCCTTTTGCGTTGTGCAGGCAGTTCGCTCGCTTGGCCGTAGTCGGTACGAGTGGCTCGAAAGACTCTTTTGGGTCACAATTTCGCTCTACGGCCTGGGCACAGGGCTGAAGTTCGCCCAAGTGGGTCCTGAGTGGGTTCGTTGGCACATGGGCGACATCGGGTTTCCGTTGTTCGCTGCCGTGATCTTCAGCAGAGGGGTGGCTGCCCGGTTCTCTTGGGACCGGTCAATGCCAAAACTTGAGCGTGCAGAGCGGGCAGTTCAGTACGGCGGCGTGTGGCGCCGTGGCGCGCTGATCGGCTTTGTCGTCTCTGTTGGCTACGAAGTGCTGGCGGGTGCGATCATCTTCAAGCTCAAGCAAGAGAACCCCGATTCCAAGGAGGAGCTTGGTGTTGGTGGTTTCGACTGGTGGGATATCGCCCACTACGGTCTTGGCGCGCTGATCGGCTGGACGCTCTGGAACATGTGGCTCAACCGGGCCAAGCTCTGGTTGCGCGCTGAGCAAGAAGGTGCCGTGGCGGCTGAGACCGAGGCCAAGACAGTCCGCAAGGAGGCCAAGAAGGAGCGCCCCAAGCGGCTGAAGCCCGGTCAGCGGAAACGCCGCACGCGCTGACAGCCTGCCCATCCCTAAGCAGTAACGAAGAAAGGCGTCTGTACTTCTGGTGCAGACGCCTTCTTTCGTTTGTAGGGTAAGGTTATTTTTTAGCCGACTTTTTTGGTCGCCAAATATCTATGAGCCGCTCTATGCAGCCAACGGTAAAGATTAGTGCGATTAAACCAACTGTTTGGCCCTGTGTAAGCTGGTAAAATGCCAACCATGCAAATCCGATTCCGCCTATAACGTACGCGGCGGTTTTTTGTTTAATGAAGAACAAGATAATGCCAATAAAAATTGTTGCGGTTATTAGAATTTCTATCATTTTTACACCCTTATTTTTGGTTACTATATCATGTACACGCGGTGGGACGCCATTCCGAAGAATGACGCCCACCGTTCATGCACCTACTTGCATGTAGCCGTTGTGGCTACAGCGAGAACACGCACGCGCCCACCGAGATGAGCAGGCGCTGCCACCAGTTGAAGCCACCCGCGGTGATCCACGCCAGCGCGCCCGAGCCGCCGCACTTGATGATGCGCCAGACCAGGTAGGCCGGGATCCAGATGGGGTCAGCCACGATGGGGTACGCGTAGTTGCCGCTGGTGTGGTCGACCACCAGGGTGAGCGCGCCGTTGTTGGTCGCGTAGTGCGAGGGGACGGTCGCGCCCTTGGCGTCACGCGCCCACGGAGCCGGCACGGCCCGCAGCGTGTTGCCGTTGGTGTCGTTCACCAGGGCGCCGCCGCTCTCCATCAGAACCACGTTGCTGCCACCGGCCACCTTCAGGCCGTACTCGTAGTGCGTCGGCGCGCCGTTGTTGGCGATGGTCGTGATCATCTGTGCGCTGTCGCCCTCGGCGGCGATCACGGCGTTGGCCGAGCCGTCGTTCGACGGGTACACCACCGTGCCGTCCGGCAGGCGCGTGGCGTTGGCTGCGTTGTCGGCGTTGGGCAGGTCCACCGTGAGGGTGGGCAGGCCGTCGGTCGACTTCATGCTGACGCCCGCGTCGGCGTCCTTGGGGACGTCGATGGTGAGTGTCTGCGCGGCCGAGTCGGCGTCCGCTGTGGACGCCACGGGCGCGGCGATGGTCGCCGAGTTCTGCGCGTCGGCCTTGGTCAGCGCGGCCGCGATCTCGGTGGCCGTGACGGTGTCGTTGGTGGTCGGGTCGGCATTGGCAATCGGTGCTGCTGAGAGGCTGGCGACTGCCGCCAGCGTCAGCGTGGCGAGTGCGCGACGCACTCCCTTACGCGTGAACACGGGGATGTGTCCCTTTCCTGTCGAGTAGTGCATTTCGGTTTACATACAGGTAAAGCAGCTTGCTTCAGGATCGCTCGGTAGTAGGTACAATGAAAGCGCCGCTTTTGGCGGCACATCAAGGGCGATTTTACTAAAATTTATAAATCAGATCAAGTGTTTTTTGTGAGATTTTTCGCTTTTTTCTTCTCTAAAACTAAACATTATGGGCGTGCCGGTAAAATCAAAGGCTTCGCGCATGTTTTTTTCTAGGTAGCGCTTGTAACCCCAGTGAAGGAGTTTTAGGTGGCCTCCGAATATAACGAACCAAGGTGGTGATACATCGGTTTGTACCATGTAACGTAGTTTAGGGCGCGTGTTTTTAAGGCCGGCTGGCGGGTGCTCATGAATTGATTTTTGCAGGACTTTGTTTACTTGTACTGTTTTTAGCTGCGTTTTGCGGCGGGCGTCTATTTCTACTGCGAGTTCAAATAATTTTGCGACATTTTGGCCTGTTACCGAGCTAGTAAAAATAAGCGGCGCCCACGGCACATGGTGGTAGTTTTGGGTAAGCTTGGCTGCAATCTGGTCGCGCGTAAATGGCGTTTTGTCTTCTAGGCTATCCCACTTGCTGATTACAATCACCAAGCCCTTGCCTGCTTCTTTAATTATGCCGGCAAGCTTTTGGTCGAGTGATACATGTGTGTCGTTTGCGTCAATGAGAAGCAGGCAGATATCGGATTCTTCGATCGCCTGTAGGCTGCGGAGCACGCTGAATTTTTCTATGCCTACCTCTATTTTGCCGCTTCGGCGGATACCCGCAGTGTCGAGTAGTTCAACGTCGCGCTGGTGGTAGCGCACGCGGATGCGGTTAACGTCGCGCGTGGTGCCTGCAACGTTCGCCACAATCGCCTGTTGTTTGCCTGCAAGTGTGTTTATGAGCGATGATTTGCCCACATTTGGCCGGCCAATTAAAGCAATGCGCAGTGTGTTGTCTTGCGGAATATCGCGCGCGGGCGGCAGCAAGGCGGTAAGGGCATCGAGTAGTTCGTACACCCCGCTCCCCTGCTCTGCGCTTGTGCGGAACATGTGCTTTATGCCAAGGCGCAAAAAGTCTTCGCTTGGGAGTGCGCCGGTTTTATCTGCCTTATTTACAACTAAAATGACTGGTTTGCGTGATTTTAGGGCTTTTTTAGCAATACCGCGGTCTTCGTCGCTGGCCATTGCAGTGGCATCGACCATCATAATAATAACGTCGGCTGCTGTAACTGCGTCTTCTATTTGCTCTTGGATTGTAGCTTCAAATTCGTCTTCTGGGTTTTTTAGCCCGGCAGTGTCAACGAGCCAAAAAGTGTGGTCCCCAGAGGTGACTTTACCAACTACGCTATCGCGTGTGGTGCCGGCCTCGCGGGCGACAATGGCCTGCTGCGAACCCACCATACGGTTAAAAATGCTGGATTTTCCAACATTAGTTTGGCCAACAATGGCGACAGTGGGGATTTTTTTATTGCTCATTATGCTTGATTATATCAGATCTGGTTAGGCGTAGCCCGAAGTACTTGCGTGCAATGCACGTTATACCCCGGGCTACGCGCCGCGACGGAGGGGGTTCAGTCACCTTAGTCCAACCTTTCGAACTGGTCCGTAAGGACCACACGCAGCTCGTCAATGAGGCCAGGGCCAGGTAGGTCTGGCAGTCGTGGCTTTGAGCCAGCTAAACGTGAGCTGCGTGTAAGGTGCTGGTGCAGTTGTGCAGTGTGAACCTCGAGCTCCTCTCTGGCCAGGTTCGGGATAGATGTCATTTGTGCCTGCAAAAACATTGCCTGCAAGAGTGGCGTGTTTTTCGCCAGCTCTGGCTGGAGCGGCATGGCTACCTCTTGCCCGTCGTGGTCCGTCACCATCACAGTCCAGGGCCAGATTAACAGCCGGACTGTCACGCAATCTGTGTTGTAGCGGCGGAGGGTGCGGCTTTCGCTCAGCGGCAATTTGTGCCGCCAACTCACCTGACGGAATGCTGGTAACAGCGCCTTTGGGCGAAGGCCGTGCCGGTCCAGGGTTAACCCCTGGCCTTCGCGGGCATCAAAAAGAGCGACGTGGACAATTGCTGCATGCTGCGACATAAGCGACCTCGCATGTCGGCGCCAGTTTTAATTTGGCCTTGGGATTATATATTGAACAGCCTATAAGTACAAGCTATGCGTGCGGTTTGGCAATTGGTAACAGGCGTGCGCCGTGTAAATCCGCAAGCGTAAAAGATCCGAATGCAGTGCGGTGCAACGTTATAACGTCGTAACCAAGTGCGGCAAATGTGCGCCGGATTTGACGGTTGCGGCCTTCGTGCATGGTTATTTGCCAGGCGGTACTGTCGCTGTCGCGCAGGCGCTGTAGTTGGAACTTGCTTACGCCGTCAGAAAGTGTAATGCCGTGGTCGGCGATCATTTGGTGGTGTAGCGGCGCCAAGGGGCGGTCAAGTGTTACTTCGTACTGTTTTATTTTTACAAAACTAGGGTGTGTTAGGCGATGTGCAAGGTCGCCGTCGTTAGTGAGCAAAATAAGGCCAGACGAGTTTTTGTCGAGCCGCCCAACTGTCTTTAGGTGTTGGTATTTGGGCGGCAAAAGCGAATAGATAGTGGGAGTGTCGCCTTGCTGCCTACGGCTGCACACGTAGCCCTCTGGTTTGTCCATGAGTACGTATAAAAAGTTTGGCTCGGTTGTCCAGGTAATCTGCTTGCCGTCTGCAATAACTGTGTCGGTTGGATGTACTCTGTCGCCTAGTGTCGCGGGTGTCCCATTTATAGTAACTTTGCCGTCAGCAATAAGGTCATCGGCCGCACGGCGGCCAAGGTTAAGATGCTGGGCAATAAACTTATTTAACCGGACAGGTTCTGGATTCATACCTGGTATTGTAGCGCATTTATGCAGCTGGCGCTGGAGGAGTTTGAGGCGGCTGCGGTGGTTGTGGCGGTGCCGGTGCCACAGGGCGCGGCGGTACTTGTACGGCTGGCCGTTGTGGTTCTGGCGCGGCAGTCGGAGCAGCAGCTTGAGGTTGTGCTGGTTGAGCCTGCGCAACAGGCTGCGCATTTGGTGGCGCAAAAGAACTAATCTGGCTTTGCACCGCTGCTTTTTCTTGGGCGGTAGTTGCTACTTGGGGAACGGCGGCACCAGCTTCACGCGCGAGTTCGCGGTCGAGCAGTTCGTTGATATCTATTTTGGGTGTAGCATTGGCAATTGGTTGGATCACGCGTTGTTTGGCTGATGGCGGGGTTGCAGTAGATGAGCTAATTGGCGGCATCTGGTGGAACTGCTGTGCAGGTTGCGGCTGAGAGGGTCGAGGTGCAGGCGCGGTTGTTGCCGATGCCGGCGGTACTGGTGCACGCGGCGGTGGCGCGGCGAAGGTTGTTTGCGGGGTTGTCGAAGCAGCTTGTGGTTGCGCCGGTGGCATCTGTACAGCAGGGCGTGCAGCAACAGGGGCAGCGGGTGCGGTCTGTACAGGCGAAGGGCGGCTGGCTGCGTCGCCGAGTACCTCGTGCACCACACGCACGACGTCTTCTATGCCGACTTGCGATTTTACTAAATATCGGTCAGCACCCATTTGCTCGCCTCGGGCGCGTTGGTCGTCTGAGCTGAGTGCGGTCATCATTATTACTTTAATATCTCGGGTTTCGGTGGTAGAGCGCAGAATATCCAGCATGTCGAAGCCGCTAATTTTGGGCATCATCACATCGGTAATAATAAGCTTGGGCCGCTCTTTGATTGCCATGGCTAAGGCTTCTTCGCCGTCGCCGGCCGATACAATATCGTACCCCTCGGCAAGCAAGCGAACGCCGTAGATTTCGCGCAGGCTTTTATCGTCTTCAACTAACATTATCTTTGTCATTGCCTATATTGTACGTACCAATGGCAAAAAAAGCTATACTGCTTGTGCTTGAGTTGGCGGATTTGTTGCCGGCCGTGAGCTTGTTGCGGCAGGCACCGGTTTTGCCTGGGTTTGTTTTGGCGAAGTATCAGCCGCCATTATGGCATTTGCTTGGTCGTGGGTGAGGCGCGGTAGCTGCACATAAAAAGTGCTACCCTTGCCAAAGGTGCTGTTAACGCCAATATGGCCGTTGTTACTTTCTACTAGGCGGCGCGAAATGTATAGGCCAAGGCCGGTGCCGCCGATTTCTCGTGTATCGCTGTTGTCTACTCGGTAGAATTTTTGGAACAGGTGCGATACGTCTTCGGGTGGGATCCCGATGCCACTGTCGGTTACTATAACGCTTACGGATTGGTCATCGCCCGTTACATCAACACTCACCGTGCCTTGTTTAGTATATTTTACGCCGTTATCAATTAAGTTGCTTAAGACTTCGCGGATTTGGTCTTGGTCGGCATATGTGTAGTACACGGGGGTAATGCGGCGGGTGCTATCGGTGTCGTTGTCTCCTGGGATAAAGGTTAAGAATATCCCCTTCTTTTTGGCCTTGTCTTGCAAGCTAAAAATGATCTCGCGCGTGAGCGCCACGAGGTCTATTACTGTAGGGTGAGGCACAAGGCGGGCGTCGTCGGCTTTAGAGACAGTAAGCAAATCCTGAAAAAGCCGCCCTAAATGCTGCGTAGATTCGTGTGCTTTTTGCAGGTACGACGCGGCTTTGCTGTCTATGGTGGCGGTCGCTGGGTTCATGGCTAGGCTCAGGTAGCCTTCTATTGCGGCAACAGGCGTGCGCATTTCGTGGCTGGCGGTGCTAATGAACTCGGCCTTTTGGCGTTCTTCTTCTTTTTCGCGGGTGATGTCGCGGAATACGGCAATCACTCCCCCACCCTCTTGGCTCACCGGAGATACAATGAGTGAAATAAGGATGATCTTGCCAGATTTTGTGGTGAGTTCTAGATCGTGGTTTTCGATTGGCTTGTTAGATAGCAAGCCTTGCCGGATCGGCGAAAAATCCTCTGGGATCGGTTGCCCCTTTGCGCCGCTTAATTTAATGACTGAGCGGTAGTCTAGGCCTAAAGCGTCTTTGCTTGGCCAGCCCAAAAGGGTTTGCGCCGCAGGGTTTATTAGTTGGATAGTGCGGTCGCTGCCAATGGCAACTACACCGTCGGCAATGGCATTAATAACAATATCGGATTTGCTGGTGGCGGCTGTAAGCTGTTGGGTAAGGGCGGTTACTTGTTTGTTGTCGCCTTCTTTTTCGCTCTTGCTTTGGCTGTGCCAAATTATGTAACTGGCGACCAAGGGAGCCTCGGCAACTAGAATGATTTCTATAATGCGGACTGCGGAATATTCTATGCCAGAAGCAAACAGTTGGTATGCAACAAATGCGTTTGAACATGCAGCCAAAAATAAGATCACCCACCAACCTAGTACGCCCGAGAATACGCCAATAAGCAGCCATAAAGAAATAAACGGAGACCATGTATTCCCTGTGGCCTGGATAAGCACGCCGGCTGTGAAAAAGGTTGTGATATATGCCGAAAGAGCCACATAATACGATGCTTTTCTGCGTGCCAAAAAATATGCGCCGATACTAAAAAGCGCGTTGAAGCCCGCAATAAGCGCTGCGTGCTGCGGTACAACCAGGGTTGTGCCGGATAATCCGTACAACACCATAATCGTTACCGAAATCAGCAGTGCTACCTCGCATATGCGGCGGTACCAGAACGGTGATATTGATCGGTCGAAAGAAATACGCCCCCCTAATTGGCTTATGCTTTATATTATGAAGATTAGTTTGGTATATGTCGAGTGTTCGGCCAAAAATAAACACACCGGTAAAGGTGTGGTGGATTTGTCTGGAAATGACGGGGCGGGCCTCCCGAGTGGGAAGCCCGCTGCGCTCGATCCGTCAGTACTCACCCACTTCTTATGTCAAGTGGGTATACCGAGGTTCTCGACTGCCACCTTGAACTCTTTGGGCGAATAAAAGAGCACGGGATCGCGCCTGAAATACTCCGGGGAGTAGCCGATATACGGCAATACCTCTGTGAGCGTGCTGCGTGGCGGGAAGCACTGGGGGTCAACCAGCTCGCCAATGTGGAACGACGCGCCAACCGCAACCCGTTTTCCATATGCCAACACAACCGTGCAGGCTACTATTTCTTCTAGGTTGTTGCCGTACATGAGCTTTCGCCATGTGGCGCTTTTGCCACGCAATTCCCAGCTGTACTTGCGGTTTTTCTTGTCGTTTATCCGTGTGGCGAGCGCTTGGTTGAGGTATCCCTGCGCCCTCCAACGTGCGAGTCGCTCCAGCCATTCGCCAACCAAAGCCCAGAGCCGGTCCATCTGTTACACCTTTGCGCTAGACGTATCAAGACCCTAGTACAATATAGCGTTTTAATTATCTAATCAAACCACGGCAGTTGTTGCGATGGGCCAAAGATTTTTTTATCGGGCATTATTCTAAAGCCAGTGTCGCCTTGGTCGCTTAAAATTTGATCGCCCTCTATCCAATATTTTGCGCTATTTTTAGGGCCAAAAATGTGCTGGCCATCTTTTATGAAGAACTCGTTATCTCTTGGATGGCCATTACTGCTGCGGATTCGTTGTGAATAATCTATGAAGAAATGCGTATCTTGCATGTTTTAAGTATAGCAAATTAACTACATCGCCCCGTAGCCGGCTTTGGTCTGCGGTTCGGGTATACTTGTTTGTATGGATATTTCACAACTTCGATTACATAACCAGCGCTTGGTGGGCGGCCATTTCTCTACGCCGCTTGAGCTTGTGCAGTGGTTCGGCGCCGTGCAGGCACAAGAGTATTATTGGTCGTTATGGGCATTGGGAATTCGGTTGCCGGCGGGTGTCACTGAACAATCGGTCGCCCAGGCAATAGATGACCGTACCATTGTAAGGACATGGCCAATGCGTGGCACAATACACTATATTCCCGCACAAGATGTTTCCTGGATGCAAGCTTTATTGGCGCGCCGCGTTAACGTTAAATCAGCGTATCGCTTGAAGTCACTCAACCTTACCCCAGATGTACTTGCATTGTGCGGCAAAGTGTTTAAGCGGGCATTGTCTGGCGGCAAGCAACTCACCCGCCAAGATTTATACGCTGCACTTTTGCAGCAAGGTGTTGACCCATCGCAGTCACGCGGCCTGCATGCGCTTAGCTATTGGGCGCAAGAGAGTCTGATATGTTTCGGTCCTCGCCAAGGTAAGCAGCCAACATATGTATTGCTGCACGAATGGGCGCCCAACCAACGCGCCTTAACTGGCGACCAGGCCTTGGCAGAGCTTGCCCGCCGCTACTTTAGAAGCCACGGGCCAGCTACAGTGCGCGATTTTGCATGGTGGTCGGGCCTGACTTTAGGCGAATCCCGTAAGGCTGCTTCGCTGGTACAGCAAGAGTTCGCGCGCCACGACCAGAGTGGCTCGGAGTATTGGCTCCCGCTCGACTTCGCGCCAAAGAATCATGGGCCTACAACTCTGTTGTTGCCTCGCTTCGACGAGTACACAGTTGCCTATAAAGACCGCAGCGCTGCTGTAAGCAACGACCTGCTGCTGCAAACCGGTTATGGCGTTAATAACAATAATATCGTTGTAGATGGCCGCATTGTTGGCATGTGGAACCGTAGCCTCAAAAAAGATGCCGTAACACTAACATGCATGCCCCTACAGCCGCTTTCTTTGGCTGTGCAAGCGCAGATTGCTGCGCAAGCCAAGCGCTACGGTGGCTTTTTAGGCCTAAGCACAGCAGTTGAATATAAGTAGTTGCTGAGCCTGGGCTAGATTGCCTATTGGCTTAGCAGCTTTTCAAACTCTTGGTAGACTTTGGCAATATTTTGGTCCGTCAGTTCGGTTGGAGTCATTTGGTAGCCACGGTTGCCGGTTGTTTGGTCGAACTCTATCTCTATAACATGCGCATCTTTCACAATAAAGTACGTGGTGAGCATGTACTGTATCTCCACCGGCTGGCCTTTATAGCTAAGCTTAGTAGTGCTTGGTTTGACAACCCTAAAGCCTTCGTCGCCTAGACCAGTAGTAGCAGTTATGGTCGCGCCAGGTTTTGTGCGCGTGGCTTTTTTATCGGCAAGTAGCGCACGTGCATTTTTATTGGATTCTACAGTAGTGGTCTTGAATGTTGCCTTATGAGGGAACTGTTCGCTGCGTGTTAACTGGCTGTTTGTGGCAATTGCTTCGCGGTCTTTTTCGCTATTAAAGTCTATGTCGAGCCTAGAGACCATGCCGTCGTCGTAAGCCCGCGATCCTGGTAGTGAGCCAAACGCATTGTAGCAATAGGCGTCTTCTACCTTGTATTCAATATTATTGAGCGCCGCGGCAATGGCCTTTACGTCCAGGCTGTGGCAAACATCTGCAAACTTTTTGCCGTATTGTGCAGTGCGACCCGAAAGATTAATTTGGGTAGAGAGTTTTTGACGGTCGTCTAGGTTTTTTATGACAGCTTGGGCAAATTGATCTAGCTTTGGCGTAATTGCTTCTGCGGTTTCGCCTTGCACAAAGTCATACGAAATTTCTGCAACGTAGCTATTATGCAGGATTATTGCCGAGATTTCGTTGCTGGTTGCACGCGCCTGTGCTGCGTCGGCCTTAAAAGATGGCAGTTGTATGTCTTTTTCGTTGCTGTCGCGGAGCAAGGCTATTCTTTCTTTGCCAAGCTCAAACGCCTCTTTAGCGTCTTCGTTTCGGGTGAGCTGGTTTAGTTTTAGCTCGATAGTCCAAATTTTGCCTGCCCCATTTTTGCCGAGTGCCATGTGGCAGGTTGCGTTCCTGTCTGATTTATTGCCGAATGCGCTTGCAAAGCTACTTATATCTATGCCTTCTGGCATGGCCTTAGGCGGCAGGGTTCCAGTTTCGGTTATAGTGCCAACGGCATTGTTATCGAGGGCAAAAATGCGCCTAAAATCGTCTTCGGTGGCAACACTGCAGGCATTGGCATACGGTTTGTCACCGAACATAGGTACTTTGGTAGATTGCGCTTTATCTTGGGAGCTTTGCTTTTGCTGTGAGCCATTCATAACTATAGCTATTGCGACAGCTCCAATAATAAACGTTGCAATTACCGCTGCAATAACGTACAGCTTACCGCGCGGTTTGTTAGGTGGGAGTGGCGTAATAGGCTGTGGCGTAATTTGTGGCGTAGGTTGTATTGGCGGTTGCCCTTGCTGGTCCTGCTGGTTCGGGACTGGATTGTTTGGTTGCATATGACTCTCTTATAGTTTTGTCGCTATTATCTTAAGCAGTTTGTATTAATGTGTCCAGCAGCGGCAATGCAAGGCGCCTAGTCGTGCACGGTTCGGCCGTTAGTCGAGGCTAAGCGCACGTCCTTTATTGTCAGGCTTGGAAGGATCATTAATGTAGTTCTCTTTAGCTTCTGCCCAACCATAATTTACGACGCCATTTTGTTGGTTGTTATGCGGGCCGTAGTAGCCGCCATCGAACCGGTTGTTATTTGCACGCATATTGCGGCCGTAAGGGATTCGTTCGCCGTCGCGGTTGTACGCCTCTAAGGTCAGGTTGAAGTTTCCGCTTACAAACAAGTTGCCCTCTAAGGTTGCGTTATTAATTTCGCCCCAAATTGGTTGAATAAAGAATGCGCCTGAGTCGTTATCGCCAGTGTCTTTAGAGTCAAACATGTTGTTAGCTATTAAAATGGTGCGGTTTGGGTTGCTATTGGTTGGGAAATCGCGGATTGTACCTGCTTCGTTGTGCGAGCCTTGTGGAGTACCTGGATCAATACCGTTGCCACGTAGCTTATGGATGTAGTTGTTCACCATAGATCCGCTGAGCTCTTTGCCGGTGTTCACAAAGCAGAGGCCGCTGCCGAGGTCATGGATGTAGTTTCGCTCCAAGAAGCCAAGCCCGTGGAATGCGCAACCTCTCGACACTGCCTCGCGCCCTATGTTGGATCCGTCAAATTCAGAATCACGGATAGTTACTGGGCCGCGTCCTGGGGTGCAAGAGTTACCACAGCCATCTGGCTCCCACGTAACTGTCATGCCCTGTTCATTAATGATGCCACCGCCACGGATACAGCTTTTTTCTATAGTTATATTGCCGTTAGAGAGGTTCATAGGCTTGCTAATGCGCACCTTAGATATAACTGAGCCGGCCGCTGGCTTAAAGTTGCCGTTGCTCACAGGGCCGTTGTATTCAGGGAGGCTCGCACAGCTTAAGCCATGCGGCGCCAGGCCAACGTTAGTTGGATTGATCTGCCAGCCTTTAAGACCAACCGGCGGAGGTGTTGTTGGAGGCGGTGTTGTTGGCGCAGCCTTAAATTGGATTGCCTTGCCGCCTGATGCTGTTGGGTCATTTAGTACTACGGCCGAATCACTAACAGCACCTTGCTCTGCTTCGGTTGCGAACAGAAAGCCTGCCGCACCGGAGCGGATTATTGCGAACCCCACACCAAAGACAGAGATTGCAATTACCAGGGCAATGATTTTGTTGCGATACGATGCCTTTAACCTTAAGAAGTCTATGCGTTTTTTCGAATGTTTCACTGTAGTGGCCCTACTCTACTATTACATTGCCTTTAAATTTTTGAGGATCTTGTTGGTCGTAGTATGGGTAGGTTCCTGGTTCGTCGAAAATGGTTGAGTATTCGTCGCCCCTATTGAGCGTGTCGCTTTTTATTGGTGAATCGCCTGCATCAGAGGTAAGAAGGTGCGCTGCCTCGTCAGTATTGCTCCATACAACGCTTTGGCCTTTTTTAATCTGTATTGTCGAGGGCGAGAACCCATCGGCGGTTATTGAAACTTGGGCTTCAGATAGCTGTTCTTCAGTGGGTGCCTGCCCAATAGTTTGGGTGTAAATGAGGGCCCCAGCAGAAATGACGATGAGCGCGAGCAGTGCAACAATGATGAGCCAGAACTTTTTATTGCTCATTTTACCAGCAGGGCCATTTTTTGATCCTTGAGCAAGAGGTTGTTGCGGAGTTGGTGTTGACGGGTTCATACGTTTTCCTCGCTTATCTCTTTACCATGGTAATGTTTTGCATGCGCACTGCTTCGGCGCCTAAGGTGAGCCGGACTGATTTAGATACGTATCCTGGCGCACGGTACGTCACAGTGTAACTGCCAGCGGCAAGGTTGTTTATAACGTATTTGCCGTTCCGATTTGCGTGGTATACGCGCTTCTTGCCTTGGGTTTGTACAATCACGTGTGTGTCCTTAACGCTTCGGCCAGACGTTGTTGTGACGGTGCCCCATAGAGTAGACCGTCGCTGTTTAGGGGCGGTTTTAGACGTGGCAGTGTTAGATGCCTGGCTGGTGTTGCCAGCAGAGTCTTTTGCGACAACATAGTAGCTGTATTCGGTGTTTGCCTTAAGGCCTGTGACACCAAAGCTTGTTGTGGTGCTGGTGCCTAGCTTTGTAGCGTTGCCGTTACGAGGTTTGCTAAAGATTTCGTATGTCACGGCACTTGTATTGTCAGTGCTGGCTTGCCAAGAAAGGTTGATCTGTGACGCGCTTACTGTTGTTGCCCTAAGGTCACCAGGAGTAGTAGGAGCTTGTGTGTCAGGCGCGCTAGGTGTTGTAACTGCCACAATTTGGGTGGGTGCTGACTTGTTTCCGGCTGCATCAAACGCTACTAATTGATACTTGTACTGTGTGCCAGGAGTAAGCGTGCTGTCGCTATATGTAGTGACAGCGCCTAGGTTGGCTAGCGGTGAGCCATCGCGGATCACAGTGTAGCCTTTAACGCTTACATTGTCGGTGCTAGCCTTCCAGGTGAGCGTGGATTTTGTTGCGCTGTTAACGACAACAGTTAGTCCGCTTGGTGTTGTCGGTGCTTGGGTGTCGCCATTTTGCACAACCACGCTATAGCTATCCGTACTTAAGTTATTGGCGCTGTCGAAAGCACGGGCAATTATTGAATAGGTACCGTTTGGCGCAGCTGTCGTGTTCCAGCTTACGCTGTAAGGGGCGGTTGTGTCTTCGCCAATGAGTGCGCTATTCGCGTAGAATTGTACTTTGGTAATACCTACGTTGTCTGTGGCGTTTGCCGTAACGTTCGTATTGCCGCTCACAGTGCTGCCTTCGGTGGGGGCAGTAAGGCTAACGGTCGGAGGCATTACATCACTTGGAGTATCGCAGTTGCTGCCGTCGTCTACGGGGGTGCAAGTAAGGTCAGAAACAAACATGACCTTATCGAGTTTCACGTCTGCTTTAGTACCTATAAACTTCAGTGTGTGGTTGCCTGCACTGAGGGCGATGTCAATTTTAGAGTCCGCAGCACTGTCTTTGTAGTCAATCCAAGTCCATGTGTTTGGTGTGACCGTGCCGCCACCAACGCTGTAGCAAGTGTTGCCGTCTATTTCTAGCAAGTAGTTGCTGTCTTGAATGTTTGGAGCCATTACGCGACTCCACACTCTGTAGGTGCCGGCATTTGTAACATTAACTGTTGCCGACCCAGAGCCAAAGTTTGTGCTAGGCGCCTGACAGGCGGCTGCAACAGCGCGCGAGCTAGTAATACCTGCGACGCATAATACCCCTGTAATTAAAGCGGTTATACCTAATACGAGCGTTTTGCGTGGCGCTCTTGCAAAAAGAGAATGTACTTTCATTTGGTTTCCGTTTTTTTAATACCCTTATGCTATGAATAATGCACTTTGAACAACAGAATATCAAGGCCTAAACGCAAAATTAGCGTGTAGACATCTTGGGCGGGCTCGCCTACTATATGGGTACATGGCTCAATTTAGGCTTACCTGGCTTTTGCTCACCCCTTCTTTGATAAGTGGTATTACTATTGTGTGCGTGACGCTTGCGTTTATTGGGCTTAATGCGTGGGTGTACATTAGCGAGACCGATGCATTCTCTGGTTATTTATTTGGCGAATCAGGCATTGTGACAATCTTATTAGCAGCGCCGGATTGGTCGGTATTTTTGCGTACGGCGGTGCTTAACAGCCCGATGACCTATAACGCATTAATTATTGCCGCCGCCGCTGCCATCGGTTTTATTGTGTACGAGGTTTTAGAAATCTCGCGCCGGACTGCTAGTGGATCGGCAAATTTGTGGTATCGTCTACTATCGCCTACCGCAGATATTAAGGCCGAGCTGCGCGCAAATATTGTGCGGTTGCAGGTAAGGATTATGGCAATTTTAAGTTGGACTCTATATTGGATTGCTTTTATGGCGCTGCTCGTGCCCTTTTGCATTAGTTTGTTGCAGCTTGGAATAGATTCGATCAGTCTAGGGTCGCTTTGGGGTTGGCTGCTTGCATTGTTGGCGGCAATCCTTTTTGCCTTTTGTATTCATTTACACATAGTGTTTATCCGGATGGTACTTCTCCGACCGCGTATTTTTGGCGGAGTTGCGGTGGAGTTGGCGGGCCTTAATTAAAATACAGCGTTGCGCGGCTACCCCGCCCCACATTGGGGCGAGGTAGCCGCATTGATCAACTCGTTGCTGCCTTGTGCACGGCCCGTGTACGCAGCCACGTGCCCAGGAGCAGCAGTGCGGTCGCGCCACCGTTGCTGAACATGAACAGGGGCAACATGATCGCGAAGAAGTCACCGCGGTCAGTCACAGCCAGCATGATTCCTGCCGCCATTGCGTAGCCCAGGTAGGTGCCCCAGAACTCGTCTGATTGCGAACGCAGCTGGTAGTAGACAGCCGGTAGCGCCGAGAGCAGCCCGATTGCCACAACCATGACAGTTGCCACGGTCCGTTGTGGGTCTTCGGTGAGCAGAATCAGCGCCATGAAAAGGCACGCCAGTGCTTGGCAGGCTGCATCGGCAGTGCCGTACGGCCGTGGTTTCGTTGCGAGCGCCAGAACCAGCACCAGCGTGGCGCCGACGGTGGCGCTGAGGGCGAACACGGCAGTTACTTGCTCGCCGTTGCCTAGCGCCACTCCGCCAAGGACGGCGTTGAACACCACCAGTATGAACCATGTCGCAATTCGCGGTCTGGCCTCGCGCTTGGCGGTGGCGATAGCCGTGGGGATCGCCGACGCCAACACCACCACGCATGCCAGCATCTGGAATATTGCGGTCACGTGCGCCTCCTAAATAAGGCATCGAAAACGGGTTGTCTTTTTTACTTTAAAATAATTTAAAAAATGTGTCAATCTGAGTATTTGGCACTAAGGATTGTTGGATGCTCGTTAATAGTTACCTCACTTAATTACTATTGTATTTTTATTCGATATATTATATAATTCCACCCTGTCAAACCGATAATTGGCATAAGCAAAGTGCAGCAAGACTTGGTTGGCAAAGGCTTAGGCTTTTGAAAACCGGCTTTGCGTACTCGTCCTTTTTCAGGAATACGGATTGCACAAAAGGAGTGCGTCATGACAGCAACTTTGGAGGGTAGACCGGACGGCGTCCAGCCGGAAAGCCTACCGCATGGCACCCCCGTGGGCACCTACTTCGCCCACGCGTTGGTCCACGGCGTAGGCCGTGAGGCGCTGTTGCGCATCGCGCGCAACTACCTGGACTTCGACGGCCAAGGCGACCCCGTGGGTTTGCCCTACGTTGGTGTCCTGATCCGCGCCGGCTGGAGTGCTGCAGACATCGGTTCGTTCCTGGAAGCCCTGTGCTTCGGGTACGACACCAGCCACCTGCACCGCCGCGCGTTCTGGCTCGATGAAACCGCGCAGTGTTTCGTGGGCACGTACAGCGGGCTGTTCGAGTTCGTGAAGCGCATGGCCACCGACGACCCGTCGGCGGTGCTCAGCGCCAACGCCCACAACAGCATGCAGCGGCGTTTCGTGGCCCTGTCTGGCGGCGACGAGTCCGCGGCGTTGTCGAGCATCACGGAACTCCAGATGCTCGCCCTGCGCTACCTGCGGACGATCGAATCGCCGTACCAGCTGAACGTGGCGTTGTTCCACGTCAAGAAGCTGGGGCCGTTCGACGGCATCAAGCTGGCCGCGCGCATGGCGCTCAACAGTCTCGGTCTGAGGCTTTACGGAGCGATCTTGGCCACTCGTAGCCAGAACGTCGACGAGCTCCTCGAGCCCATCGACAAGCTGCTCGACCTTCGTCCTGATCTGGCGGTCCAGGTGTACCGCCTGTTGACGGAAGGGGCAGTCCAGTCCAACCGCGACTACGCCCACGTGCTCATCAAGGAGAGCCCGGTTCATGAGCTGTTCACGCGGCGTGGCTGGCACTTCGCGCGTGTGGAGCAGCGGGAAGACGGCGTGCAGCAGGTGGTCGTCTGGCGTCCCAACGCTGAGACGATCGTGCTGCGGCACTCCGGCGAACCACTGTCGGCGAACATGGAAGTGATGGTCCACGAGGCGCAGCTGAAGGGTCTGCCGAGCACCATGGTGCCTGGCATGAAGATCTACAACGTGCCCCTCTCCCCCACCACCTCACCCGTGGAGCCTGCAAGCTGTGAACTCCTCTCGCACCAGAAGTCGGTCTGACCACAACCAGAGCCTCACACCCGCTGTGTGAGGCTCTGGGGTCTGCCTAATGCGACGATTTTCGCCGCTTTAGGCAGACTACAGCAGCAGCACTAAAATTGTGGTACAGTAGCATACGTTCCTTGCACCTTTAGGGGGTTTTGTGGCGATTTTTAGGCGAGCCGTTTCTCTTCCCGAGCTACTTAAGTTTGTGAAAGAAAGCACCGAGGACGCCGAGAAAATGGCAAAAGGAGTCAGAAAGATTTTTTTGGCCTGCATTAGCCATTGTGGCAAGATGCATGAAAGGGCGGGCAACCTTCTTGCTAAACTCGAGTCCGACATAGACGAGACAACAAAGATAGAGAAAGCTGACTACGAGTCTGAGACACTCATGCTCATGCTGGTCTCAATGAGAGGCGAAGCCAACGGCAAGGTGGATCGCCTACATGACTTGTGCCAGTGTTTCGAAACGCAATTGCTTGAATGCACCAACGACATTGCTGGGGTTGCTACGGCGAGCCTGCAGATTGCAGAGGGCTTGGGTGAGGATGTAGTTTCGCCGGTAAGGATAACGTATAAGCTCGCAAAGCAATTGGCTGACAACTTTTTTCAACCCGGGCTTGATGCGGCCGAGGCTGCAAAGGCTCCGATGGCAGAGGTAGTCGAGAAGATCGATGCAGTTGGGCGGCCAAGGGGTAGCGACGTACAGTCGTTCACCGATGATTTCAAGCGCTTTATGCGAGATGTGAAAGCGCTGGAAGATGCATTGAAACTCCTTCCTGTCGAGACCCACATGAAAACCGTCCTTAGTCACCTAGAAGGCTCCAAACAGGTAGTGGGGTTGCTCGATGACTGAATCTGTGCGGTCTCAGACGAAGCAACTTGCCGGTAAGCTCGAAGGTGCAGCCCAGAAGCTCAACGGTGCGCTCGATCAGGTGTTGCCCTTAAAGTCTTCGGTTGCGCTGCTAGAAAACACTCTCGAAGATGTCTGCACTCCGCTGGTGACCGTGGTAGAAAACCTGAAAGAAATCGCCACTCTACGCAGCCAGGCAGACGATGCAGCCCAGGCTAGAGCCAGATCTTTATTCGAAGAAGTGATTCGGGTAGTAGCTGGGGCAAAAGAAGGGCTCCGGTTGGCAAAGCAGTATCGCCAGAAGGCCTTAGAAGATGCAAAGCAGCTTTCGGCTGCGGTGGGTGCAGGTTCAGATGATGGATGCGCCGGGATAATCGGCGATGCTGCGAGCAAGGCATCTGGACTGCTCCAAGAGGCCGAGAGCCGCCGTAAAAGGCTCGAGGAAGAACTCGGGCCAAAACATCCAGCCTTGCCGCCAGCCGAGAAAATCCGAGATCGGACTGAGATTGCCAGCAAGGCAGTCGAAAACGCTCATGGCGGTGTTTCGGCTGCGTGCGACAAGATTGGCGAATGCAAGGGCATGATCAGCACCTTCGAGGTGCCAGACAGCACGCCACTCGACACCGTGCTGTCGCAGCTGCAAGCAGTAGACCTAGAGTCATCCGATTCATTGCCCGACGCGAGCGATCTAGAGAGTGTCGCCGCTACATCCAAACAGGCGCACAAAGAGGCCGGCAAGTTTTCTGACACGAGCGACATTAAAGCAGGGATCGCATCTGCAAAGAAGCTCGTTAGCAAAGCAAGCAAAAAACTCAGGGCTGTATAGCAAGGTAACGCGGGTTCCTGGGGCAGTTAGTCGCTGCCCCAGACCCACTCTTCTTTTAATGAAAGTGTGGGTTTAAACCAGGGGTGTTTTATATAAACAACTCTTGACAGATCTGTATATAGAATTTATAATATTGGGGCATGTAATTGCAAAATCCACTCTCTGAGAACTAAGGATCCGCAGATGCTCGACAGCAATGTGCTCGCCGCGCTTCGTGCAATCGGCAGCTCGCTTCCCCCTGGAGGCGACGAAAAGACCTTCGCCGAGGTCCAGGCCGACAGCGACCGCGAGGCGCGGACGTTACAGGCGTTGTCCGATCGACTCAAGAAGGCCATGGACTCGTACGAGCTCATCAAGGCGCAGCTCGACGGTGTGCAACCGGGCAGCAAGGCGGCCGAGTGCCTCGACCGTCCGGCCCTGCTGGCCCAGCTCGAGGCAGCGCCGTTCCAGATGGCGTTCGTCGAGGAGTTCGAGGCCGAGCTCAAGAAGCTCAGGGACGAACTCGAAGAGGTGGAAGAAGCCGAGGGGACGTCCTACGACCGTGGTCACAGGCGTCACCGCTAGCGCCCCAAAAGAGGCTGTCAGACGAACTCTGTCTGCGCCCCTTCTGGGGCCCTCTTTTATTTAAAGAACGCTTACGCCAATACCCAGCGTTTGGCTAGTTTTGTTAACAACAGAAAGCAGATATTGGAACCCGCCTTTTACATCGCGGGTAAAAACTTCTACTTTTACAAGCTCTTCTGTATCAACATCTTGTTCAAACTCTACACAAAAGCCTTTTGGTTGTTTTTTATCTTCGTATGTATTTAATACCACTAATGAATTCTCGTGAGGGGCGATCTCTATTTCGGCAATCGGATATTGAGCGGGTTTACACTGTAGTTGTTGTGTGTTTGCGTTTATGGTGTCGGTTGACATATAACATTCCTCACTTTGCTTTAAATGGTTTCAACGTTCACAGCACCTTGAACAAAGGTGGTAGAGATGATACGATTTGTAGCTGATACGATTACCAGTAGTATTAACTCTTAATCTTATGTTAACATAGCAAATGTGAAACATACAAGATATTAAATTAGTAAAGTTGTGAAGAATTAATAGGAATATGCTTTATTTTAAACATAGTGATCTCGCCAAAAAGTACGCTGTATCTCTTAGAACAGTTCATAACTGGATCGACGAGACCCGAGAGGGCAAATTAGACCTTACACTCCATCGTGAGGGCGATAAGCTATATGTTGCAAATATCGCAAGAAACATTGATATGCTCTCCGAGCTAACCGAAAGCAGGCGCAAGTACCGCAACTCCATTGCGATTAAAACAGTTGAACCTTTGCCTGAGTTTTATGAGACATACAGCCAGAAGCAGATTTTTGATATCGCAACCAACCTAGAAATCCATCATGAGATTCCACGCCAATACAATTATTTTGATGGCGGTGCTAATTATTGGGATAAATATGCAGAACGCCTCGATGGTGAAGAGTCACCCAACCTTGTTAACAGCACTGTAAGGCTTCTCAAGGCTAACCAGAGCTATATAGATAACCTGCTCGACCGCTATAAACGAGTAAATGTTATTGATGTCGGTGTGGGTAATGCATATCCAGTAAAAGGGCTGCTCACTCACCTTCTAGACGCTAAAAAATTGGGTCGGTATATCGCCCTGGATGTGAGCCCAACTATGTTGGCTATCGCCCGTATCAATATAAAAAAATGGTTTGGTGACACTGTTGCTTTTGAAGGTTATGAACACGATATAAATTATGACCGTTTTTCTGACCTTTTTATTCGGGAGTACGCACAAAGTGACGCTAAGGAAACTGTTAATCTAGTTTTGCTGCTTGGTGGCACGCTCTCAAACATGCGAAAACCAGACAGTGGACTTAAAATTATCCATGACAGCATGGGTATTAACGATATCCTTATTCACTCTACAAAGCTTGATACAGAAGCCACCCGAAGCTTTTTTGATTTTGACCTAAAACCAGGTGAAACGCGGCTAGCTGCAATACACGGACTTGTTGTAAACCTTTTGGGCATAGACAGCACATACTACAAAGTTGAGTTGGGGTATGATCCCAAACTTAAACAGCGGTTTGAGCAAATTCGTCTGAACGTGTCGCTTACTATTAAGCTCAAGTTTGAGGACGGAGAACGTCCGATACATTTTAATAAAGGTGACACTATTCTGACATGGCGAGGTCTCCAGCAAACCGCCGCCGACGTTAACGAGCAATTTGACCGCAACGATTTCTACCTACTCCATTCAAGCCAAACCGACAGCCGAGAATACATTCTTACCGTTTCTAAAGTTAAGCACGGCTAGGATAACCAACGTAATCCATCGATGGCACAGGCTCTTAAAAGCCTAGTCCTCTTCTGGGCAATTTTTAAAGTAAAGATTGCGGCATTTTTAACTTTTTTATTGTTATTGTAAGTTTCTTGCACTATGATGAGCTTAAGGACCAATATGCGTATATATGCGGCATCTATCCTACGGCTGATCACTACTCCGTTATTCAGGATCGTCGCAGCATGTGTTGTTGCCTGTTTGATTGTTTCGCTTTTTATTCTTACCTCGGCTAATGCTGCTACCCCTGTTATTAGCGGTGTTGCAACTTCTAATTTGACCACGTCGGGCGCGACGGTAAATTGGACTACCGACATTCCGGCAGACACCCAGATTGATTACGGCACCACAACCGCCTATGGGTCTTCCACCACACTAAACACCCAGCTTGTCACAAGCCACAGCCAGCAAATTACCGGCTTGGTAGCCAACCAACTTTATAATTACCGAGTAAAAAGCCGTGATTCGTCGGGCGATTTAGCTTTGTCGCAAAACCGGACTTTTATAACGCCGCTCGGCACCACCACTCCTGGCTCTTCTACTGATAGCTCTAACTCAAACACAATGAACGCGAGCCGGTTTACTACCGTGGCAGGAGGCAAAGTCGCCTCGCTTTCTGTGCATGTGGGTGCGGTAGACCCATCGCTTGGTAACCGCAGTTTTCAGCTCGCGCTTTATGCCGCCAACGGTAGTGTGCCTGGTGCATTAATTGCCAGCACCGCAAGCGGAACGCTTGTGGCAAATAGTTGGAATACGCTGCCCATAACTGCCACGCTCGCACCAAACACGAGCTATTTTATTGCCTATAACACTAATGGGACCAGCTCGAGTGTGAACAATATGCATTATGCAGATGGCGGCGTAAGCGGCTGGAGCTCGAGTGGCCAAATTTTTGGCACATGGCCGGCTTCGTTTGGGTCGTTTACAGGGCAAAATGTAACGTTTTCTATGTACGCCTCATTTGTGAATGACATCACGCCGCCCGCAGTAAACATAACCAGTCCGGCCGATACGTCGGTTGTATCGGGCCAGGTATCTATCACGGCCGATGCTACAGACGACAATGCAATAGCGAGTGTCCAGTTTAAGCTTGGTAACAATAACCTCGGCGCTGCCGATACAACCGCGCCTTACAGTGTGAGTTGGGATACTGCTAACTTGTTCGATGGAGCCCATACGATTACAGCCGTAGCGACTGATACCACGGGCAATGTCACAACCAGCTCGCCCGTTAACGTAACTACTAATAATCCATCAAAACTTGCCATCACCCAGCCAACTGCGGGGCAGAATGTTGCAGCTACCAACGTGACAATAACATATACGCGCGCTGGCGATTGGACAAATGGCAAACACGCCCATTTTAGGCTAGATGGCGGCCCCACTAAAATGGACCTCAATGCTGACGGCGACCAGTCGTATACATTATTAGACGTCCCTGGCGGCGCCCACTCGCTTGAATTTATAGTTGCCGACGGTGCTCACGCCGAGATTGCAGGCTCGGGCGGCACTCTTTCGTTTAGTACTACCGCCCCCGATACTACCCCGCCCACTGTGTCGGTTACCTCCCCTGCCAACAATTCGACGGTACAAAATACGGTGGTTGTCACTGCCGACGCCGCAGACGAGACCAGCCTGCTCGGGGTCCAGTTTTTACTAGATGGCACCGCACTGGGAAGCGAAGACACAACCGCGCCCTATAGCGTGAGCTGGAACACGCAGCCTGTGAGCAATGGCACGCATACCCTCACCGCCCGCGCCCGTGATTCTTTGAACCAAACCACGTCGGCCCCCATTACCATAACTGTGCAAAATTCCGACCCGCGCGCTGTGCTTGGTGAGTGGAGCCAGACCATGGACTGGCCGCTTGTTTCGGTGCATGCAACGCTGTTCCACACCGGCGAAATATTAATGTGGGACGCCTGGGAAGATTCGGCCATTACAAACGCAAAGCTTTGGAACTACGTTACGAACACCTGGACAAACGTGCCTCTCAGTGTTCCAAACAGCGAATTGTTTTGTGCTGGCCAAGCTACGGGTTCTAACGGCGAACTTGTGGTAATGGGCGGGCATTCCTTTAGCGGCACGCTCGGTACAAAAACGGTGTACACCTTTAGCCCTATCACAAAGAGCTGGACCCGTCGGCCAGACATGGGTTTTGCCAGGTGGTACCCGAGTGTGACGCAAATGGCCGACAACCGCATGGTCACTTTTAGCGGACAATCTGTTAACGGTAGTTTTTCTAATACGCCAGAGATTTTTAATCCTATAAGCAACACTATAACCCAGCTGCCGTTTACCACCCCTGAGCTTGCCGAGATCCAGTATCCGCAAACTACGCTGCTCCCGTCTGGCAAAATTATGTCTATTTCGGCCGAACATGGCGGTGTTATGATTTACGATCCCGCTAACTCTACGTGGCAACGGGTTGGGACTTCTGAGCGTCCGTATGGTGTGTGGACGTCATTTGCGCCAGGCAAGTACTTAATTACCGGCGGCGGCCTCACATTTAACGACTACCACGACATGCCAGACGACCCTAATGCTGTGGACTCACAAAGAACCACAAGAATACTCGACATGACCAGCGGCTCGCCAGTATGGAGTAACGGTGGCGATATGAACCAAGGCCGTTCTTTCCATAACGTTACCATGCTGCCTACTGGCAAGGCTTTGGCCATAGGTGGTGCAACCATTGTGAGCGACTTTGCCCGCGAGCAAAAAGCTACCGTCACGGCAGAACAGTGGGATCCTGCAACAAATAGCTGGTCGCAGATGGCGGCGCCTGCGAAGCCACGTATGTACCACTCGGTTTCAATTTTGTTGCCTGACGGCCGTGTTTTGTCGTCGGGCGGCGGGCGGCTATCTCCTGCGAGCGACCAATTAAATGCACAGATTTACTCTCCGCCATACATGTTCCAAGGTGCGCGGCCAACCATTACGAGCGCACCAACTAATATCCAGCACAACGCTACCATGAATCTCACCTCCCCTAATGCGGCAGATGTAAGTAAGGTTACAATGTCTACATTAGCCTCTGTTACTCATGCCACCGACTGGAACCAGCATTTTATGGAATTGCCATTCACCCAAAACGGCGACACCATAACGGTAAATACCCCCGCGAATGCAAATTTAGCCCCCGATAACCACTACATGGTCTTTATTGTAGATAGCCGCGGCGTGCCATCGGAAGCTAAAATTGTACGCCTAGGCAGCCCTGACACCACCGCCCCCGCGGTTAGCGATATTCAATCTACAAATATTACAAGTAACTCCGCAACAATAACTTGGAATACCAATGAAACTGCTGATTCCCAAATAGAATACGGCACTACCACCTCTTACGGATCCTCTACTACGCTCAATACCGCCCTTGTTACTGCGCACTCGCAGCAACTTACGGGGCTAACCACAGGCACACTTTACCATTACCGCGTTAAAAGCCGCGACGCAGCCGGAAACTTAGCAACATCTGGCGACATGACGTTTACCACCACAATTCCCGACACGCAAGCGCCGGCCATAACAATGACGTCACCCGCAAATGGTAGCACTGTGAGCGGTACGATTACCGTGACTGCTAACGCGTCAGACAATGTGGGCGTAGCTGGTGTACAGTTTAAAGTAGATGGTACTAATGTAGGACCGGAAGACACAAGTAGCCCCTTTAGCGCTTCGTGGAGCACGCAATCTGTGAGTAATGGTAGCCACTCGCTTACTGCGGTGGCGCGCGATGCGGCAGGTAATGTAACTATTTCGTCTGCGGTAACCGTAACTGTTAATAACACGGGCGGCGGTGGCTTAGTTGCATCTTATGGCTTTAATGAAGGCTCGGGCAGCGCTGTTTCGGACCAGTCTGGTAATGGCAACCACGGCAGCATATTCCAGGCCACTTGGTATGCGGCTGGCAAGTTTGGCAAGGCGCTTGCGTTCGATGGTACGAACGACTACGTAAGCGTGCCAGATTCCAACAGCCTTGACCTTAACCGCTTTACCCTTGAAGCCTGGGTACGTCCAACTGCAAATTCGGGTTGGCGCACGGTGATGCTAAAAGAAAACGGGAGCGAGCTTGCCTATGCACTGTACGCCCGCGAAAGTACTAACCGGCCGTCTGGGTGGCTGCGCACTAATCCAACTTCGGGCAGCTCTAAATCTGTGACTGGTACTTCTGGGCTTGCGCTCAACACCTGGACCCACTTGGCGACTACGTATGACGGCACAAATATGCGGCTATATGTAAATGGTGTGCTTGTAAAGACACAGGCCACCACAGGCAATCTGTACACATCTACGAATCCGCTCAAATTTGGCGGTAACGCCGTGTGGGGCGAATATTTTGCCGGCCAGCTTGATGAAATCCGCGTGTATAACCGTGCGCTTAACCAGTCAGAAATCCAAACAGATATGAACACCGCACTGTAACATGAAACTACTCCGCTACCTCGCTGCTACAACTATCTTTTTGCTAGTAACGGCCACATCGGCCGCGGCCCATGGTTCTATTTATACTTTTAAATATATTGATGGCGCTAATATGGTCATGGTCACGCATAATGTGCACGACGCTGTGTCGGGTATTCCTATTTCCTATAATATACGGCTATATAGCTTAGGGGGTCAGTTGGTGCCTTTCCAGAAAGTACATGCCACAATGAAGCAGGGCGACTCTTTGTTACAAGCCCAAGATTTACCTTTTTCGGCAAACAACGATGCAAATTTAACCTTCACCTACCCTCACCAAGGAGCATACACGCTCACCCTGAGTTTTATAGATAACGATAAACAGGTGTCTCACGCCGAGTTTCCGATTGCAGTCCAAAAGGGATTGGGCGAGAGCCTGCTTATTTTTATTGCCCATACGGCCATAGTCTTTTTGTTTGGTCTGGGAGCGGGATTGGCGCTACTGCGCCGAGACCAGCTTAAGGCGAGGCTGCAAAAGGCTTTGGTACATCTTAAGGTTCTGCGAACCCGCAGAACAGCTGCGCCAAAACTTAAGCGGCAAAAGGCAAACAAAAAAGAAGCCCGCTAACGCCAGATTATAGCTACCCCGTGGCCCGACGTAATCCAACTATTCACCGAGAGATGAAAGATACGCTGCTCAGACTCAATAACCGCCGGAAAAAGATTACCCAAAAACGGCTTTACCGAGAAACGTGATTCGCCCTGGTTGCTAAAACCAGATAAGTCTATATTTATTGTGTTGAGGTACATCAGGCTTGGAGCCTCCCAGAACGCATAATGTCCGTCAAAGTCGAGGTCTAGCGTGGCGCGGATTTCGTATATGACGTTACTGTTATGGAATTCTTCTGGGACTGTTGTCTCTAAAATCCGGCAATGGGAAGGGTCGAGTTGCCATACGCCTTCGAGCAGGTTCTTTGTATCCTGCCTGCTTAGTTCCGAAAATGCTAGTGTCTTTGATATGTTTTTATGTGTGTCACGCACCACAAGGCGCCAGGCCTCCATAGAGGTTTCGTGGGATAAGTCGGCGCTGTCGTCGAACTGGATTATGTCGTCTACGAGTCCTGTGGCCATGAGCGTGCCTGTATCGAGCGGCGATGCACAGGCGCCCAGCCTAAACGTTGTCCTGGCGGTCTTGAACTGGTATTTTATAACAAATTTATACCATTTAGGGCCTTTATCGCTTGGAGAGAGCGCGCAATAATAGTTAACATCTAAAAAAGGATGGCTACTCCGCCCTAGTGTTTGCAGGATTTTTGAACCATTTTTACCTAAAGAGTACAGGCCAGTTAGGCTTTCTGTGGCGGCGTTTTTAAGCGCTCTAAGGTGGTCTGGCGTGGGCCTCTCGGCGGGCGCGGCTGATGCTTTTGTTGTGTGCGGTACTATCTTTTCGTCAACGCGGCTCAATCGGTACGCAAGTTCTTGCAACGCCTGGTTTTCGTAGGCCTTTATTGTGTCGGGGTGGCGGCCAAGTTGGAACGCTAGGTCTTGCCTTCTTTCTGTTAAGGTCGGTTGTGCATTTTTGTCGGTCAGGGCAAAGGCGTGTTTGAGTGCCTCGGTTTTTGGGCCGCGGCCTAGTTTTTCTATTTCGTACAACAAATAGGCGTGGAGTTGGCCGGCGGATAATTCCCTTTCTGGCAGTCCAGTGTGTGTGGCTACAACGCGTTTAAGTTGCGTTGTCTCGTTAAGCTTAAGGTGCGTAAGACCCTGGCCCTTGCGGAACAGCAACAATTCTTTTAGTAGTTGCTCTGGTCTAAGAAGTTCCTTGTTTTTTCCGGTTTTTTTCATGATAATCTTTGCTTTATTTAACTCTACCATATAGTACGCAAGGTTTTACACAGACCTATCTGTTATGGCGGCATGCGGATTGTAGTTATAGGTAGTCATAATTCATAAAATTCCTGCTTTCGGACAATTTTTTAAAACCGTACGCTGTACATAGTAAAGGGGTGTTATGAAAAATATAGATCATACTCGCGTTGTCCGGCTTCAAGACATGCCAACTGGCGGTTCAGACTTAGTTCTTAAAAAAGATGTAACCGCCCTGCAAGATGTGCTCCAAAAAGTACTCTCTTTAAGGCCGGTTACCTGGCGATGGAAAGCCGGTGGTGACAGCAACACAACCCAATACGGCTTTATTGCCCAAGAGGTTGAACAATTGTTCCCTGATGTAATTAAAGATGGTGTGTGGCACGGCGAAGCAGCCAAGGTTATGTCTACCCACGACTTGCTGCCCTATGCCATAGAGGCCATAAAAGAGCAGCAAGCTACAATCGAATCAGCACAAAAACAGCTCGACTCATTACAGGACGAAGTCAAAAGATTACACCGCCAACTTGGTGACTCTTAAAGCTTTTAGAGCCGTGACCTACGCAAGAATTGCGCATTAACGGCTACAATAATGGTCGAGAGCGACATTAGGACTGCACCAATGGCTGGCGACAATATAAACCCAAATGCCGCCACCACGCCAGCCGCGAGCGGGATAGCCAGCATATTGTAGCCTGTAGCCCACCACAGGTTTTGCAGCATTTTGCGGTAGGTACTGCGGGACAGACGCACAATTTTGGCGACGCCACGAGGGTCGCTGCTAATAAGCACAATACCAGCAGATTCGATTGCGACATCTGTGCCAGCGCCAATGGCGATGCCAATGTCGGCTTGCGCCAAGGCAGGCGCGTCGTTTACGCCGTCTCCGACCATGGCAACCTTGCTGCCGTCTGCCTGGAGTTTTTTTACGGCCTCGGCTTTGTTCTCTGGCAGGACCTCGGCAAAGAATTCATCAATGGCAAGCTCTTTTGCTACCCAGGCGGCTACGCCTTTGGCGTCACCAGTGAGCATAGCAACGCGCTTGCCCATTGCGTGCAAGCCGGCAATGGCTTCGTGGGATTCCTCACGGATAACATCGGCGAGCATAATTGCGCCGCCAACGGTTTTGCCTTGAATAACGTAAACTACCGTTTTGCCATCTGCAGAAGCCTGATCGGACGCCGCTCGAATGGTTTTAGGCATGGTGGCTTGCAGTTCCTCAATAAGGCGCGGCCCGCCGACATACACTGTTTTGCCGTCGACCACACCCGTTGCGCCCCGACCAGACAGCGCAGAAAAGTGGGCAACCTTTGGTATCTGCAGGCGCTGCCCTTTGGCGGATACAACGATGGCACGGGCAATGGGATGCTCTGATTCAGCCTCGACTGCCGCCGCCAGGGTTAGGAGTTTGTTTTTTTCACCTTCGGCCACAATATCAACCACGCCTTGTTCGCCTTTTGTGAGGGTACCTGTTTTGTCGAACAAAATAACATCTACGTTGCGGGCCGCTTCGAGCGCCATTCGCTGCCGGACAAGCAAGCCATTCCTCGCGGCCAGCGTGGTAGAGATAGCTGTAACAAGTGGCACGGCTAAACCAAGCGCATGCGGACAAGCAATAACAAGCACGGTTACAATGCGCTCAAGGATAAATCCGGCAGATTCCCCTGCAATAGCCCAGGCAACTCCTGTTATGGCGGCCGCGCCTACGGCAACAAAGGTTAAATAGAAAGCCGCTTTATCTGCAAGGATTTGGGTCTTAGATTTACTGCTTTGGGCTTCGGCAACAAGTTTCATTATGCCAGCAAGGGCGGTGTCGTTGCCGACTTTAGTAATTTTTATGGTGAGTGACCCACTGCCGTTAATCGTGCCGCCAATAACCTGCGTCGCTGTGACCTTTTTGACTGGTTTGGATTCGCCAGTGAGCATGGATTCGTTTACGTCGGATTCGCCGCGCACAACTTCTCCGTCTGTAGGGATTTGTGCCCCAGGGCGAACCAAAACAAGGTCGCCAACCTTTAGGTCGCCGACAGGCACTTTTTTGGTATCATTGCCATTCACTAGCTCGGCTTCATCTGGCAACAGCTTGGCGAGTTCGTTGAGTGCTCCCTGTGCGCTCATTACTGACGCCATTTCGAGCCAGTGGCCAAGCAGCATGATCGTCACAAGCGTTGCCAACTCCCACCAGAAATCCATGCCAGTAATAATGCTGAGCGTTACAGCCAAGCTATACCCAAAGGCAACGGTAATGGCCATAGAAATGAGGGTCATCATGCCAGGCGCCTTATTAGCCAGTTCGGTTTTGGCGCCCCTTAGAAAAACAAGCCCACCGTAAAAGAAAATAGCTGTACCAAAAATAGCAGGTATATACTCACTTCCGGCAAACATCCAGCTCACCCCAAACCAACCCTGGACGGTGTGCGAAAAAACAAGCGTTGGGATTGTTAGCAATAAGCTAAGCCAAAATTTCTGCTTAAACATGTTCGGACTATGGCCAGCATGCTTGTCGTGGTTATCGTGGCCGTGGTGAGAGTGGTCCATTGCAAACCCTTATTTTTAGTGCATGTTGTGCATGCTGTTGTTTTCGGTGTAGCCCCAAGTCTGCTGCCATTGTTTCATGGCTTCAATTTCTTTTGTTTGGGCTGTAATGATTTCTTTGCTGAGTTGTTTAACCTCATCGTGCTTGGCGCGGGTTTCTGCGAGCCTGGCCATATCTATTGCACCTTGGTGGTGGGCGATCATCATGGCTACAAAGTTTTTGTCAAAATCGTCACTGGTGCGATTTTTAAGCTCGTTCGACATATCGTTCATAGACATGCCCATATGGCCGGCATCGTTATCTTTCATTTGCGAAGTATCCATACCCATCATTTTCATCATGCCACGGTTGTTGCTGTTGACCGCTGCCACGGCGATGGCACCGGCAATAATGATGCCGGCGAGTAGCCCAATAATCCCTACGTAGATCGTTTCTTTTTGTAATGTCATTCTTATATCCTCCTACTCTCTTAGTTTATCGTGTTAATGCTTCTTTACGCACATACTGGTTAGGATGCTGCTCGAAATGTAGCTTGCAGCCACTGGCGCAAAAGTAATATACGTGGCCGTCATGCTCGACGCGGGAGTAGGCTTCGGATGCGCTTATGCGCATACCACAGACAGGGTCACGGACAATTGGGTAAACATTGTTATCGAGCGAGCTAATATGCGTAATCTCTGGCTCATGGGCGAATTGGTTCTTTAGAAAGCCGCGCAGCTCACGGACAACGGCAAGGATGCGCTTGTCGCTTAGATGGTAGTAGACGCGAAGGCCATCCTTTCGGGTAGTAACGATTCGTACCTGCCGTAGCAAACTCAAGTGCTGCGAAATGTTAGCCTGGGGTACGCCCAGCATATCTACCATTTCGCTGACGGTCAGCGCCTTATTTTGCAAGAGTTGAACAATTTCGAGCCGTTTTTGGTTGGCAAGAACCTTTAACGTCTCTTCTTGTAGTTTGAATAGCCGCTCGTACATGGCTATATTCTAGCATAATATTCTAACATTCGCATACTTGCATACTTGTAAAGGTGCTACGGAAGCAAGTCTAATATATCCCCCGGATCATAAAAAGGAATATATGATACTGGGTCATAATTAAAGTAAATATTATGCGCATTCGCCGCCTGGTTGCTGGCTGAGCGGGTAAAAAGCTGGTAAGTTATAGCTTTGCCGTTGCCATTTATAACAGGCGACCCCATGACAGACATCTCTACATCGGTGCGGGGTGGTAATTTAATTGCCCTTGTAATGCCAGCATTGCCGTAATACAAGAAAATATCTATGTCTGATGAATCATGTAAGTCTGCGCGTACAAGGTTGCTGGCAGCAGACAAAAACGTAATATGTGATCCATCTGCCGAAATACTTGGGTTGTAGCTAGAACCGTTTGGCCGCCCGCCGAACTTGGCATTGCTAATTTGTTTAGTGCTACCGTTTTGTGTGTTATATAAGAAAATATTACTTATGTCATTGGGGCTACCTGGTAGACCTGTGGTGTATGCCTTGTATACCACAAATTGGCCATCCCCACTTATAACAGCCGATTCCGAGGTATTGCCAACTGGGTAAGTGCCATTATGTTCAAGGCTTATCACCTTAGTTTTCGCCTGGAGCATATCGCGCACGTAGACATCGGGAAGGCTGTTGTTATCTTCTGCTGCCAATGACGATGCTGTGCTAAAGGCTACGTGGCGGCCATCGTTGCTTATTGTTGGGTCGTACACTCCTCCTTGGCTACGTATTCCTTGGTCGCTAATATTAGCTTGTTTGGTAGTGCTAGCTGCGAGGTTCCTTACATAAATATCAGGTGCTCTTTCTGAAGGTGATGTGGCGCTAAAAAGCAGTGATTTGCCATCGCCGCTTATAACCGCAGTATGCATGGTAACAATTGGCCGTATGCCATAGGTTACTGGCATAAGCTGGCCGCTGTTATCTTTGCTGCCTACGGTGATCGCGCCGGTTGAGCGGTCGAGTACGCCGCTAAAGGTGCAGTCATGTCCAGGTACGCACTGTGGCCCTACTGCTGTATTGGTAGCAGCGGTAGTGAAACCAATATATCGTCCGTCGGCAGAAATAGTAACATTGCGGGTATGCCCGTTACTTTGAGTGCCGCCTGCGCCCAGGTTCACACGTTGTGTAACCTTTGTGGTGCGGTCAAATATAAAAATATCAGACGAATTATTGGTATCCCCTGCCACAAGGTTATTTGCCTGCGACCAAAACACGGCAAGCCGCCCATCTGCAGTCACGGTATTGGTGCGGCTTTGCTGCGGCGCATGGTGTGCGAGCGACCCAGACGGCCCTTCCCATACGCCAGCCATTATCCAGTTTGTGCTCAAGCTGCTTGCTCCGGCTGAAGATGCAGGTAAAATGAGCGCCGCAAATAGCAGAGCCGTGATTTTTATTTTGTTACGATGTTTCTTTGTAGTGTTCATGCCTAAAATATAATGGGCAAAAATATAATTAAGATTAACCAGGTTAAGTTGCCAATGACGATTGGGGTGTACGCGGAGCGCAGTAGGTGTTAGTCCGGAGTGTGTAATATTTTGCACTCCGGACTAAATCATCGCGGGTGTACCTAAAATGCCGCCCCGCCTGTTAGCATGTAAATATGCCATTGTTACAAGTTCCAGAGATTAGCCAGCGAGTTATAGAAATCAGCCAGCAATATTACGGCGACCATACGCTCGATGCTATTTCTGGCGCAGGACAGATTAAAAACCCGTATCTCGCACTCGTCTTTATAAATCCCACCCACCGCAATATATCTACCGATCCTAACTGGAAGGGCCTAAAAGCGCCCTGGATTGGCTGCGCTAACATTTGGCAACTTTTTGCAGATGCAGGCTTAATTGGCGATGAGCTGAACCGGTCTATTCAGAATGCTAAAACAAATTGGTCAGAGCAGTTTGCGCTAGATGTATATAGCCATGTTGCGAACCAGGATGCATACATTACAAATATCGTAAAATGGGCGGGGCTAGATGCGAAGCTCCCTGAGCGCGAGAAGGTAAAAATTTATGCGCCACTCCTTATTGACGAACTACGCAAAATCCGACCAGAGCGGATTATTGTTTTTGGGCAGCTTACGTATGATGGTCTACTCCGCGAGCTTGGAACAAAGACACAGCAAAAGTTTGGCGTAATGAACGAGGCAATGTTAGATACGGGAACGATCCAAAGTATGCCAACAGAAGTCGGAGAGGTTATACCCTGCTACTTTCCGGTGGGACAAGGTATTAAAAACAGGGCGAAAGCCGTGGAACTGCTTAAAATGCTAGCCCAGGAGAGAAGGTCGGCACGGCAACGGTGATGGCCGGGGCACAGACAACTGGTTTCCATATATTAAAGGTGAACTTGAAAAATTAGGCATAAAGTGTGAAGCGCCCGATCTTTCCCGATCCAGTGCTGACACGTTCTAACCTAATTCATCTGGAACTTTCATTCACGAAGTAGGCAGACGATAACAGGAAATTAAAATATGTCAATGGATCGATGGTATCGCAAGATAGGTCTTTAGGCGCATACGCTTTATAATAGAGGTATGGCATTTTACTCCCAGGTTCGTCTAAGGTGGAAGAAACTGGTAATTCCTATAGGTATAGCATCTTTTTTTGTGTTCGTTTGTTTCTACTGGGCGATGATTCACAATGGGCCGCCGCCACTCCCGCTTGTGTCGCCGCCACTTAAGGAATTAGCTGCCCGACATAGCATAGAACTGGGCAATTTTGCCATCCTGAACCAAATGGACGACCCACTTTATCGCCATATCCTCACGACCCAGTTCGATTTTGTCTTGGCTGACAACACGCCTAATTGGTATTTTACGGATGGAGGCCTAAGGCCAAGCGAAACCACCTACAATTTTAAGCAAATGGACGAAGTTGTGGCCTATGCACAGACACATACTATGTCTATCGAGGCACACCATTTACTGTGGGGCGAAGATAAGTGGTTGCCCGAATGGCTAAAAAACGGTAATTACGACAAGGCTAAGCTTAGTAGCATTATGGACGCCCATATTGCTACCGTTGTTGGGCGTTACAAGGGAAAAATTAAACAATGGTCGGTTGTCAACGAAGCATTCACGCGCAGTCAACACCTTAATGGACTCAGTGATTGGTGGGCTGATCATACCGGTGGTGGCACTGAATATATAGACCAAGCATTCATAGCGGCCCGCCAAGCTGACCCAAATGCCCGGTTAATTTTAAATGACTTCAATAATGAACATTACAATCCTATTTCTGATGCCATGTATCAGTACATTAAAGATGCAAAAGCGCGTGGTGTACCGATCGATGGCATTGGCATGCAAATGCATATTGACGGTACCCATGTTCCCGATAAACGAGAAGTCATTGGTAACATGCAACGCTTTGCTGCTTTAGGGGTTGCGGTATACGTAACCGAGTTCGATGTGAATATGAGCGCCATCCCAGCTGATAATGCTACAAAAGACAAGATTGCCGGAGATATCTACTACAATATGATGCGCGCATGTATTGAATCCAAAGTGTGCCATAGTTTTGCCCTGCTTGGTATAACGGACAAAGAGACATGGTATAACTACATGGGCCCTTCAACTGTGGGCGCACGGCCGCTGATGTTCGATGATGCATACCGGCCGAAGCAAGCTTACTATTCTTTTAGGAATGCTTTGGAACAGCATTAGCGCCAAAGCTTGGTGCGCTAGGTTCCGACGCTATTTGCCATTAGCAAAATGACTACCTTTATAGCATTGGTTGCTTAATGATTATCTAATGACTTTGTATTATAGTGAGCATGCTATTACTTAACAGAACTAAGTTTTTTTGATGACGCCAATCAAGAAAATGTGGGAGAGTATATATGGCAAGACTTCCTAAGCCCGGTGGCGACGTCAATACATGGGCCCAAATTCTTAATGAATTTTTGCTTGTAGCGCACAATCCCGATGGCACGCCCAGGGCAACAAAAGAAGTCGGCCATCTAGCTGCAACCGTTGGCCTAAAAGATTTGCGTACTATTAACCGACCGTCCGATCCCGTAATTAAAACCCCAATATTGTCCAATAATGGAACCGACCTTATATGGAGGTCGACCAACGAAATTAACGTGCGGGATTTTGGCGCTAAAGGCGATGGCGTAACCGATGATACGGACGCTATTCAGGCGGCCATCGATGCCGCAGGAAACGGCGGTAATATTCAGATTCCAGAAGGCACGTTCATGGTCCGCGGGTTAAAAATTAAAAAATCTGGCACAAGAATTGCCGGGGATGCACGGTGGGGTACCCGTCTCGTGCGTATTAGTGGTAACGAACCCCTTATTGATGCCAGTGGCACCGCCTCTATGACGGGGCATTTGCGGTACAGTACCGTGGCTAACATGACGCTCAATGGTAATCGCACCCCGGGTGTCCTGCTTCGGTCCTACTATGCCGATAGCAGCACCTTTTCGGACCTTCATTTTGTATATTGCAAGGGGGTATCAACCGACCTTATTGAAACATGGGATACGCGTTTTTTAGAGTGTATTTGGGAGAATTGCGGTACAGAGACTGAAGCTGCCGTGCTGCTCCGCAACACTCAGCCGCCAGGGCAATTTGGTTACAGCAACGATAATACGAACCAAATTTACTTTACAGGCTGTCGCTGGGAGAGCTTTCGCTATGGGGCAATTAAAATGGATGGCGCAGCTAATGGGTCACCCAGAAAACTTAACGGGGTCTTTTTTACTTCTTGCAAAATGGAAACCCGTTTTTGCGCTGGTCCTGTCATGCAGATTATGGACGGCACCACTATTGTTTTTGTAAACCAATTATATATCGCCATTATGGCCGCTCTGCCCATCACTGCAAAACCAATCGATGCCATCGATGACTACGGTACGCACATTTTTATGACAGACGTGTACGTGCAATGGGGGTTTGAAGTCACGCTGGCAAACTCTTTGGTGCATGTGTATAAAAGCGGCCCGCATATGTACTACAAGCTTAGTACTTTTTACCCCACCGGCGATCCTGTGCAGGCAGCTATAATTGCCGAGCCAGGCAGCACTGACGTGATTGTGTCTTGTAACGTAACCAACCGTGGCAGGTTAACTATAGGCGATGTTAGTACGGTTATGGTGCAAAGCCCGAGAGAAGGCGTAGAGGTGCCAATTGATGCCAGTGGTTCCTTTATTGTTAGCTCGCATATTACCAAAAAAGATCTAATAAAAGTCGATAATACGGGCACGCGTCCAGCGCTTAATATTGCTAATTCAACGGATTTAACCGGCTATTCCGACAATTATACCGCCGAAAAATGGCGTGTTATAGGTGCAAACGGCGCGGCACGCTTTGCTGGTGGTAAGTTCCAAGTTGAGGGCACAAAGGGTTACGTGGGTATAAATACAGAGCCATTCACTGGCGTAGCAATACTTGTAAAAGCAGCATCGGAGGGCGACAGAGGGTTGGCGATTGTGAGGCCTACTAGTAATGCCACTAACCGTTTGCTGGAATTCCAGGATGAAGCTAATAACATTCAAGGTCAGGCTTTTGATTCAAATGGACGGCCAATTGCCGTAGGCACTCCTGCTCGAGTAACTGTCGGTACTCAAGTAAGCTATGCAAACCCGGGCGTGCAGGTTCGCGACATTGCCGGCAACATTAACGCAGCTGTCCGTCCTAGTCCTACCGAGCCTGGGACGATCGCAACAGTTACCTTTTCTAGGCCTTACGCTGCCATTCCGCTAGCAATTTCTATTAATGATCACTCGCCCGTTTCTGCAGATCTGTACGTTTCAGCACGTAGTACAAGTAGTTTTACCGTATCAACTCGCAAAGCTTTACAAGGCGGCTCTATGTTGAATTTTGATTACGTAGTAAATGCATAGGCTGTAATGATCAGGTCGTATTCATCCTTTTGCTCTCACTGCAAAATACTTGCTTATCTTCGCCTCGCTCTCATCTACGCAGCCCTATGGCGATCAAATATCAAAATAACAGAGGTGGCTAACTAGTAAAAAGTCCCAGTAATATTTCTGGGACTTTTTACCTCTGTTGTGAGTTGGAATAATTCATGGTGACCCTACCGGGACTCGAACCCGGGTTGCCGCCGTGAGAGGGCGGCGTCCTAACCGCTAGACGATAGGGCCATGTTGCGTCATGAAGACGTGTAGAATAATAACATAACAGAGGTGTTGTGTCTATACGAGGTAATAATTTTAGAATCCAAGTGGTGGCGCGTATACAAAGCGTGCCGCATCGGTCCGACGCCGTGCCGCATTTATAAATTGGGCTGGCAGAGCAGCGCCGTGTACGGATACACGGCGCTGCCCTGGTATCGGCTTATCCCAGATGGTCGAGGTTCAAGCAGTCCACCCATTGCTGGTTGGCCAGTTGGTAACCGTCGCCGATCAGCCTGGTGGCGATGTCGTGCGCATGCGCCGACGGCAGAACCAGATGGACCCTCTTGCCTTGGTTCAACTGGTTGTAGGCCAGCGAGAACGTGACGTCGTTCTGCCGTGCGTCCTCCTGGTTCATACGTGCAAGCTTGCGCGGATCGTTCACGTTCCTGAGCTGGCCCGACAGTGACTTGCGGATCAGCTTGCGGCAGGTTGCGCGCGCCTTTTCGGCTTTGCGGGCACGTTGGCTGTCGGTAGCCTTGACTACCAGCTTGGCGATCGTCGTGAACCTCTTTACTCCGGAGTAGTGCTGTTTGGTCATGTGCTGCACGAACACGTTGAGCGGCAGGCCAAGGTTCACGCCGTCGAGGTCGAGCAGCCGCTGGCGCAGCGTCATGAGACCAACGGCGTTCGCCAGTTTGTTGCGGCCGATCAGGTGGTTACGCATGGTCTCTACGCGCTTTGACAGCCCGTGCGAGAGTTCCGCACTAACCTCTACCTCTCGCAATGCCTCGAACCCCAGCCACACATCGCTGGTCTGCTGGCCGGCATGGTGCTTGATCACTCGGAAGTAGTCAGGCCTGCCAATGTCGCACACGGCCACCAGTTTCACGCGCCGCAGTTCGGGGTGCTCGAGCTCCAGAACCGCGGTTTGCAGTTCGCCCTCATGCAGTCGAAAGACGTCCATAAAAAGCCCTCTCCAAAAACAGAAAACCGAACCTAACCACTATATAAAGCTAAGTAGTGGTTTGCAAGCTCTCTATAATGTCTATAAGTTTGCGCGGAGTAATATCGGCTTTAATAAGGTAGCCGTCAGCCTTGTTTTGCATGGCAAGGCGCGATTCGTCGTCTTGGCTAAAGTTAGTCAGTACTAAAATGCGCGAATCTGGCACAAGGTCTTTGCCTTGGCCGCGAAGGGTCTGTAAGATTTCGGTGCCGTGCTTTTCGGGCAGCAAGATATCTAAAAGTATAAGGTCGTATTTTTTAGAGAGCGCTGCATTCAGGCCTTGGTTGCCGCTTGTCATAAGATCTACCTCGAAGCCGGCTTTGCGTAGGCTCCGGGCGTACATATCGCCAATAAATAAGTCGTCTTCTATGCACAGGATTGTTTTAATTGCCGCCATTTTGCCTACCTCCGGTACATCGCGTGGTTTTTTATCCAGCCTTCGCTACGTTGAACAATGTCTTTATTATCGCCGTTTGCCAGCTTCTGCGCAACGGTGGCGTACACTGGGAGTGTAAAGCCAAAGGTTGTACCCTGCCCTTCTTTAGAGCGTACCCAAATGGTGCCGCCGTGGCCTTCTACGATGGCTTTGCAAATATACAGTCCTAGGCCGGTGCCGCCAACAGCCTCGCGTGAGCGGTGCGATCTGTAGAATTTGTTAAACAAGTTGTTGACTACCGCGCCTGGCATGCCTATGCCGTGGTCGGTTACGGTAATTTCTACCATGTTTTCTTTGCGGGCAGCAGCGATTGTTACTTCGCCGTTCTCGTGGCTGTATTTTATTGCGTTATCTATTAGGTTTACAATAACTTCGCTTAGGCTGGTGCGGTCGGCGGCAATAGTTGGCAAGTCATTAGGGATCTGAAACGTCAATTTGCGGCGCTGAGTACGGGCACGGAGTGCAAGGTCTGGTGCTAGGCCCTTTAAAATGTCCATAAGCTGTTCTTCTTGGGGATGCATACTAAACCGGTCGCGGTCATAGCGCGATACATTAAGAATATTATTAATGTATCCAGATAACCGCTCGGCCGAAACCTGCAAACGCTCCAGTAAAATGTGCTGTTCGGCAGTGAGGCTTTGGCCGATTTCTTCGTTGAACACATCTAGATAACCGCGGATGACGGTAATTGGCCCGCGCAGTTCATGTGCGGCAAGGGCAATAAAGTCCATGTCGTCTTGGTCGGGTGCGTAGGCTGCGGTACGGTCGAACGCCACTAGTAATACCTCTATGCCGCCTTGGGCATTTTTTTGGTAGTGGCCAGCAACGTCAAAAATGCGCCGGTCGGCCGCTCCAGGCATTTGGTTAGCGACCCGAAGCCACAGGTGGTCGTCGCGCACTTTGTTGGCTTGGCAGTCAGCCAGCCATTTGGCGAGGTCGTCGTTTTGTTCAAAAATTAAATTAATCTCTTGTGTGCCGTGTGAGGTCGCATTCACAGGCGCAGCAGCGTTGGCGTACATGATTGCTCCGTTTGCATCGAGCGCGATTATGCCGCTGGGCATACCATCTGCTAAAAATCTAAAAAAGTCGGGGTTTGTGGACTGGTCGGTCGTTGTTGGCGGTGAGCTTGGCGACGCCACGGCAAGTTCGTAAATGGCCTTAACCATGGCCTTGAGCCCAGAGTGTTCGTAGCGCTTTATGTTTATATCTGGCGGTGGTGTTACTACCGGGTCGTTTGACACATGTGCGACCGCCTGGCTCAAAATGCGCAGCGGTTCGCTTGTGTAAGACAGTAGCAATACCGCTGCAATGCCATTTGTCGCTACCATAACAAGCAGGCCAACAATAAGGCTGGCAATCGGGCTGAGGTCCATACTGTGCCACGCAAGCCAAGCCAGGCAACCGGCAAACAGGGCTGCCACGGTTTGCAGCGCCAAGAAAATCATCGTTGCCTTGCGGTTGTACGTGGTAAAGAACTCGTGGATTTTTACCGCCATGATACCGCCTTATCGGGTGCGACTATTGTGATCCAGGTTTGCCCTGGGTTGAGTGCTACGGCAACGCCGGCTTTGTCGTAAAACTTAATCTGGTCTTTTTTGCTGTCCTTGCGCCAGAACCCGTCGGTTACAATGCCGTCCTGAAAAATATAGGCCTGGTTGTGTCCAAGGGTAGACATTTGCTCGCGGTAGCCGTCTTCGTACCCGATCTGTACCGGCACTCGCATAACAATAACTGTTTTTGGGGCGATTTGGCCGGTTTCGCGGTCGGTGTGCGGCTTGCCAGCCTGGGAGCGGATGTAGCTGTTGCTTGGTGCGTCGTAGCTGTATGCACTGTTGTACGTTGGCCCAGAAACTGTAACAGAAATTTGCGTGGCATTTGGTGTGGCCGATGGCGAATCTTGTTTACGCACAAAACCATTAAATGTACTGCTAGTAAAGCCCTTTGAAGCATTGAGTGCGTCTAGCTTGTCTGAATTCGTATACACATTATGCGGCGCGTAGCGGTCAGTCGCGCGCCAATAAAAGCTGCCGGCAAAGAACTGGTCTATGTCTTTGTATGAGCCGTTGCGGATTTCGCCAAGTGCGTTTGCGCTGCCGCCAACGTGCGCCACAGACGCATCAAATGGCGCTAGCCAATCAATATAGTATGGCCGCAGGCTGCGGACAGGTCCGATCAAACCTGAGCGGTCTTCTTGTCGCAAGGTTAAAAAGCGTGTAATACCGCCTTCTGCGATTGCCTCGAACACCACGCCAGAGGCTTTAAGCCCAGATTGCGGGCGTGAATCGGGGCTGTTTTCTAGCATAATCGCGGTGACTTGCCGTTTTGTTGTGGCTTCGTCGGGCACCTGTTTGCCAGTTAAGGGCGAATAAAAGGTCTTTGTGCCATCTTGGGCGGTTTGGACAGTTTGGGCCTTGGCTTGGGGCTGAATTTGGGTGGTAGGCTGCGCTTGTAGTGAGTAGCCAGCCCCCGCCGCGCCGATCCCTAAAATAACCATGCAGCAACTAAGCACGGCAGAGGCTTTAGGGTGGGAGCTTACGAATTGGTTAAGCTTGTACCAGAGGTTTGGCTTTTTGAGTCGCATATTGTTTTATTATAGCAAAAATGCATAAGCGTAATAGCAACTTCTGATCATAATATGGGCATCTAGTATTGATTAATTGTATTCTATATGGTATTATATAATTCCGGATACGACCTGTTAGAGGAGTGTGAGATGTCCACGGCTTTTTCCAAGGCACTGAAGGCTCGCTCGTCCGGTTTCTACCCGCTCGCTCTGTTCGCTGCGCTGTCACTGTGGCGCACGCTCGACGGAGACAACTGGGACCTGAGAGCCACAATCTACTACCTCATGGTTCAGGCGATGCTGCTGGGTCGGGTGGTGCTTCCGCTGCTGGAAGCCGCTGCGATCGCGTTCTGGCGCATGCTCCGTGAGTGGGCCACAGCGCCCGACTACATGAAGCTCGTGCTCGCCGAGATCGCCGAGAAGGCATCCACACAGCAGATCAACACGTTCGCGTTCGTCTACAGCCACCGACACCACAAGCTGGCAGCCCGGCACCCGCAGGGCTGACGCTGCAGGATCGGCTGGCGTCTACCGCCCAACCCTTATTTGTACTTCGGTGCACGTAAAGGGTTGGGCGGTTTCGCTTTTACAAGGCTTTTTTAAGACGGGCCAGAACTTTTTCTTTACCAAGTACATGCATGGTTTCAAACAAGCCTGGCGCTATACTACTGCCGGTAATTATGGCGCGGATTAGTCCAAACAATACGCCGGTTTTGGTGTTGAGCGTTTCTACCAGCGGGCGAAGCGTAGCCTCTAAACTCTCTATCGTAAAGTCGTTGTCTTGCACGGCTTCAATTACTGCCGCTATCATAGTTTTGCGTTCTTGGGCTGAAAGCTTCTTGAGTTGTTTGTTGGATTCAAAGAGCCCTTCATGCAGCTGCGGCTCGGTAAAGAAAAAATCGGTCAATTGGGGCAGCTCAGCAAAGAACTTAAGTCGTTCATGTACCAGCGAGAGCACGGCTTTTTTGTAACCTTCAGGTGTGTCGTTTGCGGCATCTGGCCAAAAACCAGTTACATGCTTGTATAGCTGGTCGGGGGTTAAGTTACGAATGTGTACGCCATTTAGGTACAAAAGCCGTTGCTCATCAAACCGACCGCCGCTTTTTTGCACACGCGATAGGTCGAATTTTTGGATAAGTTCTTCAATGCTGTAGACCTCTTGCTCTGTACCGTCGTTCCAGCCAATTGTTGCCAAAAAATTAATCATAGCACTGGGTAAAATACCCATGTCGCGGTATGCAAGCAATGGCTTTGCGCCGTGGCGCTTGCTCAGCTTGCGTTTGCCAGTGTCGTCCATGATTGGCGGCAAAATGGCGTTGATTGGCGGTTTTAGGCCTAATACTTCGTGTGCCGCTAAAAATTTTGGCACAGAGCTTATAAACTCTTGGCTACGGAGCACGTGGGTTATGCCCATAATGTGGTCATCTATAATGTGGCAAAAGTTGTACGTTGGGAACCCGTCGGCCTTTATGATTATAAAGTCGTCTATCATTTCTGGGCCCATTTTTACTGTGCCCATGACGGCGTCGTTCCATTCCCATGATTTAGGCTCTAATTTAATACGTAGCGCCTGGGAACCATCCCACACAGGCGGGTTCTTTGGGCGGTGGTCGCGGTACAAAAATGGGCGTTTTGCGGCTTGGGCTTGTTCGCGGAGGGCTTGTAGTTCGGCTGGTGTGTAGGGGTCGGCGTAAGCAAGGCCTTTAGCTACGAGTTCTTGTGCGTATTTTTTATAAATTTCTAGGCGCTGCGATTGTATATACGGTGCAAACGGGCCGCCTACTTCTGGGCCTTCGTCCCATGTAAGGCCGATCCAGCGCAAGCTATCGATAATATTTTGCGTGCCGCCTTGGATTTCACGTTTTTGGTCGGTGTCTTCTATACGGAGTAAAAATTGGCCGCCATGTTTACGGGCAAGGAGCCACGAAAAAAGTGCGGTCCGCACCACACCACTGTGGAGCGCGCCTGTAGGGCTTGGGGCAAAGCGTGTTCGTACGTTCATGATCTGGTCTAGTATGGCGCGAAATTTGCACTTGTGCAAGTCGCGAGCGTGCGGTTTAATGGCTGGAGCAGTCCATCTATCTAGCGGGAAGGAACTCATGTTCGCCCAGGTTTTGGCCGCCATTGGTTTGTGCGTGGCGTGTCCCGTACTGGTGTCGTTGGCAATCCGGTTGTCCGGAAAGCCAGGATCCACCAAGTACACGTCGCTGTACGTGCCTCTGGTAGCAGTCCTGATCGGAGCGGGCTGCGTTTGGCTCGTGTACAGGGTGTCGGCCTCGGTTTGGTCGTGGCAGCTGTTTGGTGTATGCGCCGCCGGCTTTGTTGTGTCGGCAGCGATGTGCGCCATGCTGTTGCGCCACCGGCTATATGCACATCACCTGTTCGGCCAGCAGCACTGGTCGGCAAATGAGGTGGTAGATGGTCTGAAGGCCGTCGTTCGCTTCTACCGTTCGAGTGCTGCAGGGTTTGAACTCAAGGTGTGCATGTTCGACATGCAGGGCAAGAGCCCCGCCGAGCTGCAGGTGTTCTTGCAGGGGTCACAAGAGCCTTTGTGCTGTCGTCTTCTCGAGCCCGACGCGGTGCGCCAGATTCAACTCGGCGAACTGCAACTGCGGATCGTTCGTGAGTTCAGCAACGACAGCCCCCCTGATCGCAACCGATCATGCGTGGAACTACTCTGGGAACCTGGCCAGGACAAAGCCAAGGCCATGTTCCCACAGGACGTTGCTAAGGCCCAGTCCCAGCTGGTGGACGCCTAAAAACGGTGCGGCGTGGTTCTACCTAAGAACCACGCCGCACCGCAGCCTAAACTTATACGCTACATGCTTGTCGCGAGTCGCAAAACTTGGTCTGAGCTTAAACTGGCATTGCCATCAAGCGTATAAAGTAGGCCCCCGTTTACCCAGGCTGCCTTGTTGCCAAAGGTGTATACGGTTACGCCACGCTCCTGGAATGTGAGGTAGTTTTCGGTTTGTCGCGTTACGTAATTATCGAGCAGCGCCTGGCTGTCCCAGTTAGAATGCTTTTGGCTGATCTTAAACGAGTTATCGTTGGTGTTCGATTTATAATTTATGTTCACCTCGCCTGGTGAATACGTGATGGGGCCGTTCAGTCCGTAGCCGTCAGGCCTATAATTCGGGAACGTCGCGCTCACGCCAGCACGGGATGCAGCAACCTTCATAGAAATAACAGGTAAATTCATATATGTAAGGTAGCCGCCCAGCACTAACAGCGCGAGCGTTGCCGTAAGGACACTCGCCATGCGCGGTTTACTCTTTAGCCAGCTTTGTTTGTGGGTGACTTTTGGTGAGTCACTCACCTCTGCCAGACGCTCTTTTATGAGCTGTTCTTTTAGCTCTTTGCCGCTCGCCTGTGCGACTGGCGCTGGGGCGGTTTGCTGCAAAATCTTTGCCACAGTTGGGTGTGTTTGCGCAGGGGTGATTGCCTCTTCTGCCTGGCTGGCCCTCTCTGCTTTACGGGTGAGGTCAGTGTGGACAGTTGCGTTGCTGTGGAATCTGCTAATAAGTGGACTACGCGTAGGCAATTGTTGCGTGCTAAAACTTGCTGGTTGGGGTGTGGTCTCTGGTTTTTTAAGCGCCTTGCGGTACAAGGTATGCGATTTTTGGGGTTTGGCGTGTATGGCTTGCGCAGGGAGGTGCGTGTCGCGGGCTTTTGCACTGGCTTGCCCTTGTGCGGTCGGGGTTACGGTTTGAGGCCTAGCAATCGTGCTAGGATGCGGCCCGATATCGCTAAATGCGCGCATTGGTCGTTTAGGGACTGGTGCCTTTGGCTGCCCTGGTGCGTTCTGCGGCATGGGCTTGCCCGTAGTGGCATCGTATAATTTACCGTTGATAATAATAGTGGTTGCTTTTTTCATACCCCGTCTCAATATTCCCTCTGCGGTTTTTGTGCGATATAACGCGAGTCTCACTTAATAGTACGAGGCTTTTCTGAAACACGCAAGTGCTTAAACAATCTGGGGTAGACTCTTCGTTCAGCATAACTTGCGAGCATATGATACACTGGCTGTATCACCATGTTCCCTATTTCTTTACGCTCCAAACGTGCCCAACTAGCACTCAGGTTCTTTACCTACGGTGTCATGACGCTGGCCACCGTTGTACTCACAACGTTGGCTATTTTTTACGCGATGGGCTACCGGTTTAACCAATCTTCGCTCGAGTTTGAGCAAGGTGGCCTGGTGCAATTTAGGTCACTCCCAGAAGCCGCAACTGTGGTAGTAGATGGCGTCGCCCAAAACTTTAAGACACCAGGCCGTGCTAATTTTCCTGCTGGCGACCACACTATAGTGATGCAGCTGAGTGGCTACCGCGATTGGCAGCGGACGGTGTCGCTCGCGCCTGGCCAGCTTTTGTGGCTTAATTACGCCAGATTGTTCCCAACATCTATTACTACTGTGCCGGTTAAGACATTCCCTTCAGTCACTGGCATGTTGCCCGCACCCGACCACCGGTGGATAGTTATACAAGAAAAACAAGATACGCCATCGTTTACCCTGGTAGACCTAGCAGACGAAAAAAAGCCCGTGCTCACAACGCTTACAATACCCGACGCCGCACTGCCAAAAAAAGATGGTAAAATTGGCACACTATCTTTAGTGGAGTGGGATCTAAGCTCGCGCTACTTTATTGTGCGGCAGCAAAACGCAGGCGTTGACCAGTGGCTTCGGGTAGACCGGACTAATCCTAATGAAACAATCAATATAAGTGACAAGTTTAGGCTTGCCATAACTGATATTCATTTTTCGGGCGGCAACCCTAATTTTGTGTATGTAAAAACAGACGATGTGCTTAGAAAACTCGATATAAATGCCAATAGCGCATCTGCCGCATTGGTAGTTGGCGTGCAGCAGTTTTCGGTATATGGGGACGACACTATATCTTATATTGCAAAACGGCCTTCGGCCGACGGTACGCAAACCCAGCAATTTGTGGGCTTGTACCGCGGCAACAAAGAATTGGTGCTGCAAGCCTTCCCGTTAAACGCAACTGTAAGAATTGCCTTTGGCCAGTACGATAACCATGATTTTTTTGCAATTCACACTGGCGATGGCGATGTACGGGTGTTGCGTAACCCTTTTAGCGAAAACCAAGGCAACGCCGAATTCGCCACGTTCACCACCGGCAAGCCCGTGCAATGGCTTAAAATGAGCAACAATGGCCGAATGGTTGTGGCCGGGGTAGACGATGTGATGATTACATACGACCTTGAGCTAGGCCGCTCATACCGCTCGATTTTGCCTTTCGCAGGCGCCGCTAATTCCCAGCCCTTACAGTGGCTAGACGATTATTACCTGTGGTCAGACAGCGGCGAGCGTTTGCGTCTACTCGAGTTCGATGGCCAAAACGAGCGCGAAATCACCACTGTTGCCCCCGGGTTCTCTGCAACGCTCAGCCCTAGCGGCAAAACGTTATTTAGCATAGGTAAAAATACAGTAACAAACTCGTACTTCCTGCAAGCGTCACAACTTACAACGCCATACTAAAACAAGAAGTTCCAGATGTTGTCGAGCCAGTTAGGCTCGTTGCCTGGTAGCACCGTGTTTTCTTGTGCTGGGGCAGATTGTGGCTCTGATGCAACCGCTCCGCCTGGGTCGGGGCTAATTTGTTCTCCAAAAATTACCAAGCGTTTAAGCGCAGTGCCCGGCGGAGTGCAGGTTACTAGCGTAGCCATAGGTTTGCTTGTGCCGATCTGGAGTGCGCTTACCTGGGTGGGGTCAATCACTTTAATGTCTGTCACCTTGTATATAAAGCGTTTGCCCTCGTAGTTAAGGTAAAAAGTGTCGCCGGGGCGGAGCCTGTCTAGCAGTACAAATACAAATTTGTATTTGCCTTGGTTAAAAATATCGTTGCTTGAGTGGCCTAAAATAACCGTGTTGCCATTTTGGCCTGGTTTGGCATTTGCCCCAGGCAAGTTGTACCAGGTTGCTCCGTCGCGGAGCGAGGTTTGGATCTGGGCCTCGGTGAGGCCAGTTACGCTGTAATCAACGGGCACATCTACATTAATCTTAGGAATAATCAATTTCGGTTCTGGGCCGACGTTGGCGCTAGAGGTTGGGTCAAGAATAAGCGACTCGTTGCTAAGGTTACCAGGACTCACATATGCTTTTACGTGCGCGACTAACACACTGTTAAACTGCAAGAATATAAAAACCAAGCCAACCATAACCGCGCTAAAGATTGGTATAAAATGATGGCTTTTGCGTGCTTTTTGTGCCTGCGCCTTTACTGTGTCGGTAATATCGTGTTTAAGTTTTGCAATTTTGGATTTTTGGTCGTTACTAGTGTTGGTGCCAGTAACCACCTGAGGCTCTTGGGGTGCTGGTGCAGCAGCCTGAGCGGCTTTATCGGCATGCAGTTTTAACCGCTCGGCATGCAAGTGGTACGTATAATATTGCTGATAGTATTGCTGGTAATAGTTTTGCCAGGCCGAGTGGTAGTTGCGCCAGTCGAAGTTTTCTTGGTGCGTGCGTTCATAAGGGCTCTGTGGGTTTACAGGAGCTTGCTGGGTGGCATGGCCAATAGGTTGTATAGTGACAGGTTGCTTTTTAACCTGGTTTGGCGGGTTGGTAGCGTAAATTTTATCTACCTCTGAACGCATAGCGGACACCGCCGAATTGGAGGTGTCTCTAGGGGGCACAAGCAGGTGCCGGTCGTTTGGGGTAAATTTTGGTGTATCGTTTTGCATAAAAATACGTGATCTGATGCTGTAGATAGTATATAATATTTTGGACAGGATTTTTGCTTTACATGGGCGAGTGGCGGAATTGGTAGACGCGCTGGACTCAAAATCCTGTGGTAGCAATATCGTGTGGGTTCAAGTCCCACCTCGCCCACCAAAGAAAGATGGCAGTTTTGATACTGCCATCTTTCTTTGGTGTGTGATTTTACTGACTACCGTGTGAATCTGCGGCATCCTCATCGCTGCATTACCCCTGTTTGGGTACGTATGCTTTCTAATTTGTTGGGCGGTAGCCACGAAATTTTTATAAACAAGCGGGCGACCACCCGGGCCGACGAGGCCCGGGTGGTTCCGACACACGTTCTAGCTGCAGTAGCTCCACAAGAAACCGTAGATGCCGGGTGCGACATCTGTCAGTTTCTTGTGGAACTTCACAACCGGCTTGGGGTGATCCTCGTCGGAAACGTCTTCTTTGCGTTCCAACTCGTAATCACATGTCAGCAGCGCGCCTTCTGGTGTGGCTGACTCCCAGGTGGCAAAGCCAACCCACGTAGGGACGTCTTCGGGCGGGAAGCTGACGCGCAGGCTCACCTTTTTGTGTGGAGCTCTGGTTGTCAGCTGGAAGTACCGCTGCCCATCAGTCTGCAGCACCAGGCTCGCGTCGAAGTGTGAGGTGAGCGAGGACCTCTCAAACGGCCTCGTCAGTCTGATGTCAGCCAAGAAGCCATCGTCATCTTCTTTGCCGTCGATGATCTCACCTCCGTAGAGAGTGTGGGGACGCGCCGGCAGACGATGCCTGATGCTTGCTGTTTGCGATTCGATGGCCTGGGCGAGCACCAGACTAGCGCTCTCACGGCCTACGGACACGCTGTAGGTTGCACCCAGCAGCGGAATGGAGTACAGGGAATCCCCGGTGTCCATGTCTACCCTTTGCTTTAGACGATAGTGTCAATAAAATTAAAACATATTTAGAGTTATTTTACAACTCTATCGGCTCACCGAAACAGTAATCGCCTGGAACATATTTGCATGCTGCACCGCGTACACAGCGGCCACACTTGCCACACTCCCCCGCCAAATGCGCAAAGGATCGTCCCAAGGAGTAGTGCTCACTTGCCCGCCAGATGCCACAATGAGCTGTTTTTGGTGGAACGTCACAATAGTTGCCGGATACGTCGTGGTAAATTTATGGAGCGTCTCAACAAGGGTAGTGAGCTGCATGCTAAACAGCACCGTCTTGGGGTAATACACACTCTGGAATAGTCGTTGCAACTGCGCGAACGTAATCACGAATACAGAGGTAGGGCGTTCGAGCAACATTGGCCAGCTACTACTTATAAGGTCAACAGCGTCACGGGTTATAACGGTGGGTTTATCTGGGGAACCTTGCAGGAGTTGCTCGAATAAAATCGCTGTTTCTGAATTGCGTCCAGCGTCGCCAATCAGCAGTAAACCACTCGCCCAAGCTGCAGCTGCTTGTAACTGGGGTAGTGCCTCTTTAGATAACCCGCCACTTGGATTAGTGGGTACAAATACGCAGTCGAGCGCCAAGGGGTCGATAGTTTTTTTGAGTACATCTGGTAGTACAACACGGCTCTCACCTATCCCCGCCTTTGCCGCGTCTTGGTAAGCTTGGGCCACAGCAGCAAACCCATGTGCGTTGCCACCCAAAATCAACAGTGTGCCAGCGAGCGACCGTTGCTCTGGCTTCTGCCATTCAATATCTGGGAACAGGGGTTTAGGTGGCTCTTGTCGGTGCCAATACTCTACGTGCATTGCCCCCAGTATAAAGCATGCCTACAAGTGTTTTAAAATATCAGTGTATGTTTTTGGAATGCGCCAAAGGTCATCGTGGTAACCGTTTATAGAGACAAATGTGTAAAGGCGCTTTCTAATAGTGCGTTCTGGGATGTTTCCTGACCAAGGGTCACCCGGCTGTATCACCACCATGACGCGGTGCGCAGGGATGTTAGGAAGGTCACGCCCACATCGTTTCGCAGCCTTATATAACCGAATTCCTCTAACGATATTCATTCCGTACCATATGTTTAGCGCTGTCTTTTTTAGCCAAAAGCCCAAACTTTTGGTACGGATAGCATGCACAATGTCTAACCTAATCTTATGTTTAGCTGCATTACGCAAGCTGTATGCATAGCCCGTATTTGGGGTAATACAAAGTATTTTTGCCTGCAACGGGAGAGAAGGGAGCTCTAAAACGCCACCGGAGTGTGTCAAAATTATGTCTGCCTCTGATAGGTTATTGACAATAGTAAACCCCTCTTTTTCTAACCGCTGTTTTAAGCGGCGCGCATGGGCGGGACCTTCTGCAAACCCGTATAAAATGGCTATATGTGGCATCAGATGTCGAGCGTTATACTGACCGGGCAATGGTCTGAACCCATGACATCAGCATGGATTTTAGCCTCTTTTACTTTATCTTTGAGTGCCCCAGACACTAATATGTAGTCGATCCGCCAGCCAACGTTCCGCGCGCGCGAATTTGCAAAGTGGCTCCACCAGCTATAGTGGCCATTGCCTTGGGTGAATATACGGAAAGTATCCACAAAGCCAGCATCTAAGAAGTTTTGGAAGCCCTCGCGCTCTTCAATTGTAAAGCCTTTTTTACCTCTGTTAGGCTTGGGATTTGCCAGATCTAGCTCGGTGTGGGCTACATTTAAGTCGCCGCAAAAAATAACCGGTTTTTGCTTTTCTAACTCTTTACAATAGGCTAAAAAGGCAGGATCCCAGTGTTTGTGACGAAGCGGTATGCGGCTGAGGTCGTCCTTAGCATTGGGGGTGTATACAGTAACCACAAAAAACTTCTCAAACTCGGCGGCAATAACACGGCCCTCGCTGCTTGAGTCCCGCTCTAGCTCGTCTACAAGAGTGTATTTTTTTGCCAGCTCATCTGGAAAACCATTTACTACCGCTATGGGCTCGGTTTTACTAAAAATAGCTGTACCAGAGTACCCTTTTTTAGTGGCTGAATTCCAGTACTCATGGTAGTCTTTAAGGTCAATTGCAATCTGGCCTCGCTCGGCCTTGGTTTCTTGTAGACACAAGATATCTGGCTTTTCTTGTTCGATAAAGGGTAAAAATAGTTCTTTGCGCATAACGGCCCTGATGCCGTTTACATTCCACGAGTAGAGTTTCATGCGCCTAGTATATCAGATGGGTTTGCGGTAAAGGTACTATGCGCGCGCCATCTGACGTTGTGCTTCGCGTTCTTGGTCGCGGCGTTTAATAGTCTCGCGCTTATCGTGCAGCTTTTTACCCTTAGCTGTGGCGATCTTAACTTTAATGAAGCGTGTCCGCGTTGTCATGCTCAGGGGGACAATAGTTAAACCCTGGTCTTTGGCTGATTGTATGGCGGCAATTTCTTGTTTTTTAGCGAGAAGTTTGCGTGCGCCTATGTCGACTGTTCGTTCGCTTAGCCCAGGTTTGGTGTGTAATACCGAGAAAGACGCGTTAATAAGCCATAACTCCCCTGCTTTTAAGGTGACATAACTGCCTTTTAGGCTCACATGGCCGCTCCTGGCAGCCTTAACTTCTTGGCCGCTTAACACAATGCCTACGTTAAATTCGTCGCGCAGATCGTAGTCGTGCCTTGCGCGGCGATTTTGGACAGATGTTTCGGGTAGTTTTTTGGCCATACTGGCCTTTATTGTAACCCAAAACGAACAGGGGTGGTACTATTGACAATAGTTATGTAATATAGTAAAATAATGTTGGTGTCGCCGCCTGGCGCACCATCCGACCATTTTTCCCGAGAGGTGCACATGAACATCGACGTCACGTCGTTTCCCGACAAGCTGAACCTGTACCCGTGGGCGAGATTCTTCTACGAGATCTGGCCAACGTGGACAACGCCGTTCACCACCCTGTTCGCCGGCTTCATCTACACCTTCGTGCTCATGTGGACCACGGGACTCCTCCTGGAGAACCGCTGGATCCCCTACAGCGCGCAGTACAAGGGACTGAAGTACGGTGACATCGGCGTGGGCATCGCCCTCACCGCGGGAACCATCGCCACCCTCATCCTCCTGCCGGACACAACTGGCATGTGGTACCAGGAGGCGTGGCTGCACAACATCGGCTGGGGCCTCGGCGTCGCGTTGATGTTGCTGCTCAAGGGAACGGAGATCTTCTTCACCCTGGCCCGCACGTGGGCGTGGGGTCGTCCGAAGAACCACACCATGAGGTGGGCCAAGCGGAAGTCGCTGAACGACGAGGGTGTCTACACCATCGGTCAGCAGCTCAGCCCTACCTCGCTGGTGCACACCGCACTGATCCTCCTGGTGACCTACCTCACGGTGGTCATCGTGTCGGCAACGACGGTGGAACTGACGCACGGCATTCTGGGCGACTACAGCGTCGGCAAGAAGGTGCTGGCGGCTCAGCTGATCTGCGTCATGGCAGTCGGCCTGTTCGTCTGGTTCGTCAACTCCGTGATCAAGGACAACAAGGAACGCAAGGACTACAAGGCAGGCAACGGTGGCCGCAAGGTCGACCTGAGCCTGGTACACCCCTACAACGGGTGGCTCCCCAAGCTTCAGGTGTTCCTGGGTCTGCTGGTTGCGGGCAAGCGTGACAAGCTGTTCGTCTGGAAGTGGTACAAGTACTACAACAGCTTCAGCCACGCCCGTTGGGTGCCGAAGAAGCAGACGTTCGTGAAAGCCAAGCCGGAGTGCGTGGTGGACGACAGCAAGCGCGACTCCGATGCGACTCAGGTCGTGCGTGTCCGTCAGCAGGACGGCGAGGTGCTCGTGAAACCGCTTCCGTTCGATGGCGGCGTCCAGCGTCCGACTTTCGGGCGTGGACCCGACCAGCCGTCCGTCGCACCGCAGAACCGCCCGTTGGCTGTCCCCCCGTGGATCGCCGACAGGCAGCCGGTCGACACCGGCACCCAGCCTCACATCGTGCAGCCGCAGTCGAGCCTGCCGCTGCCGCCGTGGATGACCGGCGAGGAGACCTCGGCGCCCACCCAGGGCAACGAGAACTCCAAGCCGGCTGGCTGGGTTGACCCGCCCTGGGTCAAGAAGTAACTCTCAAGGTCGGATAAGCCGTCCGCTCCCCACTACACCAGTGGGAGAGCGGGCGGCTATTCGCTTTTTGAAGACAATTATGTTATAATCTTTTTTGCTATTCCGTTACGGAAGAAGTGTTCGTTCGATCCGAAAGAGGTGCCAGATGTTGGCGCAGCAGCTGCGGATTGTCCCTGGCCTTCGTTGGGCTTTTGACTTTCCGAGGATTCAACTGCGGATTGTCCCTGGCTTGCGTTGGACCTTTGACTCCTCGAAAATCCAGCCCTACATAGGTTGGTTGGCGACTCCGGTTGGCCTGTTGGCTCTGGCGTTGCTTGTCGAGGGTCGATCGGTCAACCTGAGCCAACAGTACCTGGGACTCTTGCCTGGTGATCTGCTTTTGGGATTCACCTGGTTTGCGGCCAGCATGCTGGCCAAAGAGCTCCACGGCGAGAACCAGTGGTATCAGCGTCGCTGGTTCCGTTGGTTGGCAGTCGGCTTTGGTGTGGCGTGCCTGTTGGGCCTGACAATCCCTGAGGCCATTGTCACCTACTCAATGCAGGGACAGTCGAACATCATGACCTGGGGGGCGTTTTTTAGCCCCACCAAGGTGTATCACACGCTGATCCTGCCTACGTACGGCTACGCGCTGTTCGCCCTGGTGTTGCCTGCCTTGGTTGAAGCCCCGTGGCGAGCCTGGCATATGGTGATGCGTCTGGTGGCGCTCGGCGGCATTGTGGGTTGGGTGGTGTGCGTGGTGCTCGACAACACGATGCCCCGTCCAGACACGATTTGCGTGCATATCAGCAATGGCTGGCCCCTGCTCCAGCGACCGCTCAGCGAGTGGTGGCAAGGAGCTGCAGGTTGCCTGCCACGTGGCTAGTTTTTTGGTCGAACGACCGCCTGCTCTTTTTGGAGAAATCCTTGGGGGTAGGCGGTTGTTTCGTGATTATCTGCTACAATACCTCTAGTTATGAGTCGAAAACTTAAAATCAACATGATCTCTGAAAGCGTTTTTACGGTACAGGGTCATGGCGTACATACCGCATTCGAAGAAATGACACACGCCTTGCGTGCGCAACCAGATACAGATGTAATCGTAAATAAGTTCCGTCGCGGTGCCGATATTACACATATCCAAACATTTGGCCCTTACGGTTTGCTACATCTTTTATTTGGGTCAGGCAAAAAAGTGGTGTCTGTGCACGTGGTGCCAGATTCGCTCGTTGGGTCAATAATTGGCGCCAAGTATTTTTACGGCATTGCCAGATGGTACATGCACTTTTTTTATGGGCGCGCCGACCTGTTATTATCGGTTTCTAAACAGGTTGATATCACCTTACGCCAGCAATTAAAGGTAAAACGGCCGACCAAAGTGTTATATAACACTGTTAACATGAGCTTATATAAGACTACTCCAGCAGATAAAGCCGCTGCGCGCAAACGGTTAAAACTGTCCCCAGATGCCACAATTGTGGCCAGCTGTGGACAGATCCAACCCCGCAAGCGTTTTGACCAATTCTGCAAAGTCGCCAGGTCATTGCCAAATGTGCAGTTTATTTGGATTGGCGGCATCCCCTTTAAGCATCTGGGAGCCGACTATAATGAAATGCAGCGCCAAGTAGATAAACGGCCGCCCAACGTTACCGTTACTGGCGTTATTGTGCACGACAACGTGCGGCAATATTTGCAGGCAGTCGATGTGTTCTTTTTGCCTTCGAGCCAAGAGAACCACCCCATGGCGGTTCTAGAAGCCGCCGGAGTTGGCCTGCCAATTGTGGTGCGCAATTTATCTGAATATAACGATACATTTAGAACGGATGTCATCAGGGGCACAGATACCTCTTTTACCTCTATTATTGAACGTCTGGGCAAAGACAAGAATTTTTATGCAGATGCCGTTAAGGGCGCCCAAGAGGTTGCTGCACGGTTCGATAGCCAAGCTGGCGGTGCGCTTTTGGTAAAAGCTTACCAAGAGATTTTGTAGGTTGCAGCAGGTGTACTGACCTTTTTAGGTGGTCAAGGGGCTTGCAATTGCTCTTTGACTGTTTGCCATACTGTAGGGTCGCCGTGTTGCATGCGCCAGTACCACCACTCGCCACCCCATAAATAAATGTCTTTCATGCCCAGCTGGCGGGCAAACTTGAATGATTTTGGAATTTGCCTCACGCTCATAGATTTGTCTTGTTCTTCTATTGTCAGATTTTTAAAATCTTGCTGTCCCCAGGGTTCCATTTGTAGCTCATGGATAAAGGTGGGTTTGTTGTGGGTCGCCTTTATAATTGCCGACCGCATTTGGTGGTACCAGATTGGAGTTGGATAATACATATAGCCGTTTGGAGGGAATTTGTCGTTCCAGATTATTCGGTATACGGAAAAGCCGTAGCCGTCGGGGTGGGGTTCGTTTAGGGGGAAGCCATGCTGGTCGCTGAGGCTCATAAGTATGGGGTGGTACGGGTCCCACAGTTTCATAAGAGTGAACTCTTCTTTTAAGCGCTCTCTGTCTGGACGGTCGCAGGTGCCAAACCAGTCGTTTACTGCCTCGTTTTCGAGTTGCCAGCTTTCGAGCGCGGGGTGTACCTTGTATCTATTGGTTACAATCTCCATGTAGGCATAAAGCGCCTGTTTCCATTCGTTGCCGCCTAGTTTGCTTGCCCACTCTGGCTGGTGGCACTCAGGCCATCTGGGTTGACGTAAACCAGTGCCTAGACTGACTTTTACTCCCCTTTCGGCGGCTTGGTCCATTTGCCAGTCTAAGTCGGTAAAGTCTAGGTTGCCGCGGATTGCTTCGCTTTCGTCCCAATATGACATGAGGCGGAGGTGCTTAAATTTAAGGTCGTCGAGCAATGCTAGGTAGGCGGCTTTCCAGTCTAGGCCAAGGTTTTTAGCCTGTTTTACAGAAAAGCTAACACCGTAAGAGGGATTCTTAACAGGGGTGAACACAAAGGTATTGAGCAACTGGAACGCGAACAGGAGTGCAGCAAACCCGATAATGGCAACGCTAATCCGTTTTAACCAGCGGTGGCGTTGCCAAAATGGCTTCCACTGTGGATCTTGCCAAAAAAAGCGTGCAATTGGAGGTTTTGTAGGCATGGGCGTTATCAGTAATATACCGATTTTTGCCAAAATAAAAAACCCACGCATCGTTGCGTGAGATTGGTTAGGGGGAGTCTTCTTGCCTGCTGCGCCGGTTGGGGCGCAGCAGGCAGTCGCAGAAGACCCTGGCAGTGCTCAGAGAAAGACCCAGCAGTTGTGCTGCCTGAGGAACACCGAGTCGCTGAGCAGCTTCTCGGCGATCTCTTGGAGCTCGTGAGGTTCGGTCTCTCCGAGGAAGTTCCAACCGATGTGGGTCAGAGCAGCCATGCCCATCGCCTCTTCTGTCCGCGGCTCTTTCGAGTCGTAGGGCAGGACCGAGAAGCTTGCCCACGCGTTGTGGTCAGGGTTCTCGGCGGTGAACAGGGGTGCGTTGTTGAGCACGCGGCCCCAGGGGTCGAGCTCTGAGTTGGTGCGGTCCGCCAGCCAGCCTTCGGCCAGCGCGCGGTCCCAGATGTCCCAGATGTTGCTCTGGGGCACCCGAACCAGGTCGTCGTCCAGTACTACGCCGGCCGACTCCCACATGAACTCGGGGAGAGTTGCCATCAGCATGGCCTCGTTCGCCATGAAGTGCAGTCGGCCGCTGTCGGTGAAGGGCTTGAGCACCTCCGCCAATGTGCGGTAGATCAACAGCAGGCGTTCGGGGTACACGCAGTGGTTGCCGCGCTTGTTCAGGTGGGTGTACAGCTCCGATCCGGCGTAGATTACGAAGTTCATGCCGAACTTCCCGTTTCCGCTTTCACGGTCCTGCACGCGGCTCGGGTTGAAGCCGATGGCGTACACGCCGAATGCGCTCAGAGGCCTGAGCTGCGCCAGCACGGTGTTGCGGACATCAATCAGCAATTGCTCGGTGTCCACGGTTTCTCCTTGCGCAGATTGTGTGGGTTCTTCTTACGACTTTGCAAATTATAACATAAAACCCTTATGAATTCAAGTATCTGGACTGTTGTATGGTGGTCGATATATGGGGTTTGCATAGCAAATCAGTTGTCGTGCTGTATACTAAATCTAAGATGAAAATCGGTATTTTTACGGACACCTACCGTCCTTCTTTGAACGGTATAGTATATGTGACAGAAATTCTTCGCCGCAATTTTGAAGCTGCCGGCCACGAAGTCTTTATTTTTGCCCCATCATCGGGGCTCACCAATAGCGCAGACGAAACAGATCCGCATATTATTCGTTTCCCGGCGGTATCGGGGGTACTTTTTGACGATTTTAACAGTTCGCTTTTTTACCCGCCAAAAGTCTTAAGCCAAATTAACGACATCAACCTAGATGTGATGCATTTTCTTACCCCTGGCACGGTCGGTATGATGGCTATTTACGCAGCCCACAAGTTGAATAAACCGCTTGTTGCCGAGTATTGCACAGACCTTTTTGAATACGTAGAGCACTACCCTCTCGCCGCCCCTGGTATTTTTGCCATGGGTGCGATTTTGCCGTTTACGTTTAAACCGTCACGCGTAGACTTACTCGAGATGGTTAAAGCCGCCCGCCCCCGTTTAGGCACTGCAAAATGGAACCGTGAGATGGTAAAACATCTTATAACGGTCATGCACAGCCACTGCGATGCGGTAATTGCCCATTCGCGCAAAAGCGCCTTACAGATGCAGGGCTGGCAAAATAACGACGAGCATTACAAAATAGATATTATTCCAACAGGGGTAGATCAAATTCCACCTGCCACTCCTAAGCAGCGGGCCGAATTTTGCCGGCAATGGGGCATAACAAAAGATGACCAAGTTATCACCTATGTAGGACGTTTAAGCCCCGAAAAGAACCTAGACATGCTTATAGAAATGATCGGTGAGCTTGTAAAATGGCGGCCAAACGCCAAGCTTATGTATGTAGGTGACTTTGCCGAATACAGGCCTAAATTAGAAGAAAAAGCCGCTGCGTCGCCGGCCGCCGACCGTATTATTTTCGCTGGTAGGCTGCCCCGAGAAGACCTGGGTAAGGCCTTTGCAGCCACCAAAGTGTTCGCGTTCCCTTCGTTAACAGATACGCAAAGCTTAGCCTTGCATGAAGCCGCCCAGGCAGGATTGCCAATTGTCATGATTGACGAGCCAGTTACAGAGGTGGTCCATGATGGCGTAAACGGCTATTTCTGCAAAAACGACCCCATAGACATGGCCGCCAAAATAAATAGCGTGCTAGAGGACCCTGTTGCCTACCAGGCCATGAGCAACGCCAGCCAAGAAATCGCACGTGAGTTTTCTGAACAAAAGCAGTGTAAAAAAATCTTACGCATTTACGCTAAGATCATCCGGGCAAAACACCAACCACAAGAGTAGTTATTTTGTGACTGTTTGCCACGGTCCTGTACTCGATTTGATAGTGCCGCAGGCGCTCCAGAGGCCGCTACCGGCTGATTGCGCCATCGCCTGGGCATCAGAAAATTCAGCCTTTTTCTCAAATGGAAAACTGAGGTACGCAAACCCGTACCCCTGCTCTACTAATATTTTATTAAACAGCGTGTCATCTTGGGTGTACACGTAACGCAGTAGGCGGCCATAGCGGTCGCGGTTGTCGTTTGTTGGGTCGGCCTCGAGCCGTACACTAGTGTTGGTGAGCGTTTTGGCGGTAAAATCACTCGCTTGTTGTCCAAAACATTGTACGGGTGTATTTGGTTTGTGTGTCTCTGGCGTATCTACCCCGATTAGGCGGATGGTTTCGGCCGTGCCGTTCATATCTACTGTTATAGTGTCGCCGTCGCTAATTTTTGTAACACGGTAAAATCCAGGTTGGGTAGCCGGTGTGGCGGGGGTGGTCGGCGGATACTGGTAGCTGGCAATAATAATTGCCACTATGGCGATTAGCAATGAGATTGTTGTAGATATAGCTCGGCGTCGGGTCATGGCGATTAAATGGTACTGTATGGTCAGGTTGATTGCAATAGCGGCAGGTATGTTCCATTTTTCTTCTAAGACAGTCGAAAAATGGAACATACCTGCCGCTATTACGTGGTCTTTTAGCTAAGGTGAACAAAAATAAAAACTGCTCTAAAAGCAGCTGGTGGAGAGGAGCACTAAAAAAGCACTCACTCCCCACCAAAATTATAGCAAGAGTTTTAAAAAGCAAAAAGCCCTGCTGGTACGCGCATGGTGTGCCAGCAGGGCTTTTGTTGCATGTCTTGAATCGGCGTCTGGCCCGATTAAGCGGGTGCGCCCACCAGCTCGCTCTCGGACGTGCTGGTGCACAGCGAGCCGCCGCAGGTCAAGAACCACACCTCGTCGTACGGGTCGTACGCCAAGTACTGCAGGCGGGGGTCGGCTGCCAACGGCTCGATGCGGAAGAACTCCACGTCGATGCCGTCGGGCGCCTCGGCGTTCGCTGCCACCAGCACGGTCAGGCCGATGTCGGCACCCTCGAGCGGTTGTAACACCTTGGCTCCAGTGGTCGAATCGACGCCGCCCACGCAGTTGGACACCAGCAGCTCGATGCCGGCCAGCTTGTCGGCGGCCAGCAACACCTGCTGGTCGGTAGGCGGATGCGCGTCCGTCCCCTGCGCTTGCGGTTGGGGTGCGGGCGTGTCCTGCACGATGCCGGTGGGCGTGACCATGATGCGCCGCGCTTCACACATTTGCGTTCCTCTCCAAAACAACGGACAACAAACTACCTACACAGGGTAGATGTATATGGTAGCACACTTTACAAAATTGTAAATGGTGTGATAGCATAACATTTGTCAAAGTCAGCACGAGCGACAGGGGTACAAATGGGAAGCGTTTCGTGGGGCTACGAAGCCGGCACCGGCCACGAGCAGATGACCGTCTGCCTGGACAAGGGTGGCTTTCATGGTTCGTTGCTGGGCATCGCCGGCATCAAGGCGCACAGCGGGAGTGGTCCTGTGACGGTGGTGTTCTTCGCGCCGGAGAACGTCAGCAGCTACACCGTGGGCCAGGTGCTCCAGAAGCTGCGCGACTGGGGGCACTTTGAGTCCTCGATCAGCGACGCCCGCACTGGCGCTTACGTCGTCTGAACGGCCGCCTGCGGCACTCCACCCGATTTTCGGGTTGGGGTGCCGCAGGCACATACTTTCGCAAAACATCAGCCGCTGCAACTTGGCGGTTTTTTAGTAGTCTATGCCTTTGTTGGCAAGAAATTTGTCGTCGAAATGGTGTTTTATCTTGGCCATGTTGGTTGCAATATCTGCCAGCGGCAGCAGCTCTTCTGGGAAATTCCGGCCGGTCACGCACACGCTGGTGTGTGGGGCGCGGGTTTGTAGTAATGAGGCTAGGTTTTTGGCCGTTAAAAGACCGTCGGCCACGGCATTGTTGATTTCGTCGCAAACCACAAGGTCGTAGTTTCCGGACGTTATACATTTTTGGGCGAAGTCAAAGGTGGCTTTAGCCGCCTCGCGATGCTGGGCGGGCGTCACATCTTTTGCGCTGATACTGCCGGCATTAAAAAACCCCTTCCCCCCCTTGTAAAAGGTGAGACGGTCTTCAAAGAGGGGCTCGATAGTGCGGATAAACGTATGCTCCCCTACTTCCCAGTCTTTTATAAATTGGATATAGGCCACCCGCCAGCCGCGCCCTAAAGCCCGGCACATAAGGCCAATGCTGGCGCTGGTTTTTCCCTTGCTTTCGCCAGTGTATACAATAACGACACTGGGCTTGGTTTTAAAATCTTCAAATGCCATTTAGGCGGCCGCGTGTGGGTTGAGCTGTTTTAATGCTTCGTCTATTTTTGCACGGTCAAAGCCAACAATATTTTGGTCGCCAATAGTGATAATTGGAGTGACTGCCTGGCCGACCTTCTCTAGTACATAGCGTAAGGCTTCTTGGTCGGTGCTGATGTCTTTTTCTATAAAATCTACGCCCTTTTCAGAAAGGTAATCCATAGCCATGTGGCAAAAACCACAGGTGGGGCTGCTATATACAACGACTGGTGATGTTTTGTGTGAAGCGCTATCCATATAAATAATATAGCATATAAGTCTAGGTGGGGGCGTACCCCCGTTTCTTGCATGGGTGGCGGCCGCACGCCCTCGCGGGAGGAGTTGACAGGGCGTGGGGCCGCCGGCGGGTGAAGCAGGTCAGGCCGTGGTCGCGAGGGCCAGGTCGAGGCCGTGCGACGTCGTGGGCGCGCCGATCGGGGTGATCGTAGCCGGCGAGGTCAGGTCGATCTGACCGCAGTCGGCCGCGTACTTGCGCCAGATCTCGGTCGGCATCTCGAACTTGAGGTGCCGCGCCGCGAGGTCCTCGTCGGTCTTGACCATGCCGAGGTCGTGCAGCGAGGTCGTGACGGCGTCCATGAGGTCGTCGTCGGCCTCCGCGAACGTCACCGCGCAGGTGATGCGCACGCTGTCGTCTTTGGCTTCGGGCAGCAGCCCGAGCTCGACGCCGAAGGTGCCGAACCACGCGGTGTCGTTGGTGGTGCAGTCGGGCGCGCCGATGAAGGCCAAAACTTTCTCGCCGAGGGCCGTGATCTGTGTTCTGCAAGCTGCGATCATTCGCAGTGCCTCCTGATTCAGAAACGGGGATACGTAAAGCCCAGAGCGGAAATGATCGCTAAGGGGTTATTATATATTATACTATCGTGAGTGAAAGTCAATAAGGATTATTTGAGTAAACATCTAAGCAAAATAGGGTGGTGTCTTTTTTCTTCTAAGACAGTCGAAAAAAAGACAACCACCCTATTTAGATGTTTCGTTTGTTCGTTTCGCCCTAACAGGGCTCATCAGTATACCTTAATAGATATAGACGAACGCACCCTGCGTTCGCCCGACTGTGCCCGAAGACACTGTCGAATGTGTTGGAGGTCAGCCTGGGAAGGCCTTGTGGTAGCTCTCCTCCAGGTGTGCGGGGACACCGCTGATCTCGCAGGTGAACAGGTAGAGGAGGTCGTTGTAGTCCTCGGCCCGCTGGAACTCCAACGCGTCCACTCCGAAGGGGGTGAACTCCTCGCCCGACGCCGCGAGCGCTGCCTCGATCAGCTCCACAGCCAGGCGCTTGCCGCAGCCCACGCTCAGGTAGAGCTTGGACAGGTCGTTGCCGACGGCGTTCGCGGTCAGGTTGACTGTGCCCAGGGGCGTGACGACGTCGACGGTGCTGGTGAAGTTCGGGCCGTTGGGTTCGTAAACGGGTTTGTTGCTGGCAATCGCAAGCTCGTAGCGCATCTGGTAGCGCAGCTGCTGGCCGCGAATGGCCGCCAGAGCCATACCTACCACGCCCAACTCCTTGCGGAAGTGGTCGGTGATGAGCCACTCGCGGAAGTTGCTGATGAATCCCATTTAGACCTCTCAAGTTCGTGCAGGGTGCTTGTGCTTTGGAAGGATTTCCTATGCCGTACTATTGTATAATATTTATATAAAAAAGTCAATGGTAAATTAAACCAAAAATGGCTGGACTTATAAGGTATGTAGTGTTGGTTGGCGTTTCGTTTCGCTCTATCAGAGCTCATCAGTATATCTATAAGATATAGACGAAACGCACCCTGCGTCCCGCCGGCTCCGCGCAGTGCGGAAGCCAAGAATCGACTAGGAGGGGCGGTACGCCAGCATGTTGGATCGCACGGTGTAGTAGCGATCCGCCAGCTCGGCGTAGCCGCTGGAGAACGTGCACCAGATGGTGGTGCCGTTGCTCTGCAGCGAGCCAGGAGCCAGGTAGGGGCTCTGCCGAAGGACTCTCTCCGTCGCGGCGCGCACCAATCGGTTGGGGCAAGAGATGGCGACGTCCATGGTGAACCCGTGCAGGTCCGGCGTGGACCACACCGTGAACCCCATTGCGGGGTTGGTGTGGCTGGTCGGCCAGAACAAGGCGGGGGTGGTGCTCTCCAGCGCGTAGTGCAGCATGCCGCCAACCTTCGTCTGCATCGAACGGATCGTGCAGAAGATGTGCAACACGGTGGCCGCGGTCTTCTTGCTGGTGAAACGCTGGGCGATCTTGGCGAAGAAGTTCATCTCGGAAAGTCCTTTTCCTAGGCGGTAGTAACGCAGGGTGCTTGTCTTGCTGGTTTTTACCTTGCAGACTAAATTAAATCATATAATATTTCGTATAAGAAGTCAAGTGTTTCTAAAGAACGTCACTTCTGGCATTATATGTGGCCATCTTGCCCAAAATGCTGCATGCATGCCAACAACTGTTAATTTAGTTTGGTATCATATTTATGTGTGGAAGCGTATTAAAGAAAATTCACTGTCGATCGTAACGGGGATCGCCCGAATCAAAACCGGTGGGTGAGCCAAACGCAAAGACTGGTTCTTAAAAGGTATCGTCCCACCAGTCGTGGCGCGTTACGATCCTTAGCCTTGGCCTACACCTGTTTTACTGCTATACTATCCACCAAGAAATGCAGAATCTACAGCACATAGCTTCAATAGGTACCGGCGTACCCCTGGCGGCAGAGCCCATTTTTAATGTTGGGTCTTTTGTAGTTACCAACGCCATGTTTTTTGGCGTCATACTTGGTGCTGCCGTACTGGCTATTTTTATTGCCGCCGCACGCCGCACAACCTTGCGTCCAAAGAGTAAATTTGCGTTTTGGGTAGAGAGCTTGCTAGAGCTTATTGTGGGCGCAGCCGCCGAAAACTTTGGGGGTGACCGCAAAAAAGCCGCAAAACATTTGCCGCTCATCATTACCCTGTTCACCTTTATTTTAATTAGCAACTTGTCTGGTTTGCTGCCAGGAGTGGGTACTGTAACAGTGGGGTCTGGCGAGCATGTAACTCCCCTACTCCGCCCTTTTACTACCGACCTTAACGGTACGCTCGCGCTCGCCGTGCTTACCATTGGGTTGGTACAGTTTTATGCGCTTCGTGAACTTGGTTTTGTGGGGCACCTAAGAAACTACTTCACAAACAAGCCGTGGAATCCGATGAACCTCTTTATAGGGCTTATAGAGGTCATGGGTGAATTTATTCGTATTATGACGCTCAGCATGCGTTTATTTGGTGTAATCTACGCTGGCGAGGTATTGTTGCACGTCATTGGCGATATTGCAGGTAACTTTGGCTGGGCGGCAACGATTCCTGTGTACTTTATGGAGATTTTCTTTAGCGTAATCCAAGCCTACATTTTTATAATGCTTACCACGGCGTACCTTGGCATGGCCACAACGTCGCACGGTGGCGATTCACATGATGATCATTCACTCAAACCCGAACTTAAACCAGTGGCGGGGAATGATGCCGCAAAATAAGTAAAAATAAGGAGATATCTTATGGAAATCGACCCAAGTTTAATTAAAGGCCTTACCATTGCATTTGGTGCAATTGGCCCAGCAATCGGCGTAGGTTTAATTGGTGCATCGGCTGTAAAGGCTGTCGGCCAGAACCCAGAGGTACAGGGTAAGGTGTTGTCTGCCGCCTTTATTATGGCTGGTCTTGTAGACGCCGTACTTGCCTTTGTTCTGCTGATCGTGTTTACAACCGCCTAAAGGAGCTAGCCCGTGCAAAACCTATTACATGTTGCCGCTGAAGCAGCTACTCAAACCGCCGAAAAGAGCGGTGACAGTGGCATTGCTGCACTTGGCCTAAACTGGCAGGGATTTTTGTTCCAGCTGGTAACTTTTGTGATTGTGCTGTTGGTGCTACGAAAATTCGTATTGCCAAAACTTGTTGCAACTATCGAAGGCCGCCGCGAATCCGTAGAAAAAAGTCTGGCGCATGCCGCAAAGACAGAAGAAGCGCTTAAGAAGTCTGAGGCAACCATTGCAGCCATGCTGGCTGAGGCGCGCGAAGAAGCCGACGCCGTTGTTGCAGCAAGCCACAAAGAGGCTGCGCAAATGGTTGAGGCTGCCGAGCGCAAAGCTGCCACCCGTGCCGAGCACATTGTAAAAGAAGCAAAAGCCCAGATGGACGTAGAGGTTGGTAAGGCGCGTGAGGCGCTCAAGGCAGAGGCGGCCCATCTTGTTGCTGCTGCAACTGAGCAGATTATTCGCGAAAAACTAGACCCGACCAAAGATGCAGCGCTTATTAAGACTGCCTTGCAGGAAGCAGCAAAGGGGCGGTCGAATGCCTAAACTGAGCCGTCGCCGTTTTGCCCGTGAAGTTGTGCGCATGCTGCTGGCGCGTCCAAACGATAAGCCTCAGATTGTGCAGCAAGTGGCGGCGTATCTTATAGATACCAACCAAGTGAAGCAACTCGACCTACTGGTTAAAGATATGGCCGATGAGCTATTTTTGCAAAACCAACACATGGTGGCGCAGGTTTCGCACGCGCATGCCATGACCGACGATATCCGTACGGCGCTCGAAGCGCTGCTTATGCAGTCTACTGGCGCTAAGACGGTGGAGCTCTCGAGTACGCTCGATCCTTCCCTTGTCGGTGGCATACTTGTGCGCACCCCTCGCCACGAACTCGACGCAACTGTGCGCCGACAGCTTAATCAAATTGCCGGAGGAATAAAATGATATCTGTAAAAGAACTCTCAAATGAGTTGCAGGCTGCAATAAGCCAGCTAAAAAGCGACCAAGACCTTCAAGAGGTCGGGATTGTCACCCGCATTGGTGACGGTGTGGCGTGGGTGTACGGCTTAACAAACGCCGGTTTTAACGAGGTGCTAGAGATCGAAGCTACCGATGGCTCTACCGTTGAAGCGTTCGCCCTAAACCTAATGGAAGACGAAATTGGTGCCGTACTGCTCGGCGCAGACAGCAAAGTAGCTGCCGGTGCCCGCGTAAAATTAAAGGGCACGGTGCTTACCGTTCCGGTTGGTCCCGAACTGCTTGGCCGCGTGGTAGATCCGCTTGGCCGTCCGCTCGATGGCAAGGGCCCAATCAAGGCTAAGCAAACCGGCTTGGTCGAGCGTGCTGCACCAGGGGTGATGGACCGTAAATCGGTACACGAACCCATGATGACTGGCCTAATGGCAATCGACGCCATTGTGCCAATTGGCCGTGGCCAGCGCGAATTGATTATTGGCGACCGCCAAACTGGTAAAACTGCTATTGCACTCGACACCATGATTAACCAGCACCGCCAAAAAACAGGTGTGATCAACGTGTATGTTGCCGTTGGCCAAAAGCTGAGCAAAGTAAGCCGCTTGGTTGAGCGCCTTAAAGAAGAAGGCGTTATGGAGCAATCTATTGTGGTTGCGACCAGCCCTGCCGACCCTGCGTCGCTCTTGTACCTGGCCCCTTATGCAGGCACGGCTATGGCGGAATATTTCCGCGACAACAAACAGCATGCGCTGATTATTTACGACGACCTCACAAAGCACGCTGTTGCCTACCGCCAGATGTCGCTACTATTGCGCCGCCCACCAGGCCGCGAAGCCTACCCTGGTGATGTGTTTTACCTGCATTCACGCTTGCTGGAGCGATCGGCTAAATTGAACGACAAACTTGGGAGTGGCTCGCTGACTGCCTTGCCGATAATCGAGACCCAAGCCGGCGACATTAGTGCGTACATTCCAACCAACGTCATTTCTATTACCGATGGCCAGATTTTCTTAGAGACAAGTTTGTTCTACCAGGGTATCCGCCCTGCCATTTCGGTTGGTTTAAGTGTGAGCCGTGTTGGTGGCGCTGCCCAAACCAAGGCTGTTAAAAGCGTTGGCGGCGGCCTAAAGTTAGACCTTGCGCGTTTCCGCGAGCTTGCCGCATTCACCCAATTTAGCACCGACCTAGATGCCCAGACTAAACAGCGCATCAACCGCGGCCAACGCCTCACCGAACTGCTCAAACAGCCCCAATACAGCCCAATGAGCGTGTGGGAGCAAGTTGCCGTATTATTGCCTGCTACGCAAGGCGAGTTCGACCACGTGCCCGTAGAAAAACTTCACGATGCTACCCGCGCCCTTATAGCCGACCTGTGGGCCGACCACAAAGACGCCATGAAAGAGCTGAGCAAAGGTGCAAAACCATCTGAAGAAACAAGCAAGCTCATTCTGGCCACCGCTAAAAAAATAGCTAAGGGGTATGAGGCCTAAACCGTGGCAGCAATAACCACAATTAAACGCCGGATTGGTTCGGTAAAAAATACCCGCCAGATCACCAAGGCAATGCAGTTGGTGGCCGCTGCCCGTATGCGTAAAGCGCAAGAGGCGGCAAGGCAAAGCCGCACCTATAACGACACGGCGCGCGAGTTACTGACACGCCTCAGCCAAGTAACCAACGTAAACCAGTACGAGTTATTTGCTAGGCGCACAGTCAAGGGCCGCTTGCTCATTGTGATTACTAGTGATAGTGGCCTGGCCGGTGCATATAACAGCAATGCGCTCAAAGCCTACATTGGGGAGCTCAAAAAAGACAAAGCCGATGGCGTGTCGAGCTACACCATAACCGTGGGGCAAAAAGCGGCGCATTTTGTTGCCAAACTTAGCCATACCGAGGTTGTTGGGGTGTACCGCAAGCTGCCCGAATCTATAGATGTTGCCTACCTGCAGCCCATTATGCAAACCGCGGTAGACCTATTCACTAGCGGCAAGGTAGACGCCGTAGACGTAATCTACACCCACTTTTACAACTCTATCCGCCAAGAGCCTGAACTGCTGCATCTGTTGCCCGCAGGTTTTACGCAAACAGAGGTAGGCAAAGATTTGCAGCAGGCCGAGTTTGAGCCGTCAACCCAAGTAGTGTTACAAGTTGCGGCGCGGCGGTTGCTGGATGCGCAGTTGTTGCAGTCGGTGTTAGAATCTGTTGCGTCTGAACAATCTATGCGCATGATGGCCATGAAAAACGCCACAGACAACGCCACCGATCTGGTAGACGACCTAACCCTTGCCTTTAACAACGCACGCCAAGCCAGCATCACCCAAGAACTGGCCGAAATCACCGGTGGCGCAGAGGCTATGAAATGAACGAAAAGGAGAAACTAATGAATAACACAGCCACAGAGTCCGGCGCCATTACCCAAGTTGTGGGTGTGGTGGTTGACGTAGAATTTGCAAAAGGCAAAGCGCCGGCCATTAACCATGCGCTTACCATAAAAGCAGGTAACCGCGAGGTGGTGCTCGAGGTTGCCCAGCACTTAAGCGAAACCACAGTGCGAGCCATTGCCCTTAGTAGCACCGATGGCCTAAAACGCGGCGATGTCGTACAAAACAACGGCGCGCCAATTAGCGTGCCTGTTGGCGATGTTACCTTGGGCCGCATGTTTAACGTGTCTGGTGCGCCGATCGACGGCAAAGATGTAAAGGCCACAAAGCACGCGCCGATCCACCGCGATCCACCAGCATTAACAGAGCAATCTGGCAAAACAGAAATTTTAGAGACCGGCATTAAGGTGATCGACCTGCTTGCCCCGATCGCCAAAGGCGGTAAGGTTGGTTTGTTTGGTGGTGCGGGTGTGGGCAAAACCGTGCTTATCCAAGAGCTTATTAACAACATCGCTAAGTTCCACAGTGGTAACTCGGTATTCGCTGGCGTTGGCGAACGTACCCGAGAAGGCAACGACCTTTACGAAGAAATGCGCGAAGCTGGCGTGCTCGACAAAACCGCCATGGTGTTCGGCCAGATGAACGAGCCACCAGGCGCCCGTTTGCGCGTTGCCCTAAGCGCGCTGACCATGGCCGAAGATTTTCGCGACCAAGGCAAAGACGTACTGTTGTTTGTAGACAACATCTTTCGCTTTACCCAGGCCGGTAGTGAGGTATCTGCGCTGCTTGGCCGCCTGCCAAGCGCTGTGGGTTACCAGCCTAACCTGCAACAAGAAATGGGCGCCCTGCAAGAACGCATTACCAGTACTAAAAACGGCTCGATCACCTCTGTGCAAGCCGTGTATGTGCCCGCCGACGACCTTACCGACCCAGCGCCTGCCACAACCTTTGCCCACCTTGATTCCACCATTGTGCTTAACCGCGCACTAACCGAAATTGGTATTTATCCTGCCGTTGACCCGCTCGACAGCAGCTCTACCCTACTCGACCCCGAAATCGTAGGCGAAGAACACTACACTGTGGCCCGCGAAGTACAACGTGTATTGCAGCGCTACAAAGAATTGCAAGACATCATTGCAATTTTGGGCATGGAAGAGCTAAGCGATGAAGACAAGCTTACTGTAAATCGCGCCCGCCGCGTGCAGACATTCTTAAGCCAAAACGTGCATGTGGCTGAAGCCTTTACTGGCAACCCTGGTGTGTACGTGCCGCTTAAGGACACCATTGCCAGCTTTAAAGAAATCCTAGAAGGCAAACACGACGACAAACCAGAAGATGCCTTTTACATGAAGGGCAGCATAAAGGAAGTTAAGTAGCTCCGCAATGAAGCTCGAATTTGTAACACTCACTGGCCCTAAAATCCAAGAAGACGTGTACGAGGTAATCTTGCCTACTCCTGTTGGCGGGGTGGCCGTGTACCCGCAGCACTCGCCGCTAGTAACTGCAGTAGTTGCCGGTGTGGTAAAAGTGCGCCGCACCAAAACCGACAGCGACGACCAAGTAGAGATTTTTGCCATAAACGGTGGCGTGGCTGAAGTGTCGGGCCATCATGTGCGGCTATTGGTAGACGAAGCCGACCACGCGGCAGATATTGTAGAAAGCGAAGCCCGCGAAGCGCTCGAACGGGCTAAAAAACTAAAGGCAGAAGCCAAGGGCCAGGTAGAACTAGACCACGCCGAGGCCTTAATAGACCGTCACGCTGTACGCCTTAAAGTCGCAGAGCTTCGCCGGCATCGCAAACGTTTGTAGAAAGTTCCTTGTGGACGGTAGCTAAACCTCGGTCTTCGTCTTGCGGATCGCGAAGGGTTTCAACGTGATAAGTAAGCTCTACTAGTTTATAGGGAAATCGAAAATAACGCAGTAACTGGAATAGTGCAGGTGACACTAAGTCTTTGATTTAACCAAGAAGCATTGCAAACGGCTGTAGGATATAAGATATCACCGCAAATATAATTACGCCTCCTATAGCGATTCCAATTGCTTGATTTTTGGATTCTTTCGTAAGAGGCAACAAATCAATCACCTTAGGTAAAACAATAACTAAGACGGCGCTCATTAATAATAAAACCAGATATGCTATTGCATGTTGTATTGGGTACATTCACATTCCTTTGCTCACTTATTTTATAGTAAGGCTTATACCCCCGTTGCACAACTTTGGGTGCAACGGGGTGCCATAGCAGGACTATCTCCAGCCGGTCGAACTTGTGCGGAACGAGCCACCCTCAACCCAGGCCCTGCAGGCGGCCACTGGCGAGTAAATCATGTTCGTCCAGTAGACACCTGATGATGAACCGCCCCACCAGCCATTGGTCTGACGGCGCATCGTGTAGCCAGTGCTTTGGGTGACGCTCGCCGCGATCATTGTGGTGTCTGCAAACATGCTTGCCCTGGCCCAGTTGGTTTGACACCGAGGCGACCATCGCAGGTCAAGGTCGCCGACCTTCACCCAGGAGCCGGTGACGGCGCCCGGGTAGTCGGGTCGATATACCTCCAAATCTGCGTGCATCACGGACTTGGCGTCGTTAGCACATGGGACATTGCCTACACCGGTAGTTTGACGGATCGCGTCCGGAACAGTAGTCGCCATAACAGCCATCTGCTGCCTGAGCGGGAGTTGCTGCCAGACTTGCGGAGATGAATATCACCAACGCTGCAGCTAGCAGCGTCCTCCGTATCCTCGAGTGCATAGCGACACTTCCTTTACTTGGGTCGTCTACACCTTGCTATGATGCTCTAAATTCTGAGCAGTCTAAGAGTAGCCTAAGTTCCCGGGGTGTTCCAGAGGATTTTTAGGTAAAACCTGTGGAAAACGAGGTTTAGCGTCTGTTATCTACTGGGTGGTCCTCAGCTTTTAGATGGTACCGTCTAGAAGATCCCGCTCAAACGCGAGCATACCGTTGAGCGTGGGGTCGTAGCTGCTGACATCTGGGAAGTTTAATTCCACAATGTGCTGCCATACTTTGGTAACGAGCTGCTTAAACTGCGCCATGTCTTCGGGGTTGTAGATGAGCTCTAGGCTGTGGCATTGGCGGTTTTCGTCTGGTTCTACAAAGTCGAGTACGCCCTTGGTGGCTGTGTAACCCTGAAAATCGCGCGAGTTTTCTGCCAAAATTTTGTACAGCATAAGTTGTTGCTTGTATTTATGTAGCTTAATGCGCTCGTAGTCGGTTGCGCCGCGCCAGTTTGAGTGGCATTTGCCTGTTTTGTAGTCGGTAACAATTAGGGTTTTGGCTTGCTTGTCTATGTCTAGTAGGTCGATTGCGCCGGTTAGCCGGACGTCGCCGAGCCGCACGCCCTGGGTGCTGAAACTGCGCTCTGCCTTCTGTTCCGGCAAAAAGCTATCGTAACGGGCGGCTAAAAAGGTATGTAGGACTTCGCTGCCCTTCTCTAGCAAATAGCTAAATTCTTTTTCGCTGAGCAGGTTTTGTTGCAGTTGCAGTTCGTAGTCGTGCAGGATATCTTCTATGGGGCGGCGTTCGCCAGTGGCCGTTAAATGAGTATGGGCGCGGGCCAGCACTGCGTGCACGGCTTGGCCAAATGCTTGGCCAGAGGTGATTGCCTGCGGAAAACGCAGTAGGTTCTGTAGTAAAAATGCCTGCGGGCCGCCGCGGGTGATATCTAAGAAGTTATTTAGGTGGGTTGCGCTTAATTGGTATGAGTCTAGGATGGGCTGTAACAATACCTTTTGGTCTACTTGTGGCAGGGTGAGGTGCCGGAGTTCCCACCCCGGGCTGCGTTCTTCTAGTTTTGGCGCGTCGTCTTCGGTTGCGGGTATGGGCGAAAGGCTGTCATCTTGCAAAAATTCTGCTAAAATTCGTTCTTTGCCATCGGCGTCAGCAAGGTGCGCCGACAAAATTAAGTGTTGTTTGGCCCGCGTCATAGCTACAAAAAACAAACGCAGGGCATCGTCGTACTTTTGGCCGGCAGGCTCTATGGGCAGGTTGTGCGGAAAGCTCAAGCTGGTGTATTTATGGCGGGTTTTGCGCCCCCATACATCGTCTTGGCAGCTTACAACGAACACGGTGTTAAATTCTAGCCCTTTTGCTTTGTGGGCTGTCATTAGGTGGACGCCGTGTGCAGATTCGTGTGTGGTTCCGGTGTCTACAACAGGGGTATTGGTACGTTCGCATAGTTCAATAAAATCTATAAAACTGCGCAAGCTTAGTATGCTATTGGGACGGTATGCGGCGGCACCGCGACGGATTGCACGCAGGTTGCTAAGCAGGGTTAAATAGGCGGTCGGGTTTTTTTGCAGTTGCCCTTGGTTAAAAAAGTAGGCGCGGAAGGGCGAAATAAACGTTTCTTCGTCGTCTGTGGTGTTGTGCAAGAATGGCAGGTCAGAATCGGTATCTTCGGCTGGCACTTGCTGTTCGTTGCTTCCTAGCAGGAAGTCCAGTATTTCTTCGAGTGGGTCATGTGTAGCGTTGTGCGAGGCAACAATTAAAAATTCGGCAATCTGGCGCAGTCTGCCTTTAGAATCTACCATAAGTTCGAGCCACATGCGGCGCTCTTTGTAGGCACGGACCGATAGTTTCCAGAGGTCGGCAGTTGTTATGCCCCAAAACTTATAGCTTAAAAGTTCGGGCAGCAGGCTTTCGGCAATGTCATAGCGTTGTTCAGATATTGCCACTGTCACTTCTGCAAGCGTAATGAGCTCTTGGATTGGTTGGCTTTCTAGTACGTTGTTGCGACGTTCGTAATTGACTGCGATGCCTGCGGCGTGCAAATGAGGCACAAGCTGTATAAGTTGCCGGTGCGTACGGGCTAAAATGGCAATATCCTGGGCGGGCATCCCGTTTTGCACGCGCTTTTTAACCTGGGCAGCGATCCAGTGGAGCTCTGCGTCGGGGGTTTTAGCAACGTGAAGTTCTGTGCCCGACGGCGCGGCTGTGTTGTGGGCGATTAAGTCTTTGCGGATGTCTTGCAATGAGTTTTCGAGCCGGTTTTCGCCCAGTGTTATCACGCGGCGGGCATGTGAGAGTACTTGGGCGGTCGAGCGGTAGTTATCGGTAAGTGTAATAACTTTAGTGTCGTTATAGCGGGCAGCAAACTCTAGTATGTTACTGAGTTCTGCGCCCTGGAATGCATAAATAGCTTGGTCGTCATCGCCTACCGCAAGTACGTTGGGGCGGTTTTCGTTGAGCGGGTTTTCGGTAAGCGCAGCCAGCAAGCGCGATTGGGCGCCGTTGGTGTCTTGGAATTCGTCTACCATAATATATTGGTACTGTTCTTGTAGGTTTAGGCGCAGTTCGGCCACGGTTTCTAGCGTGTGGGCTACTGAGCTCACCATGTCGTCAAAGTCGAACAGCATGTGTTCTTGCAGCGATTCTAGGTATTTTTGGTACACCTTAATGAGTGCGCCCAGTTTTTTGCTCTGCTTGCGGTCTTTAAAAACAAAAACGCCAAGATGGTTCTTTTCGAGCCAACGGTTGCGCCACGCGGTAAGAGGAGTAGTTTTGCCCGTTTGGATTGCGTCTTGGATTGCGCGGCTAAATTCTACCGTGCAAAGTTGGTGCAGTGGTTTTATAAAGCCAAGTGGCATGGGTTTGGCTTTGAACGCAGCTAATTGCTCGGCAGCCGTCCCAAACGATGGCAAATCTTTTTTAGAAAGCCGGTTTGCAAACAGTTCGCCCAGGATTGGTTCTGCTGCGTCACAAAATAGTTTGTTATGGTCGAGTACTACGCCAAGCTCGGCTGGCAACAAGCCGGCGCGTTTTAGGTGCGAGATTGCAGCGCGCGCATCTTTTAACGAGGTGAATTCGCCGTTCATGGTTTTGGCGAGTGGTGAACTGTGCGGCAGCGATTCAAAAATCTCGCGCAGGATTTCGTAACTAGCAAGGTCGTCTGCGGGTGCAAATTTGGCGCCGTTATAAAAATATTCGGCGTTATTACTAATAATTTCTGACCCAAAACTGTGGAATGTATGCACCGCCACCTTGTTGCCTTCTGGCCCCATGAGGCTAATAAGGCGCTGGCGCATGGCTGCGGCGGCAGATTCGGTAAATGTAAGGCATAAAATATTGCCCGGCAGCACATCTGTTTTACGCACAATATTTGCCGCGCGCATGCCAAGAAGCTGCGTTTTGCCGGTGCCAGGGCCGGCTACAACCAAAACTGGTCCGTCAATTGTGTCGACCGCCTGTTTTTGAGCAGCATTTAATGCCGCATACGCTTGGGTGAACTCCGTCATCTTATCTATTGTACTGTGGTGGGGCGCTTGGGGCAATCAGAGGTTTAAAAATGTTTTTAAAACTGAAGCGCCCCGGACGTTCCTGCCGGTTGATGGCAGGTAGTCCGGGGACGGTATCAGTCCTCAGGCGCTTCGAGGGCACGCTGTTTGGCGAGGTCGTCGCCAAACGTTTCGAGCTCTTGAAGCAACACGTAGGCCTGCTTGGCCTCGGCGTCGCTGCGGCCTTGCAGCCACTCGTTCCTGACGATGCTGTAGAACTCGTGGAAGCTTTTCCAGAATTCCGCCAGCGTCAGGCTGCGGGCGTTGTAGCGGTGGGCGTCGCTGGCTGCCTTGACGGCCAGCACGACGTTGCCCTTGCTGTAGGCGATCTGGGCGGCACGGTCGGCGAGGGTGATCGCCTCGTTGTAGTTGCCTGCTTCGGCCAGGTCTTCTGCGTCGATCAGTGCCACCTCAATGGCGTCTGCGACGGTCTTGATGTGGTCGTCTTCGTTGAACTCGGCCATGTGCACCCCTAGGGCAAGAGGATTGATTATTATATCCTATAATAAATAAGTTTATTTGTCAATGTTTTATACACAATCGAAAACGCCCCAAGCATGTAATCTTGGTAACATGCTTGGGGCGCATCGGCCTGCTAGTCGGTGAGTACGCCCTTGGCGATCAGCGACACCCCGTGGGCGTAGACCTTTTTCAGAGCCTCGGTGATCGCGTCGATCTCGTCGCTCGGCAACTGGGCGAACTTGATCAGGAGGTGGAACCCGAGCTTCATGGTGCCTCCCATGTACTCCTCGAACGTGGTGCACTCGTGTGCGGTGAAGCGTGCGTAGGCGCATCGTGCTTCGACGGCCAGCACGATGCTGTCGTCTTCTCGGGCCAGTTGCCAGGCCTCGTTGGCCAGCTCGGCGGCTGCGTCCAGACGGTTCGGGTCGGTGCCGATGGCCTCGGCCAGCAGCAAGAACAGCCTGCTCTGGTCGGTGGGCACCATGTCCTCCCATTCGGGCAGGAGCTCGATACATGCCGCCTCTATGGCGGCCGGGTCGGTGTTGGTGTCCTGTGCCAGTTCGCTGACATGCGTCAGGCTGCTGTTGCCGGCGATGGTCATGTGCTGTCTCCAGGGTCAGAGGGCCAATGTAGCGTAAATATTATAATATAAACTTTAATGTGTCAATTTTTAAATGTTCTGTTTGAACTTCGAAATTAAGCGCAAACCGCTTTTGCTTTCACTCCCCCGCCACTGGCGTTATAATTACAGCAGTATGAACGAAGAAATGCTCGGCGATATCGCAATAGAAAAATCGTGCAAAGAACGGTTTGGTGTAGATTTTGATATTGCCCAAGTAATTGTGCGCGGCGTGCAAACTGGTACGGCGTCGCAGGGAAGCATATTTAAAACCACTAACGGCCAGGTGTGGCTTTATGTTGCGTCGCAGAGTCCCCTCTTGCTAGACGATGTGCTAAAGATTGTAAGCCGCATGAACCTAGAAGCCGAGGCTTTTTTGCCACCCAACGCCGAAACCGATTATTTTACTCGTATTGGCAGCGCAAAATACAAAGCGCTTTTTCCTGGTAAGCACATTACCAGCGAGGACGACCTTACATATTACAAAAAACTCGCACCGTACAATCCGGCGCTGGTAAGGCTTAGCCGTATAAAAGGCGAAATCCGTGCGTATAATCTGCAAAGCAAAGCCTGGCACAAGGTAAAAGATTATAACTACAGCAGAATAAAAACTATTTAGCTTAAAAAGTTTTCACTAGATTCGCCCAAGCAGGCAACCTATAGTAGGGCGCGTAAGAGGAATTTTTATGAGCGTTGATAAACTATTACATAAAGCCCACGTTGCGATTATTCATGTGCTGCTCTTTAAGCCAGACGCAAGGTTTGCCCAGTTGCAAAAAGCCAGCCAGCTACCTAGCGATCACTTTAACTTTTATTTAAAGCAATTGTTAGACGACGGCCTGGTTGCTAAAAACAAAGACGGCGCGTATCATCTGACCTTTAAGGGCAAAGAATTTGCAAACCGTTTTGATACCGATGCCCGCACAGTAGAGCGCCAGCCTAAAGTAGCCGTATGTCTAATGGTGAATCGTGGCGATGGCAAATGGCTGGTGCAACAACGTCTAAAGCAGCCCTTTTATGGGTATTGGGGCCGGCCAACCGGCAAGATCCGCTGGGGAGAAACCATTCTAGAGGCCGCAGCCCGCGAATTAATGGAAGAAACAGGCCTAACTGCCGATCTACAGTTTGACGCAGTCTACCATAAGCAAGACTTTAACCAGCAAACCGGCGAAATGCTAGAAGATAAAATATTCTTTGTGGTAGCTTGCACTAATCCGCGCGGCAATTTAATTACAGAATTCGAGGGCGGCCGCAACGCCTGGCTTACCCATCAAGAATACGCTAGCCAGGAGCTCTCTTTTGAAAGCAATAATAAAGATGGTTTTGCAAGCCGCAAAGCGAGCGATATACCGCGTGTAACCATTGTAGAATCGCGCCATAGTTATGCGCCGGAACATTATTAAATAGCTGTGAGAACCACCAGGTTCTCTGGGGTGCGAGAACCTGGTGGTTGTGGTGTCGTCCGGCTGGGCTAGAACTGCATGGGGTTAGTGGAATCGTCGCGTGGGTCCATGAGCTCCACAGACCTGGCAGGACTTGCCTGGGCGAGGTCGTCGGTTTTGTCTGGGTCTTCACCGCGCCATCTTTTTTGTGGCGCGAACTCTGGCTCGCTGTTTGCATCGCTTTTGCGTATCTCGAATCAGTGGGTAGAAATGTTGATAAAAATAGTAATTATGATATAATTTTAACGACCAGAAACTTGGTTTTTTGTTGTACGCAAAAGCCTCCATTCGGAGCCAACCGTTGTAGGAGTTTGTCATGCGTGTTGTTACCGTGGTTGAGTTTCCCGAGATCAGTAGCTTGCCTGAAGGCAGCTGGGTCGCCACGGCCAAAGCCGAAGTCAGCCTGTACCCGCAATATGGCGATACGCGTGAGCCGCGCGCCGAACGTCCCTTGGTCCGCCGAGTGACGCAGCGAGTGCGGTTGTTGGGCTTGACGCCAGAAGATAACGCCACGTGTTACGTGGTGGAGCGCAGTAAGGTGGAACGAGGTCACTGCGCCTTCTCTGCACGTAGCTACATGTTTGTCGCGGACCAGCCGTTTTTGGCTGTGACCCTTTTTGGGAGCGGCCAGAATCGGCGTCTGTGTGCCATCTCGCAGCAGGTGCAGGGTGGGCAGTTGGAGCGGTACCCGGACATTTCCGGCAACCTCGCCTTCCAGCCGAGTCAGATCGTTGACCCGACCGACAGCAGGCACGGGCTGCACTGGGCTACCTTGACCAGCGTGGCCGACTTGATCGGCTATTCGCCCAAAGACGTGTTGAGCGCTTTCGCGTTCTACTCGCCTTCGTCGTTCAACTACCCCAACGTGCCCGTGCTGGACGCCGACGACTGCACTAAGGCCCGGTACCAAGACATCCAACGGCTCTACACCGTCCAGGTGCCCGATGACGGATTCTGCTCCAGCGAATACCGGTGGGGCGGCGACAACGTCATGTTGTTGGATGATTTCGCGGTGTACGGCAAGACCCTCTGGATCCCGCAGGAGCTTGCCCTTACGGCGGTCATGCTGGCGCAGTTCGGCTACCGGCCCGACGGCACCATGCCCGAGACGGGGTGCCTGTTCGAGGCTCCGAGTCTGGACGTACCGCCGCACGAGCTGCCGGTGGTACCGCCTAGGTAGCCGAACGCGCACGGTTTGATCTGGGGTGTACAACTAGCGCCAACCGGCGCGCACTGCTGGCCAGACAGCCATTTGGCCAAGCCGTGGGCTCCCATTCGGACCCACGGCTTTTCTTATGGTGAAATTATAGCGCCACAGGCTTGGCTAAACACTTAAAATTAGGTATAATCACCACTGTCTATTTGAGGTTACAGGTATATTTTGTGTAGCCATAGACACATTTCGCCCAACAAGTACGGAGGCAAAATGGTTCCCGCAAAATGGGGAGTCGCCAAGTGGTAAGGCACCAGGTTTTGGTCCTGGCATTCGGGGGTTCGAATCCCTCCTCCCCAGCCATGAAATTATGAGAAAGACTACAGATTGAACTGTAGTCTTTTTTGCAGCAAAAAAGTTCGAATTCTATCTCTCCTTTGTGCCCTTAGGTCCACATTTCTCAAGCTTTGCCAAAAAACAATCAGGGACTCGTACGCATTCAGCGGCTAAGCATCGTTCGGCACCCTGTGCCACTTTGTGACATTTTAGCTGTATTTTGATGGATCTCACACCCTTGTAGTCATCAAATATGCTAATATTATGATAAGAGCTGGCGTAAGGATTTGCAGTAGTAGCCAAGTCTAGTCGCTAACAGTGTGGAAAGTGAGTATCGATTTGTTAGTTCCTTCCAATCATTATATTGTTCTTCACGGTCCTTGATAATATAGCACGATCGCATAGGTGTTAGAGGCATGCTAAAAGTTCACAGGCTGGCACGGTAAGGTTAACGAGACTTAGCGAGTTATCGTGATATATTTACAGATATGAAAACGAAAACGCCTTGACGATCCTTAAATAGCAGCTATACTGAGAGTACAACAAGTTTTTCCAGGAGGAGTATATACATGGAGAAAAAAGAGGGATTAAAAGACAAAGTAAACGAAGCTTACGCCGCCGTTAGCGATTTGGCTGATAAGGACTTCAAACTTCAGGGGTTCAAGATCGTACTTGGCTCCTTGCTGAACAAAGGTGTTGCCGGACAAAAGCCAAGAGGTGGCGATGGAACCGGCACACAGCTTGGTGGCTCGCAGAATCCCACCGATTGGCAAAGCGCTATTGCCGCCCGTCTTGGTATTAGTGCTGAGGATGTAGCAAAACTTTATCACTCAGACGGTGAAGAAGACCTGCGACTTATCCTCGACACAAAGATCCTGCCGAAGAAATCACAGGCGTTAGCTACACAGCAGATTGCTGCGCTCGTTTGTGCGGGTCGGCAAGCGGCTAAGTTCGATGAGGGTGGTGTCACCAGTTTCGACGTCATTCGCAAGGAATGTACTGAGTACGCCGTACTGAATAAGAGCAACTTTACTGGATACCTGAAGAAGATGAAGCCGAAGTTTCTTATTGAGGGTAAGGGTATGTCTCAGGCTATGCGGGTCACCGCTCAGGGCTACGACGAGGCTGCCGAGGTCGCTAAAAAATACCTTGGTCAAGAAAAGTAGGCGGGTAATATGACAAACGATGAGATTCAAACTAAGCTAGTCGAGCTAGAGCGCCGTGTACTGGTGCTCGAGGCCAGCCGGGGCAAGGATGCGCCGGGCTCCACAACTTCCGGAGCAGCCAATAAGCAACTATCACTGCGTGAGTTCTTAAATCAGAAGAAGCCGACAACGGCGAACGATCGCGGTCTGGCTATTGCTTACTATAACGAGACTATTAAAGGCTACGAGTGTTTTAACGCTGAGGATATTAAGGCTGGCTTCCACGATGCACGTATTCCGGCGCCTAAAAATCCCAACGATGTAATCAACAAGAATATTGCCAAAGGCT
>DASTDY010000069.1:0-6435 GCA_035710125.1 Saccharimonadales bacterium (SeqCode) | reverse complement strand
AAGATTTTGCAATGTCTTCTACAAAGTAACTTTCGCGGCAATCACCGAAATCAAAAATACCTAGTAATAAACCTTCTTTGAATTTCATATTTTCCCACATGATGTCTCCATGGATAACACCACATGGCAAGGCGGTAAGGTCGCATTTTTTAAGTAGCAATTTGTAATCCGTAATTATTTCTGAAATGTCTTCGCTACTCGCCCCATACTCACCTGCTTCAAAACGGGCTATGCGTTCGTTTGTCATATCTAACACCGTCCCTGGCCACGAACGTTGCTTAGGAAAAACAAAATCTGCCACCAACTGATGCATGTGCGCCATTGCTTTCGCCACTTGGGTTGCCATGTCTTCTGTAAAATGCTGCGGCGTCTCTCCGTCTATGTACTCCATGACTACATAACATTGACCGGTGGACGATTTTTCGTACAGTTTCCCTGCCTTCGAGCGGAATAGTTTTGGAACCGGAATGCCGTTGTCATAGCAAAAAGTCATAAAAGCCACCTCGTCGGCTATATCGTCTTCGGAATGAGCACCCATATAGCCGTGAGTATCACCCCACATCCGCGCTATAACCCTATTATTATCTGTCAGCTCGACTAAGGCCGTGATGTTTTCTTTTCCGTGTGTCATAAGCCTGAATGAGCTTATTTTGGGATTGTCAAAGAATTTACCAAGAAGTTCCGCAAGAGATTCAATTGTCATGTAGCTACTATACTATGGGGATGTATTGCATAAAAGATTCAAGGCTAAGGACATTCTGCATATCCACAAGATGAACCGAGTGTCCACAGTTACAACCCCCTGCGCCAGAAACATGCGCAAGAATAGCCTCTGGCTTGCTATAATTTTTTTCGTGGACCAATTGGATTTGGACTTCCGGAAGCGCATTGCCCTACCGGTTAGGAACTTCAGTTTGCTCAATCTTCTAGAGTTTCCCGACATTCTACATGTAGTGCGTCGTTGGGATCCAAGGACCGGCCAACGGCTCTTGCGGCTCGGCTCGGTCCATGACCCAGACCCCGAGCGGTGGTACTACGCGGTCGGCAGATCACTCTTGAAGACCTGGCTAGCAGAAACAGAGGGCCAAAAACGTCTAATCTGCGTCGAGGGGCAGCAGCTACACCGACCTCTGTTTAGCGCAACAGAAGAAGACTCCATTAGAGAATGCCATAGCGAGCTTGGCCTTCTGAACTTTTGGGGCAACCAATACGGCATTCGGGTGGTACCAACCGAACCGCCAAACTTCCGCGACCTGGTAACGCTGTTGCTCATGGCACGTGAAGGTACCACGTTTAGCGGAAAGGACGTCTTGTTCTACATAGGCGTCCGAGAAATTCCCATCTACTACCGAATGGGCAACCCAACCGAAAGCCTTGAAAGTTGGATGCAAGAAACGCTAAACACGTGCAGACGCCAAATGGAGTCTTGGTGCCAACCAGGCCTCCCTTTTGTCTGCGACCTCAACTACCCAATATTCCGGGAGCTGCATTGGGAGCAACTAGGCTTTTACCCAACCGACGACCCCGACTTTGTAGACCCCAAGTCAGGCCTCAAAGTTAAGGATCTGTACCTAAAGATCACCACAGCTTTCACAAGGGCCGACGAGCCAGTCACAGCCATCACCCAAGTGAGCAGGTCGTGCCTGAACCTGCGCGACAGCCACAAAGCCCTGCAACTTTGGAAACTGTGGCAGGCAGGTTATTCGTTGCTAGGGTGGGAAGGGATCATCCACACAATGGGCGCCGAGACAGTCTATAAAGAGCTGGGCGAGCCCCAAGACCTCGGCCAGTTGCGCAAAGCCTACGTGGCCATGAGCAGCCCAGATTTTGGTCACCTGGTGGCACCAAAAGGGCGGGCGTTGCCTCTGGCAACCCTAAAGCTGTTCCGCTGAAGCTTCTTGGCCACACCGGCTCTGTCTTGCAGGATTACCATGTGGGACAGAGCCAATTTTCTAATCAAATGACCACTCTTACTTTGAGCCAAGCATACAATACTAGAGCTCCAACAGCCATGAAAAAAGATCGACCAACGTCGATCTTTTTTCATGGCTGGCGAGGTAGGGCTCGAACCTACAATCCCTAGTGCCAGAAACTAGTGCCTTACCATTTGGCCACTCGCCACTAACATGGTTTTGCAAGATGCCCGCCTTTTGCAAGTTAGACATTGCCCTGCAATAACAGGAGTATTATACCCTGGCCTTCGCTAATTGCCAAGTAGCCCCATGCTCGACACAAACCCCAAAAGACCGCATGCCGCTACCGGAACGTACAGGTTGTCGAGGCCGTTCTTGGCAAACGCCTCTATAAATGTAAGGGGTAAGGCTAAGGCTATGCTCCAAAAAATAGCCGAAAAGACCGAACTTCCAGTAAATGCAATAATGAGCAGAACGCCGATACATACGGTCGCTGTAAAAAAGGCCAAGCTACCTGCTGCGCTTTTTTGGCCCTTTTTAGATAGGCGTTTTTTGTGGTTATAGCGCTGGCCAACTAGGCTTGCGAGCGCATCTGCAACGCCAATAACCAATACGGCGTAGATAAAAAGAAACTTATCTGGGAACAAAAACGCGCAAATGGCAATTGCAAGCGGAAAGTACAGCTCGCCGTATGTACTACGTTTAACACTATGGATAGAGGTAAACATATTGCTCCGCATAGATACATATACCGCCGGCACAAATAACAAGCCAAGCAGTGTAATCTCTTGAAAACTAATTACAAAAGGTAGCATTGCAGCGCCGATACCCGCCAACATATGGCTTATTTTACGCGTGGTTTCACTGGGTGGATGTAACTTTTTGGCGATCAGCTCCACTGCAACAAACATAAAACCGTACGCAGCAGCCACCAACAAAAACTTCATCGTCGTTTCTTGCCTGACTGCAATACTGCCGAACCGTTAAGCAACCAAAAGCAGGCACCGCTCAATAAAATAAAACCAGTTACTATGAGCAGATATGACCAAGAAAACGAGCTGCCGACCATGGCAATAGCAGCCCAGAAAAATGGCCCAACAAAGGTAAGTAGCGCACTCAAGAACCGCGCCAACCTACTTAGAGGCAACCGTAGCAAAAACGGCAGAGCTAACACTTGCACAGAAATAAGCGCCACAGCGACAATAGTGGCGGTCTCGGCTGTAGCCGGATGCAAGTACCCGGCCGTAGCGGCAACAAAATTCTCAAAAAACACAAGTTGCAGCAGCGCCAGCACCACAAGGATACCCGCATAAACATACGGGATTGCCGCCAGGCGTGGGTCTTTTGTCTTTAGCGGTGGTGGGGGTGTTTGCTTAACCATTATTGCCACCAAGCACCACTCCTCTTATGGCGCTTAAGGGGAGCCAGCCGTAGTGGCGGCTATCGGTACTTTCTTCGGGGTTATCGCCAAGCAAAAATACACGGTCTTGGTCGATTTTATCGACTCGCTTTATTAACTCTACCTGATGGTGCTTAACTATTACTACGTCGCCCTGGCGTGGTTTACTAAAGCGCCAGGCAAAAATGACTTTGCCATGGGGATAGTTTGGAAGCATACTCGCACCTTCTACACGTCTAAGCATGAGCATGTTCGTGGTGTGACTCCCGAAATATAGTTGCAATCTCTTTGGACATGTCTACAAGTTTTTGCGCCTCGTCACGGCTTATTGTTTGCTTTACCTTACTGCATTGCTTGGTTGCTTGCCAGAGTGTGTTGTGCAGATCTGGGAACTGCTGCAGGTGTTCTGTTTTAAAATAGTCGCTCCACAGTATATAAATTTGGTCTTTGCACAACTGGGCATGTTTTTCTTTGGTCATGACCATGCGGATAAAATTATTGTGGTCGGCAGACTTTTCGCCGGACTGCGCAGGCAGGGCCTCGATTTTATCTATCATTTTTAAACACGTGTCGGCCGCGTGTTGTAAGGTATCGGTTTCGTAGATGCCACAAGGGACATCACAATGGGCGTAGACTGGTTTAATAAATTTTGTAAGCAAACTCATACTACTCCTGCATTATATTACTTCATTATTATACTGCGCAACCGAAGACATATTATGTTGTAATTTTTGGTTAAAACGCTTGCGCTTGCCGGAGCGGAGCGGTACGATGGTTCTAAGCGAAACAACAAAGAACAAACACCACAAAAACAAAAAGTTCTAGGGTCGCTTGTACCACCACAACAACTCTTTCTTATGTCATGGCACACGGTACAAGCGGTTCTCATCTCCAACTCATTGTATACGCGCCATGACCCTTAACGGACATCAAGACCCCACCCTTTCGGGTGGTTATTTTTGTACTTTTGGCGAGTTATCTTTGCGCCACTGCAAAATTTGGGCATGGTTACCACCTAGCAGTACCTGTGGCACCTTCATCCCGTTAAACTCGGCAGGTCGGGTGTATTGCGGGAATTCAAGGGTTTTACCGCCATCGCTGAAGCTTTCTATTTGGGCGCTGGTTTCGCCGCCGAGCACACCCGGAATTAGCCTGGTAATGCTGTCGGCGATAATCATGGCAGGAATCTCACCCCCAGTTAACACGTAGTCACCAACAGAAATCTGATAGTCAACAACACTTGTAATCCGCTCGTCGTACCCTTCATACCGCCCACATATAATGATGTACCCATGGCCACTCTCAGCAAACGCCTGCGCCATGGCTTGCGTCCAGCGTTCGCCGCGGGGTGTCATAAGCAGCACTTTGGCATCGGGATCATTTTTTTTTGCCGCCTCGACAGCCGCAAAAAGCGGCTCAGGCTTTAATAACATGCCATCGCCACCGCCATAGGGGGTGTCATCTACTTGCCGCCGGGGCCCTATGCCGAATTGCCTAAGGTCGATAGTGGTTAGCTTTACAATATTGCGATCTTGCGCCTTCCATAACATACTTGCGCCAAATACACCGGTAAACATGTCCGGGAAAAGAGTAATAACTTGAACGAGGCGCGTTTTCATTTCGGAACCAAGTATATCACATTTTTTGACTATAAATTTACTTTATTTTACAATATGTCTGTTTGCTGCACAGCAAACACCCGACAGAGAAGCACGGAGGTATAGCCATCGGAGATCCACGAAAGCAAACCAGCCCCGTCAAGAAGCCCAGCGGCGCCCTCATGCCCCCAAGGGACATGACGCTGATCGGCCCCCGTAAATTTCGTTTCAAGGCGGCAGTAGACAAGCCTCACAGGTACAACACAACCGGCAAACGGCTGCCAATCGGCGTATTTGGCACCCGGAGGAGCACACCCCAAACAGTCATCGGAAGCCACCGGTATCGGGCAGGCTACCAACGTGACAAAAATCCTCTGGTAAAGAGCAGTCTGCGGCTGCGTGATATCCACCCAGGTACGCCCTTTGTGTGTCACAGCGAATGGCACGGCGTATGGGTAACGGGCACGTTCCTCAGCTACCCCACCGCCCACCCATCAGCCACCAGCAAAATGAAATGGACAGGACTTTGGGTGGTCGTCCGTCTACGGGGCATCGGACTCCGCCTGGTTGAGCTGACCAGCCTGGGGGTCATTCCCGACGCCAGCGGCAACTGGAGCAACTACCTTGCGGTCGTCTCCCCGCGCAAGCGGCCGTTGCTGCCAGACCCGTTCGATGCTTTCGCCTTGGATGCGGCTCGTCTGATCGCGAGCATGACTCTTCCAGTCTGCTGGCGCGAGCTCTAATACTCTGGCTCTAGCCGCAAAGAATGGCGCGTGGGGCAGAGCTTCTCTGTCCTACGCCCTGTGCGCTTAACTTTTAAGCTTGCAGGGCGTAGATATAAAACAACCGGCTACAATGGCCGGTTGTTTTACCACATAAGGCTCACAACATATTGTTGCTCGCAAGAACCTCATTTTTTGTTTTTGCTGTCGGCACCTTGCCAACTTAGGTTTTATTATATGTCGAGATCGTCCATATCTGCAAGCTCTTTTCGGGTACGGGCTGCTACGGACTGGCTGTCTTCCACAGGTTTCTCTGTTGATTCTTCCACAGTCTTGTTTGAATCATTGTTAGATGTTGTAGCTACAGGAGCCGCATCGTCGTTGACTGACTGGGCGCCTTCAGTTGCTACGTAGCCGTCTGGCCTATCGACATCTACAATTTTTAGGTTAAAACGGGCATCTTGCTTGGTGCCAAGCGCCCTAAGTAATGTGCGGATGCTCTGGGCGGTTGCGCCCCGTTTGCCGATCACGCGGCCAAGGTCTTCTGGATCTACCGTAAGCTCGAGCAACACGCCTTTTTCATCTATACGGCGATCAATTTTTACGGCCTCGGGTTGGCTGACAAGTGATTTTACAATAAACTCCACAAACTGTTGGTCGATACTGGTCATACAGTCTCCCTTACCATTATTTAGTAGGCTCATTGTAACGTAGGTTGGGCATGCGGTGCAAACTGCTCATGGTATTTCCATACAAAAAAGCACCTCGTTTTGGAGGTGCTTTTTGAATTATTCTTCGGTTTT
>DASTDY010000068.1:0-2083 GCA_035710125.1 Saccharimonadales bacterium (SeqCode) | reverse complement strand
TGCTGACCTTCACACTTCCTGCTGAACTGCGCCTGCTCGCCAGGCAAAACCAGATGCTCATTTACAACCTGCTCTTCCGCGCTTCCGCCCAGGCGACCCAACAACTGGCACGAGATCCACGCTTTGTGGGCGGGCAGATCGGGATGGTGGGCGTGCTCCAAACCTGGACCCGCGACCTGGTCTACCATCCCCATATCCATTACCTGGCTCCAGGTGGTGGCGTAGGTGACGATGGACGCACTTGGCTGCCTGCGCGCAAAAACTTCTTCCTGCCGGTGAAGGCCCTCTCCAAGTTGTTCCGCGCTGCCTTCCAACGCGCCTTACGAAAAACTGCTCTCTACACGCGCATCCCTGCAAAAGTCTGGCGGCGAGATTGGGTCGTGCATTGCAAGCCAGTCGGCAATGGGCAGGCCGCTCTCAAGTATCTGGCCCCCTACATCCACCGCATCGCCCTCAGCAACCGGCGCCTGCTCTCCATCGATCACCGTGGCAGCCTGGAAACTTCCCAGGTCACTTTCCAATACCGCCCCTCCGACACCGGCCAACTCAAGACCTGTACTCTCTCCGTGGAGCATTTCATCCAGCGCTTCCTCCAGCATGTGCTCCCTCGTGGCTTTGTGAAGGTCCGTTACTTCGGGTTCTTGGGTGCGTCTGTCCGCCCCAGATTGCGCTCTTTGCGACAACGTCTCCAACCCAACCCGCCAACGGATAACACCGCCTCACCGCCAGACTCAGACCCCGCCCCAGCCTCCACTCTTGCAACGCCTCCAACCCTCCCCTGCCCAAACTGTGGCCAGCCCATGCGCCTCCAGCATTCGATTGCTCCCATCTTTTGTCGCTCCCCATGAGCCAGACCTTCCCCTTCCTGCTGCGCATCCCACTGGACAGCGATGCCAATCACCGTTGCCCCTCTTTTCGCTTTCCTGCCCCTCACCCAACTACCCCACTGATAATTTGCATACCAACCTTTTCCGTGTACAATTGCCTCAATTATTGGTGGTTTTTCGGTTTCGCCGGTTACCCGCCTAGACAAAGAAGGCTCTAAACCCCAAATCCTTTATACGCTTATCCTTGCCTGCGGCTTAGTTCAACTCGGATTGATGCGGCGGCACCAAGCAGCCTTCCTCGCCACTTTCATCCTTTCCGCCGCATCAATCCTTAATTCGTTAGCCCGCAATTACAAGCATAAGCATTCGTAAGAGGTAAGATAAAAGTATGAACAAGATTAATAGCAATAAAAAAGAGTTATCACTAGAACAACGGAAAGAACTACTCAGCACATTGAAAGCCCGTTTTGACAAAAACATGAACCGCCATTCAGGTCTCAAATGGGCTAAAGTACAAGCAAAGATAGCAGCTAATCCTGAAAAACTGTGGTCGCTCAATGAAATGGAAAGAACTGGCGGTGAGCCAGATGTTGTCGGTTATGATAAAAAGACGGGCGAATACATTTTTTATGATTGTTCAGCGGAAAGTCCTAAGGGCCGCAGAAAGGTTTGTTACGACCGTGAGGCGGCGGAAAAGCGAGAGGCGCCAGGAGGTAACGCTATTGATATCGCAGCCGCCATGGGCATTGAGCTCTTAACGGAAGAACAATATCGAGAGTTGCAGAAACTTGGTAATTTCGATACGAAGACTGAGAGCTGGTTGAAAACACCTTCTGATATTAGAAAACTCGGCGGAGCCATCTTTGCTGATCGCCGCTACGACCATGTCTTTGTGTTTCATAACAGTGCGCCCACTTGGTATAGCGCTAGGGGGTTCCGTGGCTTGCTAAAGGTTTAAATTTTGCAAAAACAGCAAAGTGGTAAATCGAATGCGGGCTAACACAGCGTGCAGCTGACGGTGGGTACGCGCCGCGTTTTTCGGCATTTGTCTGGCTTTGGGTTGTTTCCGTTTCGACAGGGAGTCCACCCGCCCACCCACCGCAGCTAACGCCAGCCGTTAGCTTGCCTCTTGCATTCCAAGCCTTGAAAATATTATCGCCCCGTGATATTATCGAAGCATGAGAGAGTCTTTTGCCTCCGTCGAAACAGAAAAGATCTTTCATGGCAAGACTTCAAACAAGTTGCCAAAAGATATT
>DASTDY010000067.1:0-1582 GCA_035710125.1 Saccharimonadales bacterium (SeqCode) | reverse complement strand
GCCAGGTACGCCATCTTATGCCAACCCATATCCTAACGCAATTGCCGCCGAGAACTCTTTACCGGGTTCGCAAAGTGGTGTATGGTTTGGTGCTACAACCAACTCTAATATTGCTGGGTATACCGATTCGCTTTCTTATAGCCCCGGCGACACCGTAAACTTTAAGGTAGATTCCAATAACGTTGGATTTGATGTTGAAATATTTCGGCATGGCTACTATGGGTATATTAGTTTTGGTGCAAAGCGAAAGGCGACTGTTTCGGGCGCACCTTCTGTTCAGCCAGCACCAACTGTCAATAGCTACGGTGGCCAAGTGTGTGCCTGGGGAACGACAGCAACATGGGCAATTCCCGCAGATGCTACTCCGGGCATTTATGTTTATAACATGCGCCGAACTGATAACTCAGCCTTTGTAGCGCAAGGTATATTTGTTGTTAAATCGCCGGTTCCTGGTTCGCAGCAAAATAAAGTAATGATTGCAACTGCAGATCTGACGTGGCAAGCGTATAACGTATGGGGCGCCCGTACCGACTCGGGAGATGGTTACGCTGGGTATACGGGGCGAAGTATTTATGGAACAGCGCCAGCAGTGTCTATTGCTGGAAGGGCATTTGCCGTTTCGTTCGATCGCCCTTTGGGTACAGTAGGTGCAAATCCGAGCACTTACTACTGGGAATCGGAAAGTGGGCTGGTTAATTTCCTCGAGGGAAATGGCTACGACTTGGCCTACTTTACCTCGATCGATATTGATAAAAATCCTGTCATTCCATCGCGCTTTAAAGTAGCTGTGTCACAGGGACACAGTGAGTACTGGACTGATAATCTACGCGATGCCTATGAAGACGCCCGGGCGGCAAATACCAATGTCTTGTTCCTTTCTGGCAATACGGCCCTTTGGCGCGTTCGTTTCGACCCTGCAGATACCAACCGTCGAACCATGATCTGCTACAAGGATTCGCATGATACGACTGGGTACGATAACACAACCAAATACGATCCCGTGTCGTATACAGGAACCTGGCGCGATAGTCGCACAAATGTAGGTGGTGTAAATAACACCGTACAACGCCCCGAGCCTGCGCTTCATGGACAATGGTTTATTGGCAATGCGCCATTTAGCGATAGAATTGCCGTGCCAAATTCGTTTGGAAGCTTGCCGATATGGCGAAATACTCGCGTGGCTACGGGTGGTACCATTACGTATCGCGGAAGCACTTCGACGTCGCTTACATCGGCGGCAAGTATACTTAACTTTACGCAGCATGCCTCGGTACAGGTGGGCGACCTTGCCATTGCTGTTCTTGTGTTTAACGGTAACCCGGGGCTCATTAACAATAATGGCTATCGTTTAATACGCCAGGCGACTGACAATGCGAATCAGTGGACCTATGTTTTTGCTGGCTATCCTGTAAATAGCGGTGCCGCGGCGGGTAACTTTTCGTGGTCGAATTCGGTTGTTGCCTCGCTAGCCATCAACTTTTATGGTGGTGCCGTTTGGTGGGATACCGACGCGGCCGTAAAAGTAGATACAGGTGGCACTGCACTTCATACTACACGGTCGATTACAAATGTTGGCGCAAAT
>DASTDY010000066.1:0-1787 GCA_035710125.1 Saccharimonadales bacterium (SeqCode) | reverse complement strand
AATGGATACGACGCATCCTCATCCATAGGCTTGGGCTTGCCATTTTCTCGTACGGCATCACTGAAGAGAACCTTCAAATCGGGATAACGCTTGGCAAACTCTCGCTCGTCCATCATGGCTCCCAAGATCGATGACAATTCGCTATCATTGTACAATAATTACCTTTTGTGCGCAAGCCCATCCGAAGCTCGGCTGCCAGTCTTGGCAGGGATTAGAATTTAAAGAGCGGGGCTGCAAGGCGCAGTCCCGCCCGAACAATACTTGAAACTACACGCGAATGGTGATGCAAGGAATTTTACGCTCCGACGAGCCTGGGATGTTGGTTGCACCACATACACCATGGCCAGAGTGAACCCACTTACGCACATACCACTTGGCACGGCTACCCGATGCCGATCGGTACCAACCCTCGGTCCAGGCCTCAACACGATCGTTGCCGGAATAGACCTCGACAGCCTCGACCCACTGGGTGCGGTTCGTGCGATTCTTGTCACCGGTGTAAACGTCGATGCAAAAGCCGCGCGTGCAGCCCTGCACTAGAGCCTGAGCTGCTGGCGCCACAAGCATCGCGCCTAGAAAGGCAGCGACACCGAAAAGCGCAAGAAAAGACCGCCGAAAACGAGCCATCGATCGCTTCCTTCCAAGTATGACTTTCGGTCATTTATTAGTATACCGAAAAAATGTTTTTTTGTTACAAACCAGCTGGCGTGCGATGTTCTTCTAGATTTATAGACATGCCTATGGTGACCTTCTATAATACACCGTAAGGTTTCTACGCAGGGAGACGGTTATGAACGGTTCGTACACCCATGATCTCAATGGTGTTACTCGGCTTGAGATCGTCGGCTGGCCGGGCGGGGCAAAGAACGCCGTAATTAGCGAGACGAGCGGGAGTAATCGTGTCACTATTGAAGTGGATGTTGCCGAAGGCGAGTACTGGACGTACTCGAAAAACAACCACCCCGTCCTGAGGGTTTTCTCTAACAACAAGACGAAGCGCGTCGAGCGGCACATGGTGGTAATTGTACCATCGGGGAAGAAGGACTTGGTACATTTTGTTGCTTAAAATGAAACCGAGCGGTAAACACAGTGTTTTTGCACTATGTTTACCGCTCTTTTTATTTAACCGTCTCCGCCACCACCATCGCCACCGCCGTCACCCCCCGACCCATCGCCACCATCGCCGCTTGCGCTATCGCCGCCACCCCATTCGCCCAGATCGCCAATAAGCTCGCGCATGTCATCAGCTGCCTCAATCGTCTCGCCCAAGCCATCGCCAAGCTTTTCAATTGTCTCGCCCAGTGCGGCTTGCGTTTCCTCATCAGGTGCATATTCGGCCTTGCCGACCAACGGCTGCTCCAGGCTACCGGCCATCATCGCCAGGCTATCCCTTAGTACGGCACTTAGCTCTTCTGGATCAGTTGGCCATGCATTTCCATCGAACCACCGAGGAGGCTTTGTATAGTACCCACTCTTTACACTCGTTAGTACCCCAAACCGCTGCCACAAAAGCTCGTACGGAAGGTGCGTGCCAACAACTTTACTATTAGGCGAAGATAGGTAGTGCCTGCACCGACTGCGTAGTGTATCAAGCATTTCAAAGTGCGCCTGGCTTTTTGGAAGCCGAAAAACACGCCGGTATTTCAGCTTGTGCGTGCTTGTCGCAAAAATCACCCAACTAAACGCCACCCCGAACATAGAAGCAAAAAATGCTTCCGGCTGCGGGAACCTTACAATTAGTGTCACCACCGCAAGGAGCATAACAGCATAAAACAACACGCTGATAC
>DASTDY010000065.1:0-61222 GCA_035710125.1 Saccharimonadales bacterium (SeqCode) | reverse complement strand
CGCGAGGTGGGCCTGAACTTTGTGCAAGAGATCGGCAGCCCCACCGTCTGGCTGGTGCGTGCTGGCGGAACAAAGCAGCACGTGGGCAGCCTGTGTGTGTCCGACCCGTACACCACGCAGCTCAAGAAATTCCATGTCTGGGCTGTGCCCGCAGGCGAAACCGCAGGCCACGTACAGACAGCAGATTTCTGGGCGGGCGGGGAAGTCTGTGCGGCGTTGCCTGGCTGAACAGCACGACCAAATCCACTACTCATTTCTAGTGGCGTCAGCCGGGAACGCATTCCGGCACAAACCTTGGTATTATTAAGATTATATAAGTATAGGTGGAGTCCGCCACCAACAGCCCAAAGTACAAAGCTGTTGGTGGCGCCTCCTCGAATAACTAGGCGGCGATCGTGGGCATGGGCTCGCGCTTCTCGAGCAGGTCCTTCTTGCGCCTGCCGTCCCAGTGCTTGGTCAGTTTCAGCGCCAGGAAGTCGCGCCCCTTGGGGCTGTCGCTCTTGAGTTCTTCCTTGATCGCCGGTTCGCTGAACGGGAAGTCCGCGAATCTGATTGCCTGGTCGTCGTCGATCACCAGGCGCTGGCCGTCCCAGAAGTTGCTGTGGTGGGACAGCATGTACGCCAGAGCCTTGAAAAAGGTGAGCTTCAGGTGAGGTGTGGCAGACGTCGCTTTGTTGAACCGCCCGATACCCCACACCTGTTCGATCAGGCCGAAGAACGTGGTGAGGTTGGCGAAGAGCACGTCTTCGCCAATCCGTTCGCCCAACGCCGAGAGTGAGTCCAGTAGGGGTAGGTAGCTGCGCTCCTGCATACCCGGCCAGATTGAGTGCAGCATCCCCAGTGTTTTGACCAGTGCGAGCGAGCCGATCAGATCGCCAGGCTTGGCGCTCTGGGTCCAGGTGACCCTCCCTTGTAGGAGGAACTCGGGGTCTTGGGTGAGCCTGACCAGCCTGTACAGCAGCGGAACCTTCACTGCCATGTTGCGCAGACGGACGTTGGCGTTCACCTGCTTGCGGTTGAAGTTGTACAGGTCGAACATGGTGCGTTCGAGCGCTTCGTTGGTGCCCAGGCGGATCGCACAGCCCAGGTAGAAATCACACTCCCCTCCGTTTTGTACTGCGTCGAGCATGAGCTCTTCGAGCGCGGTCATGCGTTGGAGGCCGTCCACGACGTACACCTTGGCCTTGATGACACAGAGGCCGTCGACCACATCGAGTTTCTTGCCGCGGGCGCCCAAAAAGATGTCGGGCACCAGGCCCTTGCGGTAGGAACTCTTCCACTCATCGATAGACGTGACAGGGCCACGCTCACGCTGGTAGTCGGCTTCCTTGATGCACTTGATGCTGTCGAGTGTCAGTGCACCACGCACAATTTGGGTACCGTCGGGCGCCTCGCTCAAGGCAAAGTCGCGCAAAGTGACTTCCGGCATGTTTCCTCTCAATTGCAGAGCCGCCCCGTTGTTTTCGAGGATCTGTATTTTTATATCATAGAACGGCATTAATCGCTATTTTTGATCAAAGTAAAATCGGGTAGGTGTATAATTAACCCATATCGTGGGAAAACAAACATGACTACAAGGGTGGCCACAGTAAAGCACACGCACCATATGCCTGGCTGGGAGGTATGGCTGCAACGGCGCAGGCGGGTGTTCGAGCTAATTGGCGGCGCTCTTTTATTTTTGGCTGTCCTGTCGGTGGTGGGGCAGCTATGGTATCCGCAAGACCGCGCATTGCCGCTTATGCATATGGGCGGCCACGACATAGGCGGTAAAAGTAGGGCAGAGCTGGTCGCTATGTTCGAAAATTACGCGCAAGAGGGCGAGGTAACAGTATCGAGCCCAAGCCGTGAATGGCGCGCAAAATGGCAAAGCATTGGGCTAAGTATCGACGCCGAAGCTTCGGCCGATGCTGCGGTTTCGTACCAGCAGTGGGAACGGTTTATCCCGTTTTCTGGCCTTATTAAAGTGCGGCAAACGGGCGACCTGCCGCTGGTTGCGCTTGTAGACACCGAACGGCTCAATGAATTCGCAACAAAATTAGTAGCAGAAGACAAGTTAGCCGCGCGCGATGCAACCATAAGTATAAAAGACGGCAAGGTGGTTGTAGACGAAGCTAAGAACGGCTATGCTTTTCGCGCCGAAGACATAACGCAGCAAATCCAGGCAACTACTGTTACTGCCGATGCAAAAATTAGGTTAATCCCTGAACCGACTGCATTTGTGCGGTCCAACCAAGAGATTTCGCAGGTTAAATCACAGGCTGAACAGATGTTAGCCCACACCCTAACACTAAAGGCGGGCAACGAGTCATTCACACCGCAAGCTGCAACAATTGGTGAATGGCTTGTGTTTTCGGAAGATCCAAAAACCAAGGCGCTTACGCTTGCGTTTGATCCCGAACCAATGCGGGCATATTTACAACAACTAGACGAAAAGACAAAAATTGCCCCAGGCACGAGCACCGTAACCCTACTTGATGGCCAAGAGATTTCCCGTACTCCCGCACCTGCTGGCAAGACTTTTGCTACCGATGCGTCTATTGTGGCGATCCAAACTGCATTGCAGGCAAAACCCCTTAACCAGGTGGTTGCGCTCAAGGCGGTTAATACGCGTCCAAAAGAAACATTTGTGCGCACCTATTCGCAATCGAGCGAAGGTTTGCTCGCCATAATCAAAGACTGGGATACCCATTTTTACGGCGATTACGCAGTTATTGTACGCGAGCTGGGCGGGCAAAACCGCTACGCCGAATATTTACCAGACAAGCCGTACGTTACTGCCAGCACATTTAAGCTATGGGTGTACTATGCCGTGCAAGACAAAATCCAAAAAGGTGAGTTGTCGTATCAAACCCGCACCGATATAGGCTGGAGCGTAGAAGCTTGTTTGCAAGAGATGATCGTGCGTTCTACAAACCCTTGCGCAATTTCTTTGCTCAATTTGGTTGGCTGGCAAGAAGCACAGCGGTTGGTTGCCGCAGCTGGATTTTCAAGTACAAACATTAACAACCAGGGCGGCGGCGATAAGTGGTCGACCATCCGCGACGAAACTAATTTTATGATGCGCCTGCACTACGGGACGCTCATGGGACCAGAGGCAACCGACAGGCTGCTTGGTTATTTAAAACGCCAAGTGTGGCGGGCGGGGATTCCCTCTGGCGTGCCACGTGGCACAGTAGTGGCAGATAAGGTGGGGCTGTATGATGGCTGGGTGCATGATGTTGGTATAATTTACGGGCCAAAATCTACATTTATAGTAGGCATAATGAGTAAAAGCGGCAGCGATCCGGCATTCGCTGATCTGGCGCGCCGGATGTATGCGTTTTTCTTAAACTAATGCACTTGGTTAGCAGGCCATTTTTTCGTATAGTAGTTAGCAGATAAGCGTAACCTTAATGGATCACTATGGCACGCAAAAAAGTTTCTAAGAAGACAATTTTAATAACTGTGGGCATTATTGTAGCCCTTGCTTTAACTGTGGGCGCGGGCATGTTGGTGTGGTGGTTGCAGCATAAAGACACTGTGCAGCAAATTCCTGGTAGTGAAGCGCCCCCCACGAATGTAAGTGAAGCGCAAAAACTATCGTTCACCGGCGACATAGACGGTTCTAATAAAAAGCTAAACGAAGCGCTAGCTAATCCCAATACGCCAGAACAAGAAAAATACGATTTGTATGTCCAGCTTGGCGTAAACTGGTCGAACCAAAAGCAGTACCAAAAGGCGCTTACAGAGTTTGAGAAGGCAGAGGCTATAAAGCAGGGGTTCACGGTTAGCCACCTAATGGGGGAGCAGTACGAAGCCTTGGGTAACAAGCAAAAAGCTATCGAATACTACAAGAAAGCCATAAGCCAGCTCGACCCAACCACAATCGGATATAACTCAAACAAACGAGTGTACGAAGCTAAAGTGAAAGAGCTCGGAGGCTCGTTGTGAAGCGAATCTTACTAGGTACTGCGCTTGTTGTTGTTTTTGCCGCCGCATTTTTAATGGGCTACGGCGGTGCTGCAAAAGCGTGGCCAGTGTTGCCAGACCGCGATGCTTGGTATGGCTATTTTTACAACGTACGTGACACAATGGGCGATGACGTTTTTGCTGGCGGAATTCCTGGTTGGGTAGATTCAGCCAACGAGTTCATTGGTTTCATAGAAAACAATTTGTATAACGGTGATGGCAGGCATAGTGTCGGCGCCGCATTTATTATTCAGACCATGATGCCAGACAGGTACTCCCGCAACTATTGGCCAAGCTATGAAGAAATAATCGATTGGGAGTCGCGCATCCGGTGGGCAGAATCCAATGGTTGGATCAACTGGGGTACCAACTTTAGCTATGTCGCAAACAGCTATTGGCAGGGTAACTATGGTGGTGGACCCGAACCAAACGACAACGCATTTTACTGGGAAGCAGACACCCGCTGGTCAATTGTATTTATGAGCAGATGGGGTGTCGCTTACGTTATTAAGCGTGATTGCGCAAACCCACTTGGCCAAAATGGATTAGTAGGGCTCGACTGGAGATGGGACGCTACAGGCCGCACAACAGCATCTGTGCCCCAGGCTGTCCCAGGCGAAACCGTGACGTTTAGCCACTATATTAGGAACGCCGGCCCAACGACTGCTAGAATTTGGTGGGCGGCTTGGTCGTCGAGCCCGACAGGTGGGCTTATAGCCAACGGTGGGCCCGACCTTTATTTAGCGGGACAAGAGCTAAATGTGCAAAATGAAAACTTTACTATTCCCAATAATGCAGCAGCAGGCACGCAGTACTGTAGGTTAGTAGGTTATGATCCAACAAACTCATACGGAGGGCGTAACGGATATGGCGCACCTGCCTGCGTGACAGTATTTATACCAGCTAAACTAAAAGCGGTTATGAGCGTAACTCCCTCAAATATTATTGCAGGTGAAACAGCAACCTTTACTCCCGGGATTTCTGTGCAAAGTTCGGGTAATCCAGTCGTTGTTAATTGTACTATAAGTAGGACGCTCACGCCTCCAAGTGGGCCAGCGCAGAACCTGGGCAACCCTGCGTGTGTTGATACGTCAGGTAATCCAAATATTACAGTCAGTGGAGGTGGCACAACTCTCAGGGCGAACTCCTACACTGCTCCAGAGACAGTAGCGGTGGGTAGTAGGATTTGCGATACTATTACCATCACTAATCCAGCGCAAAATATATATTACAACAACCCTGCCGCCGACAGAACGGCAACAACCTGCGTAGTTGTAGCAAAAACACCCTACAGCCGTTTTATGGGCAATGATGTCTTTGCGGGTGGGAATTTTGCAGCGGTGAATCCTGCCTGCAATAACCAGGCAAAAATTACAACAGTAGGGAGAACTTTGAGCGATGGTTCCGGTGCAGGTTCGGTTGTTGAATATGCCGCCTTTGCACTCAATAGGATAACCGGTTTTGGGTCGTCAAGCAGGGTTCTAGTGGGTTCTGGTGCCCTTGGTGCAGCCGCAAGGCAGCTTACGTTTGCCAACAGTGAGCCTGACGCAACAAGGTTGGGTTACTTTGGTAAACCACAGCATTGTATTAACGACTACACAACTAACTATGCATCTGCCCCGACTTTAGCCCCAGGGTCATATAATGTGGGTTCCAGGGGGAGCGGCGCATGGAGGGTCAACGGTGCTCTTACGTTAAGCGGCACCATGCCCGCCGGTGGCCAACAGGTGTATTATGCTACTGGCAACGTGACCATAAACAGCAACTTGGTATACCCTGCAACATATGTAAACAGTGCAGCGATACCTAGCTTGGTAGTCATTACAACAGGGAATATTCAGGTTGGACCAGGCGTTACGCAGCTTGACGGCATCTTTATTGCTAGGGGGAATGGCAATACTTCTGGAGTATTTTACACTTGTTTTCCAAAAACAGAACCGGCATCAGTAAGCAATGCATGTAACACCTCTGCGCTTACGGTAAACGGTGCTGTGGCCGCCGGCCGTATAGATTTGTTCCGTTCTTTCGGTGCAACGGGTGCATCTGCCGCAGCGCGCAAAGACCCTGCCGAGCAGTTTTACTTTAGCCCCGAGATTTACATCCGCAACGCATTATCGGCGAGCGCTAGGCCAACTATCCAAACGAGTACTGTACTTGATTTGCCGCCCCGATTTTAACGAAGTCTATACTAATTTCTAAAATGCTTATGGTATACTAAAGGTCAGTATGAAGCTTTTTTCCTCGGTGGGCGAATTTTTCGCGCTAGATATCGGCACGACAGCCGTTCGCGTTGTCCAGATTAGGCGGTCTGGAGATGCGTGGTCGTTAGTTAAGTATGGATCTGCGCCTGTAGATATTAAAATTGCAACCTCAGATGCGCCAGAAGACCAGCGCCGGCTAGGGGAGGTAATAACCAACTTACTCGCACAGTCGGGTATTTCTACACGAAATGTCGTTGCTGGTATTCCATCTAATAAAACGTTTGCAACCGTTGTTGATCTGCCAGATTTACCACCGCAGGAACTTGCCAGCACCATTAAGTACCAGGCAGAGCAGTTTATCCCAATGGCTATAGACGAGGTAAAAATAGACTGGGCGATCCTTGGTAAGTCGTTACGTGACCCGAGTAAAATCGAAGTGCTACTTGCAAGTGTTGCTAATAAATTTAGCGAGGCCAGGCTCGACCTAATAGAAGGCTTGGGCTTGAATGTCGTGGCGCTTGAGCCCGATTCTTTGGCGCTTGTGCGTTCGTTGGTACCGACCAACAGCAAAGATGCCCACATGATTGTTGATTTTGCAGATTTTTCAACCGACATCGTTATTGTGCTAGACGGTGCGCCAAGGTTGGTGCGTTCTATTCCTGTTGGCATGCAAACGCTCATAAAGGCGGCAATGCAGAACCTAAATATAGATAGCAACCAGGCTATGCAGTTTATACTTAAGTTTGGGTTGTACCCTGACCGGCTTGAGGGCCAGATAATAAAATCGCTCGAAGCCACATTAGAGCAGTTTGCGGCCGAGGTTACTAAATCTGCGAAGTTTTTCCAATCACGTTACCCGAACATTCCAATTACATCCATTGTGTTGTCGGGGTACTCGTTGAATATTCCAGCTTACGGTGAGTATTTGGCAACAAAGACCGGCCTTGCAACTGTGGCAGGCAACCCTTGGGCAAATGTGCATTACAGTAATGATCTGCGCGATAACTTACACCAACTCGCACCGCAATTTGCGGTTGCGGTCGGTTTAGCGGAGCGGACAATATGATTTTTCCTTTAATAGACATTACTATGCAGCAAGAAGGCGAGGTCTTATGATTCAATTAAACCTTCTGCCAGACCTCAAAAAAGAGTACCTGCAAGCGCAAAAAGCCAAGGCAATGGTGATTGCGATAGCAATTTTTGTAACGCTTGGCGCGTTTGCGCTCAGTGCATTACTGTTCTTCTATGTGACGTTTGTGCAGCAGTTTCAGATTAACCTGGCTTCCGATGACATCACAAAGAAAACCCAACAGCTAAAAGATGTCCCAGACATAGACAAATACCTCACGGTGCAGAACCAGCTTGCAGCATTGCCAGCGCTCCACGATGGCAAGGGTATGTACAGCCGGCTATACGATTTCTTGAGTGTGCTGAACCCAAGCGCGCCCAACAACGTATCGCTCAGCGACCTTCGTGTCTTAAGCGACGACCGAACAATTATATTTACCGGTACCACCGCAAGCTACCAAACGTTAAATGTGTTCGTAGACACGCTTAAGAACGCAACAACGTCTTATAAAGCCAATGGTGAGGGCGATCTGGTAGAAAGTAAAATGTTCGACCAAGTGCTTGTCCAGACCGCAGACATTGTAAGGACTAACAGCGCAGCCGTGGTAGGTTTTACCGTAAAGACAACGTACAGCGAACAGCTATTCAATGCACGCAACACAGACATGACCGCAAAGGTGCCAAATATTACAACTACTCCATCTGTTACCCAAAGCCCAAATGCGCCACAGCAGATATTTAACACAGGGGGTCAACAGTAATGCCAGACCAAAAACCCACTCAGCCACAAGCACCAAAGCTAGAGTCTGGGCCACGCCTGACCCGTCTTACTGGTATTAAAAAACGACAGCAAATTGAGCTGGCCGGCCGCAATATGTTTATTTGGGTGGTTGCGGCGGCAATAGCCGTAAGCTTTTGTTTGGCAACAGGCCAATACCTGTTTACCAAATGGGAATACAACAACAAGATCATTGGCGCAAAGTACAAAGCAAGTGATACGCTGAGCAGTAACATAACCGCTGCCACTGAGCTAAAAAAGCAAATTGACGCTTTGGTTGCAAATAACGACCTTGCAAGTGTTAAGACCGATCCAAACGACACGACCACAAAAAGTGTGCTCGACGCCTTGCCTATAAGTGGCGATTCTGCTGCGTTGGCAACATCGCTGCAGCAGGCTATTTTAAGTAAGTCGGGCGTCACAATAGAAAGCATCAACGTGCCTGGCGAATCGGGCGATGCTGTGCTCGTATCGCAACCGCAAGAGGTAAAGTTTAGCTTTATTGTGACCGGTCCATACGACAAGATTAAAACAATGGCCCACGATTTAGAGCGGACCATCAGGCCCATAAAAGTTACCGCCATAACTATGACTGGCACAGACGCTAGCTTGCGCGCAAACTTTGAAGCAACTACATACTTCCAACCCGCAAAGAGCGTTAACGCCACACAGGAGGTCGTAAAATAATGAAACGAAACGATATCGCCCTGCTTGTGCTGATCGTATCGCTGACGTTAGTTGTATCTTTCTTAGCCGTTAAAGCGGTCTTTGGAGAACCCGAAAAGCAGGCAGTAAAGGTAGAAAAAATAGAACCAATATCTGGTCAGATCACCCAACCAACGGGCAGTATTTTTAACCGCAATGCAATTAACCCCACTATTGTAATCCAGATTGGCAGTCCTGCTAACCAACAGCCTTTCAACAGCCGTTAAAGCAGAGGGGAAGTACCCTTGAGTATTCTGACAGACGACAATCAAAAAAAACTAGAAGCACTTTTAATAAGCGAGAAGCTTACTACTGAAGATGCGTTAAAGAAATTCCGCAAACAGGCACAGGCCGAATCCAAGCCTTTATTTGTGTTGCTTGTAGAAAACAAGGTAATCACAAACGAGGTGCTCACCAGGCTAATCGCACAAGTATCTGGCGTGCCATATGTAGACCTTAGCCAGGCCCTCATTGACCAAACAGTGCTTGATTTGTTGCCGCGCGATATAGCTGAGCACTTTATGGCGGTGCCGCTGGGCGAGGTGCAAAATCGGCTGGCAGTGGCAATGCTAGATGCCAACAACGTACAGGCCGTAGACTACTTGGCAAATAAGATTGGCCACCCAATTAAGGTGTACATGGCTTCCGAAGAAGGCATCCGGCACGTACTAGAGCAGTACCGCACAAACCTAGAAGAAGGCGTAAGTGCAGCCATTGAGTCTTCGCAACAAAGTGATGAATCGCCAAAAAGCCGCGGCAAAAAAGAGACCGAGCAAGACATAAGAACGCTGGTACAGGATTCGCCCATTAGTCGGGCGTTGAGTACAATCTTAGAATATGCAGTGCGCGCCCGCGCATCTGATATCCATATTGAGCCGCTAGAAGCTGCGCTTAAAATCCGTTGCCGTATAGACGGCGTGCTGCGCGAGATTATGCAGCTGCCAAAGAGCATTGAGCCGGCGCTGATTTCGCGTATTAAGATTTTAAGTAACCTTAAAATCGACGAACACCGAGTGCCGCAGGACGGCCAGTTTGCGATCCATATGGTCGGCAAAGACGTTGACCTACGTATTGCCATAAGCCCGGTGGTGTGGGGTGAGCAGGTGGTGATCCGTCTGCTCGATAAATCTGGTACGAACTTCAGGCTAGAAGACCTCGGTTATGCCGGACGGGCCCTTCGCATGATCCGCAATGGTATTAAAAAGCCAAATGGCATGGTACTGACGTCTGGGCCGACTGGTTCGGGTAAGTCAACGTCGCTTTATGCGCTTATCCAAGAAATAAAGAGTGACAAGATCAATATTGTGACGCTCGAAGACCCAGTAGAGTACAAAATGGCTGGGGTTAACCAAATCCAAGTGAACCCAGATGTTGGCTTAACATTTACTACAGGGCTACGGTCTATTTTGCGCCAAGACCCCAACGTGATTATGGTAGGTGAGATCCGCGACAAAGAAACCGCCGACCTTGCTGTGCAGGCCGCGCTTACAGGCCACTTAGTGTTTAGTACTTTGCACACTAACAGCGCCGCAGGTATTTTGCCGCGTTTGCTCGATATGGGCATTGAGCCATTTCTTATTGCCAGCACGGTAAATGTGATTATCGGCCAGCGCCTGGTGCGCCGTGTGTCCGAAGACCGCGACACCTACAAATCTAACGAGCTAGAAACCGAAACCGTACATAAGACCGTTGGCCATTTGTTGCCCACCGAGAAGTCGGCTATCCACAGAGTATCTACCGATCTTGGCTACAAAGACTTGCCGCTAGCAACCCAAAAAGCTTATACTTTGGTTAGAGGCAAAGACACGCCGCAAACCCCTGGTGGCTATAAAGGCCGAGTTGGTTTGTACGAGGTAATGGAGGTCACAGAAGAAATCCAAAACCTTATTGTAAAGCGTGCGACAAGTGCCGAAATCCAAAAGCAGGCGATAGCGCAGGGTATGGTCCCAATGCGCGAAGACGGCTACCTAAAGGCCCTGACCGGCCTTACAACACTAGAAGAAGTTAACCGCGTCGCCGCGAACATGGCTTAAAGGAAGGGTGGACATGGCACAACAACTACGGATAGAAATTTTACTAGAAGAGGTGATTAAAAAACGCGCCTCCGACCTTCATTTGCAGGTCGCAATGCCCCCCATGCTCCGCATAGACGGCCATTTAGCCGGTATCCCTGGCTACGAGGTGCTTAACGAAGAGCAAGTAGAGTCGCTCATTTTTGCAATCCTAGACGACGAGCAAAAGCAAATTCTGCTAAAAGACAAAGAGTTTGACTTTAGCTTTGCATTTGGCGACCTAGGCCGGTTCCGTGTGAACGCGTTCCATGAGCGCGGTAACTTGGCGGCGGCGCTCCGATTAATCCCTAACGAGATCAAAAGCGTTGTAGAGCTTGGACTGCCACCAGTGGTAAACGGATTTGCTAACTTCCCTCGTGGACTCGTGCTTATTACTGGCCCGACTGGTTCTGGTAAGTCAACCACGCTCGCTGCGCTAGTTGACCAAATCAACACCGAAAAAGCCAACCACATTATTACTATTGAAGACCCTATAGAATTTACCCACAAATCTAAAAAGTCACTTGTGGTGCAGCGTGAGGTCCACTATGACACGTATAGCTTTAGTGCGGCCCTGCGCTCTAGCTTGCGCCAAGACCCAGACGTTGTGCTTATTGGTGAAATGCGCGACCTCGAAACCATCAGCGCTGCAATCACCATTGCCGAAACCGGCCACCTAGTATTCGCCACCCTGCACACCAATAGTGCCGCGCAATCTATAGACCGCATGATAGACGTATTCCCGCCACACCAGCAACCCCAGATCCGCTCACAGCTGGCAAACATTTTGCAGGCAATTTGCTCGCAGCGGCTTATTCCTGCGATAGGCGGAGGCCGGATTGCCGCGGCAGAAATCCTTACTGCCACGCCAGCCGTGCGCAACATTATTCGCGAGGGCAAGAGCCATCAGTTAGATGCAGTTATCCAGACCGGCGGCGATGTTGGCATGCAGTCTATGGACCGTACCTTGGTTGCCCTGGTGCAGGCCGGTACCATAACCTATGACGAAGCCCGTAACTACGCTGTAGATTTAGCCGAGTTCGAAAGAATGATGCGAGGCTAACATGCTCACATACGAATACACCGCGCGCGATACATCGACCAATAAGGTAATTCACTCAACAGTACAGGCTGAGTCTGAGCGTGCTGCCGCAAAATTACTAATGGCCCAGGGTATTGTGCCGCTCGAAATCACCGAGCAAAGCAAAAAAGGCAACGTATTCGCTAAGTTCACTAACCGCATAAGCACCAAAGACAAAATTATTTTTACGCGTCAACTTGCCACGCTTATTAACGCAGGCTTGCCGCTGGCCCAAAGTTTGCGGACTCTTACCGAGCAAACGCAGAACAAGCGGTTAGTGGGAGTTATTAACGATATTATCACCAGTATCGAAGGTGGTAGTTCCTTGGCCGACGCCTTTGGCCGACACCCAGATGTGTTTAACGACGTATACCTGGCATTGATTGCGGCCGGTGAGGTATCTGGTACTCTCGATGAAGCCCTAGAGCACATTGCCGACCAGCAAGAAAAAGACGCAGAAATTGTAGGTAAGGTGCGTGGTGCGCTAGTCTATCCTATTATTGTTCTGGTGGTTATTGTTGGCGTGGTGATGTTTATGTTGTTCACCGTAATGCCTCAGATCCAGCGGTTATATCACGACCTGCATAAAGACCTACCTTTTGTAACAGCGGTGCTTGTGGCGATGTCGCAGTTCGCCATTAATTTTTGGTGGCTGCTTTTAATGATTTTTGGTGCAGGCATTTACTTCTTAAAACGCTATATAGAAACAGAACCGGGGCGCAAGGCATTCGATTCGTTCAAAATTAGTATGCCAATGTTTGGCTCGCTGTTCAGAAAACTCTACATGGCACGTTTTACCCGCACTGGCCAAACGTTAATGGCGACTGGCGTACCAATGCTCGAGATGCTCCGTATTGCCGCACGCGCAGTTAACAACGTGCCTGTGTCCGAGGCAATTATGCGCGCAGCCGATAAGGTTAAGGGCGGTAAATCGTTGTCGAGTGCCCTTAAAAAAGAAGCCGTTGTGCTGTCGCTTGTGCCGCAAATGATTAGCATCGGCGAACAATCAGGTGGCATTGATAAAATGATGGGCAAAGCCGCTACATATTTCGAGAACGAACTTGATACTACCGTACGCTCAATTTCTACCGCGATCGAACCAATTCTAATGGTTGTCCTTGCGTTGATCGCAGGGCTCATGGTCATGGCAATACTCTTACCGGTTTACGGTTTAATTGGTAATTTGCCAGGTACTTAAAAAAAGTCCTTGCACGCGGGCCAACTGCGTATATAATCATAAGCAGTTAGTTACACGCTTTATAAAAGCAAGAAAGGTGGGTATGAACCAGACAACAAATAACCAAAAAGGATTTACGATTATCGAGGTCGTGCTTGTATTGGCAATCGCAGGCTTGATCTTCTTGGTCGTGTTCTTGGCGTTGCCAGCACTGCAACGCTCACAGCGCGACACACAGCGCCGTTCTGACGCATCGCGTGCAATGAGCCAGTTAAACTCGTACCAGGCAAACAACCAAGGCGTGGTGCCAACGAACCAAGCAACTCTTGATGCATTCAAGAATGGTTATCTGACCAACGGCGGACAGCAGTTTAACGATCCATTTACGGGCTCTGGCTACACATTTACGTACCAGACTAACCTTGCAACACTGCCTACAAACAATGGTGAAATGTTCTATTACCAAAACGCAGTTTGTAGCGGTGCTGGTTTAGCCACTGGCAGCGGTAGCCGCAACGTCTCTATTGTTGTAAAAGTAGAGCAAGGTGGCACGTTCTGCATGAATAACTAGTGCAGCTTGTGAGCTTGCACATAAAGAAAGATGCCGCCCGCTAAGGCGGCATCTTTTATTTAATGAAGGAGTGGTTCTAAAAACGAAATACTGCTACCATTATGCTCATGGTAATGACAGCATTTTTTTTAGCGCTTATTGGCGCTGCATTTGGCAGCTTTGTAGATGCCGTAACCTGGCGACTCCACACTAAACGAAATTTTGTATCAGATAGGTCAGAGTGCGAGCACTGCCACCATAAGCTTGCGCCTCTTGACCTTGTGCCAATTCTGAGCTGGGTGTTGCTTCGTGGCAAGTGTCGGTATTGCAAAAAACCAATCACACCCATCGCACCTCTTACAGAACTAAGTATGGCCGTACTCTTTGTTGTGTCATTTGTTGTGTGGCCGCTTGGGTTTGACCAGTGGCAAGGGATCGCCCTGTTTGCTATGTGGCTTATATATCTTGTCGCGCTTGGCGTGCTATTTGTGTATGACCTGCGATGGCAGTTACTCCCGGATGTAGTTGTGTATCCATTAATCTTTATGGGCTTTATAGATGCTGCGCTGCGGGTGAGCCTCATGCCAGACGCATCGGCAACGCTGTATGCACAGCATGTGGTGCTAGGTATCCTTGCAATGGCTGGTATATACGGAGCCCTATACTTTGTGTCTAGGGGCAGGGCAGTGGGGTTTGGAGATGTAAAACTTGCACTGTTTGTTGGAATGGTTTTGGGCTGGGAAAAAACCCTTCTTGTTGTCATGCTCGCTAATGTTATAGGGTTATTGGTAGTTCTTCCTGGACTCATAACAAAAAGAATATCGCGCAAAAGCCATATTGCATTCGGGCCTTTTATTGCGCTGGCCTTTATTATTGCCGGTCTGTGGGGCGATGCGATTATTGCGTGGTACATGCAAGGCTTCGTGGTTATTTAGTGTGCCCTTAAAAGAAGCGCTTATGCTATAATCAGAGCTAAATGGACGGCTTGCAACATCAACGGGGTTTTACCGTTATAGAGGTAACATTATTCCTTGGCATCACTGCCTTGTTGTTTGTAATTGCTGTCCTTGGTACCGGTAATACTATTAGGAGTATACGTTTTTCAGACAGTGGCAGGTCACTAGCTGCCTTTGTGCAGCGTCAGTATGACGATATTATTAACGGCCTCAATACGCGTCTTGGCAACGAGTCTTGCACGGCCGGCGTTGTAAACACTGGCGCGAACCAAACCCCAGGTACGAGCAACTGTTTGCTTATGGGGCGCCTACTAGTGTTTCGGGTAAATAATCCAACTGTCCTACAGTACAACGTTGTGGGAACTGCGCCTGCCAGCGTTAATTATTCCCAAACCGACACCCAGCTTATAAGTGCCTTCAATCCGCAGGCTATTACAAACAGTGGCGTAGTGACATATGACATCCCTTGGCAGGCTTTTCTGTCGGGCTCTAAACGCCTAAACGATAACCAGGCAGTTACCGCGCTTTTGCTAATCCGTAGCCCTAAATCGAGTAGGGTCGTTAGCTACACTTATAAAGCAGCGAGCCCTGTAGTCAGTGACCTTTCGAGCGTAGTTAATTCGGCAGCCAATGTAGGAAAAACAACAAACTTTTGCCTAAAGAATGCCGATAATTTTGGTCTTCCTGCTAAACTTGTAGTAACAGATGCACCAAGTCAGCAAGCGGTGCAAATCGATTTTGATGCCGATAGCGGTGGGAATGAATGTAATGGCGTATAACCAACGGGGCGACACTTTAGTAGAAGTTTTAATGGCGATTGTCATTTTGAGCGTAGTTATTGTGGGTGCAATGACTATTATGAGCCGTGGGCTGGCGGCAGCCCAGATTGCGCTGGAGCATTCCCAGGTAAGGCTTTCGATAAATGGCCAAATAGAGATGCTGCGTTTTGCGCGCGACACGTACTTGCGTAACCCTTCCGACCCCAGTGCAGCGCAGTGGTCAGCGTTAGTGGCGGCGAGTAACACAAACGCCATTACGTATGACAATACTTGTAATGTGACCGGCTCTAAACAAGGGTTTTATATGACCAAGAATGCTTCGCAGGTAAGTCGCAATACCTACACGCCAAGCTCGCCACAAGCTATTGCAACCCCAGGGACTGGTCTTTGGGTAGAATCGGTGCGGTCTCAGGCGGCTGTAACGCCAGCCTACATTGATTTTGTAATTCGAGCATGCTGGTCTGGGTCTGGTGCGGCTGGTCAGCAACGTACGGTAACAGCAGTGAGGTTGTATGACCCATCGCGCTAATGTGCAAAAAGGTTTCACTTTGGTGGAGCTCATGCTGGCCCTGACGTTTATTGGTTTTGTGCTAATTTTTGCAACTACTACCATTATCCAAGTAATGCGCACATACAACAAAGGCTTAGCCGTAAAAGAGATCAATCAAACCGCGCGTGCAACAATGGACGAAATTTCCCGCACAATTAAGGCCTCACCCATAGATGTTACGGTGGTTGCCAGTGCGAATAGGGTGTGTTTTGGTTCGATTACCTATGTTTGGAATTACAGGGGTGACACTCTTAACAGCTACACCGACGATTCCCGCGTAAAGTTTGCCAGGGTGAATGATGCCGGCAAATCCCTTTGTACTCCTACCGCAGGGGTGTACCCTAAGGTACTTAAGGCCAACGCGACCGAGCTTTTAAGCGATAGTGTATGGGTGCAGCAACTTACAGTGGCACCAACGGTAGGCAATTCCTTTTACGACATCTTTTTACAGCTTTCTACCGCAGAAGACGTTGGTAATCCAAGCCTGGTTTACTCCTGGGCGAACCCTAATCCCGAGCAGCGGGTTGTTTGTAAGGGCGGGAACGAAGGTCAGTTTTGTGCAGTCGCAAGTTTTTCTACATCGGTGAACGCTCAAGGAGGAAGCAACTAATGCAATCAAAGGCTAAAAAAAACCAAGCTGGTTTTGTATCACTTTTTACTGTTATATTTTTTGTACTGCTTATGACAGTGCTCACTGTTGGCTTTTTACGGGTTATGGGGGTGGAGCAGCAGCAGGCTCTCGATAACGACCTCACTGCGTCGGCTGTAGCGGCAGCGGAATCTGGCATAGAAGATGGCAAGCGGGCAATTCTTGCCTATAACTCAACCAGCGATGTAGCACTTAAAACCGCGCTCGGCAATGCATTTACCAGCACCTCGTGCAATGCGTTGACCAGTTCGGCGACAATCCGTAATGCGTTAGGGCTAAATGTTGGTGGAAACGCCATAGGCAACAATGCGCTCAACCAGTTTTATACCTGTCTTACGGTTAATTTAAATTCACCTAACTATATTAATCAAAAATCAGCAGGAGATAGCGACTATATTCCGTTGGTTGCTGTAGGTAATAATTTTCAGCGGATTAAAATTTCGTGGCACCTCATAAGCGCTACTTCAGGAAAAGATGGTGACGGTATCCCTGCAAATTATGCTCCTGGGCCTCTGTTACCACCGGTAAATAACGTGAATGGCAACCCATTTAACAGTTGGAGTGCTCAAGGATACCCTGCGTATTTGAGGGTGCAGCTTTATGGTCATCCAACCTCTCCTAACTTTACACGCGCCGACATTGACGCCCGTAGCCGCACTATGCTGTTGGTCCCAAGTACTATGGCGAATGCCGCGGCAGTAGACGCATCTACGCCAATAAACTTTGGCACAAACGACCCCCGCGGCTACGATCAGCCTAAAACCGCTTTGCAACAGGTAAAATGCATAAACACGCCAGCTAGCAACCTTGGGGCGTATGCGTGCACGGCATTGTTAGAGCTTCCTACTGGCGCAGCATTCGCGAGTACCGCCAACAATTATTATTTGCGCGTGACACCAGTGTATGGCCAAAGCCATTTTGAAATTACAATGCAAAATGGCGGGAGTGCAGTCGATTTTAACGGAGTGCAGCCCATAATTGACTCGACTGGCCGCGCAGCCGATGTGTTCCGTCGCCAGCAGGCACGCGTGCGAATTAATGCTATGAGCAATTTGCCAGAATTTGTGGTGCAGTCGGCTAACACCATTTGCAAAAATATGGTAGTGAGCGACGGCAGCTTTTACCAGGCGAATAACTGTCCGTAGCTTCTGGCGTACCGCTACGCTATAAACTATGCCTCTTGCTCTATATTCCGGTGGAATTTAGTATGTACTTCACGCAAGTGCGGGTCGGTTATATGAGTATAGATCTGTGTTGTTGCAATGTTACTGTGGCCGAGTAGGGTTTGCACGCTGCGGATATCGGCTCCGTTCATAAGTAAATCTGTTGCAAACGAATGTCGCAAAGTATGCGGCGATACCTGTTTGGTAATGCCGGCAAGGCGGGCGTAGTTGCTCACAATTCTTTGAACACTGCGTGGAGTTAAACGGCCAAAGTCGCCAGTCTGGTCGATCGATTCATGTCCGCCATACCTAATAAACAACGGTTGTAAAGAATCTGTCCGGCGCTGCAAGTATTGGTTTATTAGTTCTGCCGAGCCGTCATCTATGAATACAAGCCTGTCTTTTTGGCCTTTGCCACGAACCATGAACTCACGGCGCTCTAGGTTAATGTGCGAACGATCTAGTGTAGTAAGCTCAGACACACGCAGGCCGCTTGAATAAAGAAGGGCAATGATTGCTTGGTCGCGCAGCCCAATCAAAGTGTCGGGCTTAATTTGCGCGAACAGCCGTTTTAGCTCGTCTTGCTGCAAAAAACTCACTTGTTTACGTTTTACTTTGGGCAGTTCAATGTGGTCGGCGGCAATTGTTTCGAAGCCACGTTTGCCGCAATAACGTAAAAAGCTGCGCAGTGCGATTAAATGGTAGCTTTGGGTAATTTTAGATAACTCATCGCCTCGGTCATCTTTAAGGCGCGCTAGCCACAGCCGCCATTTGCGAATTGTTTCGGGCGTGATTTTCTCTACTAAAATGTCGTCGGTAAACTCTACGAATCGCATGAGGTAAAGGTGGTAGTTTTCGGCAGTCTTTTGCGAGCGGTTTTGTTCGACTTCTAAATACTCTAAAAAGTCCACAATAATTTCAGAGACGTAATTACCCATATGCATATTGTACTACTATAAAATCGGGTACAATAAATCCATGACGCTTTTTGAGGCATTTTTACTGGGATCTTTGCAGGGGCTGACCGAATTTATACCCGTTTCTAGCTCGGGGCACTTAGTTCTCGCCCAGCATTGGCTAGGGCTGCAAAGTTCGCCTACGTTCGATATGCTCGTTAATTTAGGAACTTTTTTGGCGCTACTAGTGTTTTTTAGAAGTCGCATTCTAGAAATCACAGATAGGATTTTCCGTAAAAAAGACTTCCGGCTCGCACGGAATGTCATTCTTACCGCCATTCCTGTGGGGCTAGCAGGTTTATTTTTTTCAGAATTCTTTGAGCAGCCGGCTATACAACAACCGCTTGTGGTGGCTGTAATGTTGGCCTCGGTAGGTTTAGTTATGATCTTTATAGACGAGCTACCTCGGTTGTCACCTGTGGTCCAAGAAGACGACCTTTCAACAAAACGATCTTTTGGTATTGGTGTGGCGCAAATGTTTGCGCTTATACCTGGCGTGTCGCGGTCTGGGTCGAGTATCATCGCTGGCCGCCTAGCCGGTTTAACGTACCAAAAAGCCGCAGAGTATAGTTTTTTGGTCTCTATACCAGTGATGGCGGCAGTGGTACTTAAAGGGTTTGTTGGATCCGAGGGCCGCCAGTTTATAAGTGACCATTTTTGGATATGGGTAATCAGCAACATAGCTGCATTTGGCTTCGGCCTTTTGGCGGTGGGTTTTATGATTAATTATTTAAAAAAAGGTAATTTTAAGATTTTTGGCTATTACCGAGTGGGGCTAGCGGCGATTGTCTTGCTAGTCTTAGCATTTGCACACTGATCTGTTTGCCGGTATCATACAGGGTAACAACCTGGTAAGAGGAAAATCGTATGCCGCAGCAAAATCAGCTCCACCCCGCAATTCATAAAGTAAAGTTTGAGCGTACATATTGTATGCTTAAGCCCGACGCCGTAAAGCGTGGTCTGATCGGTGAGATTGTCCACCGAATAGAAAAAGCAGGCCTCAAAGTAGTGGCCATGAAGATGCTCATTCCTACAGAGGAGCAGGTGAGGGCACATTATCCGGCTAGCGATGAAGCTTGGGTGCACCGTTTAGGAGAAAAGAGCTTGAGCGGTTTCGAAAACATAGAAGGCGTCGAACCCAAAGAAATACTTGGCACAGACGACAAAAAAACATTGGGCGAAGGAGTGGTAGAAAGCCTTGTGCAGTATATGCAGTCAGGCCCTGTTGTTTGTATGGTAGTCGAAGGCATTCAGGCGGTAGACATGGTCCGCAAACTCGCTGGCCACACACTTCCGTTTAAGGCAGCGGTTGGCACAATCCGCGGCGACTTTTCTGTAGACAGTCCTGCGGTCGCCAACGTAGAGAAGCGTTCTATCCACAACCTTTTCCACGCCAGTGAAACACCTAGCGAAGCCGAATCAGAAATTAAGTTGTGGTTTGGCGACCAAGATATTCCAACCTATGAGCTTGGCAATAGCCAGGTTATGTACGATAAATATTATTGATCCTAATCGGTAGAGACCTGCTGGCCTGGCATCCTAAAAAAACGAGTGCGTTACGCGCCGCGCAAGGGATCTGCCCAAAGGGACAGATCCATATGCTCGGGCTGCACTACGCCTAACCCTCGTTTTTTTAGGATGCCAGGCCAGCAGGTCCGACTACTCGACTCCTGTAACTAATTTGGCTATACTTTACCGTATGCTCCGGTAGCTCAGTGGATAGAGCGCCTCCGTCCTAAGGAGGGCGTCGGGGGTTCGAATCCCTCCCGGGGCACCAAGGGCTTTATGCTGCCTTTTCTTCGTTGATGTCTTCTAGTGATTTGCCCATAAGAATTTTTACAGCGTCTGGGTTTTCTCGGTGCATACTCTCGAGTAACCTAAATCTTTTTACCAAGTCTGTATCGTACTCTTTGTCACCTTTGCCATTAGCCTCATAGAGTGCTCGGTAGTCTCTTAGTGCATCACTAGGGGTGTAGTCCTTGCCTGCGTTTGCTTCTTGCTGGCTCCACATGGTAAGTGTTCGCCTGACTTTATCTAGTTGTTGAAAATCTTTTTCGTGTGGGCTTCTGCCGCCATCTTTTATAGCCCTGTCTAACACATATTTAATGTAGCTATGTTTAGGTAAAAGATCTGCTGCTGTTTCTAGGGCGTTAGCTGTAGTCTTGTAAGAATCTTCTTGCTGTGGTTGAGTCTCAGGACTTTTGCCACGCTGAGACCTTTTAGTTGAGCCCAGGTCTGCCCAGCCTGGGCTAAAAAGGTCGTCTATAAGTATTTTTCCTAAAGCGGCTCCAGTAGATCTTTTGGCAAGATCGGCAATTTCTTTATCTTTTGCATGTGCTTCGGCGTCCTCAGCGTCTTGCTCAGCATATTTTTCTTTAAGTTTTTGCACACCTTCTTGGTGTGCTCGAAGGTCTTCGTCGCTTAAGAGCTGGGCTTCTATAACAGGGTTATCATATATTTTTTCTGGTAGGTTAGGTGTGGGAGCTGGACCTTCATCGGTATCAATTAATTCTACATCAAGCGGCTCTTGCTCTTCTGTGGCCTTAAATGAGAATGTAGTTTTTTCTGGTTGGCCCGAATGTTTATTTTGTTCGTTTACCATTTAATTTAAACATTAGCATTTTAATTGGGTTATGTCAAGCATCAAGCACGTAGCTAGTTGGCGAAATTTTCTAAGGTAACCGTGCTGGAATGTTTTTAGAACAGCGGCAGCTCGTCTTGGAATAAGGTATAATAAAATAACTATGGCACAAGACTTCGAGGGCCAACATGACGGCGAGGAAGTTATCTTTACTTTTCGACGTCACCCCATTGCAATGCGCAAGGGGTTTTATGGGCTATTGATTCCGTTCCTTATTGCCTCGCTGCCGGTGCTTATTTGGCCGGAAAATTTTAATAACCTGTTCATCGCATTAGCTGGCCTTGGGCTTGGGATAGTGTTGTTTTTTTACCACTGGATGGGTTGGTATTTTAGTGTGTTTATAGTAACAAATCTTAGGTTGCGACAGGTGACCCAAAAAGGTTTCTTTAACAGAAGTGTAATCGACCTTGGCATATCTAAGATCCAAAACATAAGCTATAATATACCAGGACTATCAGCAGCGATGTTTGGTTTTGGTACTATGGTGGTGCAAACGTACGTTGGCGATTTGTATCTGGACAAACTACATCATCCAGGTAAGATCCACAACGATCTTGCTGAAGTAATACAAAAGTATTCTGGAAATAACACTACGGTAAACGATGAAAAAGCTACTACGCAAAGCGCTCAATAAGCAAAAACCACCAGAGACGGGCGGCCGAATTACAAACGAGACAGTGGCTGAGCACCGCGAGCGTGTTTTGGCTGGTGGACGCAAATTTAAGTATCCACTCCAATATACAAAGCACCGTGTGCTCATTCTGACAATTCTAATCGTTTTTATAACAACGCTCAGTTTTTTTGGGTTTTGCGGCTGGCAGCTTTACGGGTCACAGAGCACCGATAAGTTTATTTATAGCCTTACCCAATTCGTGCCTGTCCCAGTTGCTAAAATAGATGGCGCATGGGTAAGGTATAGCGATTATTTGTTAGAGCTGCGTAGCGCAATCCACTACCTTAACACTAAAGAGGCCGTTAATTTTAATTCAGATGATGGCAAGCGCCAGCTCGATTACCAAAAACGCTTGGCAATAAATAAGGCCACACAAAATACTTATGTAGACAAACTAGCCAAAGAAAACCATATTGAGGTAAGCCAAAAAGAAGTAGACGATTTTGTCGGGTTGCAAATTAGTACGAACCGCTTAGGCGTCAATGAGAATGTGTACAAACAAGTTATTCGCGATTATTACGATTGGTCATTCGACGAATATAAAAACTCGATCCGTCAGCAGTTGCTCCGTAAAAAAGTGATGGCTCGGCTAGATACAGAAGGCCGCCAAAAAATTGATTCGATTTTGCAACAGCTTGCACAAAGCAGCGATTTTGCAGCCGTGGCCAAGGAACAATCAGAAGATGTCGCAACAAAAGCGCAAGGCGGTGAAATGGGCGTGGTAAACAAAAACACCGAAGACCCAAATGGTATAATCTCGGTTGCAAGCAAACTGGAGCCAGGTAAGGTATCTGACGTCATAGAAGGAGTAGACGGTTTCTATATTGTGAAATTGATCGAAAAAATAGAAGGCGGTGATATAAAAATGGCAAAAATTTATGTGAGCTACAAAGCGCTAAACCAAAAGATTGCCGCCCTAAAAGAGCAGGGCAAGATAGAAGAGTTTATCCCTATACAGCAGATTTCGCAGCCGACTAACCAATAGGGTAGGTAAGTGTCCGCCGCGCTAGCCAAAAGCTATTGTCAACAAGCAGTTAAACTGTTAAAATTGAGCAAGTTCATGGGCTCGTAGTGAAGTTGGCCTATCACGCCTCCCTGTCACGGAGGAGATCGCCGGTTCGAATCCGGTCGGGCCCGCCAAGTTGACAATAACAATATATTATATTACAATAAGTACGTTTCTTTGTGAGACGTACTTTTTGGTTTGCCAGCGGCAAAAACTACAGGTTATTCGTGTATTTTTTGCTCCTGGGAACCGGGAGCGTCCCGAAATAGGAGGTTGTCATGCAAGAGGGTTCGGCTGATCAGTATGGTTGCCCGAGCGTGGTTCTGACCGAGCCGCACGACCCCGACGAGGTCGTCGCCTTCGCCCGCGAGATCGGTGCAGAGTGCGACTGGGAGACCGACCCCGGCGAGCCCGCCGATCTGGTCATCGACTTCCAGTACCTCAACGACGCGGAGCGCGCGTCCGGCCCCGAGGTCTACACCGAGGAGGCAGTTCGTGGCCAGCTCAAGCGTGATCTGGCCACCGCCAACGCCTGAGTAGGGCAGGGCTAGTAGCTCATGGGATGAGCGCTGCCGCAAGGCAGAAGGAGCGGGTTCGAGTCCCGCCTAGCCCGCAAACTGCCCCGTGTATCCACTGTGATGCTCGGGGCTATTCACTTTTAGATAGACAAAATAAGTTCCAAACTTCCGCCGCCACGGTCCGCCAGATTTTTAACCACCTTAAGGGTGGTTTTAAATTGGCTAATATTTATCGTATGTACTTATTAGAAAGCAGAGCAACCGTAAGAATATTGACATTTTAACTCTTTTATTATAGTATCATTTAAGCTTTAACGAGCGCACTTTGATAGGTAGGCGAAAATATTCCCTATTCGGTGCGCCCCACGATCCGCAAGTCTTTGGGAGGATTGATGAACTTCAGGAAAGCCCTGTCCGTTTTGGCAGCAGCTCTGTCTGTCTCGCTGGTTACCGCCGGTGCCTTGTGGCCGAGTGCGTCGTCGTCACCGACCCAACCCGCGCCCGCCGACACGACGCTCAACAGCCAGGGGTACCACAAGAGCAACATCTCCTACGCGGGCTCCCAGGAGTTCCGGGTGAACGGAGAACCCGTTGCCAGTGACCCACGTGTGGGAGTGTGGGAGTACCTGATTCCTCTGGTCGGTTTCGCGGCGTACACGGTGTCTTCGCCGGCGGAGTTACTGGCGCAGTCGACGCCTGCGAACTTGCAGGTGGTCGACTACCGCACGCTCAGTCCGGCCAAGCGCACCAACAGCCTCGAACAGCGGGCGATCGCGTACATGCGCGACCGCGTGCATCGCGGCGAGCCGGTGAACGTGTTGTTGGGGTCGTTCTACACCCCATGGGCCGAAACTCGGGCCCAACTGGCCAAGGGGCAACACCGGACCGACACGCCCGCCATGTTCATCTACCGCAACAGCCTGCTCTACGTGGAGCAGGACGGCGGAAATGTGGCAACGGTGTTGGTTTCGAGCAAGGTGCTCAGCGAGTGGCGCTGGAAGGAGTACTACGGCAAGGATTCTACGATCCTGCAGGCCGGCGTGTACTTCCAGAGCTTCGAGGGCACCATGGTCGTGCACCAGATGCCGCCCAGCAGGTTCGTGACCGAGGACGACAACTTCCGCGGTTGGTTCGCGCGCACGGTAGCCCCGTGTCGTGCGACCGATGTCAGCAGCCAGTGCCTCTACAAGGCAGAACAGAAGGATCTCGCCTTCAACGGCCACCAGCAGGTGGCCGTGGTCGGCAAGGTCGACGTGCTCGAGATGAACTACCCGGATTACGGCGACAGCCGCCGGGTGGGGACGTCCTACGTGGTCCGCAATGCAGCTGGCCAGGCCATTCCGGTGGGCGCGTCGGTCTCGCAGCGGCTCCCCAAGCGCAACAGCGGCCAGCACATCCCGCAGTCGGTCACCGAGCAGGTGAACACCCTGCGGGCGAACGGCGGCACGGTGTGGGGTTCTCACGAGCTGGCGAAGGTCACGGCCTTCGGCATCGGCTGACATGGTGAGTTGCGGTAGGCAGGCACTTTTTAAGAAGCGCCTCACCCGCGCTCTCTTTTTCGCCTGCCTATCGCAACTCAAAGTTTCTAACCTCATCTGCTATAGTAGGCGCATGAGGCATTTTTTATATATCCGTGGCAACCCAGGAGTAGGTAAAATTACCGTAGCCCGTATACTCGAAAAAGAGCTAGGGTGGAAGGTAGTTTGGTTCCATGACCTCAAAAACGCAATTTACAACATTGTAAAAGAACACCGGATACCACGGCTCATGGACGAGGTGACCCAACCTGTCATTGGCCACTTACTTAGCAAGGGCGAAAGCGTTATTTACACTCGCTGTTCCCCAGATAAACAAACAGTAGAAGGCATACAGCAATTAGTTGCAGGAAACCCTGAGTACAAATTTACCCCCGTACTATTAACCGCGTCTTATGATACCCTTGTAAAACGCGTCTCTGAACGCAACGACCCCTTTAGGATCAGCAGCAAAGAAGACCTCGACGACTACATAAACGGCCGCGCCACAACAGTCATAGAAGGGGAGCTGGTAATAAATACCGACGGCCTGACACCTTCGCAAATTGCCGCTAAAATTTTAGGCACCCTATGATAAAAGCATTCTTATTTGACTACGACGGTGTAATTACCGCTCAAACAAAAGACATCAACCATGCCCTGCAGCTCGCGGATCTTTTAAACGTGAGTGAAGAAGAAGCGCAAAGGCTATTTGACTATTTTTGGCCACAGTATTTGCGCGGAAGAATGACTGACCAAGATATTTGGCAGTACCTATACACTAAAACAGGCGTAGCCGTCCCTTTGAACAAGCAAAATATTTGGAAGAAATGGGATCAGTTCCATCCTTTGCCAAGTATGATCAAATTAGTTGCCTGGCTCAAAAGCCAGGGGTATGCCGTGGGACTACTTACCAATGTTACGCCTACTACGGCTTTAGCAATAGAAGAACACGGTGGTTACGATGGTTTTGATTTTGTGGTCCGTTCGTATCAGGCAGGTTTTGCTAAGCCAGACCCCGAAATGTTCAAACTCGCACTCGACCGCCTTCCAGGTCTGCAGCCACATGAGGTAGTTTTTGTTGATGACAGGGCGTCACTCCTGCCGGCTGCCCAGCGCCTAGGGCTACAAACTGTTCATGCTACAGATGAGCAATCAACCATTGCGGCCATCAAACAAATTATCACCTAGTTTTTATAAGGCTCATTATTTTTTCGCGGTAGTGCCGTTGGTTAAACCTGCCCGGATAATCTACAAGTGCGGTGTTTAAAACAGCAAATCCTGCATTCCGCAGAGGCTCGGCGGCAACAATGAAGACATTCGATTTTATAAGTATAATCTTGGTGTCTGAACTTGCGAGCTCGCGGACCTCTTTAATAAGGTCGGGTAGTCTTTTTTGGATCCGTAATTGGCGCTCTTCTTTTGTGGCCTCGTGGGGCTGGGAGTCTTTTAGCGCCTCAATCATATAATAGCCGTCGGACTGGAGCCTACGGAGCCAGGTCTGCTTTTCTTTTTGAAGCTCTACCTCTGGTGTGTCTACGGTTTCTGGATACAGCGCCTTGATAGTGTTAGTAAAAAGACGATCATCTTTACGAATGCGGTCGGCACGATAAAATTGTCGGCTACTTGCAATATCGGCTGCTGGCGGTGGTGATTCAGCAATAAAAAGAACTTTGATGTGGTTAGGTTTATACTGTTGTCGCGTTTCATCGTATAAAGTCATATGTATATCATACGATATACATGGCTATATATGGCTCGGTTAAGAGGGTGGTGTGTATTTTTTCCGTCCACAACATTTTCTTTTACTACACAAAGGCTAGTGGCACAAACAGATTATTTGCTATAATGTGATCTGTCGCATGCCACCTTAGCTCAGTCGGTAGAGCAGCTCATTCGTAACGAGCAGGTCGCCGGTTCGATTCCGGCAGGTGGCTCCAGATGCGGGTATCGTATAGTGGTTAATATGTAGCCTTCCCAAGGCTGAGCGCTGGGTTCGATTCCCAGTACCCGCACCAAGATACAGAATGTAAATGTAGTGTATACTGGCTTTGTAGTAGGCCATTTAATTTATGATAAGACGACCAGACTGGATAGCGCTCACAAAAGACCGGCTCGCAATTATTTTGCTGATAGTCATGATAATTGGGGCTATCGCTATAATAATTACAACAATCCTCAGAATTCATCCAAGCGACATCCAAATACCGGTGCGTTTCACTGGCTATGGGCAAAGTAATATAGACAGGGACCAATGGTATTCTCAGCTCAGTTATGGTCTATTCAGCGTTGTGTTAGTTGCAATAAATGGCTATTTAGCGATTAAGCTTCTTAATGTAAACCGCATGCTTGGCATTGGCCTTATGTCTATGAGTATCTTTTTGCTCGTACTATGTTTAATAATTGCAAATGCGATCTTTAATTTAGCGCCCTCTTTATGACAGACGTAGAGATCCCTTTGGGCAAAAAATCACTGCTGTACCGTTCTTTCGAGATGCTTCCTGCACTCCTAAGCTACGGCCTCATTATGTTGCCGATTATCTTAAGTCTCATCAACCCACTGATCGCTGCCATTTTTATAATTGGGTTCTTGATTATGTTTTTTGTAAAGGCAGTCGGCATAGCGTACCGGACAATACAGGGCTACAATTCGCTCGAACAGGCACAAAAAATTGATTGGTTCCAGCGACTTCAAGACCTTGAGAGTCCTGATCTAGCGCTGCAAAAATGGCAAACGGCAAATACGGGCCGCGAATGGAATGCGCGCCAACATTCCGAAAATCTGCAAAGGATAGTTCAGAATTCCAAGGACTATTTTAAGCCAAGTGAATCCTACAACGCTGTAATAATTGCCACTTACAACGAATCACGTGAGGTTCTAGAACCGACTCTAGAAGCTCTTTTTGCAAGTAATTACAACATGAACCAATTAATCTTAATTTTGGCATACGAAGAAAGAGGGCCGCAATCTACGAAAGACCTTGCAGTTGAACTAGCCGAGAAGTTTGGTAAACAATGTTATTTTGCCGCTGCAGTTATGCACCCTAATAACTTACCCGGGGAAGTCCGTGGGAAGGGTGGTAATATCACTTTTGCAGGCCGTTACCTAGAGGAGTTATTAAAAAAACGAGCTATCGATCCTGATAAAGTATTAGTTACAACATTAGATTCCGACAACAGGCCGCATGCACAATATTTATCATACGCAATGTATGCTTATATTGTAGATAACCGGCGGGAACGACGTGCTTATCAGCCGATCGCACTCTTTTTAAACAATATTTGGGACGTACCTGCCCCAATGCGCGTGCTTGCAACTGGTAACTCGTTTTGGACAATCATTAACTCCATGCGGCCGCATATGCTTAGAAACTTTGCAGCGCATTCTCAAGGTATGTCGTCGTTACTTAAAACAAATTTTTGGAGTACACGAACCATTGTAGAAGATGGCCATCAATACTGGCGAAGTTACTTTGTGTTCGATGGAGATTATGAAGTAACACCTGTATATGTGCCAATCTACCAAGACGCAGTATTAGCAGAGACGTATAAAAAGACAATGAAGGCGCAATTTGTGCAGCTGCGACGTTGGGCATACGGCGCCTCAGACATTGCCTATGTGGCTTCGCTTGGCCTCAGAAAAGACCGAAAAATGTCTGCATGGAACTTTTGGCCTCGATTTTTACGGCTTATAGATAGCCATGTAAGTTGGGCGAGCGCGCCGATCATAATCACCTTTGGCGCATGGGCACCTTTAATTATTAATTCCGACGCAAACCGCAGTATAATCGCTCACGAGCTGCCTCAGATCGCAAGCCAACTGCAGTTTATAGCTATGGTCGGTTTGTTCATTACTATTTTTCTTACGTTTAAAATGCTTCCTCCTCGACCAGCACGGTATAAGCGTCGTCGTAATCTAGTTATGCTTGCTCAGTGGTTAATCATGCCTTTGGTCAGTATTGGGTATGGCGCTACTGCAGCTCTTAACTCTCAGACTCGTCTGTTATTTGGTAGATATCTCGATAAGTTTGATGTTACGGTTAAGGCTGTTAAAAAATAAGGCTAAGCTACCCGTTATCTTTTTAGTGAGCGTCGCAGCTCAGTAGCGCCTACTTGCTTTAGGTTACCAATGAATTTTACGTAAGCAACGGCGTCGTAGGGCTTAAGGGTTTCTGCGATAACACTATTGATAAGTGCTTTTGTGATAGCCTTCTCGTTCAATCTAGCCTGGGCCCTTAAAAGCTTTTGCTCGATTGTTGCTGCAAGGTAGGGTACAGATTCATCTAAATCATGCCTATGGTCACAGGCCTTAATTAGCTGAAGAAGAATTTTAAATGGCGAGTAGGCGAGTAGCTGCTTACCGTCTCTAATGCAGAGTAGCGATTTAGAGTCGGCGCTTTCGTAGGTAGTAAATTGTGCATTGCATTTAGGGCATTGTCTTCGCCGCCAAGTTGTATTTAACCGCGAACCAGTCCGGGTGTTGTATACGTCTGTTTTCTTGTGAAGACAAAATGGGCAAACCATGACTATATATTGTCATGCAAGTATTAAAAAAGCTAGTGGAAAACATGCCAAAGATTGTGGATTACTAACAAACCGACGCCGTATGTGGGCGCCGGTTTGCTTAAATTCCGTAAACTACTGATGTGGTGAGCCTTTTGGTCTGTGCGGACGGTTATCGGCCACATGTTCGTAGTGAATTTTTATTTTTTCTAGTTCTGTTTTTTCGTGTTCTGGGGTAATCAATGGGTTATCCATAGTGATTTTATATTAGCATAAGGGCCTTGATTTGTCAAACATACAGTTGAATACATTTATATCCTAATTGATATAAGTAAGAGTAAGGAAAACGAACAGTAATGATTGACTTTTTTATATTCTAATTTTATAATTTTTCTGTTCGCCTACACGAAAAGAGGTGGAAGCATGACCTAGCGCTGGTGCCCTTTGATGCCTATTCTCATAGTAGAATGGAGACTACGATGTCCAACACCAGCTAGCATAAGGAGCGCCAGTGAGCGCTGTTCTAACGGTTAACCAACGCAACATCGAACTCGATGGTTTCAGGATCGAACCGACTCGTCGGCACGCACTACCTGGCCATGAGGGCTACTTTTTCCAAGTTCACCCGGCAAACCCGGGTGAATGGCGTCAGACTGCCTACGTCCTCAGGATTCTTCGCGGTCGTACCTTGGTGCGGTCAGAGAGGATCTCGGTGGGCTACGAGTCCATCAAGCTCGAACTGACCCCTAACGAGGAGCCCGCATTCTTGTTGAGCCCTGTCTACGCACGCCTGCAGCAGCTTGGAGTCGAGCGCGGGCTAATCCACCAGGTGTGCGATGGATGGGTGTACACCCTAATGTTTCTCCGCGGGACGGTGCACGGCAGGACAGATGGCACGAAGGAGTTCATAGAGGATTCGTCCTCTGGGGATTCCTTCATGTTCGATGACGCAAGTTGGGCCGTGGTGCGCCACAACGATTCACGCCAGATTCGGGCCATCTACTTGTGGGACCACGCCGCCGAGCGCGACCTGACCGAACTGTACCGGCTGGTGGTCGAGCCTACTCGGTAACCTGAGCTTTTGTGTAGGCGATAGCCCTTCACCCGTGTGGTGAGGGGCTATCTGCTTTTTTTGTACATCTTGCCCTTATTAGTAATATATTGTAATCTGTTATTCGTACACGGGCTCTTAGCTCAGTTGGCTAGAGCGCTTCCTTGACGTGGAAGAGGTCAGAGGTTCGAATCCTCTAGAGCCCACCAGAAAAACACCCTAAACATTTGTTTAGGGTGTTTTTCTTGTTATCTACCCCTTAACACGATAAAATATACAGCAGTTATGTTGCAGTTTTTTAAAGCCACTGTTTGTTCTACGACCCCAGAGGGGTGCGTTTAAATTGTAAAAACAGCGACAAATCTTAAAAAGGAATTACTCAATGAATAGTAAACATGACATGCACTCCATGCGCCATTCCCTGGCACATATAACTGCCAATGCAGTTCAGAACTTGTGGCCACAAGCAAAATTTGGTGTGGGCCCAGTTATAGAAAACGGATTTTATTACGACTTAGATCTGGGCGGTATTACGCTATCTGAGGATGATTTTGCAAAGATCGAATCAGAAATGACAAAAATAGTTAAGCAAAACCAGCCATTTAAACAGTTTAACCTTCCAATCGACCAGGCAATTGAGTGGGCGGTTAAAAATAAACAACAGTACAAGAAAGAGCTTCTTAATGACCTCAAGAGATCAGGCACAACGGTAGCTAAGGACCTTGATGTTCAGGAACTCGGGCTAGAAAGTGCCGACGACAGCAAAGTTGATAGCGTTTCGTTTTATCAGAACGGTGATTTCACAGACTTATGCCGCGGCCCTCACGTAGAAAAAACAGGGGACGTTGGTGTATTTAAACTCATGCGGGTGGCAGGGGCATATTGGAGGGGCAAAGTAGACAACCCCCAAATGCAGCGTTTGTACGGGGTTGCATTTAAAACGCAGAGCGACCTAGACGCCTATTTACAGCAGCTTGAAGATGCAAAAGCGCGTGATCACCGCAAACTCGGCAAGGAACTAGATTTATACGTTACCTCACCGTTGGTTGGCGCTGGCTTGCCCTTGTTTACGCCTAGGGGGACAGTGCTTCGCGAAAAGCTAGCTGGCTACGCCGAGCAACTTCGCAAAGAGGCAGGCTTTCAACGGGTGAGCATTCCCCATATCACTAAGACAGATCTGTATAAAGTGTCAGGGCATTGGGATAAATTTGGCGATGAACTCTTTCTTGTAAAAAGCCAAGAGACCTCAGACGAATTTGCACTGAAACCAATGAATTGTCCACATCATAACCAGATCTTCGCCGGTAGGCCGCGTAGTTACCGAGAGCTTCCTTTGCGTTATTTTGAGACCACTACAGTATACCGTGACGAAAAGACAGGTGAGTTGGGTGGCCTAAGCCGCGTACGATCAATCACACAAGACGACAGCCATGTATATTGCCGGCGAGATCAGCTTGAGACTGAAGTTGGCGTGCTCATCAAGAATGTACAAACTCTGTATAGGCTGCTTAATATGCCGCTTAAGGCGCGGCTTAGCTTTCGTGATAAGAGTGACGCCTACTTAGGTGACGAATCCCTGTGGCGAATTGCACAACAGGTTTTATCTAGTCTAGCTGTTGAATCTAAGCTAGAGTCCTTTACTGTCGAGGGCGAGGCAGCATTTTACGGTCCTAAGATAGATTTTATGGCAACAGATGCGCTTGGCCGCGAACATCAGGTAGCTACAATTCAGTTAGATTTTGTTATGCCTGAGCGTTTTGAACTTGAGTATACAAACGAAACCGGCAACCCAGAGCGGCCTGTTTTGGTTCACTGTGCCCTGCTTGGGTCTATTGAACGTTTCTTGAGTGTCTATATTGAGCACACCGCAGGTTGGTTCCCATTTTGGCTTGCACCAGAGCAGGTGAGGGTTCTAACGATTAACGACTCTGTCTTAGACTACGCGCAGAAAGTAAAAAATGAGGTCGCCGCAACAGTGCTTGCTAAACCGTTGCGCTATAATGAGCTGCGTGTTGGTTTAGACGACCGTAACGAAACCCTTGGGCGGAAAATCCGCGATGCAGTAGAAGCCAAGGTTCCAGTTATTATGATCGTGGGTAACAAGGATGCCGAAGCCATGCAGGTTAGTATTAGACTTCGTGATAAAGAAGAAAAAGTAGAATTGACTAATTTGAAGTCTTTCTTACAGCATTTAGTATAAGGGTACAGATGTGAAAGACCCTCAGTTTAAAAAGAAGGTGTATGCGCTTGTTGTGCAGATTCCTGCGGGAAAATGCATGACATACGGCCAGATCGCGGCATTATGCGGAAAGCCAAGGGGAGCATGGGAGGTCGGTCAGATCGCCCATTTTGGGCCGGCCGATCTTCCTTGGCAACGTGTGGTGAACAAACAAGGCGGCTTGGCAATTGGCTGGCCGCACGGTGGCCGTGAAGGACATAGGGCAGTTCTAGAGGCAGAAGGCATTAAAGTTCGGGAGGATTTTACTATAGATGTTGCCAGCCTCCAGTGGTGGCCGCATGCCTAAGCCGCCCATAATTGTAATTGTGGGGCCCACTGCAAGTGGTAAGTCACAGTTTGCGATTGATATTGCCGAACACCATAGTGCAGAGATCATCTGCGCAGATTCTCGTACTGTATACAAAGGCATGGATATAGGTACAGCTAAACCCACAGCGCAAGACATAAAGAAAGTAAGACACCATTTGCTAGATGTGGTTGAGCCCAATCAGCAGTTTACAGCGGCAGATTTTAAAAGGCTCGCCAACGAGGCGATAGTCAAAATCTGGGAAAGGGGTAATGTGCCCATTATTGTTGGCGGAACAGGTTTGTACATAGACGCGTTATTGTTTGATTACGATTTTGGTTCAAAGGCAGATGTAGGTAAACGAGTAGAGCTGTCGGCTATGACTCTAGAGGAACTTTGGGATTTATGTAGGCAAAAAAACATCGAACTGCCAGAGAATTATAAAAATAAAAGGCATGTAATACGAGCAATCGAGCTCGGGGGTCTAATCAGAGATAAAAGGGTACTTAGAAAGAACACTTTGGTTGTAGGATTATCAACAGAAAAGTCTGATCTTGTAAAAAGGGTCACTCAGAGAGTTGATGACATGTTTAGGCTTGGTGTTCTGCAAGAAGCAGAGGTATTAGGTAGAAAGTTCGGGTGGGACTGCCAAGCTCTCACCGCAAATATTTATCTGGTTTGTAAGAAAGTACTCGACGGTTCGTTGGATCTGGACCAGGCCAAGCGGCTTTGCGTTAAAAATGATTTAAACCTCGCGAAACGCCAGATGACTTGGTTTAAAAGAAATAACGCGATTCACTGGGGTGGTCAAAATAAATTGCGCGATATCATTGCCAAATTTTTGAACAATCTGTAGTAAAAAGAGAAGAGCTATATCAAATTTGCGCACTATTTTGCTACAATATCCAAAAGAGAGAAGTGAAGACACACATGATAGACGCATTATTTGGTTCAAAAACAAGGGTTAAACTGCTACATCTTTTTTTGAATAACCCCAACCGAGCCTTTTATGTCCGTGAGATTACACGGAAGATCGATGAACAGATAAACTCTGTACGTCGAGAGTTGGCAAACATGCTGAGTATAGGCATTATTCAAAGTGACAGTGCTAATAATAAGCTCTACTATGAAGTAAACCAGGGGTATACGTTTTACGAACCCCTACGGGCTATATTTGCCGATGATTCGTTTGGTTCTGAGACTGTAGCAGCGCCTGCAGCTACAGATTGGTCAAAACGTCTTAAGCCACTTGGTGATGTGAGAGTGGCGCTCCTAGGCGGTTCGTTGGTTCGTGGCAGCAAAAGCCAGGTTGATGTAGTTTTGGCCGGGGATATCAACAAAACTCAGGTAAAGCGGTTCATAAAACAGCTAGAGGACGAAGAAGGCCGGCAGTTAAACTATACAGTTATGCCGTATCAGGAATTTTACTATAGACTTAGTATAAAAGACCGTTTTATTTCTGACATCATTAATAGTAAATTTACTCTGTTGCAGGATACCGAACACGTACTGTCACAGGCTTAAATAAGGAGTATTTTATGGATATCGAGCGAAAAGGTGGTAATTGCATTGTTATTAGTTCTAAGAAATATACATTTGTTATCGATCCTAACCTGAGCCCTTATGGCCTCAAGAACCAGGGTGCGGGTGCGACTGCTGAAATCTTGACCCACGCAGATGCGGGTGTCCCTACGAGCGATGCCACTGTGGTAATAGAGGGTCCAGGTGAGTACGAAGTGCATAACTGTACAATTGTAGGTGTTGCCGCCCGTCCTCATAGCCAACCAGAGGACGCACCAAAAAGCGCAACTATATATCGGCTAGATTTTGAAGATATAACCGTAGCAGTATTGGGCCACGTAAAAGCACAGCTAAAAGAAGATGACCTTGAAGCAATTGGGGTTGTAGATGTGTTGGTACTCCCCGTAGGCGGAAATGGCTATACTTTAGAGCCTAAAGAGGCTGTCCAGATGGTTCGTACCATTGAGCCAAAATTAGTTATCCCAACGCATTACCAAGAGGATGGCGTAAGTTTTGAAATACCTCAAGCTCCTTTGAGCGATTTCATTAAAGAACTTGGTGCAGCCCACGAGCAAACTGCCAAATTAAAACTAAAATCAGGGGCCCTGCCCGAAACGCTGACAGTTTACGAGATCACTCGGACCAAATAAAAATAGCCCCCATACCGGGGGCTATTTTTATTTGGCAGAAGACTTACGCCGCAACAGGAGTTTGCGGGGTTTCTTTCTTAGTTGAAGGCAACACGCCCTTCTTTTTAAGGGTGCGGATTGCCTGTGTGCTAAGGTTCATGGTGACTTTGTGGCCATCAATCATAAAGGTCTTCTTTTGCAGGTTTGGTTTCCAGACACGTTTAACATGCCGCTGTGAGAAGCTCACGTGGTTTCCGAATTGCTTGCCTTTTCCTAGTAATTCACATTTTGCAGCCATAGCTTTTCTCTTGTTACTAGGATAGATTTTACTTTGTTTCCCCTGTTACGTCAATAGTTGCTATAATAAGCTATATGTTTGATATTTCTACACTTGCAATTGTGTTTGGTTCTATTTTGGTTTCTATGACGCTTCACGAAGCCATGCATGCTTTTGTAAGCTATTGGCTTGGTGACGACACGGCGAAGCATCAGGGGCGACTTACCCTTAATCCAATTGCTCACATAGACTTATTTACAACCATTCTTATGCCGCTGCTTTTAGTAATGGCTGGCGCCCCGCCCTTTGGTGCAGCCAAGCCTGTGCCGTTTAACCCTTACCGCATAAAGTGGGGCGAGTATGGGGCGGCCTTGGTCGGTGTAGCTGGGCCACTTACAAACTTGGCACTTGCAGCGTTCGCTGGGGGAATTATAAGAGTTTTTGGTATAGAGTTGCCCGGTATGTGGTTGGAGATTCTAGATATATTTACACTTGTCAACCTCTCTTTCTTTGTGTTTAACATGATTCCATTTCCACCACTTGACGGTTCCCGACTACTGTATGCATTTGCACCAGACAGCGTGCGGCGGGTGATGGAGCAGATCGAAAACATGGGTTTTGCTGCTATAATTTTCTTTTTTGTTATATTTTATGCCCTTTTAAGAGAGCCATTCTCCTTAATTTTATCTGCACTGTTTAGTTTTTTCACTGGTGCTGGTGGTATAATATAGGTATCCTGCTTGCTGCATGGGCGGGGCATTGTATTTTCCTGTACAGTTGGATATTTTAGGGAGCTTTAATGGTACGATTCTGTGGAGTCGTTCTGCGAGCACCCATCTGCACATACAAGCGGGAAATATCTTACAGCCCTGCACACCAAGCAGGATCTATATGTATCGGGATGTGGCGCAGTTTGGTAGCGCGTACGGCTGGGGGCCGTGAGGCCGCAGGTTCAAGTCCTGTCATCCCGACCAGTTGCAATTATTTATGAAACGTTTGATTAATCTTACAGAGTTTTTACGATATTACCCAGATCGACTCGCGCGGTTCGTGCTCAGATTCTACGGTTATAAAAGTTTTTTCGTTGAAACAGCGATCGTTAAGCATCATGTCTACTCATTTAAAGACAAAGGGTCTCTGCCGCCTCTTTATATTTTGCATGGTGGGTCAGACAGCGCTGCGTCATACCTCCCTGTTTTACTTCGTTTAAGACATAAATTCAGCGAGGTTGTGGTAGTAGAGGCTGGCGGGCATGGACTGTCTGGTGAACTAAAAGATCCTTACACTTTTGACGCACATTATTCATCAACGTTTACGGTGCTAGATAAGCTGATTAAGAAGGGGGGACCCGCAATTATATTTGGTAATTCGCTGGGCGGCCTAACGGCGCTACATTATGCGGTTAATTCTCCTGATCGTGTTAAGGGGTTATTTTTAACCTCTCCAATGGGCGCGCCTATGACAGAAGAAATGCTTAATGACCTCAGGGATATCTTTACACCTGCAGACCTCAAGGAGACAGCTATATTTACAAATCGAGTATTACATAAGCCACCTTTGCTGGGTGCATATGTTGTGAATAGGCTAACGTACATTCGGATAACACAGCCAGCTATCATGGATCTTATTTACGCAACATCCACTGACGATGGAATTTCTGCCCAACAGCTTAAGGCAATTAAAGCGCCAGTCTTTATGATCTGCGGTAGGTCCGACAGAATTATAACCCACAATGCCTGCCGTTTTTTTAAAGATAACCTTGCAAATGCTACAATCATTCGCCCTAATGCTGTGGGGCATTGTCCTCACATCGAACGACCAAAGTTTTTAGCAAATAAGGTTGTCGAATTTGCTACAGGATTATCAGAGTAGAATCAGTGAAGGGTTACTTCCTGCCGTTTAGGTGGTCGTAATTAACGCCTTTGTCGATGAACTCAGACCACCACCATTCTTGAGGGTTGCTGTCGCGCATTTGGTGTGCCAGCTTCTTTGCAGACTCAGTCCGCAGGTAAGGGACACGGTGCGTGTAGTCGCCTTCAAACCATTTTTCGGCTAGTTTATTTCCCTGCCAGGACAGAAACCACTCAATATAAAGTTGCGCCAAGGCATCTGCGTCTTTTGCACACTTTGCCTGCAAGCTTTGGCGATCCTCATATTCTTCTACTAGTTTCAAAAGGTCGTCTCCGAATGGTAGGCTTGCGAACTGGTCTTTAATGGCCTTTGGCTCGTCAATTGTTATATAGTTTTTTGCAATTAAGTCTGCGTCTCCGGTCCGAGCCTCGGCTAAGTCGTGAAGCGTACCCATAGCCATGGCTTGTAGGCTTTCTTGGTGGGCTAGACCTTCCATCCGTGCAAGGCAATAGGCAATTATTGATGCGTGGAAGCAGTGCGATGCAATGGTATCTGGCGTACTACTGCCCAGGTTTCGCACGTGGCTTCGGGGCATCTGCAATAGCATGCCCGCTTGCTGTATGAGGTAAAGTTCACTCTTTTCCATGCTTCTTATAATACTCCTTTTAGCGAAGTCGGCTATGGTAGAGTAGGGGTATGAAGCAAACACTTACTTGCAGGGCAATAATAAAACAAGACCAGAAAGTTTTGTTACTTCGCCGTGTAGGTGGCAACCCTTTATATAGCGGTCTTTTTGAACTACCTGGCGGTAAAGTAGATTTTGGCGAGGATCCCAGGGGCGCTCTGCAGCGCGAGATAAAAGAAGAAATAAGGCGCGACGTAGAAACGTTGCAGCTTTTTGATGTACATTCAGAACTAGATGTAAACGACTTGAAACACCAATATATCGTATTGGTGTTTTTGGTAACGCTTAGGCCGGATACAACCATTGAACTGAGTGAGGATCACGATAAGTATGCCTGGAAAAAGATGTCGCAAATACAACTAAATGAGGTGACAGAGACAACAAGACTAGCTCTTCAATTAGGCAATGACGCTCATTTTTCAGATGACGATAATAGGCAAATTATAAAAAGTGAAGACAATAATACAACTAATCTAAGAGAACTCATTATTTATACAGATGGCGGCTCGCGAGGTAATCCTGGTCCGTCGGCGTCAGGATTTGTCATTTTAGATGCCAAAGAAAGAGTGTTATTTGAGGATGGAAAATACCTTGGTATTACAACGAATAATCAGGCAGAATACCAAGCTGTGAAACTGGCACTGCAAAAGGCGACCGAAATTGGGGCAAGGGAACTACATTTTAGATTAGACAGCCAGCTGGTCGTTAACCAACTTAATGGTGTCTACCAGATCAAAAACCGTGAACTTTGGCCAATCCATGCCCGTATTAAGGAGTTGATGAAGTTATTCAAAAAAGTTACATTTACCCATGTGCGGCGAGAATTTAATCAGGAGGCCGACGCCATGGTGAATAAAATTTTAGATGCACATAAGCAACCATAAGCAACTTGTATATTATCTGTTTAAAAGGTATAATTTATCAGTCAGATTGCTGAACGGTCGCTTGGTCTTCCCGACCAAGAGGAAAGTCCGGGCAGCATAGGGCAAGACAGTTGCTAACCGCAACCGGAGGTAACTCTAGGGAAAGTGCCACAGAAACGAAACCGCCTGCTTATTTGCAGGTAAGGGTGAAAGGAGTGGGCCCAGCTTGTCTGGGATAATCCTTCGGCGCGAAGGCGCCAAGGCTAAAGTAAGAGCCCACAGCGTGTCATGGTGACATGGCAAGAAGGTAAACCCTGTCTGCTGCAAGGAGGTCGATGCTCCGCATAACCGCGGTGGTGGCTCCGCCACATCGGCCGTTTAACCGCTCGACCGTGCAGGTAACTGCACGGCTAGATAGATGATCGTTCTCGACAGAACCCGGCTTACAGGCAGTCTGACAATAAAAAATCACCTAGCTAGGTGATTTTTTATTGTCAGGGCGAAGGACTATTTGCTCGCGGCTTTTACTATAGCGGTGAACGCTTTTTGGTCAGTTGCGGCCAATTCGGCAAGGATCTTACGGTCAAGTTCGATGTTTGATTTTTTCATGTCGTTTACAAGCTTGGCGTAAGTAGTGTCGTTTTCGCGGGCAGCAGCGTTAATTCGGGTAATCCAGGTGCCGCGAAGGTCACGTTTTTTGTTGCGGCGGTCGCGGTATGCGTACTGAAGTGCGCGGATTACACCTTGCTTCGCAAGGCGAAACGAACGCCGACGGGCATGCTGCATACCTTTGGCAAGGTCTAAAATCTTTTTGTGGCGGTTGCGTGCGGTGACGCTTCGTTTAACTCTCATTATTTTACTCCTAGTGCTCGCTTAAGGTTGCGGGCGATCGAACCAGTAATGGCTTTCTTACCGGCGATGGCGCGCTTGCGGCCTTCGCCTTTCTTTTCGTTAAAGTGTACGTGGCCAGCTTGCTCACGAAGCATCTTGTTGTTGGTTGTTACTCGCAACCGTTTAGCTGAACCCTTATGGGTTTTTTTCTTGTACGCCTTTACTCTTGACATTGACTGTACTCCTTACGACAATTCCTAAATTCTTACCAGCCATAATTGGCTTTTGTTCGACAGTGGCGGTATCTTGCAGTTTTTCGATAATTTTATCGAGCATTGCGTATCCAAGTTCTTGGTGGGCCATTTCTCGTCCGCGGAAGAATACCATGATCTTCACGCGATGCCCTGCTTCAAGAAATTCACGAATTTTGCGAAGCTTGATATCGAGGTCGTTTGCACCAATCTTGAGCCCTAAGCGCATTTGCTTAATCTCAACAGTGGTAGTATTACGACGGTTCCGCTGCTGTTCCTTAGTTTTCTGATACTGGTATTTACCCCAGTCAATGATTTTTGCAACAGGCGGACTCGCCATTGGTGAGATCTCGATAAGATCTAAGCCGGCTCGCTCTGCTTCTAAAAGTGCCTCAGACCGAGACAGAATACCAAGTTGGTTGCCATCTGGTCCTATAACGCGAAGCTCCGAAGCTGTTATGCTTTCATTGATCCGCACAGATTTACTAATAGAAACTGCTCCTTACTAACCTTACATGTCTATTCGATGGCTTATTGTAGCAGAGGTAGCGCTGGTTTTCAACTAGTAATTTTCAATATGAGGTCTATACTGGAGTGCCTCAGAAATATGTTGGGGTAGAATTGTGTCGCTTATTTCGAGGTCGGCAATAGTTCTGGCTACCTTTATGGCCTTGAAATAACTACGTGCAGAAAGTTGAAGCGAACGCGAAGCAGTATCTAACAGCTCACGAGCCTCAGCGGTAAGTTTGCAGATTTTGGCAATATTTTTGCTGCTTAAATTTGCATTTGTAAGGCAGTCGCTTTTTAAACGTAGATGCTGGCGTTGTCTCGCGGCAAGAACTTGTTTTGAAATGGCGTCGGTGGCAGCGCCAGAGGGTACTTGCAATAGAACATTTGGATTTAGGCGTGACACCTCTATAAACATATCAATCCTGTCTATGAGCGGGCCAGACAATTTTTTACGGTAGTTAACAATTTGCATAGGGCTGCAGACGCATGTTCGGCCAGGATCGCTCGCATAGCCGCAAGGGCAAGGGTTTTGGGTAGCGATTAACATAAAATCAGCAGGATAGGTGGCACGGCGGTTAGCGCGGGCAATATACACCATTTTTTCTTCGAGTGGTTGTCGGAGTGATTCTAGGGCTTGTCTGCTGTATTCCGGCAATTCGTCTAAGAACAAGACGCCTCTGTGCGACAGGCTAATTTCGCCTGGTCGTACGGTAAGCCCGCCGCCAACCAGCGAAATGTGGCTGCTGCTATGATGTGGTGACCGAAATGGTCGATTTGCAACGATTTCGTTATATGTTTCGCCCGCCAGGCTATGTAGTTTGGTCACCTCAACGATTTCTTGCGAAGAAAGCGGCGGCAGAATAGATGCAAGCGCTTTTGCCAGCATTGTTTTGCCAGAGCCAGGTGGCCCGCTTAGTAAAATATTATGATGGCCAGCTGCGGCGATTGTAACGGCGCGTTTAGCTTGTTCCTGCCCCTGAATATCATCTAGTAGTGTAGTCGATAGGGGAGGTGTCTTTGCGGTGTTTGGGGTGGCAGGTTGGATAGCTTGAGCGCCGCTCAAATGCAGGTAAATGTCCCTCAAGTTGTTTGCCGGCAAAACCTGAATGCCATCCACTAGTGTCGCTTGGCTGGCGTTGGCCTTGGGTGTAATTATGGCCGAAAGTCCATGTTTGCGTGCTGTTTGGGCATGGTTAATGATGCCACGGACTGGGCGCAGACTACCGTCTAGGGCGAGTTCTCCAACAATCAGTAGGGAGTCTACCGCGGTTTGCGGTAACTGGCCGCTTACAATCAGGAGAGCGGCAGCAATTGCGGCATCAAAATGGGCGCCATCTTTTGGGATATTTGCAGGGGCAAGGTTAACGGTAAGACGTTTTTTGGGAAAATCAAGCGATGAGTTTTTAATCGCGCTCCTAACACGTTCCTTGGCCTCGTCTACCGCTTTGTTGCCAAGGCCTACAATGAGCATGGCGGGCAGGCCATTTGTAGCGTCGCATTCTACTTCGATCTTCTCGCCGTCGAAGCCAATTGTTGCCGAAGAAAAAACTCTCGCAGTCATAGCCGGCACAGTATGCCACTCTTTCCCTAGAAGTGCAAGAGTGGTAAAATAAAAGCACATGGGGCTGAAATAGCTTCGACGTGTGGACATTTACAACCTATTGCCGCAAGCCGGTTGCTGCACCGTTACCGCAGCGCGCACTATAAGTGCCAAAAACTTTGTTAGCCGCGTAGTTGACACTGTGAAGACTGCTTTTGCAGTTCCACAATTAGCTACAGCGACTGTTGCCTAATTTAGGTAACCATTCTGACGGACCGTACTAGCCGGTACGTCTAGAGTGTTATATTTTGCTAGTTGGGTTTTGTGGGTTCGGCGAGCCTGCATAACCGAGATCTTTCGCTACCCTTTCTGATGTTTGTGCGTTTCTAATTCAGAAAGTAACAAAACGTACTAAGCTTGTAGAAGAATAGGATGTAACCGCGCGGACCGGGGTGCAATACCCCGCAGCTCCACCAAAAGGGACTCTGCTTGCAGGGTCTTTTTTGGTGGAGCTGCCCTTGTTACAGAGAAAGAAAATTGGTGAATTTGTTCGGTGGCTATTTGTTAGTAAAAAACAACGGCCTGCGAGAAGCCGTTGTTCGTATTTTTCGTTTTTTGTTTTTGAGCACTTTTTTTACTCAAGTGCTACCCCTATAATAATGGGCTAAAACAGGCCTGTCAACAACTATTTTTGCTTTGTGTAAAAGCTGTGGATAAGTTGCTCATGCTTTCTAATCTAGCTGTCAAAACGATCATTGGCATATGGTAAGCTGTCGGTATGAAATTACTTAACGCCGATGCCGCAGAGCTTCACCAAAAACTTACTCAGTATCTTCATGATGACCCAACCTTCCGTGCGGTTTTTACGTACACACAAGAACGCTTTTACAAAGCCACCAACCTGCCTGCCCATAATTGGGCGCATGTATACCGTGACATACTTAATGCGATCGTTGTAGGTGAGGCCGAAAAAGCCGATATGGGAGTAGTGCTTCCGGCCATAACGATGCATGACATAGGTTTTTTGTACGGAGCAAATGGTAAGACGCATGGTGCGGTTGGTGCAGAAAAGCTGCACGAATACCTTCATGACGGCAATATAAAGTACCCGCCTAAAATAATTGAAAGTATTGCTGACTGCATTCGTACGCACAAAGGCAGCATGCATAATGAAAAACCAGCGAGCCTAGAAGCAAAGGTAGTGGCAGATGCAGATTTAATAGAAAAGTTTGGCCCTATCGGCGTATACCAAAATATTCGGACTTTTACTGAGTTTAATTGGCCGCTTGAAAAGAATTTGGCGCGAGCCACAGAAATTTTTGATTTGACACTTGAAACTCCAACAGGGCGTAGTATAGCCGAAAAAGGCAGGCAATTTGTCGCAGACTTTTACAATGAACTTGCAGAGGCAACAAGCCCTTATTCAAAAATAGTGAAGCTTGACTAGCAGGCTAAAAAAGTCTGGTAGAAGCAGTTTTTTTGGCTGCTTTTCCTGAATAATAATTTAGATAAGAAGTAATATACAAAATTAACAACGTTTCTGATAGCAAAACTGTGTTGTTAAAAAGGACTGTTACAGATTGGTAGAGTAATTAATACATCAACTTTATTACCATAGATTATTGACGCATAAGCGTTTTCGTGCTACATTGTAATTAAGCTTTTGATAAAACAAACATACAAAAATAAAAATTGTGGCATTGAAGGCTTGCACCTTTCTTACATGTTGACCCCGCGGTTTGGCGGATTAACTCGCAAGGTACGCGTCCTTGCCAGACATCTGCCAAACCGTGGAGCGGTCCATGTCTTACTAAGCTGTTTGGCAGAATCTTTCTGAAAAACGGCTCCATGCTCTCGAAAGAGAGCGGTCAGTATTGTCCAGGGCGGGAAGCGCTACATAAGTCATTTACGTTGAGCGGATTTCCCCCCTGGCTTTCACGACATTATTCCGATCTAAATAAACAGCCCCACTCGTTGGTGGCTGTTTATTTCTTATTCTATTTAGTAAAGTTGAAACCATGGAAAAGTCGCAGTCTAAATCAACATTCCAGCACGTTAAAACTATCTTTATTGCGGGCTTGCCTGTATTTTGGGGTGGCTTACTCTTCATTTTTCTTAACGTCACTAGTCCTTTGCAAAGCGGTCCGTTAAGCGTCCTTATCGCTTTCGCTCTTTTTTATTTTTTTGTTGTTACCCTTTTATATGCAGTTATGGTTGGCATCTTTAAGGTTGGTCAGTTATTTGGATGGAAAAAATTTTATCCAGGAAGGCAGCTCTATTACGTTGTGAGTGTTATAGGGTTAGGGCCTGTATTCTTGATTGCGCTCAACACCCTAGGACAACTTGAATTCAAAGAGGTAGTGTTGGTGGCCTTATTGATTGCGGTCGGCTGTTTTTACGTTGTGCGCAGGAATCAAAAAGGTGGCGAGTAGCCTTATTGAACTTACTCCGTTATGGTACAATTTAGCTAGTTATGGAGCCACGGACACCGTCAATTAGCCCATCTCCCGAGATGGGTGCGTATCGCGCACCGGAAGCGCAAATATCCTCTCAGCAGGGGGAGGTTATAAATCGTACTCCTGAACAAGCTCCTCAAGCTCCTGAAGTCGAGCCGGCCGCAGCTCCTGCGCCAGTACAAGCTTTGCCTAAACTGCCTAGTCTGCCCAGTCCTCAACCTGCACCGATGCCTACCAAGGTTAAAGATTCCAATCCGCTTTCTGCTGCCGATGAAGACGTCATAGAGAAGGAGTGGGTTGATAAGGCCAAAAAAATCGTGACGCAAACAAAAGATAATCCTTATCTTCAAGAGAAAGAGGTGAGTCGATTACAGGCTGATTACCTTAAGAAACGGTACGGCAAAGAAATAAAGCTAAATAGTGGTGAGTAGTACATGCTTGGTGTGGTGATTGGACTTATTGTTGCAGCAGCGGTAGTGATCGCCGCCATTTATGTTGCGTACCTTCAGTACCGCCGTATCTTACGTGAGGCAAAAAATTACGAACGTGGTCTAAAGATGGTGCCGTTGCTTATTTATTTGCCGCCATCTAGCGATGATATAGAAGTTGGTTCCCGAGATAACCGCGAAGTAGTAGAAGAAGCCATCTCTCAGGCTCAAATAATGTACAACATAATGGCAAGCACGGCCACAAAAGGTTTTAAAAGCCAGATCTATGGCCAGCGTCACATATCGTTCGAGATTGTTGCGCACAAAGGTTTGATCCACTATTACCTTGTGTGCCCTGTCGTTCTATTGGATGTTGTAAAACAGTCCGTCCTTGCCGCCTACCCTACAGCAAGATTAGAAGAGTGTGAAGAACACAACATGTTTAGCCAGACTGGTAAGATGAGCGGTGTAATTGGTGGGGAGCTTACTTTGAAAAAAGAATACAGCTATCCGATCGCGACCTACCAAGAGACCAAAAGGGACGCTATGCAGGCGATTCTCAATGCTTTGTCAGTTCTTGGCAAGGAGGATGGCGCGGGAGTGCAAATTTTACTACGTCCCGCAGGAGATAAGTGGGCAAAGAACGCCGTAGCTAGGTCAAATAAAATCCGTAAAGACAAAGGCGTTAAGACTGGGTTGCTTTCTATGAAAGATGTGGCTGAAGCCCTCTGGAAACCACCTATTAATAAAGAGGTAAAGCCAGAGGATAAGCAGCTAAGCTCCCTTGAGCAGGCAACAGTTGACGCAATCGATGACAAAACACGCCACCCTGGTTATGAAGTGTTGGTTCGGGTGATTGCATCATCGAGTACCGCGGCGCGGTCACAGGCGATCCTCAAAAATATAGTGGCTGCATTTGCGCTGTTTGATTCCCCAACAAAAAACGGGTTTAAATTTTCTGTTGCTAAAAATATCGAACAATTTGTGACCTCATTCATTTTTAGGTTCTTCCCACAAGAATTAAACCAAAACGTAATGAATAGTGTAGAACTTGCAACGATTTTTCACTTTCCAGACCAGCGCAACACACCGACCTCACAACTTGAGAGGCAGGCATCTAAGCAGGTCGATGGACCTAATCAAATGGTAGAGAAGGGCCTACTGCTGGGCTATAATCTGTTTAGAGGTATAAAAAAAGAGATACGGCTTGGTGATGTAGACAGACGCCGTCATGCTTACATCATTGGACAAACGGGTACAGGTAAATCTGGTCTGCTTGAGAACTTGGCTTTGCAAGATATGTTAGACGGGAAGGGGTTTGCCTTTCTTGATCCACACGGTGATTCGTCGGAACGGCTGCTGGCAATGGTGCCCCGGGAGAGGGTAGAAGACGTTATTTATTTTGCCCCTGGCGATATGTCTGCGACGCCGATAGGTATGAATCTTTTTGAATTTGAAACAGATGACCAGAAAGACTTCTTGATCCAAGAAGCTATTGCTATGTTGTACCGTTTATACGACCCAGGCCACACAGGTATCATTGGTCCGCGTTACGAGCACTGGTTCCGTAATGCAGCGCTCACTATTATGGCCGATCCCGCAGGCGCCTCATTTATAGATATACCGCAGGTTTTTAACGATAATGATTTTGCAAAGTCCAAATTGAAATACGTTAAGGACCAGGCAGTATTAGACTTTTGGAACAAAGAAATGGCGCAAACCAGCGACTACCATAAGAGTGAAGTTTTAGGGTGGTTTGTAAGTAAATTTGGTGCGTTCCTTTCTAACGAAATGATGCGTAATATTATTGGCCAAACAAAGAGCGGCTTCAATTTGCGCGATATCATGGACAACAGAAAGATATTGCTCATTAACATTTCTAAAATGGGCGAGTTAAATGCACAGTTGATGGGTATGATTTTTGTAATGAAGTTTCAGGCGGCCGCCATGGGAAGGGCAGACATTCCAGAAGACCAGCGTGTTGATTTTACGTTGTATGCCGATGAGTTTCAGAACTTTGCTACGGAGTCTTTTGAAATTATTCTGTCTCAGGCGCGTAAATATCGCCTTAGCCTAGTGTTGGCTAACCAGTTTATGACACAGCTTACTGACAAGATCCGTGAGGCTATTATAGGTAACGTTGGGACGGTAATATCAGGACGTATTGGAACAACCGATGCCGAAATGATGTCTAAAAAATTTACACCGGTTTTTGACGCCGAAGATTTAACAAAATTGCCCAACTTTGAGGCTGTTGCTTCGGTTATGGTGAACAATGTGCCATCATCGCCATTTAGTATGTCGCTCATTCCGCCACTAGGTCAGCCAAATGCAGAGCTTGCGCAAGCCCTTAAAAGGCTTTCTGCGGCAAAGTATGGCCGGCCGAAACAGCAGGTCGAACAAGAGATTTTTGCACGTTTGCGCAGCGGTGAGCAGGATCGAGATTCACGTAGGCAAGCGGCGCTTAATAGGATGCAACAAACGACCCAACCAGCCAAGGCTAACGAGCAACAATCTGGCGGAAGCAGCTTTTTGGATGAGTGGCTCGCAAAACGAAAGCAGCAGTTTGGTGCAGTAAACGCTTCACCTAAACCACCGCAGCCTGAGGCTCTACAAACAAAACAGTTAGCGCAGCATCCGGCACAGCCTCCTAAGGCTACCCCGCAGGCAGAAGCCGCGCCGGCAAAGCCTGTTACTGCGCCTGTAGCTTCACCTGCCGTAGTGTCTTCACCACAACCACAACAGCCGCATGAGAGTACTAAGCACGCGGCTCACGGCCTGCAGCCACCTGTTAAACACGTTGATCAGGACTCTCGGCCGCCACAGCCTGTCGTGCATCCGGTGGCACCAAAGGTAGAGGTACGGCAACAGGAGCCCGAGGTGCTGCAGGTGGCGTCAATTGCTCCGCCCAAAAGTACGCGCCCTAGTCCACCTTTGGGGCTGTCTGACCTTCAGAGCCAAGGATATGGCGGTAGCATAAGCTTTTCTGACCATCAGCCTCTTAGCGCGGCTGCAGGCACGTTTAGCGCTAATGCTCACCATCAGTTGGAGCAGGCGATTCAGGCTACACACGCGAGCGACATCATGCGGCAACCTGTCCAACAGCCTGAACCTGCTAAATCCTCTCCCACTGAGCTTAAGCTAAAGCGTATGCCCACATTGCCTGCAGTTCAGACAGATGCAGACGAGGAGCCAGCCTTAGACGAAATTTATATCGATGTCCGTGGTAATCTTCACCATAGGTCAGAAGATGAAAAGCGGCTGCCCAAAAGTAGATAGAGGTTGCCTCTATCTTTTCCCGGTGAGCATTGCCCTAAGGGCATCATATAAAATGCCGATGATCCAACCTAATATAAAGGCGCCGATTGTTTCAAAACCAGATAAAGAGTAGCCGATATTTTTTGCATGCACATACACGGCTAGCACTAGAATAAATGCAAAAATACTACCACTCAGGATTGAGTTCGGACGGGCAACTGTGCTGCCTGCCAGGTCACTTACTTTCTCAACTGTTTTATTGTGTATGACTTTGCTGAAAGCCCGGGCTGGTGCTGACATTTCTTTTTGAATTGTAGTCATAGTCTCTTTATATGCAGCATCTGGCGTCCTGGCTGTTTGGTATGATGGTCCGGCGTTAGATTCAAGCTCACCCTTAGGTTTTACGTCCTCAGCAGGGCGCGCTTGTTTTTCTGCTTCTGCCCGTGCTTCTTTGGCGAGATGTTCGCTGTTTTGCTCGGGGCGTTCTTTGCCATGGAGTTTTTCGCGGAGCTCAGCTGACCTCTCTGCTGCGGCGCGCTCTAGCTCTGCCGTCCGTTCACCGCCGCCGCGTAGTTGTTCTGGATTTGCCATGAGTTAGCTCCTTATCTTATATTGTCCCAAAGTTAAATTCTTTACGGATTAAACGGACCTCTTTATTCATCTGACGACTGCGAGCATAAAAGTATGTTACTACCATTAGCAGGACAGTTCCGAATATAACATTTTCACCCACACCAGTTGAGGGGAGTTGTTTAACTGTATTTTCTACAGTTTTTTCAAAAGGGCATTGTACATGAATATTTATGGTATTGCCGTAAGAGTTTGTCATAAGACAGTTATATGCGGCAGGATCATTTGCTCCACGGGGTGTTGCAGGAATTACATCGTTAACCTGGACCACAAATTGTCTTGAATCTGTTTGTTGTGGGCCAAGAGCAACATCTCCCCAGCTTAGTACCTTGGTGTTTTCGTCGAAGGTACCGCCGCCAAGATCAAGCAATTTTGCGTATTGAAGGACATCGCCAAGGCTTTCGTCTACTTTTGCTGTGACAGTGCCGTCTCCAATGTTAGTGGTGTGCACAGTAAATCGAATACGATCAGTAGTTTTTGCCGTTGTGCCATTTGCATCTTTAAAGTCCTGAGTGAGGTTCACTGCCTCTTTTGACTGGCTAACTTGTGGCCGGCAATTTTGTTCATCTTTTATCCAGATGTTCTTATTGTATGGACAGGGTTTACAGTCTTGGTCGGATGCAGCAAGATTCGGGTTATACTGGCACTTATCCGGAGGAGAGACTTGCAGGAGCTTCGTGCATTCCGGGGATTCTTTATCGCCAATTGATGCCTTTACTACAACTTTAGCGGTATAATCACCTGCGTTTTTGAGGTCAAATGTGCCGGACTCTGCTGAGTCCACCGTACTATTTATGTTTTTTTCATATACCTTTTTACCGGCTTTATCCTGAACAGTAAATACATAGCCGTTTATAGTGGCATTTCCAGATTTTGTTGCTTTTGCAACCAGTGTGAATCGAGTGCGATCTATTCTGTTGAGGTTCAGGCCGGAACAAACGGCAGTAGGGGTTTCCGTTGGTGTGCAGTTGGCAGGAATAGTAAGCGTGTTGTCAAACTGGACAGTCGGCTGATCCCAACCAGGGAGTGGTTGCATGACAGCCCATACAGTAGTTGGACTCGTCGATTTTTGGTATTGCTCAGGTACGGCATAGCTAAACCCGTAGCCTGTGCCTATAGGTGCCGAAGGCGTAGTCTGGTCGCTCATTATAGGGCCAACTTGTTGGCCCTTGCCTGGAGGCCCGTTAAAGTATAGGTAAATTTTTACCTTTAGATTTTGCTGGCGCTCGTCATATGCCCAACCCTGAATCGTTTTACAGCTTGCAGATACAAGATGGGCTTTTGGAAGTTTGCGGACATCTTGTTTGATTTGGAAGTTTCCGCATTTCCGCATAATAGAGAACCAGCCGATCTTAGACGAGTTTCCCACATACGACTCATAACAATTAACTGTATTGTTAATACTGTCGAACCTAAAGAGTGGGACCGAATAAAACGTAGAAAAGCCCCCGACTTGTCGGGGCACATTATGCACAAGCTCGCCCTCAGCGGTAGAATAGCGATGTGAACGTCCAAAACTCACCACGCTCTGATCGCTCGAACAAACCATTACTATCGTGCGATTCATGTTAGCGAGCTCTTGCCGGCTTACGCCAAAATAGTCCATAAGATCTTTGAAGTCGTTTTGGCCTTGTGCGCCGGCATCATATACATTAATAATGTCATCGACAGAGCGAACACCGCCTGGGATAATATCTGCCGCGCTACTCGCGAGAGCCTGTTCGGGAGGGGTGAATACAGCAAACGACTGCACCACAAGCGCCAATGCCGTAAAAACTAACCCCAGTCGTCTGGTGAACTGTTCTTTACGCAGGCGCTTGGCGTAGAACCCAAGCTGCCCAACCAACGCCGGGCTGAACGGCAGGTTGGAAACTAGTTTCCGGAACATTTTTGTTTTTGACTCCTTAATCTAAAATTTAGCATAAAAATTATGTTCAATACAAGTAGTTGCGTGAATACGTGCTAAAAAGTATAATAATAGAGATGTAAATACTGATTCTCTGTAGAGTGAGGGGAAATGGCTAAACAAACACACGCGTCCGATTACGATGCCAGTCAGATTCAAGTTTTAGAAGGCTTAGAGCCTGTTCGCAAGCGCCCTGGAATGTACATTGGGAGCACCGGTTACGACGGGGTGCACCACTTAATAAAAGAGATTGCCGACAACTGTATAGACGAAGCAATTGCCGGCCATGCTACTAAAGTTGCCGTAACATTGCTCGCAGACGGTGGTGTAACGGTGACCGATGATGGCCGTGGTATTCCTGTAGATATCCATCCCAAAACAGGCAAAAGCACGCTAGAAACAGTGCTGACCGTATTGCATGCGGGAGGTAAGTTTGGTGGCGGTGGGTACAAAGTCTCGAGTGGTCTTCACGGCGTAGGTTCGAGCGTAGTAAACGCATTATCAACCAAGCTTGTTGCAGAGGTGAGCAAAGGCGGTAAACTATACCGTCAAGAGTATGCCATAGGTGTTCCCCAAGATTCGATTAGAGAAGTTGGCAAGACAGACAAAACTGGCACCTCAATTACGTTCTATCCTGATGCAACGATTTTTGAAACAGTCAAGCTTGATTACAAGTGGGTAGTCGACTACTTGCGCCACCAAGCCTACCTAACTAAAGGTGTCCACGTTTCTGTCGCAGACGAACGCACTGGTGAGAGGTGTGCATTTTACTTCGACGGTGGTATCAAGTCGTATGTCAAGCATTTAAACATCGGCAAAGAGATCGTCTCCGACGAGATTTTCTACATAGAGCGCCAAGTTGAAGACACAATGGTTGAAATTGCCGTCCAGTACACCGATGCCTACGTTGAGACAGTAAAGGCATTTGCTAACAACGTGTTCAACCCAGATGGCGGAACGCACATGGTTGGTTTTCGTGCTGCGCTTACGCGTGTCATTAATGATTACGCCCGCAAAAACAGCATACTAAAAGACAAAGAAGAAAACCTCACCGGCGATGACGTCCGCGAAGGCCTTACAGCAATCATTTTAGTTAAAATGCCAGACCCTCAGTTTGAAGGCCAAACAAAGAACAAGCTCGGCAATCCAGAAATTCGTCGGTATGTAGAACAGGTAATGAACGAGTGGTTCGCGTATTACCTAGAAGAAAATCCTGCAACAGCCCGAAAAATCATTCAAAAGTCCTTACTTGCTGCTCGCGCCCGCAAGGCCGCACGTGCTGCTCGCGAAAGCGTGATACGTAAGGGTGCGCTTGACGGCATGGGTCTGCCAGGTAAGCTGGCCGACTGTTCAAGTAAGGATCCTAAAGACTCCGAACTATATTTGGTAGAGGGCGATTCGGCAGGTGGCTCAGCCAAAAGTGGCCGTGATAGCAAAACTCAAGCGATTTTGCCGCTCCGAGGTAAGGTGCTGAATGTGGAGCGTGCACGGCTAGATAAGATGCTAGCAAACAACGAAATCGTAAGTCTTATTAAGGCGCTGGGAGTTGGCATTGACGAGCAGTTTGATATCCGCGGCCTTCGCTACGATCGTGTGATCATTATGACCGACGCCGACGTAGACGGCAGCCACATCGCCACATTACTACTGACGCTATTCTTTAGGTTTATGCGTCCAATTATTGAAGAAGGACATTTGTATCTTGCTAAGCCACCTCTGTTTTTGGTCAAATCTGGTAGTAAAAAATACTACGTCTATAGCGACCAAGAACTCGATGAAACAATGAAACGCCTCATTGAAGAGCGGAAAGCAAAAGGCGTCAAAATTGACCCAACAGATGATCGTCGCAAGCAGGCAGGCGTAAACGAAATCCAACGCTACAAGGGTTTAGGTGAGATGGATGCGGAACAGTTATGGACCACCACTATGGATCCTGCAAACCGCGTACTCATTAGGGTAAATATTGAAGACGCCGAAAAGGCAGATGCTATTTTTAACAAGCTTATGGGTAATGAAGTTGACCTGCGCAAGAACTTTATTCAGACGCGCGCTAGATTTGTAAAGGACTTGGATATTTAATATGACTGAAAACAACCTTCAAGAACCACAATCCGAAAATAAAGCTGTAGAAGGCGAACTGCTTGACGCCCGTTCCCGCGGCCTAGAGCTCCGTACAGTCGAAGATGTAATGGAGGATAACTACCTCAAGTATTCAATGAGCGTTATCGTAGCGCGCGCTCTGCCAGATGTTCGTGATGGTATGAAACCCGTCCATCGCCGCATTTTATTTACGATGAACCGCGACGGCCTGCGAGCCAGTACTAAACACCGCAAGTCTGCAACTGTAGTTGGTGCTGTGATGGGTGATTACCACCCGCACGGCGATTCAGCCATCTATGATTCGATGGTGCGTATGGCACAAGACTGGTCTATGCGCTACATGCTTGTAGACGGCCAAGGTAACTTTGGTTCGATGGACGGCGACCCTGCGGCTGCTATGCGCTATACAGAAGCGCGCATGGCGCGTCCTGCCGAAGAAATGATCACCGACATAGATAAAGACACGGTTGAATGGCGCGAAAATTACGACGGCCGCTTGAAGGAACCAAGCGTATTGCCTGCAAAACTGCCAAACTTATTGTTGAACGGCCAGATGGGTATTGCGGTGGGTATGGCCACAAGTATCCCTTCGCATAACCTAGGTGAACTTGTTGATGCGCTAGTGTACATGATAGATAACCCAGACAACATATCCCTGGATGACCTTCTTAAATATGTGAAAGGGCCAGACTTCCCTACAGGAGGCATAGTATATGGCGGCGATTCAATGCGCCAAGCTTATGCGACTGGGCGGGGAAGTGTTGTAATTCGTGCTGTAGCTGAGATCGAGGAGAGTACCCGAAAAGGCGCTCACCGAATAATAATCTCAGAGATCCCTTTCGCTGTGAATAAGGCAACACTCATTGAGCGTATAGCTGATCTCAGCAAAGAGAAGAAGATAAACGGCATTACATACCTAGGCGACGAAAGCTCTAGGGGCAAGGTACGCATTGTAGTAGAACTTAAGAAAGACGCCTATCCTAAAAAGGTCCTGAACCAATTGTTCAAGATGACTGCTTTGCAAACAAGCTTCCATTACAACATGCTCGCTTTAATAGACGGTATTCAGCCACGTATTTTGGGCCTCCAAGAAATCCTCGGTGAATATATTAAACATCGCCAGGTAGTCGTGCGTCGTCGCACAGAATTTGAGCTTAGGAAGGCCGAGGAGCGGGCTCACATTTTAGAAGGTTTGGTAATTGCGCTCGACCACATCGATGAAGTAATTGCTACTATTCGTAGCAGCGCGACCAATGAAGAAGCCCAGGCGAACTTAATGCAGAAGTTTGGTTTAAGCCAACTTCAGGCAGATGCCATTTTAGCAATGCAACTTCGCCGCCTTACTGGCCTTGAGCGTAAAAAGATTGAAGACGAATTAAAAGAACTTAACCTGTTAATCGCCGAACTTAAAGCTATTTTGGCCGACGAGCAAAAAATCCTGGCAATTATTAAAGAAGAGTTGCTAGAAATGAAGAAGCTTTATGGTGACGAGCGCCGCAGCAAGATGATTGGCCAAGAATTGGGCAAGTTCAGTGATGAGGAGCTTATTCCGGATGAGCAAGTCGTTGTAACAATTACGAACGAAAACTACATAAAGCGCACGCTCGTTACTGATTACCGCAAACAAAACCGCGGCGGTAAGGGCAAGCGAGCCATGACTACCAAAGAAGAAGATGTCATCGACCAGTTGGTAACAGCAAGCACGCACGATTGGTTGCTGCTGTTTACTAACAAGGGTAGGGTATTCCGTCTTAAAGTATACGAAGTGCCTGCATCGAGCTTAACCGCTAAAGGTGTTGCCGTGGTAAATCTTGTGCAGTTACAGCCGGAAGAACAAGTTACTTCAATGGTTCGCATAGACAAAAACCATGGCGACAAGGGTTTTATGTTTATGACAACAACACAGGGCGTAGTTAAAAAGACACCAATATCTGACTACAATAACATCAGGAATTCAGGTCTTATCGCAATCAAACTAGATGATGGCGACGAATTACGCTGGATTCATGTAACCTCTGGTGATGATGAAGTTGTTATTTCTACCTCGCTTGGCCAGGCAATTCGCTTTAATGAAAAAGATGCAAGGCCGATGGGCAGGGCGGCACGTGGCGTAAGAGGTATTAGGTTACGCGCTGGTGATAAAGTAGTTGGTGCAGATCTAGCCCTCGAGGACCGCCAGCTACTAGTTCTTAGCTGCAATGGTTACGGAAAACTTACTAAGATGGCTAATTTTCCGACCCACAAACGTGGTGGAGTTGGTATTAAGGCAGGTATCGTAAACAATAAAACTGGCGACTTAATGGTGGTGCGCTCTATTAGTACAGATACTAAAGAAGTGCTTATTATTTCGTCCAAGGGTCAATCAATCCGTTTGGCGATCAAAGATATCCCAACACTTGGCCGAACAACGCAAGGCGTTCGCATTATGCGCATGGGTGAGGGCGATACTGTGGCTACGCTTGGTCTTGTTGAGGAGTCTGAAGCGCCAGAGGAAGACGAGGAGTCGTAAAACTATGGGGGAGTGGGTTTCAATCTATTGGGCAGCGCCAATAATGGCATGGTTAGTCGCGCAGCTTGCAAAGATGGCGTTAGCGGTATTTAACGGAAGTCCAAGAGATCAGAGACCCACCATCGTGACATCCGGCAGCATGCCCAGTTCGCATAGTGCGATTACGGTCTCGCTGCTTGTGGTAGTAGGTGTGCTCGACGGCATCTCGTCTGCGGCATTTGGAATCACCCTTGTGCTCACCTCCATAGTGATATACGACGCATTAAATGTGCGCAGGGCGGTGGGTGAGCAGGGAATTGTACTAAAACAAATCGCAAAAGATAAAGCCTTTTACAGTGCAATCGGTCATAAGCCTATAGAGGTAGTGGCCGGATCTATTCTAGGTGTAGCGGTTGCGTCCGTAATGTTGCAAATTTTGTAACGTCTTCTTCCAGAGAATCTATTGACACTCAGCTCATAAGACGATAAGATAGCAAGCAGTCTGTCAGTACATCTGTTTGTGAGGAGATGGCAGCACATTAACAATATGGTAGTGCAAGTCAACGTCAGTTGTTAAATAACACTGAATGTCAATTTTGATATTCTTTTTTTGAAGAGTTTGATCCTGGCTCAGGATGAACGCTGGCGGCGTGCCTAAAACATGCAAGTCGTGCGGTAACAGGTCTAGTTTACTAGATGCTGACGAGCGGCGGACGGCTGAGTAACACGTGGGAATCTGCCCCGAAGTGAGGGATAACTGCTCGAAAGAGTAGCTAATACCGCATATGGTCCTCGGATTAAAGCTTCGGCGCTTCGGGAGGAGCCCGCGTAAGATTAGATAGTTGGTGAGGTAATGGCTCACCAAGTCGACGATCTTTAACTGGTTTGAGAGGATGATCAGTCAGACTGGAACTGAGACACGGTCCAGACTCCTACGGGAGGCAGCAGTTAGGAATATTCCACAATGGGGGCAACCCTGATGGAGCAACGCCGCGTGGAGGATGAAGGCCTTCGGGTTGTAAACTTCTTTTCTATGCGAAGAATATGACGGTAACATAGGAATAAGGGTCTGCTAACTACGTGCCAGCAGCCGCGGTCATACGTAGGACCCAAGCGTTATTCGGATTGACTGGGCGTAAAGAGTTGCGTAGGTGGTTTGTTAAGCGAATAGTGAAATCTTGTGGCTCAACCATAAGGCTATTATTCGAACTGGCAAACTCGAGAGCGGAAGAGGTATCTGGAATTCCCAGTGTAGGAGTGAAATCCGTAGATATTGGGAGGAACACCAATGGCGTAGGCAGGATACTGGTCCGTTTCTGACACTGAGGCACGAAAGCGTGGGGAGCGAACGGGATTAGATACCCCGGTAGTCCACGCCGTAAACGATGAATACTAGCTGTATGCCGTATCGACCCGGTATGTAGCGAAGCTAACGCGTTAAGTATTCCGCCTGGGGAGTACGGTCGCAAGACTAAAACTCAAAGGAATTGACGGGGACCCGCACAAGCGGTGGAGCGTGTTGTTTAATTCGATGGTAAGCGAAGAACCTTACCAAGGCTTGACATCCTGAGAATTACTGCGAAAGCAGTGAGTGCCGGGTTAGAGTACATAAATTATGTTTGTGTATTGTAACCCGGAACTCAGTGACAGGTGTTGCATGGCCGTCGTCAGCTCGTGTCGTGAGATGTTTGGTTAAGTCCATTAACGAGCGCAACCCCTATGGTTAGTTGAATTTTTCTAGCCAGACTGCCCCGGCAACGGGGAGGAAGGAGGGGATGATGTCAGGTCTGTATTACCCTTACGCCTTGGGCTACAAACGCGCTACAATGGCCGGTACAACGGGCTGCCAAGTCGCAAGACGGAGCAAATCCCATCAAAGCCGGTCCCAATTCGGATTGCAGGCTGAAACTCGCCTGCATGAAGCTGGAATCGCTAGTAATCGCAGATCAGCATGCTGCGGTGAATACGTTCCCGGGTCTTGTACACACCGCCCGTCAAACCACGAAAGTCACCAACACCCGAAGTCTGACCTTAGGTCGGCCTAAGGTGGGGGGGATGATTGGGGTTAAGTCGTAACAAGGTATCCGTACCGGAAGGTGCGGATGGATTACCTCCTTTCTAGGGAGATACAGCCAACTTATCGAGCAATCATAAGTTGAGCGAGGTCGGTCCTGTTATTTTGTTGGATCTGCAAAATAACTTTGTCTTTAATAGACAGGACTAGGTTCACCAAATTACGGCCGACGTTGACTGCACTACCATATTGTTAAAGTAAAAAGAGACACCCGAGAGGGTGTCTCTTTTATTAGTAGCTATCGGGTCAGGCCTTTAAAAGGAGCTAGTATCATATTCGCGATTACTCCAAATAATCCGAATGTAACGGCGAAGCCTAAAAGTATCATTAAAGAAGATAAGAATATATAAAATGCATACTCCCTGCCGGGTCCGAAGTATTTCCATAAGAACGAGGGAGTGCCCAGGTTTTGAGCCACGACACGATTATATTTTAGCGTAAGGAAACCCATAGCAACTAAAAATAAACCAATGAGGATGCTGTTTATAGTCATTGCAATAATATTACCATAAGCCCAAAATTCTTTCTTGTAGATAGGCGTAAAACATGGATCGTCGGTATCCTATCATTTAGGCTTGCCTAACCCTTCTTACTTCAGTATAATGACGTAGCTATGGGGCATTAGCTCAGCTGGCTAGAGCACCTGCTTTGCAAGCAGGGGGTCATCGGTTCGAATCCGATATGCTCCACCATGGAATTATAAGTAAAAATAAGGCGCTATTTACGCCTTATTTTTATTGTGCTTTTGCCTGCCGAGGAGTATTATAAAAACGGACGCACAAGAGGGGTAGAAAATTCGTATTGCAATCTTTTTTTAGAGTTGCTATACTCTTTAAAGACGCGAATGTTTTCTAGGAAACCTCTGGCAATTTGCTGCAATGCAGTATCGGCAAATTACCAGAGGTTTTTTGATGCAAAAGTTGCAACAATTTTGTCCTTTACAAGATATAGAACGGTCTGTTACGATGAGTACACTTGAGGCCAGACAATAGTGCTTCCCTGTAAGCACTGCTGCCTGAACCTGAAGGTTCTGTAATTTAACAATTAGTGTTTTAAGAATGTAAAAAGGATGACGGCAAGTTGGTGCATTGCGAAAGCATATGCCAACTACTAGTCAAACCAATGCATAAAAAGTTACTCAAGAGCACACAATGAATGCCTTGACACAAGATACCGACGAAGGACGTGAGAGGCTGCGAAAAGCTTCGGGGAGCCGCCTATAGGCTTTGATCCGGAGATATCCGAATGGGGAAACCCACTACGAGTCATGTCGTAGTACCGTTACCTGAATATATAGGGTAATCGAGAGGGCACCGCCTGAACTGAAACATCTTAGTAGGGCGAGGAAGAGAAAATAACAAATGATTCCCAAAGTAGTGGCGAGCGAAATGGGAAGAGCGCAAACCTTTTAGGTTTTTGCCTGGTAATTTATTACCAATAGGCAAATAAGTTGACAGACGAATATCTAAGAGGGGTTGTGAGATTTCAAATGACCAGGAAATAGGGCTTGATCCGTCGAGCACTATTTCTTGCGAGGCCGGGCTGTCAGCCGGCCGTAAGGTAAAAAATCGGCTTTGTTAGCAGAATAGTTTGAATGGCTAACCAAAGGGCGTGAAAGTCGCGTACGCGAAAACAAAGCTGACCTTATTTTTTGATTTCTCGAGTAAGCCGGGACACGTGAAACCCTGGTTGAATCCGGCAGGACCACCTGCCAACGCTAAATATGTCTTGTGATCGATAGTGAACGAGTACCGCGAGGGAAAGGTGAAAAGATCCCCGGGAGGGGAGTGAAATAGATCCTGAAATTGTGTGCTTACAAGGAGTCGGAGCCGGCTTGTCCGGTGACGGCGTGCTTTTTGTAGAACGATCCAGCGAGTTAATTTGCAGTGCAAGCTTAAGCCATCTGGCGGAGGCATAGTGAAAGCGAGGCTGAATAGGCCGACATAGTACTGCGGATTAGACCCGAAACCGGGTGACCTAACCATGGGCAGGTTGAAGCGTGGGTAAAACCACGTGGAGGACCGAACCGTCGCACGTTGTAAAGTGCTCGGATGACCTGTGGTTAGCGGTGAAATGCCAATCGAACTCGGAGATAGCTGGTTCTCCTCGAAATAGCTTTAGGGCTAGCGTCGTGTTAGTAGCATGTGGGGGTAGAGCTCTGTAAAGGACTGGGGCTGGCAACGGTACCCACCCTTAACAAACTACGAATACCATATGTGTAACCACGGCAGTTAGAACATCGGTGCTAAGATCGGTGCTCAAAAGGGAAACAGCCCAGACCATCATCTAAGGTCCCCAAATATACGCTCAGTGGGAAACAAAGTGAGATTTCTTAAACAGCGAGGATGTTGGCTTAGAAGCAGCCATTCATTTAAAGAGTGCGTAACAGCTCACTCGTCAAGAGATCTTGCGTGGAAAATGTAACGGGGCTAAAGCGTATTACCGAAGATATGGATTGTATTTTTTAATACAGTGGTAGAGGAGCGTTGGTATCAGCGGTGAAGTCGTGTCGTGAGGCACGGTGGAGCGGTATCAAGTGAGAATGCTGGAATGAGTAACTTTAAGAGGGGTGAGAATCCCCTCGGCCGAAAGAGCAAGGATTCCTGGACTATGGTAATCATTCCAGGGTTAGTCGGGCCTAAGCCGAGGCGCGTAGCGTAGGCGATGGACAACGGGTTAATATTCCCGTACCGGTAAAGTTTTGTACAATGTGCGCGGCATGGTAGCGAGAGCGGATTCATGGTTATATCCGTCTAAGTGTCTAGTCTGAGTTTACTCAGGTGAAGCACGAATGCGAGTACCCCTTGAGGGTATGAGTCACGTGAGCCAAGCTGACCAGAAAAGCAATTGTACGCGTGGATTTTGCCGCCCGTACCGCAAACCAACACAGGTGCTCAGGTCGAGTAGACCAAGGCTTACGAGAGAATGTTCCTAAAGGAATTCGGCAACAAAAGCGACCGTAACTTCGGGATAAGGTCTGCCTGCAGTAATGTAGGCCGCAGCAAAAGAGTCCAGGCGACTGTTTATCAAAAACACAGCTCTCTGCTAACTCGAAAGAGGATGTATAGGGGGTGATGCCTGCCCGGTGCCGGAAGGTTAAGGAGAGAGGTTCACGCTTTGAACTGAAGCCCCGGTGAACGGCGGCGGTAACTATAACCGTCCTAAGGTAGCGAAATTCCTTGTCGGGTAAGTTCCGACCTGCACGAATGGCGCAACGATCTGGACACTGTCTCTAGGAACATCTCGGTGAAAGTGCATTGGCGGTAAAGATGCCGTCTGTCCGTACCAGGACGAAAAGACCCCGTGGAGCTTTACTACAGCTTTACATTGAATCGGGTTACAACATGTGTAGCATAGGTGGGAGGCTTTGAAGCTTGGACGCTAGTCCAGGTGGAGCCACAGGTGAAATACCACCCTTGTTGTAATTTTATTCTTACACTGACCGTTATCCGGTTAGTGGACAGTGTATGGTGGGTAGTTTAACTGGGGCGGTTGCCTCCCAAAGAGTAGCGGAGGCGTTCAAAGGTTGGCTAACTCCGGATGGAAATCGGAGTGATAGTGCAAACGCATAAGCCAGCTTGACTGTGAGGGGTACATCCCAAACAGATACGAAAGTAGGAGTTAGTGATCTGCTATCCGTACATTTATGTACATGAACGTGGGTTCGATAGCACAAACGGATAAAAGTTACCCCGGGGATAACAGGCTTATAGCGCCCAATAGTTCACATAGACGGCGCTGTTTGGCACCTCGATGTCGGCTCATCACATCCTGGAGGGGGAGCACCTTCCAAGGGTTCGGCTGTTCGCCGATTAAAGTGGTACGCGAGCTGGGTTCAGAACGTCGTGAGACAGTTCGGTTTATATCCGGTACGGACGTTA
>DASTDY010000064.1:0-3025 GCA_035710125.1 Saccharimonadales bacterium (SeqCode) | reverse complement strand
AAAATGGGGCTGGTACCTAGTCTGGTACCCAGTTTGTCCCAGGGAGCCGGCCTGGGACCGGCCGGCCGGGTCCCAGGGAAACGGCCCGTTTTTTAGCGACATAAAATCGTTGTTGATTTTAGCAATAAATCAACTAAAGATCTGGAAACAAATGTAAGAAAATATTTTACCTATCTGAACATTGGATCATTTAATGTTACCTATCTCGTTGTTGATTTCCGCGGCTTGACGACCCTTTAAAGATGCCCTTCAACTTCGCTCCGATAGATTTCTTTTTCCTCGCGGCACTATCCGGTTGGGGACCTCCTCCTACTGCAGGTGTTGGTACCGGCCTTGGTACCCCGCTAACTGAATGGCGTTGTGATGAGAATCTTTGCTGAGTGCTTGGTTCATCTGACAAAATGAACATAAAACATTAGCAACTTCTATAGGCATACGTTGGAATTCAATTGGTCGTTGTTAATAACCTCTAACCTGGAAGGAATTCGTTGAGGATGTGCGCATTTGAAGCCGTGCCACTGAATGAATGTCTACCAGCTTGAGCACCCTCCTCGTACTGAAATGGCACATGACACTTGTTTCTCGTATGTCCCTGTTCGCCACAACGAGAACACCTGTACGAATGTTTTTTCTTCTCCTTCTTCATCTCATCCATCGTCATTGGTAACCGAAGATGCTTCCGCCGTCCCCTTTTAACCTTTTTAGGATTCGGCACATACCTCGGCCCCCCCATATTTGGATAATCTTCGGCAGTGCTGAATGGCATAAGCAGCGGCGCCCATGTATTGTACAGGTACTCCGCACTGTAGTAGCACGACACAAATTCGGCGGTACTGTAACGTCGCTTACTGAGAACAGCAATTACATGTGCGCAAGGTATGCCTGTCAGATCAGGTTTCTGACAGTCGCATGATGAGCGATGGAGGCTAGGAAAAAGCTTCACGTTGTACTTGAACCGCTTCTCTGAACCAGGTTTTCCCTCCTTTCCAGAAACTAAAAACATCAGTTCGTCGAGCTTCACCGTCTTCACCTTGTGAGCTTGGGATTTGCGAGTCCGTCGTTGGATTTTATCAGCAACCTTCGGCGCCCACTGTTTACCGGATGCAAGATTTACTCTTGCCAGCTCTCTCCGGTCGGCAAACCACTCCAGTGTCTTTGAAAATGTTTCATCTACCAGAGCAGTAACAGGCAGGGCGCGAGCATCCTTGTAGACCTTGTTTAGAGATTCTGGACCGTTGGTTGTCATGATACCCCACCGGTTTGTGCCGCCATCATGACTACATGCCCACAAATCTTTGCGTGGATTTGCCAACGCCCTCTCATATCTGGTACCTCTTTTACCGATGTCGTACACATAGCACCATGCACGCTTATTGTGTTCCTTCAGCAAGTCAAATGCATCATGGTGTCTTTGGATCCCCTTGGCGTGCGCCGTGCCCTCGAATAATTCGCTCGACCGTTTGTCGAAACGTTTCCTCACGTTTTCACTGATATGACGTGCACAGAAACGGTGAAGTGCCTCCGACCTGGCCTCACAGTAACCCTTGTCGGTCCTCAGAAAAACATTTCGGATGCTAGCATGTCTGTCCGATATAACGGTGTAGCGTACGCCAGGTGCGATCACATTACAACGCAGCCACCCCATCCACCAAGGCCATGATTCGTCGTCCTCGGAATCTACCAAGCCGTATGCAAAGGGAAGCAATTGATTATTTGCATCATATGCTGTGGCAACCAAAAGTTTACCTTTGTACCGCCCGGTGAGAAAGGTGGCGTCAACACCAAACACCGGTCGGCAATGTCTGAAACCTTCTCGACATGCACCCCAAGACCATGCGGCCCTAATGAAAAGGTGTTCGGTCGGTGAAATTCGGTCACCTTGCACAACATACCTTGATCCCGGATTCTTCCGAGCATACGCTTCCAACAGGTTTGGCAGGAGAGCGTAGGCCTCAGACCAGCTACCGAAGGCTGCCGCAATTGCCTTCTCCTTGGCACGCCATAGCTTATTGTAAGTGGGTTTTTGGTCAAACTTGACTTCCACAATAGAACTAAGGTCGCGCATAGATATACCAGGATTTGCAGCAACGGCGTTATACAGTACGTTCGCCAAAAATTTAGCAGTTAGCTGCCTATGATCTCGCCGACCAATGATTGCTTCGCATGAATGTTGGTACGGATTGGTTTTGATGATGAATGATATCTTGTCCTTCGAATCGGCATACAAACGCCACTTACACAGCGGTGCTTGCTCGCATTCGGCAACATACATCGTTTTGCTACTGTTGGTAGTTTTGTACGGTCTGTTCTCGTTAATATTATATTCTTGAACAACCCGTACAAGTGCCTCTTTATCAGCGAATTTTCTACCTACGGCTAAGGGATGGTCAAACACCTTCTTTACGCCGTACGTGATAGAATCTGCTTCTACTTCTTCTGTCGCACTTGAGTGGAAAAAGCGGAATGGTTGCTCATTGCCTCTGTTTATAAAGGTTTGTGGCACTTGCCTCGACGGCCCCCTGGCTGCGGGAAGTGGAGTGCGGTCGTCGTCACTACTCGAACTGCTGTCGTCCCGTCCTTCGTCTTCCTCTGCCATTCTCTCCTCTTCTTCATCATCGGTATCGTAAAGTGGTGACTCGTTTTCACTGTCGTACAAATCTTCTCCCGGATCGACATTGTCTTCTGCAGCACCACGAACAGTAGGCTCATTGGTATTAGGCTCGGCACTTCTTTCTTGCGGAACCTCAGGCATGTTTGGTGGCGGTTGTGCCGAGTAGTGTGACGGGGTATCATAATGTGAATAGTCTGGTTGGGCCTGACATTCATAATGCGGTACATTCGGCGGCTGGTACCGTGGAGCGTTGTTTGGTGGCGGTTGTGCCGAGTAGTGTGGCGGGGTATCATAATGTGAATAGTCTGGTTGGGCCTGACATTCATACTGCGGTACATTCGGTGGCTGGTACTGTGGAGCGTTCCAAGTAGTTTGATAATAGGGGTTTGCTGGTTGAGGTTCGTACCCTGGTGG
>DASTDY010000063.1:0-229329 GCA_035710125.1 Saccharimonadales bacterium (SeqCode) | reverse complement strand
CACCACCCATAACAAAACTAAAGATCACCGCAAAGTTTAAGGCCTCAACCAGCCCAAAGTTAAAAATATGCATGAGAGGTATTGCCATAAATGCATTAAAAATAGACATAGTTTGAGGTATTAGGGTGGTGCCATGTGGCCACTCAACCATGGTGGTAAAGTATGGGTTTGTGCCGTCCTGGACGAGGGCCTTATCTACCCACCAGATATTCCATACATTCTGATAGCCGTCGCCACTATCAATAAAGAAAGCAGAAGAGAAATTGGTTAAAAATGCCGGCTGAAAGATAAAAAGCATAACGAGGTACAAAAGTGCCGGACCAGCAAACCAGTTAAAAAACAATTTGCCCGCGTGTTTTGCTTGTGTAAGGTAATCGGATTGTTTCATAGGATCCTAGTCATTCTAATAGACAATGGCTATACTGCACAATGCTTATTCGCAATAAATAGTTTTTTGCACTTTTAGCAGCTCGAGACTGGGAGCGGCGTTCCATCGCTGTAAGCGTTATTTGTAAACTTAACACCGCCAGTACCATTGAACGCGGTAGTAGCGCTCAGCGCGCAAGGCCCGTACAAGTACTGGTTGCGGCCAACGCGGTTGTTGTCTATGTCTACAAATGAATCAGCCGTAACATCATGCGCCCGTATTGAATATGTACCTCCTAAGAACAGGTTCTGGGTAATCGTAAATCGAGACCCCTTACCCATACCATCTGCAATAAAGAGAGGTGCGTTACCATAGCCACTAGTGTTAGATGGGCGTGAATCAATACTGCTGTGCTTTATAGTAACATTTGCAACGTCACCTGGGGCATACCACTGTATAGCATCTAAGTGGTCTTCTGGGTAGTAACAACCCCTGTTGAGCAGACTGTCTTCTATAACAATTTTGCCCCCGCCAAGCAGAGATATCATGTCGTCGTTATGGTTATGCATGTGCACGCGGGTCAAAGTAAATTCACCACCTTGTAGCTGGCGGATACCGCCATTGCCGCTACTTGCGCATGTGTCAGGTCCGAGTTCGGTGTCGCGCATTACAAAGCCCCTGTTTGTCACAGGAGAGCCGTTCGCGCCCGAAATCTTACCTTTTATACGCGTGTTCACAACAGTCACGTTATCGTGCCTAACCACTAGGTCACCATCTATATTTTTACCGTCAATAACCTGGCCATTGCTCGTAGTTGTGAGGCTGCCTTTTATATCTGTGAGCGCAACACCGGCCGGCACGCCTGTGCAGTTTTCGTCGGGTATCGCTGGGAACGGTGGGCACGATTGCTGTCCCGTTGTTGGCGGAGGTGTAGGTGGCGGCGTAACCGGCGCTTTGAACTGCAAGGCTTTACCAGCCGATGCAGTAGGGTCGTTCAATACAACCGCACCATTCGCCGCGCCTTGCTCAGCCTCTGCCGCAAACAAAAAGCCGGCTGCACCGGACCGGATAACCCAGATACCCACACCAAGCACAACCAATGCCACACCAAGCGCAATCAATTTGTTTACTGGAGATAGCTCATTGACCTTTGATCGTTGTGATTTTTCCATATGCTTTCCTGTTTGCTTTATTATACTGTCTTGCTGCGTAAATAAAAATAATAAGCTCAAGCTTTTCTGCTGCACCGGCCAGCATTAATGATTGAAGAATGTCTCGCCAAGTTTCTTAAAAATGTCATAACGTATTATAATAAACACAAGCATAAAGGCTTAGGTGGTTGCAGCTTGCGCCAACCAAGAGTGAGAGTGTTCTCTTACAAATTTACTCATTAACTGGTCGGTAAAAAGGGCCAGGTTATAATTTATCAAATAAAAATGTTATGCAAATAAGCATTGCCCGTTTTTTGCAACCCCTCAGGGTACGTATTGTTCTTGCTGCACTTCTTTTAATTGGCATTACTGTTGCTTTTATGCTTATTCAGTCATCTTCTACACAAAAAACACCGTGCCAGGGCGCTTCTTGCCCAAAAGAGCCTGGCGGTAATACTTCTAGCCCATCTGCGAGCGACCCCCTCCTCGCCATCTGAGCAAACACCAACAGAAGAACAAAAAAAGCAGGAAGAGCAAAAAACTCCCGAACAATCCAACAACTCGCAAACTGGCACTCCGAGTACGGGGGGCGGGCAACCATCGAGTGATGGTAATAACGGCGGGACTACCCCTCCGCCGTCGCCACCGCCACTGACTCCCCCGCCAAGCGGCATACAAAGCTGCCCTGCTTATCCAGCCTTCCCTGACGAAAACTGCACAGGCGTACCTGCCGGCGTAACACTAAGTGCTGTAAGCAACCTCACAACGTCAGCAGATGGCCAGACTATAACCGGCCTGTCTATAAACGGTGATCTTGTACTAGACCATAACAATGTAACCGTTACCAACTCGCGAATAAAAGGACGCGTCGTACCTAACGGCCACAGCGGCCTCACGCTGCGCGACGTAGACATAGGCGGAGACAGCTGCCCATCTAGCACCAACGGTGGCACACGCCTTGTAGCCGGCAACGACTTTACTCTGACACGCGTACACGCACACCACAACGGGGCAGATTTTATTGCGCTCTCAGGCGGGGGCGCCATAACTATCCAAGACAGTCTGCTAAACAACACTTGTTTCTACGACGGCGACCATCTAGACGCTGTACAATACTACGACCCAGGTGGCGTAATAAATGTTACGCTCATCCATAACAAAATTGATGCACGGCCAGTAAACGGAGGCGACTACGGCAACGCCGCTATCTTTATCGCTGATTTTCCTGGTTCGGGCTCGCAGTTTAATATTTATAACAACTTCCTTGCAGGCGGCAACTATACCTTGTACGCATTAGATGCGTTTAGCGGGTCTGGGGTAATCATAGACGTAGCTGGCAATAAGTTTTTGCGCGACCAGTACAGGTACGGGCCTTGCGCACTCAGTAACTCCGATGCGTTCGACGGAACTTCTGGCATAAAATGGACCAACAATAGCTATAGCGATGGTGCGGCTATTGCAATTACAGACTGTTAACCGCGCGCATTTTGCTGCAACTCTACCACAACCAAATTTGCGGCTGGTTCAGACCGACTCGCCACTTTGCCAACAGCTTGTCTGACTACCTACCCTCTTAAGCCAAACACAACAACGCCTGGCTTGGCTTGGTCTTCTACTGTAATCGAATACGTTGGGCTTGCGCCCGTCGAAGACAGGTTAGCCGTGCCCACCGACATAGACGCAAACGGCAAGCATTTTGGATTAGCGCGCTGATTCAACGCGGCGTCAAGCGTAAAGGTTCGGCCCTGGGTGTTAAACATAGCAGCAACCAGCAAATCTGCGGTACCCGTGAGCGTAGCAGATGGCGTTGAAAAGTTAGTGACGCTTGAAGGGAAGTTGGCTTTAACAAACCCTTCAACATCTACCCGACCATCCAAAAGCAGCACTGCGCCCATAACATCAAAGCCGCCTGCTGCCGGCATGGTGACATCTTTACTGCCATCGGTCGGCACCTGCACCTGGTAAATACGCAACAGCCCACCGCCATCGCCATTTGTTTCGGTGGTGCCAATTTGTGTGAGCGTACCGGCCGTACTAGTTGGCGCACTTGCTGTATTGTTATCTGTTGAATACACAACCAAAAGCGTATCTCCCGCGGCAGTCAACCCACCAGTGGTAGACAGTACCTGCGATGAGGTAAGGTTGTCGGACGTCTGGAGCGCTTGCTTAACAACAGGCGTTACCGGTGTGTACGGGTTTGCTATTTGGTTACCGGCGGAGTCACGGTTATTTGACCATGAGTCGATAATAACCGGTTCTTCAACCACAAGCAGTCCAAACTCACTAGCATGGATAGGCCCAAAATCGTTATTAGTTATAACGGCATCCCGCAGGCGGAAGTTAACCCGCATGTGGTATAAGCCAGACTCAAAGTAGCAGTTATTGATTGTCGGCGTTGCAAGCGGATCGGTTAATGCTGCCGGCCCACAGGTAAATGCTGAGTTCATTGGCGTGCCGAGCGTCGAGGTTGTACGACGAATTGCGGTATGTTCAATAGTAATAAAGCTTTCACCCAACGCATTATTAAATACCTGCACGCCATCGCAATGTTGGCCTTCATCTATAAATGCCTGGTCATGAATATAACATTGGGAAATAAGCGCATTTGCCGAATCAGGCTGCGCTTCTATATGAATGCCATCGCCAGTTTGCGAAATATCGCATCGCCTTACAATAAGCCCAGCGTCAGAGCCAATTCCGTGAACCTGAGGGTTGGGGCCCGTTTTATTACCAATAACCGTCGTATCAGTAACAGTCAGGACACCCGATTCACTGCTTAGCTGAATGCCAAAAACGTCGTTCGCATTCGGGCGAACAATACAATTAGTTACTGTGGGATTAGTCCCTGTAAAAACCAAACTGGCGTTAATTCGGTAGTGGTCTATCGTAATGTTATTACCCTGGACAACTAGGGTGCCGGTATCCCAATTCGCAGACCAGCCCCCAGGCAATGGATCGTTCACATTAATAACAGTTAAAGCCGCCGGACTACCTAAATAACCTACGCGTCCTGCAGTTGCACGCACCCCCGCAGCCAATACATGGTTAACGCCCCTAGCTATGGTGGCGCGTCGGACTGTCTTTACGCCAATCACACAAGGTCTCCGGCTAGTACCCACTCATTAGTTGCACGCTTTCGAAGCGACAAGGTAGAGTATTGTGTACGTGCCGAAAGCAGCCCATCTGCCGAGCGAATCGTTACCCCTGCACCAGGCGCAACGGTTAACACACCCGCACCGTATTGCAGTAATTCGATAACAGTCCCTACAGAGAACGCCACTGTGCTGTTCGGAGGAACAGTAAGCGTTACAGCGCTTGCAGAAGTAAATTCAATCGCCGTGCTTGCATCGGTAAGAGCAAGAGTGTATGTTGTGCCCGCCTGGGTAGAGGCTGTCACCTGCTGTGCAGCTGTTACCGCTGCTTGGGTGTCATTAAGCTTTGTCTGAACGGCGCCAGAAAGTTTTGCTTCTGCCACCGCTCCGTCAGCAATAACATTGCCCGCGACACTACCGTCTTTTAAGGCTCCGCTTGGAGTATGAACTTCATCAAGAAAATCGTTAAGGATATCACCCCACGTTCCACTATCTTGCCCGGGTATAGGTAAACGCGCCATATTGCTTTAGTATAAATTGACTTAAGAGTAAGCACAAGAGCCTACGCAAAAGCAAGCTCTTTTAATCCTGGCTCAGGATAGTGCCGCGTTGACTGTTGAGACTTTGGAGTTAACTAGAAACCGGAGTCGCCATGGCTAGCGAAATTTGCGATAGGTTAAGCGCTGAATCAAAAAGGCGAACGTCATCAATAATAACATCCGAATCATACGAATTATCAGGGTCACGACCGGCAACAGCCAGCCTGTCTCCTGTACTTAATGTGCCACTTATTGGAGTAGACGTGTATTGTGATCCATCAACATATAGCACCGCACTAGACCCATTAAACGTAATGGCAACGTGTGTCCATACACCAACGGTCAGTGCCGGACCATGAACTGCATTTAACGACCCCGCAATACGCAGATCACACTGCAAGACATTTGGCGAACCAAAATCTCCGCGCTCAGTAAAGATTGCCACATCCGTGTTACCGCCCACCTGGAAAAGCCCCATAGCTACGCGAGTTCCGCCTACTGGTAAGTCAAGTGGCTGGATCCAAGCCATCATAGTAATAGCCGCGCTTGGCCCCACAAACGCCCTGCCGGCACCCTGCCCTGTAGAAGTATTGGTAATTCCGCCGCCCGTATGGCCAGTTGTCCACGTAGCACTGTTTAACGTAAGTGTATTGCCATTTCCCGAGGAATCGGCCGTTGTCGTTCCCGAGCCTTCGCTAAATCCATATGCAGCAAGCGCATTGGGCAGTGTTACACTAGGTTTTTTTAAAAGCACACTTCGCGCCGAACCAAGCATGCTAAAAGCCCCCGGGGCCAGCAGAACCGTACCAATTTGTGCCACCATCTACAGTATCGAGTAAAATCTTATCCATTTTTGTAGCAGCCGTTGAAAGTGTAGGCGCGCCAGCAGTTCCCCATTTAACCGAACCAGGCCAGGTAATAGTGCGCGACCCTGTTCCATCTTGAAAAATGTAGAGCAATAAAGAACGGTAGGCACCGCTTGCTGGGCTAGTTAAAGTAATAGTGCAGTTACCAGTAAGTGTAAGCTTTTGTACGTTCCCGTTTGCTAGGTTTAGGGTAATTGCCGTACCAGAGTTACCTGCGTCAAAGTAGGTCTCGCCGCCCCCGTTTGTAACGTTGACCTTGCCATCAAGTGCGGTTTGTTGTGCAGTGGATACCGGTTTGTTGGCATCGCTGGTATTATCGACATTGTCTAAACCAACATCAGCCTTGACCAGCGTCACCGCACCAGTCTTACCGGCAACGCTCGTTACCGGCGCCGTTGTCCAGGCAAAACCACCTGAAGCTCCCGAATCTTTGGTGAGGACTTGGCCATTAGTACCGCTTCCTGTGTTAAGTTTGGCCTCAGTTACTGAATCGTCTTGGATAGCACTAACATCAACCGCACCAGATTTTAGTGTTCCGGCAGGGTCATGAGCAACCTGTAAGTAGTCATTAAGAACATCACCCCAAGTGCCATCGTCTGAACCAGGTATAGGGAGGCGTGCCATAAGTTATGTTTTCGCTATCTATCCATTATTACTTTTTTATTTGCGTTACTTTCAGCCTAGCAAGTTGCTTATGGATATGCAATTGTGGCAATTATTGGTCATCGGCGACTATAATATCGTCGATATAGATACTGTTACCCACACCGCCCGAACCACTAAGGAACTGCAGATGCATAGTATTTGCCCCAAATGGTGCAGTAATATCAGCTGCAGCTTCTTGCCAGTTTGTAGAGAGTGTCAATGGCACTTCTACCGGATTCTGCGGATCGCTAATAATCTGCTGGTCTGCATCGTACCAGGTCACGCGTAGCCGTACGTTCGTGACAGCCCCCGTGCCTTGTTTCGCCCAAAAACTTACTCTTTTTTGTCCAGATGTCTGCACCTCAAAGCCCGGCCAGTTACTCAGCTCGACACCCCAACTGCCGCCAGCCGTCATAGTTACTCTAAGGCTATTGGCGCCACTATGTGCTTCATCCGAAGAACGTGCGGGTGTGGTAGAGAACCAATCTTGCCACCTGCCTAGCGACCCTTCCAGGTTAGAAGTATCTGCGTCGAGTATATTTGTTACCGGCGTCTGGCCACTTATTGTGCTGCCACTATCTTGCGAGTAAGGCGCAGATTTCCAAGTATCCCAGTTAATGCGTTCACCACTGCCTTTAACAAACCGCCAGTCGCCAATGTATGTGTTGTTAAAGAATTTGTTGTTATTATTAAACATCACGTTATTTTGTACGGTAGAGATATTGTACGCAGCAGGTGCCCACGTAATATTATTGGCTCCGGTAGCAAATAAGGATTGCACACCACAAAAGGCACCCGCACAAGGGACATTAGCTTCTGTAAAGCGAAATTCATTGTTTGAAACCTGCACGTTTTTGGAGTGCCAGCGGCAGTTTGCCGTATAAGGATCACTGTCCACGTTTACATAACAAGGATGAGTGGCGTTGATAGGGTTAGGGTAAGTAAAATCGTATGGCGACGGGATAACACTAGGAGTTACGAACGGCGTACAGTAGGTTTTACTGGTGTTCCCATTGGAATTGCAAAAACGGTTAGAGTTCTCAAAGATGGAGATTCCCGAGAAGTTGTCTTCTAGTAAGTTATTTTGAATCCGCAGATCGCTGCTTCCGCTCGTAGTGGATTGCAACCTGCTGTCACCACCTGATTCGGAAATATAAATTGCAGGTGCAGGTGAGCCAAGGTTTCCATTGCCGCTTACCCAGTTGTTTTTCTTTAGGACATTACGGCTAATGGTAGCGTTATAGCTAATTTCATACCAAATACCTTCGCCGCTGTTTTGCTCCACCCAGTTACTATCGAACAAGAAATCAATATCGTTTGTATCGGCCCACAGCCCTACGCTTAAGTTATGATGTACGTAATTATTAGTGACTGCAGCCCCTTTAACGTCCCAGAATTTACCACCACCCGTGCACCCACACCCCGAGATCAAAGCCTCCCAGTTATCTTGGTTGTTACCGGTAATTTCGTTGTGGTCAATCACAATGTCTTTAATTGCTGAGTCGCCCTCAACCTGGTCTTTAAACATACTAAAGCCATACTGGCCGTTATCTTTTAGACAGTTGTAACGGACGGTATTTTCACTGCCCACAAACACGGCAGCACCATCGTTATGGTGGGCGTAGAGATATTCCATCGTCCAGCCGGTACCTGAATCGTGATTAATAACCCCTTCGTTATTGTTATCGAGGCCGCGGCCAAAATTACGGATTTCTAGGTAAGCAATACGCACATTGCTGGCGTTACCCGTAAATGCATAGCGGTTATTATTTTTGCCGTCTAAAACTGCACCTGGGGCACCGATATAGGTACTACCGTTACCAACGATAATCTGGCTAAATTCGCCTGTTCCTAGCGTATGCTCGCCAGGTGCAAACCAATAGGTTGTATTGGGCTGACTAAAATTAAAGCCAGTATTGTCGCCCGTAGGTACTGTGGTCGTCCCTGCTGGGGCGGCAGCCGGGCCCTTTGCCCAGGAATTACTGCCACACACCTGGGCGGGCGGCGAAACATACCACCCGCCACTTGTCCGCAGTGGGTCTGCCAAAGGATCAGAAGGATTATTGCCCGTTCCGCCATTATTTCCTGGAGTTCCTCCGCTAGAACTATTTATCGACGCAGTACTTACGCGTGGTGCGCCCCGACCATTACTTTGGCCTACGATTTCTTCGGACGGCCCATCTGCCGGAACTACTTCTCCATCGATTTCAATGGTAAACAAAAAAATCTTACTTTTACCTGCATTGCCAGCAAAATCGTAGGCAATAGCCTGCAATTTATGCTCACCCTTACTTAAGCCCACCAGGCTAATGGTGACCACAAAAGGCGCCTCGATACTGCGCGCAACTACCCTTTCATCAAGTAAATATTCAACCCGTTCAATTGCCCTGTTATCACTTGCTTCTACTGCCACTTCAAGAATATGATCTGTTTTTGCTTTTTGCAGTACTGTCGCTGGAATACGCAAAGTAACTACGGGCGCCACAGTATCAACTTGGTTACTACTTTCAGGTATTTTAGTAAAGAATGGTTTCCCCAACAAAAACCAACCTGCCCCCAGGGCTATGGTCGCAATACCTATAGAAATAAATATTTTTGTCTTCATGTCCAGACATTTCTGCTTATAGCCGCTCGGTTTCTACCCCTAAAAAGTCTTTCGTCTATAATAGACGAAGACGATGACAAAAAGCTTTCAAAAAACCGCAAAAATCATACAGGAGTTACAGCAACCCCATCCCGGAATTATTGACTCTGAAAATTTTAATAAACATTTCGAACTTCACTGCTACAAGCCGTCGCCAGATTTGCAGCCATTCTTAGTGCATCTTTGGGTTCAGCGCCTTCACGCCACTCCAGAGCATAAGCCCATAGAAATAGCATCGGGGCCAAATATCTATCTATTTTTCACCCCGAAGTCAGCATTTATCCATGGTGTCAGCAAGCGTGAATTTAATTATGACCCCTTTGTTAAAGGGGCAGTTGCAGGCGTCAAATTTCGCCCTGGAGGTTTTTATCCTTTCCTGAAACGGCCTGTTTGCGACCTAGAGCCTGATATTACAGCGGTGTTTCCTGTTGATAAGGTATTCAGAGAAAAGCTGCTCAACCAGCCAGATGAAATGATCGTAACAATGCTCGAAACCATGTTGCGCAATAAGCGCCCTCAGGGCAATAAGAAGCTCGATTTAATAACCAAAATCCTAGAAGCCCTCGATAACGACCCCTCACTACAAACTGTTGAAACTATTGCCCGAACTTTTGGGTTAAGCGAACGCTCACTCCAAATGCTTTTTAGAACCCACGTTGGCGTAGGGCTAAAATGGATTATCGCGCGCCGGCGATTACTTGGAACGATCAGCCGCATGCGCACTAATCCTCGCTGCTCCTGGACAAACGCTGCCGTAGAGCTGGGTTACAGCAGCCAATCCCATTTTTCGAGAGAATTCAGCAAGACAATTGGCCAGCCGCCCTCTAAGCACCGCCATGCGTCTTGAAGCGCTCTCAAAACTTAGTGCCAAATAGCTTGATTCTGCATGATCTAACGCAGGATTGGACTATTCTAAATTGAGCATTTCATAATTCAGACAGAGCTATTTTAGTTCGATCTGACTCTCGAACATCCTATAATACTGCCCCCGATTGGCAACCAGTTCGTCGTGTGTTCCCGACTCAGCAATGCGGCCATCTTCTAAAACAATGATCCTGTCGGCTTTCTCGACTGTACTTAAACGATGGCTAATCGTAATAACCGTTTTCTCGTTCGCCTTCGCAAAAAGCCGTTTAAAGATTCGGGCTTCTGCCAAGGCATCGATAGCGCTTGTAGGTTCATCTAAAACAATGATTGACGCGTCGCGGTAAAAATTACGTGCTAACGCAAGCCTCTGCCATTGCCCACCTGAAAGCTGGATGCCTTTATGACCCTCTTCGTCTTCCATCCAACTGTTTGGATAGGTCTTTAGCCCTTGAGGTAGCTTATTCGTAAAATCCAACGCCTCAGCTTTTCTTAGCGAAGATGCGAGCCGCTCCTTACTCAACGGATGACTTACGTCGCCAAAGTAGACATTATTCTGGATATCTGTAAATAAATACTTTTCAAAATCTTGCTGCAATACCGATAATTCTTTGTGCCATGAACTAATTGCAATATCTTTGAGCTGCACTTCATCGAGCGAAACGCTTCCTTTGGTCGGCGCATACAGGCCGGTAAGTAACTTAATGAGCGTTGATTTACCGGCGCCGTTTTCTCCCACGATCGCAATGTGTTGGCCTTTGTGGATTTGAAATGAGATATTCTCTAGCACGTTTTTTGTTGTCTTGGGATAGCGAAACGAGACCTCCCTAAAAATAATTTTGTCGGGTGCCTTTTGTAGCGTCAGGCCATCTTTACTCTTTGCCTGTAGGCTCATAAATTTTTGGTAATCAAATAGGTTGGCAAGATCTTCATCGATTGTACTGAGCTGGTATACGAACCCATTCGCGCTTGAAAAGGCTCGCGACACCAATTGCTGGACATATACAAATTGCCCTATTGGTTGTTCTCTGGCAATAATCTGAAGTGCGATCCAAAGGAGCACGCCAAGTTCGGTAACAGCTTCGAGCCCATCTGCCAGCAGTCGCTTTCCTATATATTTACGCTCGTAAACTAACCGCTCTTTTTCGTCTTTATCGCGGAGGGATTGACGCAGGTTCAACAAGTGCCTCACTAATCCGTTTAGCCGAAGCTCGGCAATGCTATTGGGCTGCAGCAGATTCCACTCAATAAACGACCTAGAGCGCCGGATACCAACAGTCTTATCCCAATGTTGTATCTGAGCCCGTGACAACTTAAACTGAAGGTAAACCCCTGGCAAAACAGCCAATAAAACAAAAAGGGCCATCCATGGCAGAAAAATCATTAAAGCTACGAGAGCAAATACCAGAGAAATAAACTGGGACAAAACACCGGCCAACCTATCGAATACATACGCAAAAAATTGGCTGAACTTCTGTGCCCTATCGTAGAGATCGGCTGTTTCTTTGTCGTCGTACTGCCAAAAATCAAGCGATAAAAAATGCTCATACATTGTATCGCTCACCCTAGCCTCAATTTTAAAACGCATAAAAGCCTGGACGTATTGGTCGATACTCCGCCATACCGTAGCGCCAAGCCCAAGGATTGCCGTGATAATAATATAGGTAACCGCCTGCTGGCCAGCGGTTTCATTGCCAGTAAACGCCAGGGCAAGCTGGGTTGTTGTAAGTGCCGCAAAATAAGTGACCGCAATAGGAAGAGTGCTATCGACAATAATGCCAAACACCTTAAAGCTAACCGCCCCTGGTGCTGTTTTAAAACTCAACCTGGCGACGCCCGCAACCGCCCGCACATACTCCCGGGTGGGCAATCTCTTTTTCTTCGCCATAATTACTATAATTTTAGCATGGTCGCCGCCTAAAACTACAGAGGATCAAAAACGGCAAAGCCAAATGGCTTATTTGTTCCTTTATGGCATTAAGAATATAAGTAACCAGGCGGTAAGGGCAGCGATGAATGCACCAACTATCCATACCCAATGCGCCTCGCGCCCAGTGAAAATAGATAGGACTAAAGCTGTAATAAATACCGAGCTCGCAGCCCTCCGGCGTTACAGAGGATCAAACTCCAACGCTAATATAATATACTCTGCCGTGATGACCCTGATGTTTGCGAGCGTCTTCATGACTACCCTCCCTTAGGTTGAAATATCGCCAAGATCTATGTAGCCCTAAAAGATGAAGCAATGGTATAGTGTTGGGGTGATTAACAAAAGCAATCCCAAGCAAAAGATAATCCAGCGCATGCTTGTTGGAGGGGTTGTTTTGGGTATTATGGCGTCGGTCATGCGCATGATAGTTGGACTCGTTGGAATGAGCAGTTTGCCCACAATTATGAATACTGTGCCGGAAACGTTACAAAGCGATCCTAGCCTTCTGTCAGTCATCGCCTCTTTTGTTTCCGCTGTTAGCCCCTACTTACTAGCTGCGGGCGCGTTCGCAGCATTTCTATATGTATATCTTTTTCGTGATGGAGAAAGTCAGAATATCCTTATGAGTTGGGGTGTTTTAATGGTCTTACATCTGGTACTAACTTGGTTTTTTGCTTGGTTATAAGTAATTATTTCTTAGGTAGGTCGGTCCCCGCGCCACAAGTGGCACGGGGACCTCTCCTTTCAACTAGGAAGTTAGTTTTTCTCTCGCCCAAGTAGCAAGTTGCTGCGTCCAGCTCGGCCTATACAACATATGCGGACACAACGACGGGCTGTCCTTGCAAAGGAGCATGTCAGAGTACCAAAAGTTGCAAACAAGGTCACCAGCAATACAGTAGCTCGCTACCTTTCCTGCCATGTTCGCCGAAAACTGACGAGGCGGCAGGGCTTCTGGCCCAGGGGTGACCCACACTCCGGATCGAGTGACGTTATAGGTACCCTTATTGACAGACGTCAGCGCCGGATTGAACAGCGGATCACCGAGCAGCCCCATTGCCTTGATCTGGTTCTGGATTCGCAATGGCAGAAATCGCACCCCATCCGTCGCATGTGCGCCTTGGCTGTATGCGAACAGAATGACCTTTGTCAGAGGGCAATCTCTGTTTATCTGAATCAGGGTTGCATTAACAGCGTCAATTCCGTCTGTCACGCTATCCCGATAGTCTGACGGATAGGTGCCAGAGAAGTAGTCGGCTGGTGTCGCCGGGTAAGCAACAACAGCATCTTAGCTGGAAGTTTGAAGCTATATATCTAGCCCGCCATTTTTGACGCATTTTTACATATTTTTCAGCATCTTATGGAGTTTAATTAAACGTGATAGATAAAAAAGGAGACGAGACATGACAGATCAAACTATAAACTGGCAACCAGAAAAGTACGGCACTGTAGACCCCTACATTGTGGTGCGAGGCGCAGAGAAGTTTATCACTTTTCTTGAATCGGCATTCGATGCAGAACTCGAATTAAAGGTTCCTAACCCAGATGGCAGCATTGGCCACGCGGAAGTGCGTATTGGCGACTCTGTGCTTTTAATGTTTGACGCACAAAAAGAGTGGCCAGATACACCCGCCTTCCTGCGTATCTATGTTAAAAACGTTGACGAAACATACGCCAAAGCGCTCAAAGCCGGCGCCACCAAAGTTACCGAGATAATGGATGGTTTTACTGGTGAACGCGGTGGCCGCGTATGCGACCCAGTGGGCAATGTGTGGTGGATTCAAACACGATTCGAAAACGTAAGCTTTGAAGAAATGGGCAAACGCTCAGGCGAACAAAAGTACATTGACGCAATGAAAATCGCACAAGATACCTTTGACCAAGAAATGCGCCGACGCGTAGCCTAAGCCTCTTTTTCTCGCAGTATGTCGCGCGTCGTTTTACCTATGAACCTCTTTAAAGCATGGGTCATATGAAACTGGTCAGTGTAGTTCAACTCATGGGCTACCCTTATAGCAGGCATGCCCTGCCGCAACAACTCTGCCGCTTGACGCGCCCGGGCAGCCTGCGTGTAGTAGTGCGGCGTCATTCCGGTAATATGCCGGAATTGGCGCTGCACTGTGCGGACGCTTGCGCCTTGTTTTTGGTTTTGGGTTGTGCGGCTCACTACTTTATCTTGCACCAAAATAGCATGGTCAATGAGGCAATGTACCGTGTCTTCCACTGTTTCGAATGTTGGGATCATAAGTTCATACGGCCCAATTCGGAACGTTCCGTCATTTTGGACGGGCAAAAAATGTACGCCGTCCTCGCTGCGTGGAATTTGCGTGACATAGCTTCCTGCATGAAAAGAAATTATTAACTGTTCCTGGCCAGCAATTATCGGCACAGTGACCGGCTGCAATAAAGGCCGGTCGAACAATAGTACCTGAGTAACGCCTTGCAATTTATATACTAAAATATCCCATAGGCCATCTGGCGCCACTAAGCCTTCGCCGTCACTATTGGCATACGTTTGTACTACTGTAATATGATGGCCCGAAATATCGAGCGTCTTTTGTCTTATTATATTCATGTGATTTCCAACCTACATCCCGCCGAAACCAGCGACCGGCAGAAGAGGCTTTATTTTTCAATTTTAGCAAATTAAGAGAAGCGTTCCGGAATTGTACAGTTGTCCGCCTGCGGGGGAATTGAACGCCAAAAAAGTCTACCGTAATTTCAAATCATAAGAGTCGCTCTTTAGGTAACGAGCAAAAAATTAAAAATTGTCAGGGATAAATCGGAATAGACTGCAGGGAATCGGACCCAAATAACAAAGCCGATAGCAAAGAAAAGTTCCACAAGAATAAATTGTGGAACTTCTCTGATTTGAAATAATGTCATGGTGAGCCTGCGGGGTAAAAACTGGAACACTTTACAGGTTAGTTTGGAGCGAATGAGTCAGCAACTTGAGGAGCTGAATATTTTAGAAAAGCCCCATAGATAACTTACATTCACAAGACACTATATTTTAGGCTCGTGCAGAATACTGACTTCTACAGGTGCTCCGAAGACCTTATCAGCCACGACTTTTATAATTTGCTCATGTGCTGTAGTGCCAAATCTCTTTTTATGAAACATAAATTTAAAACTCACTAAAAGCGTCCCGCCCTCTATCCTCGCCGTACTCATACGAAGAATGTTACCTAACATTCGATCTACAGAGCCAACGCCTTCCCATATAGGCTTCCATTCATCTAAACTCAACGCTCTGTCATTAACTGTTTCTGTAACCTGTACACTTATTCGTCTCTGCGCGCCTGAAAGTAAAGTTTGCCATTTTTGATCATCAGAGGCAACTGCTATCCATAAGCTCTGGGCTGCTCGGGACAGTGCAACATACTGAATTCTCTTGCTTTCACATTCAAGCATGTCGTGCCCAGCAATCTTCAGGTTTAAATTTGTCGAATTCTTAGGACAGCCACAAGCAAGTGTCTTTTCTCGCAATGCATAAAGGACACCATCGTATGTCTCACCCTTAACACCGTGAATAGTTGAGAATACTAGCCTAACATTCTTATGAACTGGATGATAGTCAACTGGTTTTTCGTTTTGAACTACAAGCATGTTGGCGATAGGTTGATCGCTAGTTACGGCAACAGTGTAATCACTTTTGATATCCATCGTGACGTCACTTGAGAGCGCCCTAAGTTGCCATTGATCTATTTTAGAAAGCTGAGAAATTGTTGGCTCCTCACCAGACAATTGAGCCTTAATTGTCTGTAGGTCGGTATAAAGAACTTTTCTGTAGGTGTAGCTCTCATCAAGACCGAGCCTACTGAGTAGGTTCGTTTTCATAGCTTCGAGACTCTGTGCATCGCTGAGTTTGTGTAACATCCTCTCATACGCCTTAAATGCATTGTATTTATCTCCAGTTGTAACAAAATAGGCAACTTTTAATATTGCCCTTGAATGAGGATGGTCAAACTCGACTGGCTCAACTTTTAGATTGGGGTTCTCAATGCAAAACGCTCGATATTGAGCGGCATCTTCTTTGCTTCTTGCTAATATCGCTAACCGTAATTCACCCTCGTTATGAGGATCCTTAACTGAAATATGCTGTGCAAAATCATCAACAATCGCCTTAAATCGTAAGCCCGCATTATCGTCTTTAATGCTCCACTCGATAATCCCAACATCGTCGTTGTAATTCAGGCTCTTAGACCCCTCAGCGGGCTTAATATTACCAGTTATCGTATGGGAATTGAGTGCGTTGCAGATATTTTGGCTATTCCTAAAAGTTCCTGTAATTTCATGACCAAGCCAATTATCGTCAGCAACCTTTTGCGTAAAAAGTTCTGGGCGAGCAGTATTCCATTCATAAATTGCTTGCTGCTCGTCCCCAATCATGACGACATTTTCTAGACCGTTATTTATTAAATGATCGAGAATTGCATGCTGTACCTCGGTCATATCCTGAGCCTCATCAATAATGAACACGGGGTAACGTTTGATGATGCTTTTAGTAAGATGGTCAGAACTGATCAATGCTTTATATGCAAAATAATTAGCGTCTGCTTGCGAAACCAAGCCCTCCTTATGTTTTGCTTCCTTATAAACCCTGAGTGCCTGCACATACTTTGACTCATTGCCACCATTATTAAACCAGGGAATGCTGGCAGCTTTATCGCCCTTGCGAATAGCTACCGTCATCTTGCCGTTATCGCCATACTTCACATGCCCAAAGTTTGGATATATCCTGCCGTCAACTCCATAGTATGTTTTGTCAAAAATGAAGCCGTAATCTAAGTTACTCACACCGCCAAACTGATTGATAACAGTACTGTCCTTTGCCTTAAAAGTACTGAAAGGTTCTCCTACAAGTTTTGGCCGACCCTCAGGGAATCCCATATAGACTCCGCCATGCAACAAGAAGAGCTTTTTATTTAAGAACGAGTCTATCGTTTCAATAGAGTGAGGGTGATTAACTAAGCTAGTGTTGCCTCTTGATTTTTGTAGCTTAGTTTTTATTTCGTCTTTAGCAACATTTGTGTAGGAGACCATTGCCATTCCTTGCCATGGCTTGAATTTAGCCTGCCACTTGTCAGCGATACTGATGCAGTATTCGGTGATCAGTGTTGTCTTGCCAGTTCCCGCTCTTGCTGATATTATCTGCAATCCGAAGCGAGGTAGCCCTGACTCCCAAAGGCTATCGGTCTGTTCTGTCGTTAGCTTCATCGACTATACCCGCTTCTGGCTCTGGATCTGATGTTACAACAAACTCTATTGCATCTCGTATGTACTTTGGAACTATAAATTCAGTTTGGTCAGTCTTAGATAGCAATGCTTCGTATAAATAATATGCGTAGTCAGATTTTGAAGTTAAAAATGCACTGTTTGTTCTTGAGCCACCAGACCATTCTTCGTCACTAACTAAAAGTGACTTTCCAGCTAGTGCAGTAGCATACTTCTGTTTCATTTTTTTGTAGCTGAGTAGCGGGTTTGAAAAATCTAAGTAATCACTGACAAAGTCAGTATTAACTTGATCATCACTTGAGTTGCGAGCCTTAGTCAGGCTATCCTTGAGGATAGCCTGCATATCCGTGTTACTCACAGCGCTAAGTAAGAGTTCAAACTCAAATGTGCCGAGACCCTTAAAAGTCTTTACTGTTTCTGTGCCAGTGACGCTCGTAACCTCTGTCTTCTTAACGAGATCAGCTACAGACACAGGCATAGTGTCTGGGCGGGCGTCATCGTCAGTAATGAATGCACATCGCAGAGGCAATCCGCCCTCGCCGAATAAAGCCTCGAAATGACTGAAGCCACCTTTAGCACCTAGTATCACAATCTCAACACCACTTTCTCTCAATCCACAGCCAATCATTTCAGAGAATCGTTCTAGTAAAAGTGCCTCAGTTACACCCTCGACAAAAATTACAGAATTCGCAAAGAGTAGTTGAGAGCGAGTAACATCAAGAAACTTATGTAAATACCTCTTGTCTTCGTCTTTAACTATTTCAGCCAAATGAGAAGGTTGACCACCAATATCTGATCGCGGGTGGCTCATAACAATAATCTTATCCACATCACTCTTAGCGGTAATCGTTGGTGAGTGTGATGTTACAAATATCTGATGGGAAGTAATTCTGTTCAACTCTTGAAAGAAAGAGTCCTGTAATTGAGGATGGAGGTGAGCTTCGGGCTCCTCAATCAAGAAAAAACGATGGATATGACTTAACTCTTCACTTGTGCGGGACAGAACAATACTAGAATATATAAGGTTATTAATTCCTAGTCCGTTACTAGAGAGATTCAGCTTGGATGCACCATGAATTCCGTGCTCTAGAACGGCTTCTAATGACCTTAAAAGCTCATCGTTCAAGTTTGTGGGCGCAAAGTGTAATACATTATCCGGGAACTTATAGGCACTTGCATACTTGGCAAAGTTCTTCCCAGCAGCATTTTCATGCCTGTTTCCGTCAGTAGCTTTCTCCAGCAACTCTCTTGCTTTCTCTTTTAGCTCAGGCGGAATATCTTTCAGCTTTTGGTGGTCGCCATGTCCGTAAAGCAATCGCTCTATCTCCAAACCAATCCGTCTTCGATCGGTGCTTAAATCACGGAGCGGCTCCAGGTATATCGATTTCATATAATCCAAGGATTCAGGGCTAACAGGATGCGAGAAGTCCTTTCCACCACTTATATCTCGTGACTTATAGCTGAACCTCTTTCTTACGTCATCAAATCCAAAATTAACTTGATACCGGAGTTTGAATATTCCAAACTCTTTATCATCCTCAACATCCTCATTCGTATCAATGTCATAAAACATGCCCGGAATATCACTATCTTTTCGCCCATGAAAAGTCGCTTCAAGCACTATCGAAGCAGTATCAACATCGCCAAGAAGCCGAGATACATCTTTGTGCTGTATCCGTATTAGATCCTCTTTTTCTTCATAGGTTCCGATACTAAAAATCAGCCGTAATGCATCAATCAGGGCGCTCTTGCCACCGTTGTTTGGGCCAACAATAACATTCAGGCTTGGATTAAAGTTAAACGTAGCATCTTTTAATACCCTAAAACCCTTAATCGTTAGGCGACTTAAATAGAAATTAGGCCTTGTTTGTGAATTAACGCTGGCTAATTCGCTATGCTCATTATCATCTACTTCGACAGTCATACTTACAAATCCGTAATTAGAGTTTTCTTCTTCCATATCGATTGTAGCAGGAATGTCCTTATTGACATCTATGGGAGCTAATAGCAATATAGCGGTGCTATACTAAGGAAGAATTATGAGTGGCTACGAAATCACAGAAGAAGATATACAGGGAATGCTGAGATACCTAAAATCATTCCATCCGGAAAATGCCAACCGCGAGTTTGCAGAAGAGATGCTTAGATATCTCAAAGCAGCGTCTCGCCGGTTAGCTCTTACTGATCCTAACGCACTGGACGAATTGTACGAAGCATTCCAGAAGGAACGTGAGTCGTAGGCTACGTTCGCTCAATCACTAATAAACCGCCACTCAGAATCATTTTCTTAAACACAGTACTCAAGATAGTACGTTTCTGGCCAGGCGTGCTTTTTAGATAGAGCGCTACAATTTTGTTCTTTACACCCGGGAGCTCAACATCCCGCTCGGCCTGAATCTCATCGAGCTTCGATAAGCGGGCCATTATTTGCTCAGCTTGATCGGCGAAATCTGCACGCTTGGACTGATATCGACCGTCCGATATCACGCCCGCTAGCTTATCTTCATACAACGCATCTTCCATGACTTGAAGCCTCCTTAGCTGACTTTTCAAAGACTTCATCACTTGGTTACGATGCATACCGATATATGCAGAGTGCTCCAGATTCAGGGCAACCTTAAGCTCATCAAAAAGCTTGCCACCACGATCTTTAATCGCCTCCAGTTTTTCGATTACTTGTGATTCGACACGATCTCCACGGAGAAGCGGCTTACGTCGACATGCCTCGCTTGTACGTTGGCAAGCACCGTAGTAACGACCTTTCTGTTGTTGCCAGGTTGCCATTGAGCCACAATCAGTGCAGTGGATCATACCTTTGAAAACCGGATTGTGTTTTTTGCCGGGCCCATTACGAGGTCTACGGAGCTTTTCTTGCACCTCATAAAACAGCTCTTTGCTGATAATCGGTTCCTGCGCGCCTGGATAATCCTTGCCATTAAAACGGTTAATGCCGATATAAAAAGGGTTCGTCAGTGTCTTGTGGACATAGCTTTTAGAATATGGCCGTCCTTTGCGGCTCGTAACGCCCAGCTCGGCCAAGACTTCAGTTACTCGCCTCACGTTATAGTCGGGCAAGCTTGCGAGCTGAAAGATGTGCACCATGCTATGAACAATGTCCGTATCGGGCACATGAATTTTCTTACCGTACTCCGTAATTGTTTTGTATCCCGGAGGAGGCGGAGCTGGCAGCCAACCTTGTGCTAACTTTTCGTACCAGCCCTTCATCGCTTCTTCGCGGAGGCTATCGGTATACTGCTTGGCGAACGCTACAAAAATGCCCCACATGAATTTTACTTGTGAGGTTGACCATTTGTGCAACTCCAGCCCTTCTTTAACCGAGTGAAAGACGCGCTTTTCGTCACCTTCGATCCAATCGTAGATATCGGATGCGTCCTTAATATTCCGCGCAGCCCTGTCTGTTTTCTCTACAGCAAAGTGGTGAATCCTATTCTTTGTAATATACGTCAGCAATGCGCGGAACTCGGTACGGCGCTGCGTCTTTGAGGCGGTTTCCGCAATCTTGAACTCCTTAACGACATCGAGCCGTCTCTTCTTGCAGTAAGCCCGTAAAAGTTTGAGTTGTGAGTCGAGTGAATATCCCTCGTCCTCCTGTGCTTTGCTCGATACACGGGCAAAGATGACTGCTTTTGGTTGTGCTTGCATGATATCTCCTTATTTAACAGAGCTATCATGCGATGTTTTACATCGTTTTACTACTAGATGAGGCCGCTCTCTCTGAAGCTGTAATGTCGATCTTTGGTAATGATAATATGATCGGAAAGCGGTATACCGAGCAGCTGACCTGCGGCGATGAGTTGCTGCGTTGCTTTAATATCCTGTCTACTTGGCTCCGCAATGCCCGAAGGATGATTGTGAGCAATGATGACCGTAGCAGCTCGATCTTTAAGCGGCCCTGCAAACACTTCACGCGGATGTACCAGTGACATATCCAATAAGCCGATCGTTACAGTGCGCCGTGCAATCAATCTGCGGCCACTATCCAGCGAAAGGCACACAAAATATTCCTGCCGCTTGTTGCGAATAAACATGACATGCGCCAGTGCAGCTTCGGTAGTAAGTAGGGGCCTACTTCTGTCCATACATCACCACCAGTCCACCCTTCGGCATCCAACTCGTGAGCATGTGCAGCTTTTCTTTTTCAAATCCATAAGTCACATAAATCGTTCTGCACACCGGCGGTATATGCACGGAATCTTCGGCAGTTGCGAAGGTCACATCAGCTTCCAATAGATCGTCCGGCGCTGTCGCGGTAAAGCGTAACGATTGCATCCAGGCTATTTGCTGAGTCAAGCTGGCAATCTTTAAGGCATTCAACGTACTTGAACGCTCGCGCTGTGCGCGACGTATTAGTTTTAGCCACTGTTTTCTTGTAGCAGAAAGTAGTACTATTGGCCTGCTCGTCACGATAGCCACCTTACTCTGCATGCTACTTTCGCATATCTGCTCGGCTAAGTCGCGAGACAAGCTAACTCTCGGTGAATGATATAAAATTTTCAGTTCGTGCATATTTTATCTGTATTACGCTCTGTAATAGTTGTATCTGTTCTAGAATAGGACACTTTGCCACATATTACAATCTGTAAGTGTTACGAGTTGTCATATTTCTTTACTCTGGAAGTAATGAATGATCCAAAAGAATCCAAATACCTGAAAGCCTTCGGCAAACGCGTCGCAGATGTTCGACGTCAGCGTGGCTATACACAAGAACAACTTGCAGCAAAGGCGGATATTACACCGCTATCTATTGGTTTTATCGAACAAGGCCGACGCTGGCCGCGACTTGCTACTCTACAGAAGTTAGCGAAGTGTCTTGATGTGACGGTAGTCGAGTTTTTCAAAGGACTTTAGGCGACATGGCAACAATGATAAATGACCCCCTGTTTTTGGTCGAAGACTATAAAACAGAGGATCTTTTTTCTTTTGACGTTCATGTAGATAGCCTAAAGAGCAAAATCGAAACAATTTCCAATAAATCCCTCTTGGGCATCGTAGGTAACTACGGCATGGGTAAAAGTACATTGCTCGAGAAGGTACACAGCAAACTCGATAACGATGATGTTATATGGGCACATTTTGATGCTTGGAAGTATCCTGAGCGAACAAATCTATGGGAAGGGTTTGTTTTGGATTTTGTGCGGCAAGTTGCGCCAAAAGATTTTGCAAAAACGTTAAAGATTATGGACGGTACGTCTGGAGATGTTAAAAAGAAGCTCACTAAAGCCGCTGGCGCTGCGTTAAATATACCTTTCAAGGGATCCGGGGCGATAGTTAGTAAGTTGGCTGATTTCTTCACTACAAGCCCGGCTAAACGCGTATTTCAGATTCAGGACATATTTAAAGATGTTCTAGCCAAGAAAGATATCAGGCAGAAACAAATATACATCGTCATAGAAGATGCAGATCGATCCGGGGATGCAGGTATATATTTTATCGAGACACTTAGTCACTTCTTGAGGGCGTCGGAGTTTGATAATAAAATAAAAGTATTTATTCCCATCGCTGGCAAATCTTTTTCAGATCAGCGAGACTCTTACATAAAGGCTTTGGATTTTGTAGAATTTTTTGATTTAGATTCACGAGATTTCACAAAATTTGTTGAGAAAGTATTCTCCCAAGAACTCACGACAAGCCAAACGAGCAAAGATCACCTAGCAGAATGGCTTCAGAGACTAGTCGCCAAACATAAGCTAAGCTTTAGGGATGTAAAATTCATCATCCGCAATAGCGAAAGTAAGTATCAATCCCTACAGGCAAAAGGCTACAACCCCGATCCTCGTATCGTTCTCATTATTGAATCAGGGCGCTATATCAAGCATGACAGCGCCGATCCTCTGCTTACGCACTATGACACACATCGGCAAAACCGCAGTATTAGAAGAGGCACAGATGAGCACCTGCTCGTGCTTGCAATAGGTCAAAATCAGTTAGTCGGATCAATGGCTGAAACAATTAATGGCCTGGAGCGTGGCGGCAGTAATATATTTCGGAATGCAATTGACTTTGTAGACAACGAATATCTAGCTAGATTTAGCGCAAACCATAGACACCCAGTCCAAGATGGATCGAAATACATATTACCCCTTTACTACTTTGAGTAGCTAGCCTTCTGTTTGCTCATCAGTTATATTAGTTTGTATAATTAACAGAATTATGACGTGGTTATGCTTACACTAGACGACGCACTGAATTTCTTGGGTCACAATCTCTTTGACCGTTCTCTTAGTGTTGCCTTGTTAATCATCGTGGTGTATTTGATTTACCGTTGGATACTTGAACCAACTTATACCGTGCTAAAAGGTATGTGGAATTTCTGGAAGATGCGTAACCACCCACGCGTCATTCTTGAGATCACACCGCCTAAGCATATAGAGAAGTCACCGCTTGCTACGCAGCAGCTTTTCGCGGTCATAGGGCAGCTTATCAATCGTAATGAAGTCGCGCCGCTTGAAATTAGTGCCACTCGCAAAGAAGGTATTCGCTACCTTATGCATATACATCCAGGCGATGCCGAAACGCTTCAGCGGCAATTAGCAGCGTACTTGCCCGATGCCCAGTTCAGAATATTGGAATCGGCAACAGGGGAAGCTCGTAGTAGCCACAGCCGTGTCTTTGAAGTCAAACAAGCCTATCATTACGCCTATCCTTTGCAAGCCCACGAAGCACTCGATCAAAGTGACCCAGTTACATTTATTACAGGAGCAATGACTAAGCTAAAGCCAGATGAGAAGGTGACTATGCAGCTCGTGCTCGCACCGCACCATTCATACTGGACTAACCGGCTGCGTGCCAAGATTGAGGGTACTGGCTATGCCGTCCTAGACCGTAAGTTACGATACTTTATATTAAGCCGTCCCATATGGGTATGGCTAATCACTGCTGTGTACGGCCTTTTTACCAATGATCTAAAGGCTACTGCATCCTTGTTATTGGTACTGCTTGTCGTTTCGTTATTCATACGCCGCGATGAACCCGAGCTTACCCAGGCACAACAAGAAGTATTTGCAGGTGTGCTGGCGAAGTTAAACCAACCACTTTTTAGAACAGATATCCGTATATTGGTCTCAGCCGCAAGTAACTCGCGACTTTATGATTTATCTTCGGGTATCACCAGTTCACTTGCTCCCCTCAACTCAGTGAGCACACAACAATTACACATGCCTCGGCTACATCCCGATTGGCTGGGTCAAAAGATGGGCATGTTCAAGCTTGAACGTCGTATGCCATCATTCTTTGTGTTTGGTACTAATATTCTTGCAGCATCTGAGCTTGCCAGTATCTACCATTTCCCCTATGGCGCAATTACAACTGAAGGTATGACTCGTTCCCATAGCCGAACTCTGCCAGCACCAACACTTCTTAAGAATCGTACTGATGACAGTACTTTTGACGTAGTGCTCGGTAACAATAACCATCACGGCGAAACAACAAACATTGGCCTGACCACAGATGAACGTGAACGTCATATGTACATTATCGGTGGTACGGGTAATGGCAAAACAACGCTACTGCAATATGCAATCCTGCAAGATATACAGAACGGCAAGGGCGTTGCCGTAGTCGATCCGCACGGAGACATGGCGGCAAAGCTGCTCAAGTATATTCCAGAGGAGCGGATGAAGGATGTCATTTACTTTAATCCGGCAGACATCAGCAATCCTATTGGCTTGAACTTACTTGAATTGCCAGAGGGTCTTACTGGCGATGAGCTACTACTTGCGAAGGACTTCGTTACGGAGTCGATCGTCTCCGTTTTCCGCAAGATTTTCTCCGAGGATGATTCGGGCGGACATCGCATTGAGCACGTTTTGCGAAATGCCGTACACACTGCTTTTGCCGTCGAAGGTGCAACCCTTTTCACTATCCGCAAGCTACTTAACAATCCAGAATTCCGTAAGAAAGTTGTCGCCACATTAGACGATGAAGATATTAAAGACTTTTGGATCAACGAGTTTGGCCTGGCAGGTAACTACCAGAAATATAAAGCCATGGATGGCGTCACTACCAAGATTGGGCGTTTCCAACGTTCCGTAGTGACACGACGCATCTTGGAACAAGAGAAATCAACCATCGACTTCGATGAAATACTAAATGGCAAGATTCTTATCTGTAACCTAGCTAAGGGTTCGATTGGTGAAGATACTTCGGCCGTGCTCGGCACTGCTATTCTTACGAGATTGCAGCTTGCGGCCTACCGCCGCATCAATACAAAAGAAGAAGACCGGCGTCCGTTCTACCTGTATGTGGATGAATTCCAGAATTTTGTATCACCGCTGTTTATGCAAATATTGTCAGAATCACGCAAGTATAAGCTATTCCTAACAATGGCCGAACAATCTACTTCACAGCAAGACCGCGAGCTCACCGAAAATATCCTAGACAACGCAGGCACGATTGTTTGTTTCCGTACCGGGAATCCAGCCGACGAGGAATTAATGCTCCATCAGTTCAAAGGTTATATTGAAGAGGGTGAGATCACACACTTACCAAAGTATAACTTCTATATGCGTATTGCGGCTGGTGATGCACAGGAAGCATTTTCGGGCGAGACAATTGTACTAGAGGGATCGGGCGACGAGAACGTTGCTAAACGAGCTGTTGCTGCTTCGCAGAAGAACTACGGCAAAGAATATATAAGACCAAAGGAAATTCCTGACCCCTCTAAAAAGAGTGAGCCAGCCACAAAGGCGAAAGAGCCTAAGGCCAAGGCTGCGGCAAAACGAAAGACTCCTGCAAAGAGAACCCAAACAAAAGATAAGCAGGCAAAACCTTTATTTCCTAAGAAGGGTAAGGTATCTTAAGTTCTCCTTAGCCACTTGCTACGCCCAAAGATTGCTATAATAGCAACAAATGCTTACGCTTATCGACTACAGCCTTCACATACTCCCTGGCCTGCTATTGCTTGGGGCCCTCTATTTTCTCTACAAAGGTAAACAAGCCATGGCTTTTAGAATATTCCTACTTATTTTAGCCTTTATGCTCATGCGGGATGCAATGACCGTACATAACCTCTGGGAATTGGGCACTCATAATGGAGTATTGTGGATACGGTTTATTAATGATCCGCTTATTCTTGTATCACTAGGACTAGCTTCTTTGGTTTTTGCCGTGCTTGTTTTGGCAACCAACAAACAAATGAAGTCCTATCTAAAATGGGGCAAATTTACGCCTAAGACCCTGCTATACGGCTTGCTCGGAGCTGGCGCTGTTGCCGCACCGCTCCTTATTGCTTACCAGTTTACTCCGCTGGCAGAACGCGGCGGTAGCGTAGCGCTAGGCTTACTCCCAGCTTTACTTGCCATAACCTTACTAGGGAATTTCATGGAGGAGTTGCTTTTCAGGGGCTATCTACAAGGTTATCTCGAAAAGCTGTACAAACCGTTACTCGCTGCACTCCTCTCGGCGCTAACCTTTGCGGCAGCGCATATATTCTTAGCCTTCATAGCCACCGATGTAGGTATAGCATTGCTTATCTTTACTTTATACGAAGGGTTGGTGTGTGCTTTCCTGCGGATGCGATATGGTTTATGGCCTGCGGTTGTAGCGCATGGGGTGGGAGTATTGCTTGTGGTGAGCGGGTTATGAACGTCCCACATATCGTATCCATGCGAGATTGGCACCTTATTAAAAGTCTAAAAAGGCTCCCATTTCCTTCTGAATTTGATCGTACTGGGTACTAAACCAAATCATATGGCTTTCTGCTGTGGTTATAAAAAGTCTTGAGCCTGCAATTTCAGAATGAAGCTTCTTTGCATGCTCTAGCGAAACGCTTTTGTCATACTTGCTATGAATAATCAATGTAGGCACATGCACATCTTTTGCCGAGCCTGATGTTTGCGCCAGATCATTCATAAAACCCTTGCCAGATTGCAGATGGGCGAAAATATTAATCAGGCCATCTGTCTGTCCCTTACTTAAGCTATCTATCACATCATCCGGGTTAAGCGTACTCATATTGCCCAGCATCATCTTTAGACCCGCGCGAGGGCTTGCTTTAAGTATTCTTCGCATGATCTGCCAAGTGAACTTCTCCATGGAGGGATTAAACGCAATACGCGCAACTCGGCGGGTCTGGGCATCGGGCCATGGCATAAAACTTGTGGCACATTGCAGGATTAGTTTTTCTACTACTCTAGGGTACTTTGCAGCCAGACGAACTGCACTGCGCCCTCCGGCCGAAATACCTACTGCAACTATCTTATGGATATTAAGACTTTCGAGCAGCTGAGCAACAGTATCTGCAAAGCTATCGGGTGAAGGTCCAGTAGCAAGTGAGGTTTTTCCATACCCCGGTCGTGACAATGTTATCACCTGGTAGCCCCTTTTGATAAAAAAGTCTTCACCTAAGTTCACGCTCGCGTCCATGTGACCGCCAGGGAAGATAATAGCCGTCTTATTGCCGTTACCGACTATTCGGTATTCAAGGGTGCCTTGGGATGTGGTGAAAATGTGCATTAAATTTTGATCACGCGCCAAACAAGCCAATGACAAGCGTCATGCTTAAAAAGATTACCATTTGATAAGCAACATTGATCAGCGTTAACCTCTTAGGTTTTAGCTCAAAGCCATTATGCACGACAAGAGTGGTTGCCGATAGCGCCAGTCCTGCGACTGCTCCATTCAGCAGAGCAAACCCAACTGTATAATTTTCAAAGAAGTGGGAAGTTAGATAGACTAAGCTTGCCAAGCCGACTGCAGTTACGGAGTTTGCAATCAACAGAACAACCATCGGAGCATTGCCTGCCTGCTTTGACTGTTTCGGTGTTACCCCAGTGGCCTTTCGCCATGCTTTACCAAAGACTGGCTCCTGATACCATATTCCAGCAATCGCCGTTCCAACAATAGTGGCTATTGCTACTGCTAGCCAATTTACTTCTAGTGCCATATTTTCCTTTCGCTGCTCTCTCAGCTGCTTTATCTTATTATACTACCGTACTAACCTATCTCGCTCTGGAAACCTTGTAGATAAAGTCCTTAGGGGGTCGTCCTTGGAGTGAACGTGGTTGCTGACTGGGTTTTAAAGCTGCCGTCTGTGTTGCACGTGTTGGCAAAGTCTTCAGCCATGAGATTATTACAGATACAAAAGACTACGATATGCATAAAACTAGGTATAAATCATGTTTCAAAACGCAATAATAGCGTGTCTAAAATGAAGGTTTTTGAGACAATACGCTGTCGAAGCTTTTGCGCTTAAACTGTGGGGCATGATTTAACTTATGTTATCTAAGGCCGTTGACAAGGTTGTGAAATCAGGAATCAAGCGCTTAGAAGCTCAACAGCCGTATCTACACTCTGATGAAAGTTCTTAGGTTCAATCTCGACAACATGGAACCCGTACTTTACAGCCTCTTCGGCGTAGTATTGATTCCACCGATAATTAAAGGTGGCGTATTGGCGAATCGTTTCATCATCATACTTTGATAGCCAGTCGAACGAATTTTCTCGTGCGTGGCTCAGAATCTCTTCCGTTTGATCTGTTAGGTTGACGATAAAAACTGCCTTGAAGTCAAAATTTACTTTTGCAAGCTCACTTGGCAATACTGCAACACCCTCCACGAGTGCATCTTTAGCGTCCTTTTGGTAGTAGCCAACAAAATCTAAGACCGACTTCCAAGTTGCTTCAGCTGACGCAAGCTCTTGCTTCAAAAGTAGCTCCTGGTTACTCTTCAAATTGGACAGGTGTTCCTCTGACCCAAAAGGGCCGCGCTCAACACGATGCAAATGAGGGTCTGTCTCTTTGGAAACAAGTCCCAGGGCAACCGCGCGAATAGCATCTGTTGAAGCTGCTAGAATTGGTTTTTGTTTTAGAAGTTTTTGGACCACGGTAGTTTTTCCGGTTCGCGGAGCTCCACCGATGAAATATAGATCACTCATACGCCTAGTATAACTGATCTAGAGACATAGCGGCGGGACTGATGAAGATTCTCTTTTTAGGTGTCTCAAAGATGGTGGTTTTATAGACATTAGATTTATATATCTTCGTCAAAAAGTTGGAATAGACCTCTCCACTCCGATCTCGTTGTCTACTGCTACAATAAACATATGCAGAAAATCAACGGTATAGGCGGTGTATTTATCGTCGCACAGAATCCAGAAATGTTAGGTGAGTGGTATCAGAAGTACCTAGGGGTACCTCTACCACCAGCATCGTACGAAGATCCCGAATGGGTACCAAAGCAGGGGCCTACAGTTTTTGCTTTTATGAGTGCCGACAGTGAGCATTTTAACGGTAGCGGCAAAACATGGGCACTTAATTTTCGGGTGGACGATTTGGACGCAATGATTGTTCAATTAACAGATGGCGGCATTGAAGTAAAGCGGGATCCTGAAGAGTATCCAAATGGTATCTTTGCCTCGTTGGTAGATCCAGAAGGCAACTTAGTGCAACTTTGGCAGCCGAAATAGCGTCTGTGTCGAGGTAACAGCAGGACGCTCGACAAAGCCTAGTTGGAGTAAGGACTCGCTCTCCCAAGGTTAATTGTAGCTTAGTAGGGCTGAGTTAACCTGTTTGTAATATACAAACAGGGACTTCCCACTTGCAAGCAAGTGACAAGTTCTAGGTGTCTTGTAAAGGGAGCTTATCGTCTGGCTCGGTTACTTTCTGCCAAATGGCATCATTTTCGACAAGAGACGTAAGTTCGGATTTAGTGGTTGTAGCAAAGTTTAGATCATCTACCCATGATGTATCCAGCATCTTGGTGATTTGCTTCTGTAGTCTCTTTTGCAGACTCGTTGACTCACAAATAAATAAGACAGCCGGATAGTCCGTTTCGGTTATAGCCCATTCGCCACTTTCTTTGTGATCGAGATATTTCTTGATGCTTCTTACCACTGTAAAGAATGGTTGGGTATCTTCCACTATCTCTATGAAGAAGTAATGGGTAGTGTTCTTGATTTCAAGTGATACAAACGCATCGGGTAATGGCTTAGGAAAGTGCTCGTAGCTTGTTAGATTAGTTTTAGTGAAGAATGCTAGCTCATCTCCGTATCGTGCCTTTAGCTGGTTATACGCAGTAAAGATATTCAATGAATGCTGGATGAATGTTTCTGATACGGTTCTGTCTTTGTAGATGCTTTTGATGTTTACTGCTTCGTCTTCTGCGGTACGGGTTTCTTGGAGCTTGCGAGCACCGGCAGGCAACAAGTAATATGCAGCTGGCTTACCTTTAATACGATAGCTACTATTAAAACGCTTACCAATAAGTTCTTGCTCTAACAGTATCGATAGCCGCTTAAACACAAACGACCGATTCTTCTTACCAAAATACTGAGCAATTAGATCATTACTACCAAATCTAAATTTATATAGAAGCTCTAAGACTTCTAATTGTTCTGCATTTAATTTTCTTCTAGTTTTAGATTCAGTCTTATCCATATCTATTTACCTATAAGCTTCTTTTGCTGTCTTACAATTAAATGCTCTAATGATTCTATGTGTCTTATCTTCTATATATTTATATATTAAGAGAGGAAAAATATAAAGAGAATATATGAGGGGTGAGATTAAGGTTAAAGGTTTAACAGCGATGTTTACATTTTCTATTGTCATAGATATTACAATTTGTTATAGTTAGGGTATTACATATTGTAAGTGCTACGAGGGTAAAATGGCAAGAACAAAAGGCTCACAAAATAAAGAAATAAAGCTGCCGGAAACGGTGACTATGCCAGAAGAACGGCGTGTTGAACTGATAGCTGATTTGATCTTGCAAATTATCATCGAGGAAGAAACGAAAGCTTAAATCATGTCACCGCATGCTAACAAGAACGCCGTTGCCGCTATCCGTGTATCGACCACCAAGCAAGGTACGGACGGAGATTCACCCGAAGCACAGCGCGAGCAAATTGAGCGTTTCGCGGCTTCACGCGGCATAACCGTTAAACAGTACTTTGTATTTCTGGAGTCGGCCTCTCAAGAACAGCAGCCGATGCAGCCAGCTATCGATTACTGCAAAGACCCAAAAAACGAAATCGATTTATTTATTATCAAATCTATTGACCGCTTCACTCGCGGCGGCTCTGACTTTTACAGCCCGCTCAAAAACCAACTTAAAGAATGTAATGTTGGCTTGATTGATGTCTATGGGATTATCAGCGGCGAGGAAATTAATACGCTGGAGCACCTCGGCGTTGAGTACGATTGGAGCAAATTTTCGCCCAGCAAAAAGACTGAGATTCTAGAAGCCGAACGGGCAAAGGACGAGCTACGCGACATCATGAGTCGTATGATCGGAGCAGAAATACGCTACGCTCGAATGGGCTACTGGATGCGCCGCGCACCCTATGGCCTGACGAGCGAGAAGGTGGAGACTAAAAATGGCAAGCGTTGCGTTCTCAAACCGCACCCTACCGAAGCCAAATACCTCCGCATGATGCTAGAATTACGCGCCAAAGGTGCCATGCACGACTCCGAGATTGTCGATAAAATAAACGAACTTGGCTTCCGCACTCGCGTACAGTACAAGCGCGACAAGAATGACCGCACTAAGATTATCTCTAAAACCGGCGGCAATCCCTTAACTGTAAAAGCCATGCAAAAACTCATTGCTAACCCGATTTATGCGGGCGTGAATGCTGAGAAGTGGACAGAGGGAAAGCCTGTACGATGTGCCTTTAAGGGTCTCGTTTCTATCGACTTATGGAACCGGGCCATGCAAGGCAAGAAGTTTATCATTGAGGATAAAGACGGCGACATACAGATCCTTACTAAACGTCCGGCCGAGCATTTGATCAACAAAGGTTCACGAAACGAAGATTTTCCATATCGCCGCTTCGTACTATGTTCCGAATGTAAACGGCCGATGCTTGGCAGCGCCTCACGTGGCAAATCCGGCAAACGCTATCCAGCCTATCATTGCAGCAACCACGGCCACTATTATCGCGTACCAAAACAGGAATTGGAGGACACTGTGAGAGCATTTATTAGTAACTTAACTGTCTCGAATGAACGGATCGATACAGTCATGAACGCGATTGCCGCGGAGTGGAATATGCATAACCAAAGCTACATACAAGAAATCCAGGGCGTTGACGAACGCATGGCCGAGCTACAAAAGGATGTGCGAGCTAATGTCGCCAAACTGCGCGCCGTAGAGTCCATCACGGTCATCAAATTCATTGAGGAGGATATCATTCGTATTGAACAACAAATCAAAGACTTGCAAGCACTTAAAGCTAAGAAAGAGGCAGAAAAACCAACCGATATTAACAAGATTCTCGCTAAGGTACGATATTTCCTGGAACACCTCGATGAACTACTCATAAAACAGATTGATCCAGTCAAAAAAGCCCAGCTTTTCGGTGCGTTATTTGACCGTTTGCCAACATACGAAGAAATAAAACCTGGAACACCAAAAACACCCCTTTTTACAGGGGTGTCTCCGGTCTTTCAGGTGCTGAAAGCAGAAAATGATCTTATGGTGACCTCACGGAGAATCGAACTCCGATTGCCAGGATGAAAACCTGGTGTCCTAACCGTTAGACGATGAGGCCGTAACAGATAAAAACTATAGCACAAATTAAGGGTTGAGTAAACCCTACGCCTTACTAATTAATGTGTAAAAAACCTACTAAAAAATTCTTTAACCTGGAGTGACCGCCTAGGCAGGACGGCATTGTCCAGCCCAGGCGGGTTGCTCACTGCTGCATGTGCTCCTTGATGCGAGCGATCAGGTCGCTTGCAGCCCTTTGCCTGCACGACTTCTTGCTACCGGTGTACGTATCCGACCTGAGCGGCGCGCCAGGGAGAACAATGCTCACGTTGACCTCCCAGGTCGACTCGCCAGTCTGATGCTGGGTGTACACCGCCTCCCTGATACCAGCGGTTTGCGCGAACAACTGAAGATGCCAGACGTGGTTATCGCCGTACGGCCTGCACAGGGTTGCGAACGCCTTTCGTAGACGACTTTCGCCCACGGTTTCTTGCTGGCTAGCCGCCTCTACGGCCGCCTGCTCCTGGGCAACCAGGTCATCCACATAGGCTAGCGCCTCTGCGGCATCCGGCACACACAACCCGTTCGCCACCATCTGGCGCAGAATGTCGCCGTATGCAATGACCTCAGCCTGCTTCTTACGCAGAGCAACGCCGACACCGTCATACCCAGTGCCGTCCACCATTAGCTGCAGGCGGCACGTGGTGGCGTTCTTTTCTGCCAGAAACTGCGGATCGGGCGTCGGGTTTCTGCGTGTCGTCTGAGCGATGTACTGCACGACCAGCGTTTTGGGGTGAGCGGTCACACTACTCCTTTTGCAGCAAAAACAGTGATCGGCTATAGTATAATGTTACACATTTTTTTGTCAACCGATCAAGTTTGCTCTTTGCCGCATAATCCTTTAGTGTAAATTCTGGCGCGGACGTACATCTTGGAGAAAGCTGTACAGTGAACGACGAAGAATTTCTGTGTCTCAGGCTTAAAGCGCGAGGTCTTACCGCAAGAGAGGTCGCCAAAGAGACAGGTCTCAGCGAAAGGCAGGTCAACTACCGTCTGGCTAACGTCTACTCCGAACTCGACGCCGACTGTACTGCCGCAGCCGTTAAAAATGCAGAAGACCGTGGGCTTGTCTTCGACGACCTGGATTCCGCCGAACCTGGGGATCCGCTTAACCCCTTGAGCGAGGTCAAAAGCTTTAATCACATCGTCCTAGACGAAGAGCAGATGACGATCCTGACGGCACTTGGCAAGGGTGACCGGGCCAGAAAAATCGCCCTGGATTTGAATCTGAAGCGTCGGTATGTCGACGATCAAATCACCAAGCTCATCAGGCTCTTCGGTTGTAGGGATAGAGTAGTGCTTTGCCGCTTGGCCCGAAGCGGTCGAATCCCTAACATCAAAATCTAAGCAAAAAATCTAACGAGTGTGTCCGCGCCAGACACACCTACGCATGCACCGTACGTAATTGCCGCCAATTTGTGGTATATGCAGGGCTGCACAACTCCCTTTTGCTATGCCAGTTTGTTGCCTCCACATGCTCACTTGCGTGGCGGACAAGGCGTGTGCCAAAACGCCGGTTTATACCATCTACCGTTTTCATTAAAGTAGCGTTACGGCTAAGCTTTTGCACGTCTGTGCTAAGCGCTAATTGCTGGGAAGTTCCAAGGTTCAAAAGCACCACGCCTGCCCTGTTATAGCCAAACTCAGGGTCGTACACCTGGTTCAGCGCCTGTAATGCGGCTGTAATAATCGCACCCGTATCTGCACTTGGCTGCTGAAGCTTAACTATATGCGAACCGCCAGCGCGTACCTCGGCGTGTTTTGGACTGCGCAAAAATGTCATTACCTCGCCCGCTACCTCTTTTTGCTGGCGCAATTTAGCAGCGGCTTTGGCGGCAAAGGTAGCAATTGCGCCTTCTAGCTGGTAATAGTCGCGAACAGTGTGGCCAAACGTCCTGGTGCGGGCAATAGATTGCTGTGGTTCGGGTGAGGTGTCAAGGCCATAACAACTCTCGCCAAGTAATTCGCGGATTGTGCGCACACCCCTAATAGTTAGCTGCTCTTGAGCCCACTGTAAACTCACCTGCGTTAAATCGTAAGCTGTAGTTACACCCCGAGCCGCAAGTTTTGGCGTGGTACGCCAGCCCACACCCCAAACATGGCTAGTCGGCAGCCATTTTAGTAGCCTAATGCGCTCTTCTTCGTTATTAACAACAGAAAATGCTCCGTTTTTTTCTGGATGCTTTTTTGTATAGTCAGCTGCCGCCTTAGCGAGTGTTTTAGTAGAGCCAATACCCACCGAAACCGGCAGGCCGGTCCATTGGTATACTTTTTGGCTCAGCCGCCTTCCCCACTCTTCGTAGTCCTTAATAGGTAGATGCGAGATTTCTAAAAATGATTCATCTACCGAATACACCTCTATATCTGGTGATTCTTGTTGCAGCATTTGCACTACACGCTGCGAAAAATCGCCGTACATACCAAAATTGGCCGAAAATAAATGCACCTTATGTTCAGCTAAGACATCACGCACCTTAAAGTAAGGTTGGCCAGTATAGACACCTAGCTCTTTTACTTCGTTGCTACGGGCAACAATACAGGCATCGTTGTTGCTGAGCACCGCCACAGGTTTATCCCATAAATCTGGCCGGAATACCCGCTCGCAGCTGGCAAAAAAATTATTGCAGTCCACCAATGCAAATACTGGTTTTACAGATGCCATACTTTACGGGGATCCTGCGGGAAGCTTTGTGTATCAAACAAGGTAACAAGCCTAGGGGCAAATTTGTATAGCCTTTTAACGCCCAAATCAGTTGAACGGTTATGGCGGGAGGCCCAACCAGCAGCACCTCGTTGCAGTTCGGCCATGTCTTCCACCAAGTATGCGTCACCCTCGGCTTGGATGCCAATAGGTTTACCGACCGAGTTTACCACGACAGCAATTGCCGCTTTGCAGCCATCTTCGATTTCTTGGCTATGGCGGGTTTCAGGATTACTTACCCAATAAAAACTCATGCTGTCGTCTGCCCAAAAATGGACAGTACACACCCAAGGCTGGCCATCACGCACAGTGGCCAGCTGCATTACCTGGACTTCGGGCCTTTTGAGATAATTACGGACTAGAGATTCTGTGTTTTCCATGCCCCGTATTATACGCCCCGTGACACCGCAAACAGAAATACTAGCTTAACAACACGCCACCATCTACAACTACCTGGGCCCCAGTCATGTAAGAAGACATGTCAGACGCCAAAAACAAGGCTGCTTTACCGATTTCATCTATATGCCCAAAACGTTTCATGGGTATTTTTGCCATAAAGGCCTCCATGCCAGGAGCGGGCTTACCATCTTGCGATCCTGTACCGGGGGTATTTATTCCACCAGGTGCGATAGCGTTAACCCAAATATTATGCGGCGCAAGCTCTAACGCAACATTCTTTGTGAAACCCCACACGCCATGCTTAGAAGAATCGTATGGCGCAAGGCCAACCATAGAGGGATGCAGGGCATCTATAGATGTAATGTTAATGATCTTCCCACCCTTGCCACCGGCAATCATGTGCTTGGTCGCGGCTTGTGTAGCCATGAATACGCTACGCAGGTTAACCGCAATTACCCTATCAAACTCTTTGGTGCTTAGCTGGGCAACCGGCTTAATGGGATAAATGCCGGCATTATTTACCAAAATATCTAACGTGCCAAAAGTATCAACGGCAGTCTGACACATGGCCACAACATCTTCTTCTTTCGAGACGTCGGCCACGGTATAGGCAACGTGCCAACCTTTGGTTTCTAGTTTCGATTTTGCTTCGTCTAAGTTAGCCTGGCTAATATCGGCGACTACCACGTTTGCACCTGCTTCGGCAAACCGATACACAATGCCAAAACCAATGCCCACTCCACCCCCTGTTACAATGGCTGTCTTACCTTTTAGGTCTAAAAGATTATTGTGTGGTACCGTTTCCATGTACTACGCCTCCTTAAAAATAGCTTTACTTCCTGGGTGCTCCTTTAAATACCGAGCCAACCTTACATCCTTTAATGTAATTCCGACCACCTGATAGGGGCCTGCCCGCAGCTTTGCGATAGGCGGTAACCAGTCAGGACTCTTGGCGTAAATTTTTGCCATCTGCCCCATCACATCTTCTAGTTCTGCGGCATCCTGCACAGTTCCGGCATGGCCAGTAGCTTGCAGGCTGCTGTTTTCTTCTGAGTTCACAATGGTTATCGCAACATGCGGGTTGGCACGCAGATTTTGGAACTTGCGCGTGTCAGTCTTAGTAATACAGTATACTTTTTTAGCAGACTTAACGTAGGCATATACAGCGGCCCCGTGCGGCATACCAAGGTCATCTACAGTGCTTAAAACCATTACAGGGTTAGCCTGGATGTATTCAATAATTTCTTGTTCGTGCTTCATACTTTCTTTCTCCTTTTTATAGCGTTGGCGTTGTATGGGTGACTTCAAATATACTTTCACCCACTGTGTTTGGATCTGTCGTATTAAAGCGTGCAAGCCGAAGCGTCGGCGCCATAAAACGGTACACTACATAGCCGCCTGCCAATATCTGCGACGGGGGTGGGCCATTTTGCCCAGAACGAAACGCGATCCGCCAAATATCATTAAACACCCACTCTTGTTGTTGCGGGTCTGTGACTTCGCTAATGGTACCTTCCGCCTGTAGGGTTGTGAGGGTCGGCACGTCGTGGATAGCAATGGCGGCCTTGGCGTTCTGCTGGATATTGCGGCTTTTTTGAGTTTCTTTTTTTGTTACAAAATAAAGGGTTTGCTCACGGTCGCAAGTAAAGTATACTGTCGCGGCATGGGGCTGGCCAGAAGCATCTACTGTAGCCAATACCCCGTCGTGATGTCTGTCTAAAAAATCTACTATATGTTGTTTTGAGCTGTTTATAATTATTGACATAATTATAGTATAACCCACTTAACTTATCGGCAGTATGATTAGCGAGTGCTGTGGATCACAAAAGTAACCACACCCCAAAGCACAGCGTCTGCTGCCTCGTGTAGGGCAATAGGAGTGTAATTGGGGTTTGCAGCAACCAACCAAGCTTTTTGGCTGCCCTCGCGCTTTAAATGCTTAATGGTAAAGTCGCCATCTATAGCGGCTATGACTATGTCGCCATTTTTAGGTTCTAACGACTTATCTACCACTACTATATCGCCCGATGTTATGCCAGCGCCAGTCATAGAATCACCCTCTACACGCAAATAATAAGTGCTAACTGGGTTTGGCACCATTAATTCATTTAAATCTAAGGCTATTCCTGGCGCGTCTTCTGCCGGATTTGGGAACCCTGCCTTAACAGGGGTGCCCATTAAGGTAGATAACTTTGTCAATCTTTTTTTCATGCGTAGTTATATTATGACACATCAGAGGTAAACCTGTGGAAAAATGTGCAAAAAGACATAAGCACGGTTGACTGTTTGTAAAATTTGTGTTAATATACAAAACAAGTGAGTTTTAATGAGAGGAGAACATAGGTGAATTTCCTGAAGCATCTTTTTAGTCCGAAAATGCTGGTGCCTGCAATCGCATTAGCTATTATTGGAGTCGCCGGTTTTAATATTGCAAACCAGCGCCCCGCAGTAGCCGCCGACTGTAGCGACAACAGCGTTGTTCGTTGTGGCTACACCACACCTGGCGACCTAGCCGGTAAGGTAAATGGCGAAATCCAAACCATCTACAACAACGCATTTACAAATGGCTATGGTATTAGCAACATGAGCGAATTCGCCGCAAATGCTAAACACGCCACCGCCTATAAAGACGGCCGCCTTGTACTCGACGACGGCACTCTTGTTGCCACAAATAGCGCAAGCCTAGGCCGCAACAGTGGTGGCGGCAACAACCACACCATTGTTATTAATGGCAAACCCTACTACTGGGGCTACAACAACACCGCCTTTGGTAGCAATGCCCTGTCTGCTTATGTATTGCTAAACGATGACCACAGCCTTAAATTTGCCGCTCTAACTGACTGTGGTAACCCACTATGGGGCGACAGCGCCGGCTACAAATGCCAGATGCTAAACAAAGAAAAGGTTAACGACACCACCTACAACTTTGTTGCTACCCCTGCCACTAAAAACTCAACCGTCACTAAAATTGTGTACGACTTTGGCGACGGCAACAGCCAAACTGTTACTAGCAACTTTGGCCAAAAAGTTACCCACACCTACAAGCCTGGTAAATTTACCGCTAAAGCAACCGTATATTTTAACGTAAACGGCCAAGAAAAAAGCGACACCCGTGCTGAATGTACTAAACCAGTTGAAGTACCAGAACCACCAAAACCAGTGTTCGTGTGCGACAACCTTAGCTACAAGCAACTTACCCGCACCAAATACAGCTTTACTGTAAAAGGCAAAAGCGAAAACGCCACCTTTGTATCTGCCAAGTTCGACTTTGGCGACGGCCAAACGGCTGCCGACCTTAAAGGCAACAACCAAACTGTTACCACCGAACACGAATACAAAGAAGACAAAGAATACACTGTTAAGGCTTACCTGACTTACAAAGAAGGCACTACCCAAGAAGTTAAGGCTTGTACTGCAACTATCAAGATCAACAAAGAAACTTGCGCCGACAAGCCAAACGCTCCTGAGTGCCAACCACCTAAGACCTGCGCCGACACCCCTAACGCACCTGAATGCCAACCACCAAAAACCTGTGAAAACACTCCAGGCATGGAAGGCTGCTACGTTCTGCCAAGCACTGGCCCTGCCGAAATCATTGGTAGCGCCCTAGGCCTAAGCAGCATCGCTGGTGCAGGTATGTACTACCGCAACTCCCGCCGCAACTTGCTAGATGTAGTTCTTAAACGCTAACTAACCAGCTGACCGCTCAACCCGTCAAAACCGCCTGCAATAAAAACGTAGGCGGTTTTGCTATAATTAAAGAGTTATGAGTCGTAAGCAAAAAAAGCGCAATAAACCCTACACCGGAGCCGACGCTGCCCCGACCAAGCCAAATGTCCACCGCTACGTTGCCGTACAGCGGTCTCCCTTGGGAGAATGGTGGCACACCCACAAGCAAACCGTAAAAATAGTTGCAATTATTGTTGGGGCGATTTTTGTCGTGAGCTTTTTAGTGGTTGAGCTGTTCCGGCTGGTGTTTTAAGGCAGCTAGCGGTAGCACAAAGCCGAACGTGCTCCCCTTGTGCTCTTTGGTTTCAAAAATCATGCTGCCTCCGTGCGCGGTAATTACTTTTTTGGCCATGAATAATCCAATGCCAGTACCGTCGGGACGAACCCGCCTCGCGTTTTCTGCACGGAAAAACTTAGTGAACACTTTGTGCCTGTCGGCCTGAGGCACGCCAATACCGGCATCGTGCACTTCAAAGCGGATCTCGCGGCCAGTGTTAACCAGCAGTACGTCTACCACAGTATTTGGGCGCGAGTAAAAAATAGCGTTATCTATAAAATTCATAATAACTTGGCGGATTTTGTTTTCGTCTACAGACACAATAGGGAACTGCACCGGATGGTGGTACTGCACCGTAATCTGCCGCCGCGCGGCCGTACTGGTAAGCTGGGCAACTTCGTCGTTGACCACCTGGGCAATATCGGTACGCTTGCGTTCAAGCATAAAACGGCCAGTTTGTAGCCGAGACACGTTTAGAAAGTCGCCAATCAAGTACACCATTCGCTGCGCGGCAATAAAAGCCTCTTCTAACAACTTTTGCTGAGGGCCCGTCAACTTGCCAGCATCGCCGTCCATCACCATAGAGATATACCCCTTCACACTAGTAAGCGGCGTACGCAACTGATGTGAAGCCATACTTATAAATTCGTCCTTGGCTTCGTCGAGCTTTTTAAGCTTACGGTTGCTATCGCGGAGCTGCGCAGTGGCTTCCTCTATCTCTTGTTTGAGCTTTTCGTTGAAATGGGAGATTTCTTCGAAACGGAGGGCGTTTTGCATTGCAACGGCAAGCTCGTCACCCGCTATTCGTATGAGCTCTACATCTTGACTGGTATAGGCTGCACCGTTCGACTTATAAGACACCAGTAGGTAGCCAAGAAGCTCCTTTGAAGTCTCTAATTTAGTCACAACAGCTATATCAGCTGATATAAGCGCTTGCTGTAGCTCATGGTTATTACCTAACTCATCCACCACTACCAGCTTACGATTCGATTTAATCAAGGCCTTAATAATACCGTCAGCATCTGATTCTGAAAGTCTCATTAGAACACGTCGAATCATTTTATCTTTAGGGTCTAAAAGGGTGATCTCAAAATGACTTGCTTTAATAGCACGACCTAAAATTTTTGTGAAACCACGAGCTAAAGCCTCAATCTCTACCTCTTCCACAAGAACATCTCCAATTTTGTCTATAACCTCTTTCGTATCATAGGCATCTCTATAAAAAAGCTTACTAGTCACCCTATCAAAAAAGGTTTTAAGTGGATGAAAGGAGACTGCCACCAAAATTGCAACTAAAATATCGATGGCTTGACGGGTTGCCTGATCTGCATTCGTTAAGATAAATTGTGCAATGGTATAAATGGCAATCACATAAAGCGTGGCAGTAGTGATCAGTGTTGTTAAATAGGCAACGGCCCTGGTTAAGGTAAGTCTTATGTCTAAAAAACGATGCTGGACAACGGCGTAAACAAGACTGCAGGTTAAAATAAGAATGGCAAGAAACGCAAACCTACTTGGGTCAGTTGTCTTTGTGATATTCGGTAACAGAACGTTAGTAAGAACTCCAACGAATGTGCCCATGACTAATCCAACCTCGATGATCCAAAGTTGCATTCTTTGCACACCCTTTCGGTGCCTACGGCGATAGTCTAACAATACAACCCCATAAATAATCGGGGAAAGAATAGCTACTATCACCGCCAGATAAGCTGGGCCTCGAACAGGCTGAAAAGAGTCACCTATAGACGAAAACCCTTGAATTACCCATGGACTTAGACTCAAGGCCATCCCAATAAACGCTGCAAGCCCAAAAATTATTTTAGAAGCAGCGTGCGCTCCTGCGCCACTTACCTCTTGGCAAAACCGCAAAATAGAGTAGCCCAAAAAACACGCTGTAACGAACGCTAATCGTAAAAGCCATAGTCCGATGTCAGCACCTACCACACTATGTAAATTCACGCTTACAACCCAAAGACATGCAGAGAAAATCAATAGAAACAACCAACGATGGATCTTTGAAGATGGATTACGCAGCAAAGCAAATAGAGCAGCTAGAACTCCAAAGGCCGCACTAAGTGCCATTAGTATGATTAGGGACATTGTATCAACCTGGTTAACCTATGATCATTTTACCATGAGCGCTTAGTGATTCTTATAGTGAACCTTCCCTATAAAACTTGAGACTGTGCGACTTCCCAACCTCCAATAGCTAGAGGTTTGAAGTCGTCGTGAGGCTGCCTCTATATCAACCTTATATGGCACAAAAATGGCGTTAAACCTTCCTAGATGCACCTTCTTACCCAGACGATGAAGCGCTGGACCAAAGTTGCGAGCGTATTTTCTCTGTAGTTCAGGACGCATTCCAAATAGCCAAGTCTCAATTCCCCTCTTGCGAGAGTCCCAGACCATTTCACGAATCAAATAAAGAGAAACTACACGACTAGTAAGAGGATCAAGCCCAGGCTCTTTAACATAGGCCGCAAACTCCGCAACCTTTTTAAGATCTATCTGCTGTAATTTTTCTCGAACACCAGGACTGAGGTCGTCTAAATGAAGTTGTAGCGACTCAAGCCTATTAACGGGTCTTATTAGCCTGGCTGTCATTAAAATACGATCTGGATCATCTTTACTAAAAACACCATAGTAGATTGATTGACGCCAGTAAGGATCAACCGAATCGCTAATCGTCCCTTGCACTGTAAGCGATTTTTGCTGGACTACCCCCTTAGATACATAGACGCGCGCCAACATCTGGCGCGCTCTTAGAGTGTTCTGTTCGTTTAAAATTTCGGCATAAAAAGGTAGCCGCTCGAAGTTCTTTAGCTCCTTAGCTGCTCTCAGGTCGTACAATAAATTCCTAAAAGGGTTGACCATTCTAATAAGCTCTAGTTCTCCATTAATCATATCATCTATAGGTCAGCTTTCAATTTTTAACTTCTAGCGATGTTATGATAAGATGAAAGGTTTTAAATGTGATCAAATATCGAAACGCGCGCTTTACTTTAAATGGTTTTCTCATTTCAATTGCCCAAGAATTAGCAGCTATCTTTTACAGGATTTTTCTTAACCTAACGGGAGGCTATAAGGCGATCATCAGGATACCCGACGAGCTTGGTCACAATCAACGTTATGTTATTGCTGCGAACCATCAGAGTAAGTTGGATCCTTTTGCTATTTTCACTCTAGCGAAAGCCAAACAACGGTTTCACCTACTACCGATTAAATTCATGACTATCCCTTGGGTCTATCATCACCCCTTACTCAAGCCCGCCTTGTTCATCTTGGGCAGCTTTCCTGCGCACAACAAACAGCGCCCCCACCACACTTTCGGTGTTGAGGGAAGCGTAAAACTTCTACATTCCGGCTACAACATTTGTATATTTCCTGAGGCCCATCGAACCCTCCGAAAGGATTCGCAACCAAGACCTGGTGTAACACGCATTCTAGCCGAATACCCACAAGCCAAGCTTTTACTTGCTCATATTGAGTGGCGCCGGTACAGTTTTTGGCGTAGACACGTTACAGTTGTTCTTGCAGAGGCACCAGACTCTCTAGACAAAACTGATCCAAAAGCAATAATGGATGCAATATATGCGCTATAATAAAGACATGCGCGCTATAAAAATCGCAATTATTGAAGACGACTCCGTCATAGCACAAATGTACCGCATGAAGTTTGAAGCAGAAGGCTTTGAAGTTCAGACTGCAGGCAACGGTAGGCTCGGCGTAGAATTATGCGAACAACTCCGTCCTGACATGATACTAATGGATCTCAAGATGCCTGAAATGAGCGGAGAGGAGGCCCTAGCCCAAATTCGTAGCGCCAGCTGGGGTAAAACAATCCCTGTAATTATTTTGACAAACCTTGGAGAAGAGGAAGCACCTAGAAGCCTTCAAGGGTTGAATATTCACTCATACATTGTTAAGGCAGAACTCACACCGCGACAAGTAACCGAAAGGGTTAAGCAAGCGCTCGCAGAGATCTAGACTTTCGGTTCGAGTCTTCTGACGTTCGATTTGGGAGCGGTTCAATTGTATACTTCCTAAAAAAATTAACTGGTTTAAGCGCTAACTTTGCAACCCTCATAACAGGTTTGTTGAAATCCATGCATACGTTTACAAAAGTAACATCTTGCGCCAGGAACCACTCAGAAAAAACAAAAACCATAAAATCTAATAAGGAGGGGATGCTGTAGCTTAATCTTGCATATTCAAGAGTCACATATTTTCTATCTGATGGCGCGTGGAATATCAAAAAACCTTGGAGCTTATCGTCTATAAAAAGGCAAACATTGTAAATGCCCAATTTATCAGCAAATTTAATCGATCGCTCAAACGCCTGAATTGAATGGCTATTTAAATTATTAATCCCAACTGAGGGCCACGATGCCGCAGCGCCAAGGATCACCTCTTGATTTGCCGTCTCAGACAAGTCGATTTGTCTTACACTTATTCTGCTTTCACTAAATTTATTTATAAAGCTTTTTACCCTTCGCTGTTGAAAAATAGGCGACTTCTCAAGTGGAAAAAACTTTGAAATGTCTATGACATATTCATCATAATCCCGTTCGGCATTAAACTGATATAACGCAGGATAGCGCATATTATTGACCACAAACTCAGGAACGTGTACTAACCGTGCTACGGAGCGGTGGGTTTTAAGAAAGTCAAAAATAGCACATATCGATTCATCTACCTCATTAGTGCCCACTAAACAAAAACCTGTACCCTTATCTTCCGTATACATTATGACGAGATTGTGATTTAAAAGTGAAATTTTAGGGACTCTCTTCAGACTCCACCAACCCATCAGACTGGAGAACGCAATATCCGCAATCGGCGGATACCCCCTCACCAACTCCTCATACTCTTCTTTATGCTCCCACTTGAGTTCGGTGAACTTGGGGAATTGTGGGAAGCTACTCATTGCGTTACCGCTTTCTGTGCGGCGCGGATAACGTTGTCGAACAGGGCGGTGACAGTGAGCGGGCCTACTCCGCCTTTTTCTGGCGTTATGGTTAGGTCGTGGCGTTCGCGTACGGCTGGGTCGATGTCGCCTACTAGCTTGCCTTTGTCGGTGGCGACACCGGCGTCTACTACTGTTGCTCCTGGCTGGATCATGTCACTGGTGACCAACCCTGGGCTGCCTGCGGCGCTGATTATAACGTCGGCCTGACGCACTACTGCGGGCAGGTTGTCGGTCTCTTTGGTAATAGTCACAACTGTGTAGCCGCTGTTTCGTAACATGCGCGTTAACGGCGCTCCTACTAGCCTTCCTTGCCCAATTACCACTATGTTCTTATTTTTAAGCTCTACGTTATAACCGGCCATGAGCCATAAAATTGCCATTGGTGTCGCGGGATCGAGCATAGCATCTTTGCCCAAGCCGTCTACATCTTTTTGTGGCGCAACAGCATTTACAAGATCGGCTGTTTGTGATGCGTCGGCAAGCGGCAGCTGAATTATTATACCTGTCACACTTGGGTCATTGTTTAGTTTTTGCACCAAGGCAGGTGCCTGTTCTTGCGGGACTACATGTTCGTCTACATCTATTAAAATATCTTCACCGTAGGCTTTTTTTAAGCGGACATACGCAGCAATCCGAGGGTCGTTAGATGTACGTACAATCGCTAGTTTAGGAAAGATCTTATGGGCTTGCCGCAGCGCCCGCACTTGTCGGGCTTGGCGTTCTTTAATAAAACCGGCGAGCTGGAGGCCATCTAGTATTCGCATTTCGTATATTTTACTACATTTTACCTCTTATAGGAATGGGAGTATGCTTAAGAAAGCAAATAATGGGAGGGTATACCATGGCGCATGGACCAACGCACGACTTTTCGGATTTACGCGCGGTATTTTTTAACTGCACACTCAAAAAGAGCCCAGCCACCAGCAACACAGAGGGTTTAATTAGAGTTTGTACTGACATCATGCAAAAGCATGGGGTAAAGACAGAGGTTATTCGGGCAATCGACTTCGATATAGCCACCGGTGTATACCCAGACATGCGCGAGCAAGGCTGGGCAACCGACGCCTGGCCCGAGTTGTTCAAAAAAGTAAAGGCGGCCGATATTTTGGTGATCGCCGGCCCTATCTGGCTCGGCGACAACAGTTCTGTGACTAAACAAATAATCGAACGCTTGTACGGCAATTCTGCCGAACTAAACGACCAGGGCCAATACGTTTATTACGGCAAAGTTGGCGGCAGTCTGATTACCGGCAACGAAGACGGCGGCAAACACTGTAGTATGAATATTTTATACAGCCTTCAGCATATCGGATACACCATCCCACCCCAAGCCGACACCTACTGGGTGGGCGAGGCTGGCCCAGGCCCAAGTTATTTAGACAAAGACTCAGGCGGCCCTCAAAACGATTTTACTAACCGCAACGCCACATTCATGTCATGGAACCTTATGCACCTGGCAAAAATGCTTAAAACGCAGGGCGGCGTACCAGCCTTCGGCAACCAGCGCAGCAAGTGGGACGCAGGCAGCCGGTTTGATTTTGAAAATCCGGAATATCGCTAGAATTTTACTTTACTCCGCACGCATAGACGTAGACTTATTTTTATTGTAAAATATTATATACTCTGAAAATTCAGAGCTGCGACTACCGGAGGTAGATATGGCCAGCAAGACGACCAAGCTTGTGGAGTTGGTTCCAGCCGACATGATCGGCACGCCCAACACCAAACTGCTTGAGCTGTTGCACAAAAGACTCCCGGCTTTGCTGTCTTTGCAAGGTGTTACACCTGTGGCGCAAGCCGAGGCGCACGCGATCAGCCTGCTGTTGCGGGACGGCTCACTCAGCAGCGGCAATGTGCTGCGGCTGATCCTGGCACAGAGCGGTAAAGAGGCACATCTCGAGCTGACCGACGAAAACGCCGAAGTACTGAACCCACTCATCGAGAGACAGCGCCAAGTGTGGGCCAACCTGCTGGTTATGGCGCGCCATGGCCAGATGCCCGAGCCACCTGTGTCGATCACCGATCCACAAGCGGACCTGATGCGCCTGCAGACCAACGCAGAGCACTGGTGGAGACACCAGGTTGAGGTTCTGCGCAGGGTGCGGGAACTCGACGCACTGCCCACACCCACCATCCTGGATTTGATGCCGTCTTTTGTGACGGTAGAGATGGCTAAGGAGTGGTTCCGCGGGCCGTACCGGCTAGGCGCCGCCTTGTACCTTCACCAGACGGAACTCAGAGGAGCCAGCCAATCAACTGATTCTGGCACCCTAGCCGCGCTAGCTGACTCGCTCGCGGTTGCGGTAATAATGCTGGACGCCAGCATGGACGTCCTCGGCCGCAGGCCGAAAAAGCAAGACTTCCTGCGCCTCGCCACAATCAAGGGATGGTTCCAGGCCGTCCTGCGTGGATTCTTGTACGCCGCGCTACGAGACCCCAAAGAACCGCTTGTGGCAGCACTGCGCGAAGACGACCGGACAGTCATCGACATTCGGTTGGCGCTCGCCTTCGCACCCGTACCTGGCACCGTCAACTGGGAGAATCTCGCCGGCGACACCCGCAGTAAGGCAATCAGGGCGACGCCTCCAAAACAGTTGGCAACAATGCTCGTGGCAGCGGTCGCAGGGCCCGAGTAACCCGCCAGACGAAACGCCACTGCCTTTCAGTAAGTCGCAGTTGCCCCCAGCATTGGAGCTTTTGCTCTAAAGCCGGGGGCGCTGTCATGCATTGACTAGTCATTTGAAATATATTAAAATTATTCAGCTTACTCATTGCCTAGTTATGGGGTGCAAGATGTGGTGGAACATTGCAGGGCTTGTCGGCACCATGATGGTCATCTTTGTCGTCAGGGCAAAGTACCGCCTTCTGGCGGGCTTTCTCAGTACCCTTACAGCGCTCACACTCTGCGGGTTCGCCGGCAATGTGTTGTGGAGTCTCGAGTACGACTCGGAGCCGCTCATCCGGTTCCTGGTCGCCTTGAACTTCGGGCTCAGCGGGGCATTGCTGGTGGGTGGCGCCAGGGGGCTCTACCTGTCCAGTAAGTGGCGCAAACGCTTGCCGTTTGCCACCACCGACGCTGAAAGGGAGAAGCTCTGGCCTGCAGAGAGCGCCAGGGAGACACCGAGTGTGCTCAAGACCGTCGTAGTGGCCTACACCTTGTTGTGCGTTCTCGGAACGGCTCTCCTGGTGTGGAGCTACGGCCTTCCCCAGGGTTGGCCCACGCTCATGGGCGGATTTGTTAGCCTGTGCGCCACGCTGGGAAGCTTCGTTGCCACCAAGCGCCGGATCTGGTGGGTACCTGCTACCCCCTAGCCCAAGCAACAAAGTAAGTCGGGGCGGCCGTTCGTGCCGTCCCGCTTGCCCAAGCATCATCAAATAGGACTCCGCTCTATCGGGGTTTTATTTTTACTTAAAATATTTTTTATTAATGCCGGACGCAATCGCACCCGAAGCGAGCAATCCAATCGCGGCAACAATTAAGCTAGTAGTCGCGCCATAACCCGAGAAATACCTAAACGACATCGTAATAACAGTTAGCACCAAAAATACCGACGCGTTTCCTAGCAAATGCCTGTTCTGCGACACAATACTTAGGTAAAAAATACCAAATATCGCAAACACCAGCGCGCTCAGCCACAACACTCCATTCTCGCCAAAGCTAGAACCGTACATGATAAGAAGCGCCAAAAAAGTCGCAATCGAGTCAAATGACGTTCTTATATTCCTTTTGGCATTCAGCTTAGCCGCTACCCTGGTTGCATAGGCAAGCAAACCAGCCGAGGCAATGAGGACTGCGGACCAAAAATCATATGGTACGTCGGCATCTTGCAAAAGCCCAAAAAGAAACGCAGGGAACGCCGCCACGCAAAGCAGTATGCCCATCAGGAGCGTCCAATCCCTTTTAACGAGCCTATCAAACCCTAAATGCACGGCACCCAAAACCGCGAGCATAACCGCCCCTGGGATAAAGTTTACGTTCCCGAAACCGCCAATAAGTTCGTTGGTTATAATGTAACCGCCCGTCACCACCGTTAGTGAACCGGTTAGCAACAACGCCCCAATCAACCCTTTGCGTACATCACTCTGCTGCGGACTTTTTATTAAAAGATACGCAGCTGCCCACAAGCCAAGGCCAACACCAGCGCTTAAGAATATGTGCGCTAGGGCGTTGCCGTCGTTCCATGATTGCGAAATTATAGAAATAATCGCCGCAAAGAGCACAATGCCAGCAATATAAAACATGGTGTCAACAGCGGTAACCTCTGGTTTTTGGACAGGTTCGGCGTGGCCCGCCTTAGTAGGTTGGGAAATTAGTAAACTTAGGTCGTTCTCTGTTATCGTGCCTCTTTGCAGTGCCTGCTGGACTTCTGCAAGTAACTCTAGTTTGTTGTTCATTTTTTAACCCAGCCCAAAAATTTTATGTCATCGCGATTAACAGTATTACCGGCAGAAAGCGTAACGTTTTTCTTTTTTGCGCCGTCTACCAAATACCATCCGCCGTCATACGTACTCCAGAACAAAAAACCACTGCGCGAGGACTCTTTAGTGAGCGTATAGCCGTCTGGCGATTTAGAATCTGTAAGCAGCGAATACTTAACGGCCTCTTCGGGCGAAATATCCCTAAAAGAGCCTTTTGCTGAATCGTAATACCTAAGCTGCGACGCGCGGGGACGCAAAAAACCGTCTGACTGCGGCTGCGAAACAATGCGCCCCGATTGGTCTACCGTATACAGTGGCGAACAGTAGTAATCCCCACAGGTTGCATAAATAAAATCGTACGCTGGGTTCGCAAGGAATCGTGGCACGTACACCACAGCCGCGGCAATTAACGCAATGCTAAGAGGGATAGCAAACAGTAGCGCAATGTCTTTAAAATGAGTTTGTTTCTTTGCAGTCGGCATTATATCTGGGATTGTAACACAGATTACCCGGTAGTAAATAGTACCTGCGAGTCTCGCGCACGCAACAGAGATGCTAGCTATGTGTTGGCTGGCAAGGGGCTGTAGTTTTGCAGGCTAAGGCTTACTATTGCCCAGGAAAGACATTGCTAAAGCAGCCGCAGCGATAATTCCGGACACTGCCGCCAACTTCATGATAATCTCGCGTGCTGACGGGCCGCTAATAATATCAAGAACCATTAGTATTAGTAGCACAGCTGTTATTAAAACAAACAGCATTGCAACTAAACGGAAGATTACGGTGTTTTTCATACTTACACTATAGCAAACTTAACCAGTGCGAGTCTATCGCTGTCTTCGACATAAACAATGCCAAGCAGCATCCATCATCTTGTATGCAATATCGTACTCCTGCGTACAGTAACGGATAGCGGGGTCCGGTCGCCTGATTACCTAAGTCCAATGCAGTTGCCGGACATGGGATTTTGAGCACCGTTTCGAGCTGCAAAAGCCCTCCATGAAAAATACCAACAGATGTACCGTTGGTATTTTTCATGGAGGGCCCACTGGGACTCGAACCCAGGACACCCTGCTTAAAAGGCAGGTGCTCTAACCGGCTGAGCTATGGGCCCACAAAAGTTTGTGGTGTAGGCTTTTTATAACAAAAAATCGCACTACACGGCAAGCATATATTACCTGTTTAATCTGTTATTGTCAATGAGATTTGGATTTTTTAGTGTCTCGCCCCTTACCCTTGCGCGTAAAGAGCGTATCTACAACAGCCGCACTTAGTCCGATAGTTATTATCAGTGCTTTGTTTGCCGCCAAGAATAAAAGAATAGACTCTGTTGTTGGTTCTGGCGCCAAGATTGTGCGGAGTATATCTGTAAGCAAGGTAAGCGCCAAAACTCCAAAGGCCAAGGCGCCCAGAACACGTGGCATGCCCTTAGAATACGTTGGGCCGGCACTCAACAGTAGGACTGGCGGCAGCAGCAATAAACCTATCTGCACCACTGCAATTAACGGCGGCACAGAAAAAATAATGCCGTTTTGTTCTAAAAAATCAGCAACTGGTTTCGACCAGTAATTGCTAATGAGCGAACCGGCCGCAAGCGCCAACCCCAGTACGCCAAACCGGCGCTTGGTAATATAACCTGCGAACACAAGTGCTGCAAACAAGAGTGCCATTGTAATTAAAGGCCCCATGTTCTTATGATAGCACTACTCTACGCGCCAACGCGGTCTTTTTTGTTGCGGCGCTTAGCGTTAAGTTCTATGTACTCTATAATTTTCTCTGCAACGTTACGGCCGGTAGTGATTTCTGGCGTTTTAATACTGCCCGACGAATTGATCTCTAGAACCATTGGCCCCGAATTAGAGCGCATCATGTCTACCGCACATACCGGCAGGCCCATGGCGCGGGCGGCTTTTATAGCAGTGTGGCGCTCGTCGTCGGTAAGTTTTACAGATTTGCCCACACCGCCTTGGTGCGTGTTAGACCTAAAGTCTTCGTCTAAACTTTTGCGTTCTATGCTGGCTACAACTTTGCCACCTACAACCAAAGCGCGGATGTCGGTCCCTGCGGATTCCTTTACAAATTCTTGTACCAAAAAACTCACGTTTTCTACATAAAATGCCTGCATTACCGCCTTTGCAGCCTTGGCGGTTTCGGCCAATACCACGCCGTTGCCGTGGGTGCCGCGGGCAACTTTAATAATAAGCGGGGCACCGCCAGCCTGCTCTATGACGTCGTCGAAACTTGCGGTCTCTAGCGCAAACAGCGTTTTAGGGATATTAACCCCTGCGCGCGCCAACAGCTGGTAGGTGCGTAGCTTGTCGCGCGAGCGGGTAATCGCAATCGAACTGGCAGTGGTGTATGTGCCTTGCATTTCAAACTGACGCACAATTGCCGAACCGTATCTGGTGTACGACTGCGCAATGCGCGGAATAATCGCATCGAACGTCTCTAAATCGCCGCCCTCGTACCGCACCACTGGCTTGCTGGCTTCTACCGCTACGTAACATTTGGTATAGCTAATCACGCGCACAGTGTGGCCGCGCTTTTTGGCTTCTTCTTTTAGCCGTTTGGTAGTGTAGTTACCAGGCCCCTTAGACAAAATTGCGATTTTCATTTGCTACTCCTATAAATCGTTCAGTTGTGATTGCAATTGGGCTTCGCGCAATCGTTCGGCTTCGCGCTGTGGCTTACCTTTTTTAACATCAACAACAAACTTGCCAGTTAACACATTGCGGCCAATCAGCACAGGATACACCTGAGTGGACCGATTCGCAAGGGTAAATGCAGCCCTAATCTTTTTACCACGTATCTTAACTAATAGCTGCACCCTAAAACGTTTCTCTACCATTCCGTTAGAACTAGCCACTACCTGCTCAGAAAACTCAGTAACATTATGGCGGACACCGTTGTAAAATTGGCTTTGCTTATCAAAAAACACAAAGCTCAGCACGCCATCTTTTACCTGCATGCCGCTGGCCCAAATGGCCGATGTCTTTGCGCCGGTGTCTATGCGGGCTGGGATTTTATCTATACCTTGCTCAGGCAGGCTAATGTTTTCGGCGCGCCCAATAACACGAAGTTCTTTTGTTTCTTCATTCATATCTGTAAAGTTATCCGTTTAGCTAATAATAGAGGATTCTGTTAATAATGAGAAGATTTTTAGATCTGTCATTATAGCGTTTCTAAATAATCAAGGTAAGCTGAGACTACAGGGCGTGGCATGCCGTAGGTTGGGGTCTCGTGCATAAACAGGGCTGGCGTCTTGTTTATTTCGATAATTTTAACAGGCAATGTCTGGGATGTGTGCGTTATTTTTGGCATATCGCCCAGCAAAAAGTCAACGCCGCACACGGGGAGTTCCATAACTTTTGCTGCCTTCACGGCCATATCTTTAAGCCACTGTGGGAGTTCGTCGGTTACGTCTACCGTTTCGCCGCCGGTACCAACGTTTGCTGTTCCGAGCACTTGGAACCACTCGCCTTTTTTGGGTACGTACTTAAGCTTGTCGCCCACGTATAATTCTGCACGTGTTTTATTTATGATGTTTAGCTCTTTGGTGTAATTTTGGCCGCGCCGGTCACTGCGGTTTTCGGTTTCGATCAACTCAGTAACCGTATGGATGCCATCGCCCAAAACCCGTGCCGGAATGCGTACTAAACCGGCCACGCACTTACCGTTAATACACACAATGCGCAGGTCTGTCGGCTGCTGCACTTGTTCTTGTATGATTACGTCTTCGCTATACTCTTGGGCGTAGGCAAATGCCAGAGGTAAATGTTCGAGAGTTTCTAACTCCACCGAAACACCGTTGCCGTGGCCTTCGTTGAGTGGCTTTATTACATATTGCTTGCCTGCCGCAACAAACTGCCGCACGATTGGCGTGGCCTGAGCAAGGCTGCCTACAACATAGGTTTTGGGTAGGGGAAGGCCTGCCGCCTGCAGCGCAACATGAGTAAAAAATTTATCGTCTGCGCGCAGGGCAGCCACGTAGCTTGTGGTAGACGGTGTTGCACTGTATACCTCTAGCTGCGTGCCGTCTGGGCGCTCTAGCCGCAGTTGCGAGCTGTATTCATAGTACAACCACACTTTCCAGCTGCGCTTCAGTGCCTGGTCGCGGATAAGTCGGGTTGTAAAACGCAATCGTTCGGCGGGGATTGTTGCGGCGTTTATCATGCGAACAGCCCGCGTTTGGTCTTTTTAAATTCTTGGAGTAGCTCTTTTTGGCGTTTGCTCAGTTTGGTCGGTGTTTGCACATGGACCGACACAATCTGTGCGCCGCGGCTGCCAGTACGCACGTTTGGCACGCCGTGGCCGGCGAGTTTAAAATCGGTGCCACTTTGGGTGCCGGCTGGAATCTTCATTGTGAGTGGCCCGTCCACCGTGTCTACTTGCAGCTCACCGCCGAGCGCCGCGGTGACAATATCTATTGTTTCGGTCGATAAGATTAGCCCGCCCTCACGCGTGAACTTTTTGTGCGCCTTAACCCGCATATGAATGTAAAGGTCGCCCTTGTCGCCGCCCTGGACCGCCTCACCGCGGCCCGTAAGCCTAATGGTTGCGCCGTCATCTATGCCAGCCGGAATCTTTACTTTTATAGACTGGCGTTGGCGGTGCGTACCACGGCCATGGCACACACTACAGGCCTTTTCTGGCACCTTGCCCCGCCCTTGGCACGTGTCGCAGGCAACGGTTTGGTTGATCCGCCCAAATAAGGTGTTCATGGCGCGGTTTACCTGGCCGGTGCCACTGCATGTAGGGCACTTTTTTGTGTCATGGCCAGGCTCGGCGCCGCTACCTTTGCAATGTGTGCAGTTGTCGTCTAGGTTTAGGGCGATTTCTTTTTCGGTACCAAAAATTGCTTCGTTAAACTCAATTGTTAACTCTATTGCAATGTCTTGGCCACGGCGGGCATGCTGACGGCCGCCCTGTCCTCCGCCAAAAAAGCTGCCAAAAATATCGCCAAGGTCAAACTCGACATTTTGACCGCCAAAACCTTGGAACCCCTCAAACGGGCTACCGCCACCACCGCCAGACGCCCCGCCAACACCAGCATGGCCAAATTGGTCGTAGCGCTGGCGTTTGGCGTCGTCTTTTAAGACCTCGTAGGCCTCATTGATCTCTTTAAACTTGGCTTCGTCGCCACCTTGTTTGTCTGGATGGTATTGCACGGCAAGCCTGCGGAAGGCCTTTTTAATCTCATCTGCCGATGCAGACTTGCCAATACCCAAGACTTCATAGTAGTCACGTTTTGCCATAGTCAAAAATGCGTGGGCAGCAGGCTATTGTTGCCCTTGGTTCTCGCTGTCGTTATTGCCAGCTTCGCCGTCTAACGCGTTTAACGGGTTCGCGTCTTGGATGCTTTGCTGTACTTCTTCTACCTGGCTTACTACTTCGTCTTTGGCGCTAAAGATATCGCCAAGTGCTGAGCCGAGCTGTTCAAAAATGTTGCCGCCTTCTGCCATGCTATTTCTCCTTTTTATCGTCTATTACTTCGCCTTCAACTGGTTCATCGGCTTTTTTGTCGCCTTCTTTAGTTCCGGCGTCTTCAGCGGGCGCGTCTTTTGCGGCCGCTTCATATAGTTTACTACCGATTGGCATGATTTTCTCGTTTAACGCCTTAAGCGCTTTTTCGAGCTCGGCTTTATCGTCTGACTTTTCGTGATGTTTCGCCTCTTTTACGGCTTCTTCGATCACTTTTTTGTCTTCGTCGCTGATTTTATCTTTGTGCTCATCTGGCAGTTTTTCGGCCTGGTAGATTGCCTGGGCCAAGAAGTTTTTAGCTTCGGCGGCTTCGCGCTTTTGCTTGTCTTCTTCGGCGTGCATTTCGGCTTCTTTTTGGGCCTTTTCGATGTCGTCTTTGCTTAGGTTGCCACTGTTGCTAATGGTAATGCTTTGCTCTTTGCCGGTGCCTTTGTCTTTGGCGGTGACGTGCAGAATACCGTTGGCGTCTAGGTTAAACGACACTTCAATCTGGGGCACGCCGCGTGGGGCTGGTGCAATGCCGGTGAGCTGGAAGATTCCAAGTTCTTTATTGTCGTTAGCCATTTGGCGCTCGCCTTGCAGCACGCGGATTTCTACTTGCGGCTGGTTGTCGGCAGCAGTACTAAAGGTTTCGGATTTGCTAGTTGGGATAGTAGTGTTGCGTTCGATCAACTTAGTCATAACGCCGCCCATGGTTTCGATACCAAGGCTGAGCGGGGTTACGTCTAGAAGCAATACGTCCTTTACGTCGCCAGCAAGCACGCCACCTTGGATTGCAGCGCCAATCGCTACAACTTCGTCGGGGTTTACGCCTTTAAGCGGTTCTTTGCCGAAGATTTTTTTGACTTTTTCTACCACAGCCGGCATGCGGGTCATACCGCCCACAAGCACGATTTCGTCTATGTCACTGGCGCTAAAGCCGGCGTCTTTTAGGGCCTTTTGGCAAGGTTCGGCAGTTTTGTCGATTAGGTCGGCAACCAGTTCTTCTAGTTTGGCGCGGGTAAGCTTGGTTTCGAAGTGTTTAGGGCCGTCGGCGTCGGCGGTTAAGAACGGCAGGTTGATTTCTACCTCTGTGGTAGTAGACAGTTCTTTCTTTGCCTTTTCTGCTTCGTCTTTAAGGCGCTGTTTAGCGGCGTTGTCGTTTTTAAGGTCTACGCCGTGTTCTCGCTTAAATTCGTCGATAAAGTAATTCATTATGCGGTTGTCGAAGTCTTCACCACCAAGATGGGTGTCGCCGTTGGTGCTTTTTACTTCAAACACGCCGTCGCCGAGTTCCAAAATAGATACATCAAACGTACCGCCACCAAGGTCGAAGACGGCGATTTTTTCTTCTTTGTTCTTTTCTAGGCCGTACGCAAGGGCGGCGGCGGTAGGCTCGTTAATAATACGCTTAACTTCTAGGCCGGCGATTTTACCGGCGTCTTTGGTGGCTTGGCGCTGGGAGTCGTCGAAGTAGGCCGGTACAGTAATAACAGCTTCTGTTACCTTTTCGCCTAAAAAGGCTTCGGCGTCGGCTTTAAGCTTGCTTAAGATCATAGCGCTGACTTCTTCGCTACTATATTCTTTGTCGCCAAGTTTTACCTTTACGCCGTCGCCGCTTTTAACTATTTCGTATGGCATTAAGTCGAGGTCTTTTTGTACCTCGGTGTCGCTAAATTTGCGGCCGATTAAACGCTTTACGCCGTAGATTGTGTTTTTGGCGTTAGTTACGCGTTGGCGCTGGGCCACTTGGCCAACCAAACGTTCGCCATTCTTGTTGATCGCAACAACGCTGGGTGTGGTGCGATTGCCTTCTGCATTTGCAATAACCTCTGGTTTGCCAGCCACCATGTAGGCCATGGCGCTGTTGGTGGTGCCAAGGTCGATACCGATAATTTTACCCATAAAGATGCCTCCTTTTGCTTTTTCTGATTGAGAATTGGTAGTTCAAGTTTAGTAACCTCTCGCATTGGCTACTAATATACTTCTAGCATAAAAAATTAGCACTCGTACGTCAAGAGTGCTAAAAACTAGACATCCAGTTCTTTGTTAACGCGTGTTTCTAGCTGATCCATTGTGCGCGTAAAAGCGGCTTCAATATCTATACCGTAGGCATCTGCCAACACTAAAACTGACCACAAACAGTCGGCGAGTTCGTGCTGCAGCTTTTGGTCTGCATCGCTAATATCGCGGACACCTTCTTTTGCAATGGCTAGCTTGGCTAGGTCACCGACATCGCCCACAAACCCAAGCATCAATTCTTCGCGGCTCCAGGAGCGGCCGTAGTTCTTTTGTGCTAGCTTTTCGTAGAGTGCCCGCACTTGCTTGGCCCGTGCCTGGATTTCCTGAGTAGTCATTATTGCTCCTTTGCATGGGTAACTTTTACCATGCTCGGGCGGACAACGTGGCCGGATAGGGTATAGCCGGCGCGGAGCTCTTCTGCCACAACCTGTTTGTCGCCTTCGGTTTCGTCCATAATGACAGCTTCGTGCAAGCTGGGGTCAAAACTGGTGCCAGGTGTCGCCTGAATACGGCTAAGGCCGAGGTCTTGTAAAGATTTCTCTAAGTTTTTGGTTAGGCTGGTCACGCCTTTTGCCCAAGGGTCGTCGGCCAGTTCGGCAGGGGCATGGGCAATAGCGCGCTCAATTGTATCTATTACGGGTAATAGTTTCATGATTGTGGCGGCTTTTGCCATGTCGCTCAGTTGGGCTTTTTCGGTATCTACGCGTTTTCGGTAGTTCTCAAAATCGGCACGCTGGCGCTGTAGGTCGGCAGTGAGTTCGGTTAACCGTACCTGTAGTTCTTCTTCTTTTTTTGAGGGCTTTGCCATTTGTATGCTCCTATATTGTTGTTTCTAGTGTTTCGCCTGCATGCCTTACAAGGCGCATTACATCTCGGTAGCTTTGCCGTGTTGACCCTAGCACCCCAATATAACTAAAGTCTGAATAGGGCGAACGGAACCTGCTGATAATAAGGCTGCAGCCACTGCTCTTGCCGATAGGGTTTTCGCTGCCAATATACACGTTGAGCGGCTCGTTTGGGGTTGCTTCGCGCAGCCATGGCTCTAGGTTGTCGAGTAAACGGGCAACTTCTGAGCCGCCGTTTAAAAATTCGGGCTGTGTAAATAAATGGCCAAATCCGCTCAAATACAGCTGGTCGCCAATGGTAGCCAAACCCACGTTATGGGTGAGCTCTACTAGCATATCTACCGCAGATCGGATAGCCAAATCTGCACGCCCTGCCTGCGACACCCGTACATCGAGCGCGTGCACTGGCCTAAGAGGCGCGAGTTGCGGCGAGTCTTCGTTATGCAAATAATTTACATAAGACCGATAACCTTTGTCTGTTGGAATCCGGCCAGCACTAGTATGTGGCTGCGCAATAAAGCCCATGTCTTCTAGCCGGCTCATTTCGGCCCTAATTGTTGCCGAGCTTACGCCAAACAACTTAGCAAGCGTCACCGACCCAACAGGGACGGCGACCTCTGCATATTGCTCAATAATTGCCGCAAGGATTTGCTGTTGCCGGTCGGTCATATCTGATTTACATGATAGTCTTACTGGCACTCGCGAGTCAAGAGTGCCAAGAACGCGGGTGTGCGCCGAGCCGAAAAGCCCGACGCACACCGTCACTGCCTAGCCTGCGTACTGCAACCTACCACGCTGGTCGGTCAGGAACACACCTTGCGGCCCCTGGCAGATGCTGCCAGGCTCGCCGTACGGGTTGAACTCGGGGTACACACGCCCGTACACGCCCAGCGGGTCGATGATGTTCTGCTTCGCGCCGTCCACGCGGCCCTGGTACAGCTGAAAGTGCAGCTGTGGCGGGTCCCACGGCTTGAGTGTGGTGCGGTCGCGCGGGACAACTTCGCCGGTCTCGACGCGGAAGTCGTCCCACCAGTCTTTGCCAATACCAGTGTCGCCCTGGTGTCCGATCACCTGACCGGCCACGACCGGCACGCCCAGATCCCACAGTTCTTGATTGGGCTTGAGCAGTCCACTCGGGAACCAGTCGTGCTCGCCTGACTTCTCGGGCCGCAGGTACGGAAGATCCTGTGCAACGTCCGCCAGGTGCACGTACTGGGTCACCCAGCCAGTCGGCTGGCCGTTGGCGTCTTGGTGGCGGATTTCTACCACCAAGCCCGCCCCATAACCCAACTGGTGTGTCACGCCGGTCTTGGGGTCCTTCCATGCACCAGTGATGTACTGGTACGAGAAGTACGCCCGGCCACTGGCAGCAGCCAGCACGGGCACACCGTGGCCGAAGTCTTTGGTGCGCGCCAGCACCATGTCGAGTGCACGGTGGGGGTCAGCGCCGGCGATCGGAATCTCGTCGGCGGCCATCTCCCAGCCGTTGTCTACGACCAGTGAGTTGCGCGCGTCCTGAGAACGGAACGGCAACTTCAAAAACGGCGCAGGGTGCACCTTGCCTCCTGGAGTAGGGTCGTAGTTCAGCACACAGGCCTTACCCTGTCTCTGGTCGTCGGCCGTGGCGACACCCGGCAGCGACGACATGGCTACACCGGCAGTACACAAGACAGCTGCAAGCTGCCTTCGGCTTAGATCAGCCACAAAACTCCCTTGCTCGTTGGGAAAATCGTGCGCTTTACACTATAGCAGGCAATACCATGCGCATAAAGATTATTTACATATTTTATAAAACCTAAGTAATCCAACCTATCCCACCTCTACTAAGTCACCCATGTTAACCAAGTCTCTTGAGCTCCTGCTTAATGCTGTCTAATAAGTTCTCTGCAACCTTAATCGCACCAGGGTAACGACGATCAACCGGCTCTCCGTGGCCTATTCGGTTAACAATTTTAGCAGTATTCTCTAGGTCGTTGTTAATAACAAAATAAAAAAACGGTACACTGAGCGCATAAGAGATTTCGTCTACCGCGCTCTGCAAACGACGCTTGAGTTCTTCTGGAGCCATCCGGCCGCGCTTCTCTAAACGCATCCGCCATGTGGGATAATCTGGCGGCAGTAAAAATACAGGCCGTGCGTTTAAGCCAAGGTTTATGTAGTTTCCTGCGCCCTCTACCGTTACGTCTGTAAACGCAATCTTTCCGGCGTCGTAAATTCTTTTTACCTCGGCAATACTTGTGCCATAAATATGTTTGGCGTGTACAATTGCTGCCTCAATGTATTCGCCGTTATCTAACATGCGTTCGGCTTGGTTAAAATCAATAAAATGGTAGTCGTCGCCATCGCGTTCGGGCACCCCGTTATTAACACGCGGAGGCCGTGTTACATGCGATACAATAAACTGGTACTGGCCAGGGTAGGTGGCCATAACTTGCCGCAGGGTAGAATCTTTACCCGCCCCCACTATACCGCACACAAATAAAAGAGGCGCCTTACGAATAGGCTCCAATGCGGCTAGGCTTGGCGCATAAGCGGCAACTTTACGGCGTTGCCGTTCGTTAACTTCCATACGGGTACTATAAGTTGAGTTGGCTGTAAGATCAAGTTGTAACAGACACTAACTTTTGGTTTGCTCAAGGCTTTTTGCAGAACCACCGTACACAGAGCTACCATATCCCAGCTGTTGTTTGCGTTGGGCGGGTTGGAGCATTTTTATAACGCCAGCAATACCAGTAAGCATAGCCATGCCGATGCCAACATGCTTTAAAAAATCTTTGCGATCCATGCGCTTTTGGAGTAGATCGTTTATAGGGGATGGAGTTGTCATTTCTTTGCCTTTTTATTTTCTTTAATAATTAAGCATAATCACTAAGAAGTCAAGACATTTGAGCAGATATTGGCGCCCTGTATGCGGTAAAACCATCAACGGTTCTGGCGGGCACGCTTATTTTGGGCGCCGGCCTAACTTGCCGTGTTAGTTGCGGGACAGCCGGCATAGGCCTTACCTGCCGTGGTGCAATGTCACTCATGACCGGCACCACCTTTCTTACGGCTTGCCTAGGGGCTATTTGTTGGACTTGTTTCGCCGCAACAGGCTGCGCAGACACAGTAAGAGGCATTGCCGGCCTTGGGGTTTTACGAGGTTCTGGTAGCGGATTTGATAAGTCTAGTAGTACATCGTCTGGAATTGCCACCTCGGCAAGCTGCTCAAGCCGACGGCCACGCAGCGCCTTGTTTTGAATCCATACTAAAACCACACCAAGCTGGTACATGCCAATGATTGGCAGCGCCAAAAACGTTTGGTTCATAATATCGGGCGTGGGCGAAATAATTGCCCCCAAAATGAATGCGCCAACAATGACATACCGCTGAAGTTTCATGAGTTTGCTGGGTTTAAGCGGGGTCATGGTATTGATAATGAGCAGCAACAGCGGAATCTGAAACAGCAACGCCGCGCCGAGCAAATAAGTAGTCACGAATGTAAGATACGAATCTGCAGTGAGCATAGCCTGGATGCTGGCGACATTGCTAAAGCCTGTTAAAAAGTGCAGCGCGGCAGGAAGGCTTATAAAATAAGCAAACAATACTCCAGAGGTCGCGAGCAAAGAAGAAAATCCAAGATAAAAAACCGCCGATTTTCGCCACTTGCCCATAAGCGGCTCTAAAAAACGATAAATATGGAACATTATAAGGGGCACAGCAACAATCATACCCACATAGGCGCACAGTTTTATGGAAAAACTAAGCCCACCTGCTGGAGTAAGGTAAAAAAGTTGCTGATCGCCAAGTGGCCGAGTAAGTAAATTAATGATCACGCCTAAAAAACTGTACGCGGCACTCGATACCACCAAGACACTGCCCACCACCCAAAACAAACGCTTGCGCAACTCGTGCACGTGGTCTAAAAACGTAGGAAGTGGCTGTTCTGGCGATTTAGCGGTTTTCGACGCTGGTGCTAGAGGTTTTTGGCTTGACATTCTCGTCGCCATTCAACCCTTTGCGTAGTTCGCGAACAGACGAACCGGCACTCTTAAATAGTTCTGGCAATTTTTTACCACCGAACAAAAGCAGCACAATCGCCAAAACGATGAGCAGCTCTGGTGCGCCGATACCTAAAATATCTGCAAATGTATTCACCTTATACTCTCCCTCGGGATTACCCCAAAAACATTATGTACTTTTAGCTTATAGTGTTTATGCTAGAATGGCAATAAGGATTCAACGATCATGACATACATAACACAATTTGCAGCGGCAACATATAACTGTGGTACGTACGGCAGTGGCGCGTACGACGAGGGGCAGTGCGCAAGCACTGGAGCAACTGGTGGTGGACTAGCCGATACCGGTTACGACGTACTCCTACCAATATTCTTAGGTGTTTCGTTGTTGATAGCCGGCAGTATTCTCATTGCCAAGCGCTGGCTACGCAAACGAAAAGCCCAGGCTAGCCAACTTTAGTCGCGTTTTAAAAGCACTGTAAAAGCTTCGGCTGGGATTTCTACCTTGCCGAACTTTTTCATGCGAGCTTTTCCGGCTTTTTGCTTGGCCCAAAGCTTCTTTTTTCGGCTGACATCGCCGCCATACAAATGGCCCGTCACATCTTTTTTATTAGCCTGAACATCAGCCCGTGCAATAATTTTGCCGCCAATTGCGGCCTGCACCGCTACCTGGAATAACTGCTTTGGGATCACCTCTTTGAGCCGGTTAACTATTTCGCGGCCCATACGCATAGATTCGGAGCGGTGCACCATAAGGCTTAAACTGTCTACTCTTTCTGATGCTACCAAAAAATCGAGCCGCACCAAATCTTCTGGCCGGTAGCCAGATAATTCGTAATTAAAAGAACCGTATCCGCTCGTAATGCTTTTTAGTTGGTCGTAAAAGTCGGTGAGCATGTTGGCGAGCGGCGCCTCAAAGCTAACGAGCGCCAATTGGTCGTCGACATATTCTATATGTTTTTGCACGCCGCGCTGCTGCACAATAAGCTGGATTACGTTACCTACGTAGTCACCAGGGCATGCGACCTCGCCTTTAATCCAGGGTTCGCTAATTTCTTGCACCTTGGTTATGTCTGGCAAGTCCGCGGCGTTTTGGATTTCTTTTTGTGTACCATCTATAAGTTTTATCTGGTAGTCGGTTGAGGGGTTGGTGACTATTAGCTCTAGGTTGTACTCTCGTTCTAGCCGTTCGCGCACTATGTCCATATGCAGAAGGCCCAAAAACCCAACCCGAAAACCGTGGCCAAGCACCTGGCTGTTCTCTAGCGTATACTGCAAGGCAGCATCGTTTAAACTGAGCTTTTCGAGCGCATCTTTAAGTGCAGGATAATCTTGGTTAGAGCTTGGGAACACACCCGCGTACACAAACGGCTTGGCTTCTTTGTAGCCTGGCAGCGCAACGAGTGCGGGTTTTTGGACAAGCGTGACCGTATCGCCCACCCTAGCCTGGGCGACAGTCCTAAAGTTGGTCACTATATAGCCAATCTGGCCAGTTTGTAACGAAGGGTCAGGGCTCATAGTGGGGGATAAGTGCCCGACTTCTAAGGCTATCCCGTCGGCGTCGGCAGCCATCATGTGGATTGCATTATTTTTGGCGAGCGTACCGTCTATTATGCGCACGTATAGCACAACGCCGCGGTAGTCGTCGTACATGGAATCGAACACCAGTGCGCGCAGGCTGTCTGCAGGCTCACCTTTTGGCGGCCGGCCTACCTGTATAATGCGGTCAAGCACCTGCCCAACATTCAAGCCGGTTTTAGCCGACACCTCTAAAATGTCTTCGCGCTTGCAGCCAAGTAGGCGGATAATTTCGTTTGCAACGCGGTCGGTGTCGGCGGCGGGAAGGTCAATTTTGTTGAGCACTGGAATAATAGTAAGGTCGGCAGCAATCGCCAAATACACATTAGCAAGGGTCTGCGCCTGAATGCCCTGCGTAGCATCTACCACTAACAATGCGGTTTCGCAGGCTTCTAGGCTGCGGGAGACCTCGTAGCTAAAATCGACGTGACCTGGAGTATCTATTAGGTTGAGTTCGTGGTCTTTATACCGCATACGCACGGGTTGCAGTTTGATTGTAATGCCTTTTTCGCGCTCCAAGTCCATGCGGTCGAGAAGTTGTTCTTTCATATCGCGTTTTTGCACGGTATTGGTCAACTCAAGCAATCGGTCAGCCAGTGTTGACTTACCGTGGTCTATATGTGCGATAATGCAGAAATTTCGTATGTGGTTCATGTTATTTTACGGGCGGAATCCGGCTAAGCGCGATTTGCTTAAACTTAGCAAGCACGGGCTTTGCCTCTTCAATCTGCAATAATCGGCTAAATAACAGATATGATCCAAGGCTGACGCCAACAATGAGCATAAATGGAGGCAGCAGCGAGAACATACTCGTGCCAAGCGATGTAAGGTTGAAGACTTTAATCATTATGTAGGTCACCACAAACATCAGGCCGGTTGCAGAAATCATGCGCAGTATACCATATATGAACGGCGTATTAAACAGATTGCTGATACGGCGCGACATTATGGTAAACAAAATCACCACTTCTACAAACGACACAATCGCCTGGGCTGCCGCCAAACCGAACACGCCCATATGCAGCACTAGCACAAATGTGGCTGCCAATACAATGTTGAGCAAAATGGTGCCAATAGATATATACAGCGGTGTGCGCGTATCTTGCTGGGCGTAAAATGTGCGCGACGCCAGGTGGTAGATAGACCTAAACAAAATAGCAATCGCAAGCGTGCCTAAAATATCTGCAATCTCGGCAGCACCGCCCACCTTAATAAAGCTCACTAAGTAGCCTCTACCAAGAAAGGCGATAACAGCCACCGGCAACGCCAGCCAAATAATTACCCGCAGCATAATCTGGATTTCTTTACGGAACAAATCACCCTGGCCTCTCGCAACTTGCTCTGTAAGTTTAGGAAATACTGCAGTAGAGATCGCCACACCAATGAGCGTAATAGGTACCATGTGCAGTGTTGTGGCTACCTGGTATGCCGTAATTGCGCCGGCACCTAACCTAGACGCTAGGTTTATTTCTACCAGGTTATTAAAGTAGTCGATACCTTGGTCAACGGACCGCGGTGGTAAGAGCCGCAGCACTTGCCTAAAGGCAAGGTTTTTCCAAAAGATTTTAAACTGGTAAGCAAAATTCATGCCAACCATGCCAATACTGCTTACAATGAGCTGCATGATCGACCCTAACACTACACCAAGGGCGACACCCATAATGCCGCCTTCAAAAATGGTGACGCCGAAAAATGTAATTTTGTTGGTAAGGAATAAAATCCCAATAATAATCCCCAGCGAATACATAGACGGTGCGAGCGCATAAAAGAAAAACCGCCCCACCGCCTGTTGCATACTGGCAAGCACGGTAGAAATAGAAAACAAGAACGGGTTAATCGCAATAACGCGCATAAGTGACACTGCAAGGCCGCGCGTATCTTCATCGAGCCCTGGAGCAACCACATACTGTATAAGCGGCTCAGCGAAAATAATAATTAAAATGCTGGTAATAAATGTTGCGACCGCAAACAAGTTGACCAAGCTCGAGCAAAGCTCCCAAGCCGATTTTTTATTACCCGCCGCGAGACGTTGGTTAAAAACTGGGATTAGTGTCACACTCAACGCACCAGACACCAGCAAGAAAAACATAAAATCTGGGATCGTAAATGCAACTTTGTAGGCATCAATTCCTTGCGGATAGGTATCGTAGTAGTTGGTGAGCAGTAATTTTTCGCGGTATAAACCAAGCAAGCTCGCAATTAACGACGAGCCGGCAAGCAAAGATGCAGCCAATCCAACACTTAAGCGGCCATTGGCGCGCGCAAAAAGTTTTTTTACCATGAAGTATGTAGAGCGCTTGGTTTACGGCTTATTATACCAGATACAAAGGGCTTTGTGGGGCGTTTCTTGCGCCTGCCAGGCAGTGCCGCAAAAATCACAGCACTGTCTGGCAGACACACACCTTAGGCGACTGCCCACACCTGCATGGTGTCGCCAGGCTCGATCCCGCCGCCAACACGCACCAAGCCAACTACGCCGCGACGCCCAGCCGCAGCCTTAAGGAACGGCATACGTGCTTTGAACTCTGCCGGCCCGCCAAAGTGGGCCACGATGTTGGCGTGGGGGTGCCCGCAAGGCTCATTTGGCCCAGTCACCAGCAATGCCGCCTGAGGCATGTCGGTGTTACGGCGGGTGAAGCAGAGCAACGAGCCAGCTTTCAGCGTGCTCGTCAGATCTGCGATGCCCGAAACCACAATGTTTTCGCCGAGCAAGCCGGGCGGCATGACGCTGCCTGGCAGCTGCATCTCCTCGGCGATCGCGGCCAGCTCTTCGGTGCTCACCATAGAAAACTGCCGCAGGTTGGCCGCTGGCGTCCCCTTGGTGAAGCCAAGGCTAAGCAGATCGTCGTCGTGGCCGCTCACCACGTATCCGCCAGAGTGCCTGTCGCCGCTCAGCCCATAGGCATGGCTCACGGGCAACACGGTTTGCTGCTCCGATGTCGCCTGGTTGTGCGGCGTCATTAGCACAGACTCTACCGTGCCTTTTGCTACAAGCGTACGCTTCATGAATACCCATCCCGTTGGTTGTGCAGGATCGACAACCACTATAACGCGATGCGGGTTTTTAGTACAAGGCAGCTTCTTTAGGTAGTTTTGCTTCTGATAACAATTCTTTTACTTCAGGGCCTTCAACGGTTTCTTTTTTAAGTAGGGCGTCGGCAAGCTTTTTGATCGGGCCCGGGTTGGCGCGGATAATTGCTTCGGCGCGCACCGATGCTTCACGCAATAGGCCCTCTACTTCTTGGTCTATAAGCTTGGCGGTTTCTTCAGAATAAGGGCGCTCGTGGACCATACGGTCGAACATCATGCCGCCTTGGTCTTCATGGAAGACCATATCGCGCAGGCCCTTGCCCATGCCTTCTTCAACAACCATGTTGCGAGCAATCGAGGCTGCTTTACGCAGATCATCGCCAGCGCCAGTAGTTACGCGGTCATCGCCGTAGCGGACCTTTTCTGCAATGCGGCCACCAACGCATCGCGCCAGCACGTCTTTGAATTCAACAATAGATGTGTACACACGGTCCTGCGGCGGCAAAAACCACGTAACACCGCCTGTGCCACCACGCGGAATGATTGTTACTTTGTGCACAGGGTCAGAATCTGGCAGCACGTGGCCAACAATGGCATGGCCTGCCTCGTGATAGGCAGTGAGCTCTTTCTCGGCCTCGCTCATAACCTTAGTCTTGCGCTCTGGGCCAATGGCTACTTTCTCGAACGCCTCTGTAATGTCTTTGTTGGTAATAGATTTACGGTTGTGGCGGGCAGTTATAATTGCGGCTTCGTTGGCAATATTGGCAAGGTCTGCACCAGATGAGCCAGCAGTTTTTGCAGCCAAGGAATCAAGGTCTACACTTTTTTCGACGGGCTTATTGGCAAAATGGACCTTAAGGATCGCCTCGCGGTCGCGGCGCTCTGGCAATGTAATCTGCACACGGCGGTCAAAGCGGCCAGGGCGCAGTAATGCTGGGTCTAACACGTCAGACCGGTTAGTAGCGGCAAGCACGATCACGTTGGTGTCTTGCTCGAACCCGTCCATCTCTACCAAAATTTGGTTCAAGGTTTGTTCGCGCTCGTCATGTCCACCGCCCATACCACTGCCACGGCGGCGGCCAACAGCATCGATTTCGTCTATGAAAATAATGCATGGTGCGTTCTTTTTAGCCTTGGCAAATAGGTCGCGCACGCGGCTGGCGCCAACACCAACAAACATTTCTACAAATTCAGAACCAGATATGCTAAAGAATGGCACGCCAGCCTCGCCTGCAACGGCGCGGGCAAGCATAGTTTTACCGGTTCCTGGAGGGCCTACAAGCAGCACACCTTTAGGAATTTTAGCGCCCACTTCTTTAAACTTCTTAGGGTGTTTTAGAAAGTCTACAACTTCTACTAGGTCTTGTTTGGCCTCTTGGTTGCCGGCAATGTCGCCGAAAACAATTTTATCTTTTTCGTTGCCATATAGACGTGCCTTAGAACGGCCAAAGCCCATTGCCTGGTTGCTCTGTCCTTGCGCTTGGCGGAACATCAAGAAAAAGAAACCGCCGAACAGCAAGACAGGCAGCAAAATGCTTGCAATATTCCAAATTGTGCTGTTGGTGTCAGAAGGTTTTTTTACTGCGACTTCTGTCACGCCTTGTTTTAGGCCCTGCTCGTAAATATTGCTGCCATCTTCTTTAATTGATTTCTCGGTTGGCTTGTCGCTGCCCTTTGGCGTTACAGTAAGCTCGTTACCTTCGATTTGGATCTTAGTAATCTCACCACTATTTGCACGCCGAATAACGTCACTAAAAGAAACGTCTTTTAAGCTCTGCTGGGGCGAGTACACCGCCCATAAAACAAGAGCGATCACAATTAAAAACGACCAAAAAATTGTCAGCCGCATGAATTTAGAAGGTTGTTTAGATGGTTTCACTTGTCTATTCTGTCCTTTTTGGAGAAAGCTATTAGTAGGTCTACTTTACCATGGACAAACGAGATTCTACAATGAATTCGCGCATTGTAGCCCTTATTTGCCAATGGTCATTCAAAACCATAACCTTGCCAGGCCTGGCTACTTTAATAAAAATCATTGCCGATTGCGCTTTAGCACGTTCCAAGCTATTACCGCAATGCCGGCGACAAAGAGCCTGCAGGCACTCGTAGGCAAGCGTCGACGGCAGCATGATCCAGTCGTACCGGTTGCCAGACACAGCGGGGCCGCGCGATTTTGTTATAGAAGTAAGGTATGTTGCGAGTTCGTCTTCTATTGTGCGACGTAATGCTCGTTGTTTGCGAATAAGTCGCAAAAAATCTTGCTCCCATTTAGGATTATGTTTCGCAAGTTCGGGCATAACGCTAAGACGGACATAGTTTCGCAAATAGCGCTGGTCGAGATTAGTTGAGTCCTGCCGCCACGGAACGCTATTTTCGGCCGCATATCTTATAAGCTCTTCTTTTGGTACGTGCAGCAACGGACGGATCACCGTATCGCTATTGGTAAACGGGGCAATACCTCGCCAGCCGGTCCCTCTTATAATATTTATAATCGCAGTCTCTAAAAGATCGTCTCTGTGATGCGCAGTGATAATCGCATCGGCATTTCTAGCAATGCGACACTGTTGCAAAACCCTGTATCGGGCACTGCGGGCTTGAGCTTCGCTCGCCGCTTGCCCCAGATTGAGCTGCTGTGTCACATACTCAATATTGTGCGACATACAAAATGCCTCTACCAAGGATTGGTCTTGGTGAGAATCTGGCCGGATCCCGTGGTCCACATGAACCGCAACAATTGAAACGTTTGCAATATTATGTAGTAGATGCAATAACACCATTGAGTCAACACCGCCTGAAACTGCCACTACGTAGCGCCCAGGCTGAACGGCAATGTGTTGGTCTAAAACTCTCATCTTATCTATAATGCAATATAATGAACAGATAGTCACCTTTATGGCCAAAAATTTGTTATAATAACAGATACACGCGCCCGTAGCTCAGTGGATCAGAGTACTTGGCTTCGAACCAAGGGGTCGCAAGTTCGAATCTTGCCGGGCGTACCATAAACTTATACATAAAAATATAACCGTTGGGCGCCAACGGTTATATTTTTTAGCTTACCTCTTACTTTTTAGACGTCTTACCCGTGATTATGATTTTCTTTGGCTCGGGCAGTGGCGTCATAGGGACAGTCACCTTTAAAACGCCACCATCTAAATGTGCTTCTACTTTTTCTTTATCTGCACGGTCGGGTAAGGCAATCCTGCGATAAAAACTGCTTGAGCTTTCTCGCACGACAAATTTCTTGTTTTTATCTTCCTCTTTTTCATGACGCTCGGCGCTAATGACCAGGGCGCCGTTTTCGATCTGGATATTCACATCTTTTTCTTCAAAGTTGGGCAGATGCGCTTCTACGACTAGTTGGTTTTCTTTAATGTAGACATCGGTCGTGGGCATTCCTACCCCTTTTACAGATGACGGCCAATCATCGCTAAAAAACTGCTTCTGCAAAGCACTTAATTCTGCAAATGGATCCCATCTCATGAGATTGCTCATATATTTTCTCCTTTCATTATTTTGGGTAATGTAATTCGAAAGCATAAAAGCCCCGTAATTTTATTTTAAAAAACTACACTCTCATGTCAAGAACACACGGTCCCCTGCACAAAGGCACCGCTTTTACACGATGCCTTTTGAGATGTAGCTTTTTTATTTAATGCTTTTGTAAAAGAATGCGCGCAGGTCGGCCGCCAAAAGCTCTGGGACTTCAAACCCTGGGAAATGGCCGCCTTCTTTAAACTCAGACCAGTGGATCGACTTGTGTTCGGGGTCGAGTACCATACGAATAAACGATTCTGCATTAAAAATCGCACTGCCAGCAGGAGTTGTTGGCACAGCGCCCCAATTTGGTGCTGCGTGGGCGGCTTCGTACAAAAATTGGGCAGCCGAGGCACCGCTATTAGTAAACCAATATAGGCTCACATTAGTAAGCAATTGGTCTAGTTCAACTGCGTCTTCTGGCAATTCGTGCGCTGGGTTTGTCCATTCTTTAAACTTTTCGATTACCCAGGCAAGCTGTAGTACCGGCGAATCGCTCAACCCAAAACCAATAGTTTCTGGGCGGGTTGATTGCAGCTGCAGGTAACCTTTGCCGTCTTCTGCGTAGGCCTTCCAGCGTTCGATTTGGGCCTTTTCTGTTTCTGGGAGCATGTCTGTCGGGATCATAGCCAGCATGCCAGTTAATGCCAAAGAGGTTGGGTCGTTGCTGGTGTGGGCGCCTATGACATGCTCTGGATCGACCAGGCAGATCTGTTGGCATATACCGGCTCCGATGTCGCTCCCTTGCACGCCGTATTTGTTATACCCAAGCTCTTTCATCAAAGCTGCGTAGGCTTTTGCTGTACGCGCTATGTCCCAGCCTGCTTCTTTTACAGGATTAGAGAAGCCAAAGCCAGGTAGCGACGGCACTACAACATGGAACGCCTCGTCTGCCTTACCGCCATGGGCAACAGGGTTAGTGAGCCGGTCGATAAGCGGTAGCATTTCTACGATCGAACCTGGGTAGCCGTGGTTAAGCAACAATGGCGTTGCATTAGCTTGGGTAGATTGCACATGGATAAAATGGATTGGTTGGCCATCTATGTCTGCAATGAACTGAGGATATTTGTTTATGGCAGCCTCATGCGTGCGCCAGTCATACTGTTTCTCCCAATGCGTCGCAATTTTTTTGAGGTATTTTTTAGGCACACCGCGTGTCCAGCCGTCACCTTGGAGGCTTTCTGGCCAACGGATGTGCGCGAGCCGGTTTTTTAAATCGTCGATAGCGTCATCATCGATTTTGATTGTAAAAGGCTTAATAGTCATAACGTTTCTCCTTTGTTATTTGTTTTGACTGTTCTTATTTAACTACCAAAGTGACAAGAATAATTGAACAAAAACGACATTCTACAATGGCTCGCCACGTCGTGCATTTTGGCGCGGCGTGAAGCCAGTGACTCTTTTAATGCTACGGTTTAAATGAGCTTGGTCGGCGTAGCCTAGCTCGTGTGCTACTTTGGGGATCGGCGTTCCTTGCTGAAGCAGCTCTACCGCACGCCACGCACGTTCGATCTGGGCAATATAGGCAGGCGTCATACCTATTGCGTCACCAAAACGCCGCTGTACCGACCGTTTAGAAGCGCCGAATTTTACGCCTTTAAGCACAGCGCGCACAATGGCATCTTCACTTATTAACCCTAGTGTTTCAAGCTTGCCGACAAACTCGTCTAGCGTTTCGTACGTAGGCACTTTTAAAACATGGCCACCCAACAAAAATGTATCGCGACTTACCATTGGTAGTGTTTCGGTAGTGTCTACAGCTTCGGAGGTAGGAATATGCGTTAAAAACACACCTTGTTTTAAACGCATACCAAAGTTACGGTTGCCTTTTTTATAATGGACTGGCGTAGTCGTAGTAGACGGGCCGCTCAGCCTCACAGTTACATCACCGTTAGTAAGTGTGGTAAAGATAATATCCCACGAACCGTCGGCGGCAGCGAGATATGTGCCGTCGGTAAGGTCTTTGGTTTGCCAGAACACATCAACGTACGGGGATTTTGCGGGCTTTTCGCGATACTCAAAACTCATTGCTGTCATTTTAGGGTAAGTCGTCTATTAAAAACAACCGGCTCATGCGTGGGTATACACGTAACCGGTTGTTTTAAAGGCATGGGAATGGCTTAAAGGCCTTTTATAACTAACTTAGCGTATGCCGACTTTACGGCGCCCCTTGCTTTTTGGCTTAAGGAGCGTTTCGATACATAACCTAATCTCCTTACGTTACTTTGCGACTTTAACTATAGCCCTGGGCACATGCCGCTGCTATAAATAATTTCACATTTTGGCGCGGACGCAGCTACTTTTTAGATTCTAGACCTGGCAGCACAAGCCCAAGCAACACACCTACACTACGCCATTCCTGCATGTGGCCGTCGGCTATTGCTTGGCGGAGTTGGGCTGGCGTAAGCCACGTTATTGTAATGTCTTCGCCGTGCTCTAGCTGTTGGCCATCGGGATGTTCAGAATAATCACGCACTAAAAAGTAATACAAGTCCCACTCTACTGTTGCGCCCGCGGTCGCGCAGGTTAAAAACCGTAAGTCTTTAACAATATGGCCCGTTTCTTCGGCAGCCTCTTTGGCAGCCGCCTCTTTTGCTGCGTCTAGCATGGATTGGCCGCTTTGGAGCAATGCGTGGTATTCGGCCAGGCTATCGCGGACTTTCCCGCCTGGCAGGCGCAGGTCTACGTTGCCGGTTTCTTGCCGGTGCTCTTTGGTAATAAGTATTTTGTTATCTGGCGACACAATCACTAACCGAGTGCCTGGCGGACGCCGAAAACGCTCAAACGTTCGCCCGTCGGGTTGTTGTTCGTGGATAACTTCGCCAATCTTGCCGCTAAAAACTGTCGTCTGATTCATGATACGCATTATGGAATAATCTGTGGCTGATTACAAACCGGGTGGCGCACCCAGCAAGACACTGGGTGCGCCACTCCCTACAAAAACAGCTGGTCGTAAACAAAACGCGACACGTGGCCGAACATCTTGCGCGGCAACGCATCGATGCTGTACGGAAGGTGCGGGTCTGACGGCAGGCGGCTGTACACGGCGAACACCGCGGTCTGGTCTTCTGCGTTGACCATGAACCCGCACTCACCCAGACAGATGTCGCCATCTGGGTATGTCCAGCCAGTTTTGGAGCCAGACTGCTTGAACTGGCCGATGTCGATACCCCTAAAGAAATGGCTACCTGTCACACCTTGCAACAGGCCAAGCGCAAAACTCGTGAGGTCTGGATTCAACAAGTCGCCCGTGACTAACTTGCGCATGAGGCGGACCATTTCTACCGGTGTAGATACGCCCATCTCGATACCTTCTGGCGTCTTGGTAGAAAAATCCAGCCGTGGCCCCACCAGCCGTGTGTGCTCGAGCGAGAGCTTCCGGGCAAAATCGTTGATTGCCTCTACGCCGAATACCCGCACCAGACAATTGGTTGCAATGTTGTCGCTACTAAGAATCATGAGCTGCGCCAGCAAGCCCAGCTCTAGCGCCGATTTTTGCGTGCCCCACTGCAAAACGCCGCTACCAGCGTTGGTCCGGTCCAGCTCGTTGACGAACTCAATGTTAGACAAACTGCACTGCCTTGCCTGTACCTGGCTCAACAAGTACGCCAACACCAATACCTTTATAGTGCTGGCAGCTTCTATAAGCCGGTTGGAATTATGCCCCACCTCGATTCCTGTTGTAAGATTCACGCCAAAAACTGCGAACGAGCGTGATGGGATCGTACGACCCACAAACAGCTCTTGCCACTTGTTCTCAGCCACACACGAATTTTATCACATCTGTTAGCTAGGACGACGCCTACCTCGAAGCCGCAGCAATTCTAACTCGCCAAGCCAAAAACTAAACACCACGAGAGTTACCACGCCATATGTCGGCCAGGCAATGCTTAGGTAATTACTGAATGTATCAATGAGCTCAGTATTGGTGGTCACATGGGGCAAAGCTTTTACAATTGCCAGCAACTGTATAACCATAAGATTACCGGCTGCGTCCCTAATAGTCACTAGCGGTTCAAACGTGCCCGGACGTTGGTATGCGTGGCGCAGTAACACTGTTCCGGATTGAGAGGTAAGTTCTGTGGTCTCGCCGTCTTTCCAATCAATAATAATTGTGTACGGAGGCACTCCACCTGCAATAATCAACTGCCACTCAAAGGGACTGCCTGCAAAATGCATCTGATACGTATATGGGGCGCCAGCCGTCAGCGGCACGCCAGGTTGGCTTGGGGTTACTGTGAGTGGCGGTTCAGGCGCGGGTTCGGGGGTGGGCTCTGGAACTTCTTGCTGGGGTGGATCGTAAAAAACTGTAACTATGAGCGAAACCGGACCTTCGTCGTCGGTTGCATTGAATGACCGGACCTGCACGCTGTTTTCGCCTGGAACCAGGCTAACTTGCGCAGAAAACGTACCAGAGTGGCAGGCCGCCACTCCCCCAAACCCGCCATTAACAACAAGTGAGACATAGGCGGTTTCAGGCGAACACGTACCTTGCACGGTAATAATTTGGGTAGTCACGTGGGATTGGTCGGCCGGCTGCTCAATTACTGCTGGTGCAGATGGCAATGGCGCCGACACCTTAGCGGAGACTGTAATAGTTTCTTCGGCATGTACGCGCACTGTAGTTTCTACCAACAGCACACCAAAGCAAAGCAATAGTAAAATACTTATAGGGTGCAGGGCAACCTTTTTATGGAGAGGTCTCTTGCTTTTATGGCGCATGCGGAGCATTTGTTTGTTTTTTTAAGCTTATAAAGCAAATCCTTACAATAGTACCACTAAAATTGCATTGACAAAACCCAGCACACACTTGCACAATAAAAACATTAGCGCTATGCTTAAGATAAGTGTAAAGCTAAAATATAAACTATTAGAAACGCAAAAACATGAGATCAAGACACACAAAGTTTTCGCTATCTCCTCTGGCCGTCTCTACCCTCCTTGTATTGCCCGTTCTTTTCGCGCTAATAACAAACCAACCGGCGCACGCCGCAGACCTTAGCCAGACTATGGTGCGTTTTGATCGTCTAAAAATCAGTACTGCTACCACCGGTACAATCTGCGCTAAGCCTACATCTACAAACACAGAAGCCGATGTACAAGTTACCTTCCCCACGGGCTATACCCTTGGCGCAGCGGGCACATTTACGGTAAGCACTACCAACCTTGCCTGGCCAACGGGGGGCACTGCGTGGCCGAGTGTTTCTACAGCGTCAAACGTAACTGGCCAGGTGGTGACATTCCCAAGTGGTGACCTTACAGTTGGCACACTTTACTGCTTTAACTGGACAAACAGCGCGGCTGTTACTGTTAAATCGAGCGCAACCGCCTCTAACACCGGCACTGTCGCTACCCGAACAAGCGTGCCTGCAACTATAGATTCCTCAGAATTTAGCACTGCCAGTATCGCAGACGACCAAATTGTGGTCACCGCTACTGTACCATCTACGTTTTCATTTGCATTAAGCGGTAATACGGATGCACTTGGAACGCTAAGCACTGGCTCGGTCACCACCAGCCCCACACCGCGTACCGCTACCGTAAACACAAACTCTAAAACCGGGTGGACTGTCTTAGCAAAAGACGCAAACACAGGCCTCACCTCTGCTACGGCATCGGCCACCATTGCATCTACCACACCTGGCACTAACAGCACGCAAGTCGCAGGCACGGCGGGCTATAACACAGGTATAACTAGCTCACAGGTAGGAGGCACCGGTACAATTACTGTGGCCACCCCATTTGTTGGTACTGCTGCTGGCCAAGGCGGCGGGTTAGACACAACTCTTAGAACTCTCGCAACGTCTAACGGTACCGCTGACACAGCTGTGTTAACTATAAAAAACAATGTGGCAATTTCGGCAACAACAGCAGCTGCCACCGACTACACCGACACAATTACTGTGATTGGCGCCGGCCTATTCTAGGCTTTTAGTATGCCACACACCTCACGCATGTTCCGGCAAATTATTGCGGTATTAGTAGTAGGTATGCTGTTTGGTTGCGCAGCACCGGCAGCTGCCGAACCAGGTGATTTTAGCCTGCAAGTTACCCCGACTCCGCTCACTGCAACAGTAAAGCCAGGCGAAACTACTTCGCTAGAATTTAAAATAAGGAACACAGGCTCACAGGCTGAAACCCTGTTTATCTCGCCCCGCAATTTTACATTTAATTCTGTAACCCAGCAGGTTGAGCTAGACGATACAACCACACCAGCTATCGCCCAATGGATTCATTTTTCGGCTCCCACCTTTACCGTGCAAGCTGGCCAGTGGTTTACCCAAAAAATTGATATTGCAGTGCCTAAAGATGCCGGATTCAGCTATTCGTTTGCACTTCTTTTGCGTCGCGCAAACGAACCTGTCGCCCGAAGCGCCGGCCAGAACATTAAAGGGTCTGTTATGACTTTTGGACTGCTCAACGTTGACCGTCCTGGTGCAACAAGACAACTGGAGATTACCGACTTTAAGCCAAGCCAACAGATGTATGAGCACCTCCCCGCCACACTCTCACTCCGTATCAAAAATACCGGCAATACCATTGTGCAGCCCGCGGGTAACGTCTTTATTCAGCGCGGCTCACGAAGCGACACTCCTATTAGCATTTTGCGTGTAAACGAACTCGCCAACTACATTTTGCCGGGCAGCGAACGCGACCTTACCATAACCTGGAGCGACAACAAAACAAGCTTCTTAGACAGCCTTGCGAATGCCCGCATGGGGCATTTTACCGCCAAGGCCGTGGTGGTATATAACGACGGCCAGCGTGACATTACCGCAGAAAAAGAGGCAACATTTTGGCTATTCCCCTGGCGCCTCATTGGTGTCGGCCTATTATTAACGGGGCTTATTGGCTTAGGATTGTGGTCGCTCGTTTCGCGGCTTGCCCGATTCTCTAAACGCCCAAAAAAAATGCACTTCACAAAACATTAGTTTTGTAACTAAACATTGCACGAACTCCCTAACTGTTGTTATACTTAGTGTATCTGAGGGGTGTTATGCGGAGCGTTCTAAACAAAGAGCTACTGTCTAAAAGAATGACTCGTAAGGAGTTTTTGCAGCATGCCGGCGGCGCGTTGGCTGTGCTGTTCGGACTGGGCAACTTTGCTATGCTGTTTAATCCGTCTGAAAAACCCGATTCTACCGCACAAGCGGCTGCTAGCAACAAGCACGGCTTTGGCTCGCGCAAGTTTGGTGTGTAGTCATGGCAGAACAACGGCTACCGATCGTAAATAGCGACGATGGGGTGTGGGGCGACATTATTCGGCAGTTCCTCATGAAGGAGCATTACAACACCGATGTCGACAACGCCGCAAATGGTGGCCACAAGACAGTCACAATCCGCGCCGGAACGGCTACTGCTGGGACTGCCCCGCTTAAATTTACATCTGGCACATTGCTTTCGGCAGCCGAGGCTGGGGCGGTAGAATTTAACACCGACAGCCTTTACTTTACAATCACCACCGGCACAGTCCGCAAAAAAGTTGCCATATACGACGACTCCTCGGGCGCAACCGGTGACCTATACTATCGTGATTCATCAGGCGATTTTGTCCGGCTGGGCATTGGCGCAACCGGTAAAACACTCCGCGTATCGGGTGGCATTCCTGCGTGGAGCGACACCACCTACGCAACCAGCACCAAAACCAGCAACTACACCGTAAGCGCTACAGACACAGTTATTTTTGCCAACGCCACCAGCGGCAACGTCACCATAACGCTGCCCACGGCATCTACCAGCACTGGCTACCGCTTTTATGTAAAACGTATAGATAACTCTGGCAATACCTGCACTGTTGCACGGTCGAGCAGCGACACCATAGATGGCCAAACATCTATTTCTTTAGACTTGCAGTACACATCACTCACCATAGTGTCTGATGGCAGTGCCTGGTATATCATTTAGGACAATCCCATGACATACTTACCACCCGTCAACGGAGGCCGAATAAATGCTACAATCTCTGGCAACACCGCTGGAGCTGGCGCGCTCGTTTCGAGCGGCACCCTAACCCTCGCTGGCGGCAACAACATAACGCTTAGCCAGAACGGCAACGCCATAACTATTAGCGGTGGGGCAGGCGGGGCAGCAGGCTCTAACACCCTAGGTATGAGCAACCTTGGCAACACCATTGGCACCAGTGGCGTTGTAAGTGGTTCGGCGCTGCAATTCGCCTTTGCCGGAGGTAACAACGTAACACTTAGCCAGTCGTTAAACGCATCATCTGGCACAATTACAATTTCGGCGGCAAACCAAACGGTGCAGACCCAAAACTTACATAATGTGACCTTGTCTGGCAACACAGCTGGTGTAATGGCACAAGTGAGCTCGGGAACATTAACCCTGGCCGGAGGAAACAATATTACGCTTAGCCAGAACGGTAATGCCGTCACTATTAGCGGCGGGGCGGGTGGCGGAGGTATTGCGCTGGCCAACTCCCAAACCACCTATACGAGTGGTACAGCTAACCTAAACGTAGCTGGCGGTGCTATGACTATTGCGTCTACTACGGGCCAGTCATTTAACTTTTCTGTGCCACAAACTTCTAGCCTGTCTGTAACCGGGGGCCTAAGTATTGCTACAAACGGAAGCACCATTAGCATTGGCGCACCAAGTGACGTTACATACTCCTACTTTAACCCGCAGGATGCATATATCCAGGTAACAGGCCAGCAGGGCCAGGCATCCTTGCACTTCCAACCAACCAAAATACCTAACGTTTCTTTTGACCGTATAGTCATGCCAATGGTGTTTACTGGCTCGTCTAACTCTACGGCTTCGGTGTCTGTATCTATGTCGATTGGCATATTTACGCGAGATGATTCAACGCTATCATTACTAACAAGCTTTTCCGCAAGTGGGGCGATTACCCATTCTGGCAACGTTAATAGCTCACTTAACAACGGCCTAAAACTCTTCACGCTAGGGGCAACCAGTTCACTGGCGGAAGGCCAATACTACATTGGTATTATTTCACGAACTACCACAGCAGGCGGCAACGCTAGTGTTTCACAAATACTCGCCTCGCAGCAAAACTCGAACCTTGCTGGGTTCTGGGGCCAGGCAGGTGTCGCCTCTATTCAATACACAAGGGGGCTTGGGGTGTATGCAACCACCACAACCGCCATGCCAAGCTCTGTAGCATTTTCGCAGATCAATGGTACGGGGTCCATAGTCTTGCGCCAACCTATATTCTATTTTGTGAGCGGAACGGTGTAGGCACAATGGCAACACCCAGCCTTATCGCATCGTACGAGGTTCTTTCGCCTACGGCAGATCTTACTTCACTTGACACGCCCGCATTCACCCCTAACAACGGTGAGGTCTTGATTGTTAAGGCGGCCAGCGAATCATTCAACAACCCGGATATCGGTGCTGCTTCTGGCGGGGGGCAGACATTTACGTCGCGGGTATACGAGGCAACCAGCTCAAATAGTGTAATAAGAATCCATAGCGCAATTGTAAGCGGTTCGCCCGGCTCTATGACTGTAAGCCAAGCATTTGGCGGCACAGGTGGGTGGCGCTCGATAGTAGTAGAGCGCTGGGGCAGCGCCACACTTGCCGGTTCGCCGGCGGTAAATAGTGGCGTATCGACAGGTGCACCTTCACTTACGGTGACTACGGTTGCCGATGGCAGTGTTGTATCCTGGGTGTCGGCCGACTGGAATGCAGTAGCGCCCGGCACACCGGCTTACCGTTCTAGTGCGACGCAAGATGGCCTTCATGACAAATCTGGCACTACTTCTTACGTGGCCTATTTTGCGTACCAGGTAACCACTACTGCGGGCACACAAACGATTGGCCTTACCGCGCCTGGTAGTCAACAAGCAACAATAGGGGGCATAGAGATCCAGGGCGTCATAACCACGCCTACCGTCACAACGCAGGCAGTCACAGAGCTAACAGTAACCACTGCTACAGGAAACGGTACCGTAGTTGCAGATGGCGGCGAAACCATAACAGAGCGCGGTGTATGTTGGAGCACCTCGCTCAACCCAACCACTTCAGACAGCAAAGCTACCTCGGCCGGCACCACCGGATCGTACAGCGTTTCGATAACTGGGTTAAGTAATGGTACACTATACTATGCACGAGCATACGCAATTAATGCCAACGGCACATCTTACGGAGACAACGTAACCTTTCGGCCATACGCAGTAAATGTAGGCTGGATTCGCGCCTAATAAGGTAAATACAGTATGACCAAACCGCAAATTATTATCCCCGACAACGCTGGCATTCATAACGCCAGCGACTACGCGACTCGACTAGAAAAAGAAAAGACCTACCGCGATCTATCCACAATTATTGTATGCCCCACCCGCGGCATGATCCCGGCGCGCGTTGTGCAAAGCTGGCAAGGGCTTATCCGCCCCATGAACCAAAAAGTTCTGGGCCCTATTTTTATGGAGGGCATGGAGGTTGGTGAAGCTTACAACCAAGTTATTAAAATGGTGCTCGAAAACGCAGAACTCAGCCAATTTAACTTTATTTTAACTCTCGAAGAAGACAACGCGCCGCCAGCCGATGGCTTACTAAAATTATACGAATCAATCGATAGCTACGACGCAGTAGGTGGTTTGTACTGGACAAAGGGCGAAGGCGGCCAACCCATGTGCTATGGCAACCCCGCAAGTATGCCGCTCAACTTTATTCCCCAAATCCCCCAGCCCGAAACTGTAACCCCATGCAACGGTCTTGGCATGGGCTTTACCCTATTCCGCACCGAAATGTTTAAAGACAAACGGTTTGAATACGGCCACTGGTTTAAAACCAAGCAAGAAATCACGCCCGGTGGCGGCATACAAGTTATGACTCAAGATTTATGGTTTTTCCAAAAAGCCCGCGAGTTCGGCTACAAATGCGCCTGCGATTCGCGGGTACGGGTAGGCCATTACGACGCGAGCAACCAGATAATGTGGTAAAACAAGGAGCAGTATGGCAGTAAAAAAACAACCGAAACCACTTAAACTTTCACTTGCCAGTGGCGGACACCCACCAGAAGGCTTTGAAGGCGTCGATATTATAAAGCGGGCAGAGGTCACCTATGTGCAAGACTTACTTTCGTTCCCCTGGAAACAATTCGCCGATAGTTCCGTAGACGAAATCGAATGCAGTAACTTTGTAGAACACCTTCCCCATGGCAACAGCCGGCACGACCCGTTCTTTCAGTTTTTTGACGAAATCTACCGTATTTTAAAACCAGCAGAATTCGACCCCGCTAACCCTAATATCCCAACCAAAGGTTTTGCGCGCATTGTATGCCCTTACTACTCCAGCATGCGTGCCTGGCAAGACCCAACCCACCAACGCGCAATTTCAGAGGCTAGTTTTTTATACCTTAACAAACAATGGCGTATAGATAACAAACTAGACCACTACCCAATAAGTTGCGATTTTGACTTTAACTACGGCTACATTCTTACACCAGAGTGGCAAAACCGCAGCCAAGAGGCGCAAACATTCGCAATCCAGCACTACCTAAATGTGGTAAGCGACATTCAGGTGCAAATAATTAAACGGCCGGCCGCCAAGCCATAATATGCGATGGCGTCTGGCGATTATTGCAGGCGCCATTGTTGCCCTGTGCATACAACCTGCCGCGCAGGCCGCAACAGAAGACGCCGCCAGCAAGGGGCTATTCGTATCACCACTCCGACAGTATATATCGCTGGACGCTGGCGGTAGCCACGACGGATCGCTCACCGTCGCAAATAATACCCCAAACCCTATTAACGTCACGCTTTCGGTAGAGCAGTTTTCGGTCGCAAACTTTACCTACGATTTTACGTTTTTACCGGCCAAAGAAGAGTGGGTAAAAGTGGGCGTCACAACTATACAATTACAGCCAGGTAAGAATTCGCAAGTACCATTTACCATTGCTCCCCCACCAGGCAGCAAACCAGGCGGCCACTATTTTAGCATTGTTGCGTCAACAAGTTTTGACGGCGTAAGCAACGTACGGATAGCCGCCCTGTTGTACGTCACCATAAAGGGCCAGATAAGCGCGGCAACCCAAATCGTAAAAGACGACCTGCCTTTTTTGGCCATCGGTAACCCTATTCCGTACCAACTGCAAATAAAAGGCACCGGCAACAGCCACGCGTTTGTGTTCATGGCAGGCCAGCTACACGGGTTCACCGCCAAAGACCCAACGCAAGAGGCGGCACACATTATTTTGCCAGATACCACGCGGGTGCTCAGTGGCACAATCCAAGCCCCTCTGCTCCCTGGTGTGTATAAAGCAACCTTTGGCTATGCGAGCGACAGCGGAGAAACTAAAGAAAAAACACGGTACATTGTATACCTGCCATTATGGTCAGTTGCAATCCCAGCCGGCCTCTTGCTGTTGTGGGCAGCATGGCGCGCCCGCCGGCGCAACTTATAGTTATTGGTTCTTCGCCACCACCGTATATGTCACCGCCGTGTTGTACGTACCCGCAGGTTGCACTGCATCTACTAGTGCACCGTACGTCACGGTTGTGGGGTCGCCATTTTTGTATGGCCCCGTAGTATCTTTAATTCGGGTGTTGCTCGTGAGCATTCCTATAAAATCTGTAGTCGAACCAGTAGTATTAAAGCCCCACGTATTTACTGCCAGCGGAGCAGGCGAACTATTAGCACTAGCTGCGATCGTGGCGCTGCCATTAGTCATATTAGTAGAGCTAGTCGCATGGACATATAGCGCATACCCCACAACATCTGTTGTAGTGACAGTGACTACATGCGATCCATTGCCGCTAAAATTTGCGCCATTCGGACTGAGGGAAAGGCTTACATTGCTGCCTAGGTCGACCGACAAACTAGTAGAGGCCCCAAACGGGACATCCTCGCCAAATTTTCCCCACCCAAAAGGCGACGCAGCTGCAGGCAAAGCCAGCAAGGCTGCAATAAGACAGCCTAATGAGAGTACCGAAACGGTTGTACGCCGGTTCATAGTTTAAGTATACATGAGTACTTTTTAGTGGGAACCTAAAAGCTTAACTCATTAAGCACTTAGGTTCCCGCCGAGGCGTCCAGTGTGTGGACGCCTCGGCAAGTTGGGTTACCGCCAGTCGGAGGGGTTCACCGCGAACTCGGTGCCGAGCAGCTGGAACAGCATGTTGTCGGCATCGCGGAGCTCGGTCTCGGTGACGAGAACGCCGATGCTCTTGCGGGACAGCACCGTGTACTTCCTGTTCGGGTCGAGAGGAAGCTCGGGGTCGAACGAGCCGCGGCCGCGCTTGTCGAGCATGAAGCCGTGGTTGTCGTCCTTGGAGCCGTCGATCCGCCAGCCGTAGGCCCCGGGGGTGTCACGCAACAGCGTGCCGTCCACCTTCACGACCAGCCTGCCGTCCACATCGACAGAGCGGTTGCCCTTGATGATGTAGACCGACAGAACCTGCTGGTTCAGATCGACCTTGCCGTTGTTGAAGAACACGACAACGCTCAGGAACGGCCTGACCGTGTTGCCCCCGTTGACCGATTCGAGCAGGCCGTAGCCGTTGCGCGGTGGCGGCGTGGTGCTGGCCCAGCCGCGGGCTCTCGACGGGATCTCGCCCGACTCCATCAGCTTGGCGTAACGCACGCCCTCGTTCGTGAGAAACGCGTCGATGCGCTGACGGCGCTCAGTCGACGTGTAGTACGCGAACGCCTTGTCCTTGATGGACTCGGCCACCATGTCGACCGGGCTGGTCGGGGTCGGTGTGGCCGTGGTGGTTGTGGTGGCCGAGGTGGCCGCGGGCGCCGTCTGCTGCGGTTCGGTGCTCGAGCAGGCACTCAAAGCGAGTGCCGCCAGACCAAGCGCAACCAATCGGATCCTCATGGAATTTCTCCTAAATTGTCTCGGTTCTAGCGAAGGTATTACCCAACTTTCTAAACAAAATTATACCAATTTTCTACTGATTTGTCAAATATATAAACAGAGGTGCGTTTGCCAAGAAACATCTTTACAGATATATGACTACTTGAGGCCACACTACAAAACCGCTTGCAATAACTCCGGAAATGCATCAGTATTCATACTGCTGTGAAAAAAATGGCCATATCCTGAAAATTCCCTATACTGCACATCTTTAACAGAGGTACGCAAGGTTGCGATCGCGTCATTAATGCCGGGATGGTCATTGTCTGAGCCAAAAATGGTTAACCCTTTAGTGCGGGCGGCCATCTGCGGATCAATAGTAAATTCAAAAAAATCATCTTGCACCCAATCTTTACCTAAAGATGGCGCCACTAATACCACTTTACCTACATTCACCCCTGGGTGCTCGCTTAGCCAGCGCGCAATGAACCCGCCGCCACAGCTATGGCCAACAAGGATTGTATCTGGGGTGATATCGAAACGTTCAAACTCTTTTTGCCAGGTTGGATAATAAGGCTTCCAAGCATTAGGCACCTCTGGAGTATGTGCCGCAACACCACGGATAATTAACTGTTTTTGCAGCCAAGGAAACCAATGTGAATTACTGGCAGACGGATACTTGTCGCTGTAGTATTCTTCTTTCCCAGGCTTGCCATGAAGTAAAATTGCGTTTTTCATATTAACTCGTAGACAATTTTTACCGGCATACTTTTATCATACCTTAAAAAAGTTACGCTAATTGGTTCTTTTTGAGCCAGTGCTCTATAAGATAAAGCGCCGTAATGGTTTGCCCCTCATCAATTTTGCCTTCTTGTACCATCTTATGTATTTGGGCAAACGAAAAAAACCGCCCTTCTGCAATAACACCGTGGTCGTCGGCAACTGTTTTTGATCCAAAAGATAAGTCTCTGGCTAGTAGGGTTGTAGTGCGTTCGGTCATAAAACCATCACAAACTCTGGTAGATTGCAGCTCGGTCCATTGCTTGGCGGTTATTCCTGTTTCTTCGGCGAGCTCACGCTTGGATGCAACCAACCTGTGGTCGTCATCGCAACTGCCGCCTGGGAGTTCCCACTGCCATGACTGCGCAGGGTAACTAAAAGAATAAATCAAAAATAGTTCGTTCTTGTCGTTTAAAGCGCCCACTACTACTGAGTCTTTAGATTCAACAACGCTATATATGCCCTCTGATCCATCCGGCCGGATGATCGCATCCTCCCTCACCCGTATCCAAGGGTTTTTATATACGATTTTTGAAGATAGGGTTTTGAATGGGTTTTTCATTTGCAGTAATCACTATTTTTACCACTGGCTGGGTCGCCGGCAGGGAGTTTGGCAATTGTGGCCGCGTCGCTTGCTGGCAGCCAGTCTTTTAGCCAACAAACGGCATGCCAAGATAGCTCTTTATCCTGGCTGTGCCCCGACTGGTACGCTGGCGATTTGCTAGCCTCGTTTGTTTGGCGAAAATCATACACACCCCAGTCAAAGAATGTATTTTTATTACTGATGATTCCTACTTTCGTGGCAAGCGTATCGCCTTTTTTTACGAATACTACAGGATTTACGGGATGGTTTTGTGAGCTTGTAGTTGCGGCGGGAAACGTATCTGCAATCTTTTGCAAATTAGCGGGCAGCTCTCTTAAATGCCCTACGCGGTACATAATTCCACAGTTGTTCATAATATCAAAACCATACTGGATTTCATTTTCGCCCTCGGCAAGATACTGTGTACCTTTAACTATAAACCCGTCAATCGGAGCTGTTACCATAACGGCGTTGTCGGCGGCGTTATCAAAACGGAACCCACCATGCGGCTTGTAATTACCACCTCTCGTTTGCCCAGGGTAAAGCATTGAGGTTACTTTACTTAGATCGGTCGGCGGTGTAAGCATTGGCTGGCTAGGACAAGCGGGTGGGGTTTCTGTAGCCCGCCAACCGTCAGCTGTTTGCTGCCAAATCAACTTATCTGGTATAGGGTTTGTGTTTGGGTTCTGTACTTGAGGATCTGATTGTTTGGGATTATCGAGTATTCTCCAGCCAATAAATCCGATTACACCTAGTATAACGAACACAATGAGGATCTCTACAATACTAAAGCCGCCCTGGTTCTTTCTCATAAACTGAGTGTATATAAAAAATAATCACTTTTCTATAGTGCTTATACTTGGTACACTCGGCAGGATTCGAACCTGCGACACCTGGTACCGGAAACCAGTGCTCTATCCCCTGAGCTACGAGTGCGTGCACATCTAGTCTATCCCATATGTTGGCCGATTAAAACAGGTGTGTGCCATAATATAGGCATGCAGGTACAATCCAACGTTTCCCTTAAAAACTACGTCACTATGCGTTTAGGCGGCACCGCACACGCGCTTACTACTGTTAAAAGCAAACAAGAACTCCTAGAAGCACTCGCGTGGGCGCAAGACCGCTCTTTACCCCATATTGTGCTTGGCGGCGGATCGAACGTTATCTTTAAAGATGGTTTTCATGGGTTGGTTATAATTAACCGTTTGCCAGGTTTTAAAGTTATAAAACAGCACAAGGGCAAGACCCACATACAAATTGGTGCGGGTGAGAACTGGGATAATGTAGTCAAAAAAACGGTCGACTTACAACTACACGGCATAGAATTTTTAAGTGCCATACCCGGCACCGCTGGAGCTACGCCAGTACAAAATGTAGGGGCGTACGGCGCACAGATTTCAGATGTATTTGTAGAGCTTGAGGCCTACGACCTTACTACAAAAACCTTCGTGACGCTCACTAAAGACGACTGCCAATTTAGCTACCGAAGTAGCATTTTTAAATCTATCCAAAACCGGCGTTACATTATAACCAGTATCACCCTAGAGCTCACTGCGCAAAACCCAACTCCGCCCTTTTATGCCAGCTTACAGAGGTATTTAGATGACCACGCTATTACTGAATTTACGCCACTCACAATTCGCCAAGCTGTCGTGGCAATTCGGGCAGTGCGGCTCCCCGACCCGTCACGTGTAGCAAATACTGGCTCTTTTTTTAAAAACCCTATTGTACACGCAGACAAAGCTGCCGAACTTTTGGCAGCTCATCCAGATATGCCGCACTGGCCAATGCCCGATGGCCGCGTAAAGTTGGCCGCTGGCTGGCTAATCGATGAAGCCGGTCTTAAAGGATACGCTTCGCACGGCATGAAAACATACGAGCAACACGCGCTGGTGCTTATAAATGAGCATGCGGCTTCGTACCAAGACCTAGCAACCTTCCAACAAGAAATAACAGATACAGTCCAGCGACTTTTTGGGGTAGAGCTGCAGCAAGAGCCAGAATTAATGTAGGTAGCTTTGGTATTTTAACCACTCGACTTGACTCTTTAACCTATACCTAGTATAAGTATGGACTGGCCCTACAACTCGGCTTTTTTTATTGGAGCCGAACGTCTGGCGCGCACACCGCGCCGCGCAAAAAGGGGTTCGTACGCGTTTAACAGAGAGCAATTCCCTACCCGAAGGGGCAGACACTGTGTCTGTGTTTGGCATTTTTACCCCATTCCAGTGGATCGTGCTGGGTTTTTTGGCGCTGATCTTCGTGGCGATGGTGGTAATCATCGTCATGTTGAGACGCCGCAAGAAGGCCAGCGACGACCGGCACGATGACCTGCTGGCGTGGCACGACCACACAGCTGAACTGGTGAAAAAACTCAACCCGCAGATGAACCTGGACGCTGCAGTCAAGGACATCCTCGAGGAAGTCACGGCCAGAGCGAGCATCGTCACAGCTCAACTCACAGAACGACAGCAGGCGTCGCTGACCGCGTTCACGCAGGCTGCCGGCCGCGAGCTGGAGGAGTTCCGTCGCCACGCCCAGCGGGCGATCGGCCAGGCGGCTCCCAAGTACACCTTCCGGCAGCCGCCGCATGGTCTGCCGACAACGGCACCTCAGCAGCTGCGGGTTTTGACTTCGTCGGCGCCGCAACAAGCGCTCGCACCGGCGTCTCCCGTCTGGCAGGCGCCTGGCAACGGCGCACAGGGATCTGGCCAAGCCACGGGCTACTTCGCGCACAACGGGAGTGTGGCAACAGGAGGCAACGGTCTGGCACTCATCGAGAAGTCTCAGGCTGAAGCCGACGATCAGGGCTACAGCGCGGGCTACGACGACGCAGCCCCAGAGGAGACAACGCCAGAGTTCGAGCAGGAGTTCGAGCCCGAAGCCGGCCTCGAACCGGAACAGGCAACGGCGCCCGAAATGGAAGATGAGCCCGAACCTGCACCAGAACCCGTGTCGGAGGTCGCTGAACCTGAGCCCACGCCCCAGACCAGCGACGACAGGGTGACTGACCCTCCGCAGGCAGACAAGGAACCCGTGGCCGAAGCGGCACAGACCGCAGAACCCGCCATGTGGAACGCAGAGGCCACCCTCCGCTCGCTTCCGATCGCCGCCCTAGTGCTGAACGAGGTAAACTCGAGGTTCCCGAAAACCGAGACCGACATGAAACCTGTCGACCCGACCCAGCCCGAGGCGCCCGCAGCAACCGACCCGACCGCAACCGACCAGCACAGCACCAACGGCACCTCGGAGTAGCTCCACAACGTACAACCCAGCAGTAGGGCAAGCCCGCGGCGATCTCGCCGCGGGCATTCGCCTATCTAGGGCCTTTTAATTTGGCAAAGGGAAATCTTTGCTGAACGCCACGATCTCTTTTTTTATCTCCCCAAGCTTGGCATCATTACCGGCTGCCTGTATTGCAGCGTGGATCCACTCGCCCACTTGGTCCATTTCGACCTCTTTTAAGCCTCTCGTGGTAAGTGCGGGCGTGCCTAAACGAAGGCCACTTGGATCAAACGGCGGCCTTGGGTCGAACGGCACAGTATTTTTGTTTGCAGTAATACCGGCTAACCCCAGCGCAACCTCGGCGTCTTTACCCTTTATGCCCTTATTCGTTAAATCAACAAGAATCAAATGGTTGTCGGTGCCGCCAGTCACAAGGTTGTACCCCTTATTTTTAAGGTTTTCGGCCAACCTCTGGGCATTTTTTACAATCTGGTGGCCGTACTCTTTAAATGCTGGCTGCGCGGCTTCGTGCAAGGCAACGGCGATTGCTGCAGTCTGATGGTTGTGCGGGCCGCCCTGCAACCCCGGGATAATCGCCCTATCGATCAAGGTAGGCAAGTTCTCACGCGTGCGTGGCGCTGCTTTTAATGGGTTGGATGGGTTGCCGTTGCACATAATTAGCGCCCCCCTGGGGCCACGCAATGTCTTATGCGTTGTAGTTGTAACTACATCTGCTATCCCCACCGGACTAGGATGTGCTCCCGCCACAACCAAACCTGCAATGTGCGAAATATCGGCCACTAAAAATGCGTCGCATATATCGGCGATTTCGCGCAATTTTTGCCAATCAAATATGCGTGGGTAGGCGGTTGCCCCAACAAAAATAAGTTTTGGCTTGTGCTTACGCACTAAGCCGGCCATGGCTTCGTAGTTTAGGTAGCCATCTTTGCCGGTTTGGTATTGGACCGAATTAAACCACTTGCCCGAAAAGTTTACCTTTAGGCCGTGGGTCATGTGGCCACCAAAGTATAACTCTAGCCCCATTACTGTATCGCCTGGGTCGGCCAATGCATAGTACACAGCCATGTTTGCGGGGCTGCCAGAGTAGGCCTGGACGTTGGCGTGGGTAACGCCGAATAATTTTTTGGCGCGGTCTATAGCTATGTTTTCTATCTGGTCTACAAATTCACAACCACCGTAGTAGCGTTTGCCCGGGTAGCCTTCGGAGTATTTATCGGTTAGGCGGCTACCGAGTGCTTTTAGTAAGTTGCCAGAAGTGTGGTTTTCGCTGGGGATCATTTCTAGACCCTCGCGCTGGCGTTGTTCTTCTTTTTTTATTAGGTCGAATATTGCAACATCATCCATTTTTGGAGTCTCCATTAGGTTTGTTTGAATGGGTTGGATGTTGTTACAGCATGATTTTATTGTACAGTTGCACGGGTAAAAGGTAAAATCCCCCACACTTGCTAGTGGAGTACCTCGTCTCGCCACAAAGAGTGACGAGACTACTTCGCCCTGCGGGTCAGAAGAGTCCTCTACCAACAAGTAGGTGGGTGGGGATTTTATAAACGTATATTTTTACAAGACAATAAAACTTGCAAAAATCTATATCATGTGTGATATACTTTAAGCCATGAGCGAAACCGACTACAAGCAAAAAATAGGTAAACTTATTCAACAAACCCGTTTAGACCGCGGCCTTACCCAGGCTCAGTTTGCGCAGGCGCTGGGCACCAGCCAGAGTGCCATCAACCGCATAGAAAACGGGGGTCAAAACCTAAGCATGGAAATGCTGGCGCGCATTAGCGACGCCTTAAATAGCGAAATTATTTCGCTGCACCGCCCTGGCACGCTTAACTTCCGAGTTGAGGGCGGCCATAAACTCAAGGGTGATATTACTGTCCGTACTAGTAAAAACGCTGCAGTGGGCCTTTTATGCGCATCATTACTAAACAAAGGCACCACTACCCTACGCCGCATGCCTAAGATTGAAGAGGTCAACCGGCTTATAGAAGTTATGCTAAGCATTGGCGTTAAAGTGCGCTGGCTCAACGACCTTGGCGACCTAGAAATAAAACCACCTGCAAAACTACAAATGAACAAAATCGACGCAGCAGCCGGCCGCAAAACCCGCAGCGTCATTATGTACATGGGGCCGCTTATGCACCTAATGCCCGAATTTCGCATTCCGTTTGCCGGTGGATGTAAGCTAGGCGAACGCACCATTAAGCCGCATCTGTACGCATTAGAAGAAATGGGCCTTAGCGTAGACACCGTAACCGGTTGGTATAACTGCACCGCCAAACCACGTAACCCCGGCAAAATTGTCATGTACGAAAGCGGTAACACGCCAACCGAAAACGCCGTTATGGCAGCCGCCCGCATTGACGGCGTGGTAGAGATCCGCCGCGCCGCGAGCAACTATATGGTGGTGGATGTATGCCATTTCTTGACCAAACTGGGCGTAAAAATAGAGGGTATTGGCACCCACACACTGCGGATCCACGGCGTAAAAAACATCAATAAAGATGTAGAGTATTGGCCAAGCGAAGACCCAATAGAGGCAATGACCTTTTTAAGTATTGCCGCAACTACCAATTCACCTATACACATCCGCCGTGCGCCAATCGACTTTTTAGACTTAGAACTGCTAAAACTAGAAAAAATGAACTTTAAATTCAAGGTAAGCGAGCCGTACAAAGCTAAAAACGGCCACACTAATTTAGTAGATATCCAGTGTATTGACGCATCTGACCTTGTGGCGCTAGAAGATAAACTAGAAGCCCACGACGACCCCGGCATGAACATGGACAACCTGCCTTACTTTGTGCCGATTGCCGCCAACGCCCGAGGCAAAACGTTGGTCCACGACTGGACATACGAAAACCGCGCCATTTATTACACAGAGCTTACCAAATTAAATGCCGACGTAACCCTAGCCGATGTGCACCGCGCCTACATTAACGGCCCCACCCACTGGCGCGCCGCCGAGGTTATTTGCCCGCCCGCCTTACGTCCGGCTGTACTGATTTTGATTGGTATGTTGGCGGCAGATGGCGTGTCTGTGCTGCGCAACGTGTATTCGATTAACCGCGGGTACGAAGATTTGGCCGCCCGCCTTAATAGCATTGGCGCAAATATAGAGGTGATCCGCGAGATTTAAAGGTCGAAAAAGTAGCCTTTGGCGCGACTGTGTGTCATAACCCTAGCGGTTCGGCTTCGAGCACGATGCGTCCGGCCTGCTCACCCCGCAAATCGCACGAATATAGCGTAAGTTTAGCCTTGTCGCTCGGCGCTTCAATTTCTACTGCCGTCCGCGGCACGTCATAGCGCTTGGTAATCTTATAGGTGTACCGTGCGCCTTGGTAATCTACAAAAATCTCATCGCCTGTAAAAAGTTTATCTATATTATAAAACGGCGACTTCTCTAGGGTGTGTGCCGGGGTAAGCCCCATTGCAAACCTGTGCGCGCTCAGTACAAAATTACCGCCTGTCAAAGGATTGCCGTTTTGAGGTTGGCGGTGCCATGCACCACCGTCTAGCACACTAGGGTCATTGCCTTCGCCAATCGCAACGTTGACATTAATAGACGGAATAAACAAGCGGTTCCCTTGGTCGCCAGGCTTAATTTGGGCAAGGTCCACCTTAATTTGCTGTGCGCCCGACATCCATAAGGGCAGTGCCGGCGCAAAAGCGAGCAGCAAAACGTACGTGCCTGCTACCAAAGCGGTGATACCAAAAATAAGCCACAGCCTATCACCAAGCGTCTTCCGAACCCTATTTGTCATACCCCAAGTATAGCCGATCTGGTACAATTACCCCATGCCCCGGTAGCTCAGTGGATAGAGCAGGAGACTTCTAAGCTTCTGGCCGTTGGTTCGAGTCCAACCCGGGGTACCAGGTGAAATTATTTTTTATTTATCATGCTCTCGGAATACCTTAAAAGAGCAAACGTATTTGACGTTTTAAGTTATTAATTATATAATACATTCAGCATACGGCACCCGCCTTTGCCCTACCCTCGGGAGTTCCTCATGGTCATCAACGCCCTCTGCATGATCTTCGCCGTCGTCGGCGTGACGCACGCCACCTTCACGGCGTACGTCAGCGGCCTGCGCAACCGTCCCATCGAGTCCTGGGTTTACTCCCTGGAGTTCCTGTCACTGCTGCTCGCCGAGGCCGGCATGGTCGCGCTCACGTTCCGCTGGAACGCGTGGAACACCGACGCCTTCATGTGGTGGAGCATCTGGGTGGCGATCATCGCCATCGTCGCGATCTTCGTCCTGCCGATCGGTGCCCGCTGCGCCGGCGAAGAGGAGTTCCAGAACGAGCAGAAGAAGCGCAACGACGAGCAGAAGAACAGCACAACCCAACGCGAAAAGATGCTAGTAGGGCTTTTTGCATTCCCAAGGTTTAATATCTACAAAATGTGTATTAACTCCATTTTGTAGCGTTTTGCCTCTTTTTTATACCAGTCGTTGCATGCCTGAACGTATGCGACCTCTTTAGGCTTTATGTTGTCAGAATAGGGCGTACGGTAATACAGGCCATGGGTGTAGATTCTATCACGAATCCGATCCAAGTTATCATCGTACAAAAAGGTCGCCTCAAATGTAGTGTCTGGATACTTCTGCCGCAGCCGGCTCACAAAACCTGGAGTTATTAGCGTGCCCTCTATTACCATAACCTGCCAGGACGGCAAAATACGCTCTATGAATACTGTAAACCCGTATTCAGATGCAAGAGCGGCTTTAACCGTAGCTTCCAACGCTTTCTGAGGTGTATTATTTTTCTCGTAGAACTGCTCAACAGAAAGATCATGCGTATAAAAAAGATCGGGGTTGTCTTGACGACGCACTAATTTTGTTAGCATAACGTGCAATGAATCAGTACAAAACGGCTTTATGCCATGCTCTACGGCTAGCTCGTTAGCCATAGTTGTTTTGCCAGTGCGCGCTGCGCCACCGATTAAGTAGCATACTGTATTTTCCATAGGTTAATTGTGCCAACTTTTTAAGCTTACGTAAACCACTTTTAAGTTATTTGTCAGAAACAAGAAGGTACGCCAGAGACATAAACTTGACATACAAGTTCTAATATTATGTAATGAACGTGTAATGGCACCCCGCCTTACACCTACCCTCGGGAGAACCTCATGACTTGCACTCCGGTCTCGAACAGCCTGGTGCCGTTTGTCTCGGACACCCTGCTCTTCGCCCTGATCAGCCTGACCGTTGCCTTCTACGCAGCCTACCTCAACGGACGCAAGGGCGGCGTCAACTTCTGGACCCACACGCTCGTGGTCGCCATCCTCGTCTGCGAGGTGTGCGCGATCTCGATCTCGATCGAGCTGCGCGCGTGGGACAACTACGACTGGGGGCTCTTCACCGCGCCACTCTCGCTCGCCATCTTCGTCCTGATCGCCGCCCTGCCCGTGGGCCTCACACTCACCACCGTCGAAGACCACAAGAAGGAACAGCAAGGAGCAGCGCACGCAGAACCGGTCGCCACGCACGTCTGACCGCACTACCCGAGGCGCCAGGGAGGGACATCACCCCCTCCCTGGCAACAGCCCGAACACATCTAAAACTGCACAACCATGCAAAAAGATGCTAGTAGGGCTTTTTGCATGCCCAAAATTGGTATGTCTGAACCTACAAAAGTACCATCCCAAGAAGTAAACCGCTACGAATTTGAACCAAATTTAACCGAGGCCGAGCGCGTGGCCGTTGCCGGCCTTATTGAAGATCACGAACCAGGCACTGCGCAAGTGCTCCAGCAGAATGCAGAAAATACAGTAATGCGATCTGTCACATTAGGTAAAGGCTTGTTGCAAAAACCGCTAGATACTTGATTTATCAGGCACATTGTTTTATAGTACACAAACTATGAAACGCCTGCTTAGCGCGATTAGTTGGATACTCGCCCTGCCACTCATTTTAGTGGTTGTTTGCGTTGTATTTCCGCTGTCGATTATCTTTGCAACGCTTAGGTACCCTGCAAAGATGAAGCGGCTGACCAACTTCCGCAATGCCATAACCACACGGTGGTTCCCAGCCAAAAAATTCATATACCTCGAATACGACCGCTCTGGCGAGCTCGCCGATTTTGTAGAGCACACCCTTTTACCGGCCTACGGCAAGCACATTGTTGTGTTTTACCTTGATAGCTGGACGTACCGTGACACTGCTTTCGAACCCGAGGCCAAAACGCTAGGCAACGACATACTTGGTATAGACCGGTGCGATCTACAGCTTGCGGTGGCGACCCTCAGCCCCGAAATCCTACATGACACCACAATGCTTGGCCCAGACGATCCAAAGCTTGCAATGAAGCAGCGACGTTTGGTTAAAAAAATCGAGGCCTGCCTAAAAAGCCATGGTGTCCTACCTAAACACACCGGCACCTTGGCCGCAAAAAGCACGATATAACCTAACGGCGATCTGTTCTTTTGGGCAAAAACCTGCTACAATTAGCTGCGTCGTTTAGACGCACCGTTTGGCGGATGTAGCTCAGTTGGTTAGAGCGCTGGATTGTGGCTCCGGAGGCCGTGGGTTCAAGTCCCATCATTCGCCCCATGAAATTATATAAAAAAATACCCCTTAATTTAGGGTATTTTTTATGTTTATGTAGGTGATTGGCAAAATAATGGCGACCATCCATAATACTTGACCAACACAAGCAATTATTCTTATCTTAAAATGTCACATTATTCTCAGGAGGTATCTGTGAGCGTAGAGAGCCCCGAATGGCTTGCCGAATACACACACCTGTTCTTCCGCATGGCACTAGAGAGCCACCCTAGAGTCAGCCGCGACTTTGCAGCTGCCGAAAAGGTGGGCGACCCCGCTGCCGCTGAACTGCTAGAGGAACATCAGCGCTGGTCAGAGCTGTACGCCAGGGTCAGGGGTCTTTCGCAGCAAGAGGCCCAATCGCACCTGGACGCAAGCGCCGAGGCATTGCGTCGAACTCGCCAGCAGGCCGAAACGGCATGGAACGCGCTTGCGGTTGGGGGTGGAAACCTCAAAGATATGGCGCTTGAAGCCGAGCACACTGCTTGGCTGCTCGCCTACTCACTGGCATCCCACGTGAGCGGCAAGCGAGCGCTGTTCCGGCTACTGCAACTCGCATGGGATAACCCAAGGCAGTTCTGATGTTGACAGCCCGACACGCCTACTCGCAGGGTGTGTCGGGCATTACAAAGTATTAGTATCGTCGAGGTAATGCATACCGATAGCCTTTGTGAGGCATTGCTTTTTTAATAAAATCCATTATAATATACATTACCCATTGGCTCGCACTTGAAAGGGCGGCAATGCAACTCATATATGTTTTTTTGGCAGCGGTTGCAGTTTGCTTGTTGGCCGTTCTGCTGGCGCGCGTCTACTCGTACGTCTTTGTCAAGGTAGACGCCGACACCTTTTTGGTCACCAGGCGCGGCGGCTCATACCGCGTGCACGCCGGCCAAAGGTTCTTCCGGTGTCCATTCTACGAAAAGGTAGTCGCAGACGTCGAACGAGGCCGGCAGAAAATGGTGTGGGAGCTAGGAGTCGGCTGTTGCGCCATGACGCTGAGCGACTCCCGACTCGCGTTCAGCATCGAGTACGAGCTGAGCTCCAACCACAACACGATCATCAAGATCGCCACCAACGAGCTCTGCCCCTACACCCACATGGAAGACTGCATGCTCAACTTGCTCCTCGAGTACGAACAAGTGCTCGACAACCCACACACCGCTGCGGCCAACCTGGAGCGTATCATGCGCTCCGGAGCATTCCAACACGGCTACGCAGTGCACAAGGTGAAGGCGTGGATTCTGCGATGAAAAAACAACTTCATATGGGTTCACAACCCACGAAACGGCCCAAACCGGTTACGTGGGTTGTTTTCGTGCCCGTGCCGCCTACTTACTTTTAAGTGCCGTATTGCCAAAAACCCGCATCAAGGCCTTATAGTCTTCTTGTACTTCTGTACGTTCAGCTTCAAATAAAATTTTAGTACCAAAATCGCGTTCGATCTTATTTTTAAACCATAACTGCCATTCTTCGTACGAATGCGTGGTATCTGGGCGGTTCATATAACAAATGACCGGAAAAAAATTAGTTTGTAAATGCCACATTGCATCGGCAGTGGCCAACACCCTGCCCTCTTGGGCTGTCGGCATGTGGCCAGGGTGGCAAGAATGCGTACGGACGGCTTCTAAAATGGCATCGCGCTCGATTTTTCGAAAGCCGGCCCTTTTAAGAATTGCTTTGCCGGTCTCCCATGACCACGATTCAAAAGCTTTATCGCCTCTTTCGTATTTGCTATCGCCCAAATCGTGAATAAGTGCGGCACAATATACTTGCTCTGTATTTGCCTTGTACTTTACTGCCAGCTCTTTTGCCCTATCTGCAACCCATTGGGTATGGTTTTGCCACATCCACTTACCCATGCTGGTGGTTGCAGCAGAATAAAGCGCGGCGACTTCGGTAAAAACTATGGTAGATCGTTCCATTATTTTATGATAACCCAAAAAGGACCCACAGTTAGGGTCCTTGGAAATAATTGCTTGGTGCGGGTGGCGGGAATCGAACCCGCAGCTTCTGCTTGGAAGGCAGATATATTGAACCATTATACGACACCCGCATAACGGGTTTAAGTATACCACACCAACAGGGGTGAATCTAGTTAGCGCCTAGTGCTCTTGCCAGCACATCGCCCAGCACGTATGCCAAGATTGCCGCCACCCCGCCCAGTAAGAGCGTTTCAAAGGCCGCCTTTAGCGGGTTTGTACGGGTCATTTGGCCCTTCATTATACCAATTGCCATGAATGCCGCGCCGGTTAAGAAACAGCTGACCGAAAAGAGTGGTACGGCGTCAATGTGCAGCCTGAGCAGCGCGTCGAACACATACACCAAAATTGGTATCGTTCCCAAAACTACAAAAGACAAAAAGGTTGCTACGCCGTTGCCCAGTGGCGTTTTTGCATGTTGGTAGGCAGGGTCTTTACTAAGTTGCAAGTCACGTTCGGATTTTGTAGACAAAAACGAACTTGCGCCCATAGAAAACCCGTCTGCGATCAAGTTAGCAAACCCTAACACTATAATCACTGTAGACCCCAGCTTGGCACCGGCAGCGCCCGCCACTACCGCAAAGGTGGTGACTGAGCCGTCGATTGCGCCATATACTAACTGCCCTAGGTATTGTTCAAACTTTTGTTTCATTGTAATGCTCCTTCTATATCAGAAAGCGTTATGTGGACTGTCTCGCCTGGCTCAACCTCGCCTTGTAGCAACCTTTTGGCAACGATATTTTCTACGCTGCGCTGCACAATGCGGCGCATGGGCCTAGCACCAAGCCTCGGGTCGTTGCCAAGTTCAACAAGGCGGCGTTTGGCGTCTTCGTCTACCTGTATGCTGACCTGTTGCTGGGCGAGCGTCTTGTTTACTCCGATGAGCATGAGGTCGATCACCTGCAATAGCTCGTCTGGCTTAAGTGGCCTAAACACTACGATTTCGTCGAACCGGTTTAAAAATTCGGGCTTAAAGTAGCCAGCGTTTATAAGCTCGTCTTGGAACTGCTTTTCAAATTGTTCCAGCTCGTAGCCGTGCGATATGTATTCGCGGATACGGTCTGCGCCAGCGTTACTCGTAGCAATAACTACTGCGTCCCTAAAGCTGATCTCGCGGTTATTTATGTCGCGCAGTACGCCTTCGTCGAGTAGTTGCAGCAGGGTGTTGAGCACGTTGGGGTGGGCTTTTTCTATCTCGTCTAGCAGCACCACACTAAACGGCTGTTTGGCTATTTGGGCAGTTAGGCTATGGGGGTCGGTTGCGCCGTCGGCTATAAGCCGAGTTACATCGTTAGGCTGGCCGAATTCGTTTAGGTCGAGCCGCACCAACCTATCCTCGCCGCCAAAATATACAGCCGCTAGGGCTTTGGCCAGCTCTGTCTTGCCCACGCCGGTCGGGCCTAGGAACAAAAAGCTGCCAATTGGGCGGTTAGGGTTGCGTACGCCGCTACGGGCGCGGCGCAGGGCGTTAGCCACAGCGCTAACCGCACGCACCTGGTTAATCATACGTTTGTGCAAAAGGTCCTCAAGGTTTAAAAGTGTCTGGCGCTCGTCTGTGTTGCGGGCGTTTGCAACTTTTACGCCGTAGAGCTGTTCTACAGCTTGGTCTACGCTCGCCATAGTTACAAAGCCTTTGGTGTGGTATTTAGCAGCCGCCTCTAAGATATGCAGCGCCTGGCCCGGCATAGCTTGGTCGGCTACATAGCGTAGCCCAAGCTGGTAGGCGTGTTTCATGGCCTGGTACATGTAGGTAGCTTTAGTGCGGTATTCAAATTCGATTATTTTATCTTCGCAGACCAAAAGCGTATCGTCTTGGTTTAGGCTTGGCACGGTAATGCGGTTAAGCTGCTGGGTAAGTGAAGGAGTGGCACGGCTGAGTTTTAGCCATTGCTGTTCGTCCATGCTCATGATAATCCTGAGTGCGCCGCCTTCTAAAACTGGCAGTAAAATATTGCGGACATCTACCGCACCGGTACTTTCGCCAAAAAATAGCTCTGCATTGTCAAAAAACAAGATCACATTTTTGGCGGCGTAGGCTTCGTTGAGTAATTGGGTAAGCAGCGACTCTAGCTCGCCTCGGCCACGCGCATTCGCAATGAGCGCAGCGGGGTCGAGCGCCATAACCTGGCGGAACTTCAGGTCGCTCGGCACACGTACAGTAGCGTCTATAAGGTGGTCGGCCAGGGCGTATACAAGGGTTGTTTTACCCGAACCAGTAGGCCCCACCAGCACGGCGTTGCGCTTGCCACTGTTAGAAAGCTGCTGCGTGAGTTGGTCGAGCACTTGTTCGTGGGCCTCTAATTCGCGCGTGAGGCTACCACCCGAAACTTGCATAGTGACATTCAGCGCAAAACGGCTCAATAAATTAGTAAAACCAAAACTGAGGTCGCGGCCTATTCCGCCTGTGTTGCGGCGACGGGAGTGCATTTCGGCAAGCTCTCTGCGGTGGTGATACCAATGCACTGTCGCCAAAATGTCATCAAAATTAAGCTGTAGCTGGGCAATTATGCGGTCTTTGTTTGGAACCGCCCGCACCAACGCTGCCACCAACACTGCCGCGGACAAATTATGGAGCTTTAAGTCGTGCTGCAATTGCAGAGCGGTTTGCCAAACGATGGCGCTATCGGCCGCGTTAGGACTGCTCATTTCTCGCAAAAAATTTGGGCCAATACCAACGCGCACCGCAAAAAAATGGCCGCCATCTGTACCCATGGCAACTTGGCTCAATTCTTGTGGCGACATATTACCCTTAATGCGGCCGAGCACGGCGGCCTCTAGAACATCATCGACTGTGGTGGGATGCTTTGTTGGTGGAAGTTGTTTAAGCCACCATTCGTACCACATAAGCGGCAGCACAGGCCAGAACGCAAGGCTGACTAACAGCCAGCCGGCAGCCACACCTATGAGCAGCAACCACACACCTGTTGCAGCCAATACTACAAATGTCGTGATTAACGCAATCCGGATCCAGGCCTTGCCCAGCGTAATACTCAGCCGTGCCTGTTGCGCACGGGCACTACTTAAGTTGATACCCGGGTTCATAAGTGGAATCCTGTTGCCATTAAAATAATCCCAAACAACGGCATCACCGGCATAACTGGCCATAAAACGAGCATAATGAGGCCTGTTATGGAGTAAAACAATGCCCCTGCGAGACCGCAAGCTATAAGCATTAACCGCACAATCGCCCCAATCACCCGCGAAAACTGCCTATCACCCCAAGCGCGCAGCTGCACCCCGAGTGGGCCCTGCACCCGACCGGCCGAGATCTGCCTAAACGGCGCAAACAAGCTTGTGGCTAATTGGCCTACCGAAAAAAACCGCAGCACGCCTACGACGCGCCCGCTCACCTTACGGCCAAGGGACAACCAACCCACCCCGTACCACCAACTAAAGAATGTGGCAAGAATCATATACTTTTATGGTATCACGTTGTGGTAATTTTTTACTTCTCAAACACCACGCAAAGCGGCGTACGCTCGCTGCCTTGGCCAAGCGGATTATCGGCAAAGATAGCTTCTAGATGAGCCTCTTTTTGACTGGTGTTGTGGCCCAGCACGTTGCGGCCTAGGTCGTTGGCGTCTATTACAACTACACCCTTAAAGTTATCGAGTAGTTTTTTAGGGAGCGCCGAACGGATAGCGTTATCTAGCTGCTGCGCAACCTTTGCGGGATCTTTTGGCGGTAACTTTGCCGATACGTTGCTTGGGTACACCGAATATTCGGTAGGGCCATCTATTGCCCGCACATCTGCGCCGGCAAGCTCGTAGAACAAGCCTTTTTTACCAAATACTTTGCCGACCGCGGCTGCTACAGATGCAAATAAAATCCTAGCCAAGCCTGCCTCTTCTATGGCGAGCTGCATGGTCCATGGGCTGCCCAGGCCAATTCCATAAGGAGTTTTTACTACAAATTTACTGAGAGTACGTGCCCAAAAACTCGGCTTGATATCCCAAATAAAGTAAGATCGCCCTTGGGTTATGGCCACGATTTTTTCGCTTATAAAAAGTTGCCATGGCTTTTCGGTGTATTGTTTGTGGTTTTTTGCCGCCGAGAGCGTAGTAAAGAACTCCTTGAGCCTGTCAGTGACAAATGGCGCTAAGTCATCTGTTGCCGCCACCATTTTAGTGCGGAGTGGGTACCGCCTAAAATCTGCGCCGTTGGCAGTGATATCAAGCGATTTTTCTTGGTTGGGCTCTAGGTCGGGCTTCTCTGCCTTTTGCTTGGTTTTCTCCTTTTGGTCAAAAAATTCACGCAACCAAAGCTCTACGTTTAGCATGCGCCAAAAGACCATGGTGTCTGTAGTGTTCCTGCCCTTGATATGCCCTTCGAACGCCGCCAGCACTTCTTGCTGGTTAAAATATGGCCTATTAGCAAAGCTTTCCGACAAAAATACGCCGTAAAAACGGGTTTTAAGCCGCTTAAACCATTCTTGCTCAGGTGTGGTGAAGCCAATTTTATTGCGGCGGGTCCGCACCATTTCTGGCAGCAACCCCTTAGTGGCATCCCGTAGGATGCGTTTGTTCCAACTACCTCTTATAATTGCCTCATCGCTTAGGCCAAACAAAAACTTTGTTACTTCTTTATCTAAAAATGGCACACGGCCTTCTAAGCCAAACCGCATGGTGTTTTTGTCTTCGTAGCGTAAAAGCGCAGGGATGCTGTTATAAAACAAGTCTTGGATAAACCGCTTCTTAAGGTTATCGGGGATCGACGTAAATGATTCCTTGATGTGGGCTGCCTTAAAGTCGGCCCCCAACAACTGGCGGATCCCAACCCTTCGGCGGAACTGGAGCGTATCGTATATGCGGAACCGCAAAAACCTAAATAATACGTCTGCAGAGCGCAGCATTTCTGTAGCAAGTTTTAGCCACTTGCCTTCACGTTTAAGCTGGCGCAGGTACACAAAATAATAGGGGTAGTAGCCTGCCAGCATTTCGTCTGCGCCTTGGCCGTCTAGCAAAACGGTAACGTGCTTGCTGGCTTCTTCCATAACCTTGTACTGTGCGTAGGGGCCAGTGCTGATGGTGGGCTCTTCTTGGGTGCGGATAAAATCCTCAAGGTCGGCCGCAAAGCTATCGGCTGTTGGGTACACTTTGTGCGACGCTACTTTGCCTTTGGCCTTGTCGAGCACGGCGTCTATGTATTTTTCTTCGTCATTTATTGAGCCAGGGAATACCGCAGAGAATGTATTTTGCTGCGCCCCCACTGAGCCTGCAGCTTGGTCTTTTTTGGCAAGCAATTGGTTTACAATGAGCGCGATAGTTGAAGAGTCTAACCCGCCAGACAAACATGTACCAACAGGTACCTCACTCATGAGCCGCATTTTGATTGATTCGGTTAAACGGCGGCGGTATTCGTCTGTTTGCGACGGCATATACGGGCTATTCCGAGTTGCCAGCACCGCGAGCTGTTCGCGAAGTTCAGTGTAGTTACTGCGAGCCAAGCCTTTTTTGTCTATGACGACCATCTCGCCTGGCATGAGTTTTTCTATGCCGCTAAAGAAAGTCTCGGGCGTGTCTTCGTGTGCGCGGAATGCCAAATAGCGGTAAATGAGCCGGTCGTTAGGCGCTGAAGTTATTTTTTGCGATGCTAAAATAGCTTTGATTTCTGACGCAAACACAATTTGCGGCTTATTAAGATCGCCAGCGTTGCCAAAATAAAGTGGTTTAATGCCAAAATGGTCCCGGGCAAGCACCAGCTGTTGTTTAGCTTTATCCCAGATAGCAAGCGCAAACATGCCGTTGAGTTTGTCGAAACACTCAGCGCCCCATTCGGCGTACCCCTCTAGCACTACCTCTGTGTCGGAGTTGGTTTTAAAAACACGGCCCTTTTGTTGCAGCTCGGCACGCAGCTCTTTGTAGTTATAGATCTCACCGTTGTACACAATGGTGTAGTTTTGCGATGAGTCAGTTATTGGCTGCTGGCCGTGGTCGCGATCAATGATTGCAAGCCTCAGGTGCGCCAACCCCACATTTGTATCAGTAAAAAAACCATCGCCGTCAGGCCCGCGGTGAGCCTGGGCACGGTTCATGGTAGTAAGTAACGCTTTGCCATCTGCAAAGCCAAAGTATCCTGCAATGCCGCACATATATGCTGTAGTGTACCGTATTTTAAGTAAAAATGCCTAGTGTGATTGCAGTACCGCTAAATCATTCAGAATTTCGGTTGCATGCTGCGCCGGCGTGACCTTTGGGTATACCTTAGCAATATTGCCTTCGGGATTAATGATAAACGTTTGGCGCTTGGCAAAAATTGGAGTCCAACTACTATATTGTTTCATGACTTCGCCGTCTGGGTCGCTCAAAAGGGTGAACGGCAATTGGTAGTGGCGAATGAACTTGGCATGGCTCTCGGGCGAGTCCTTAGAAACGCCGACCACTATTGCATCGCGCGCCAAAAGCGCCTCGTTTGCATCGCGGAAACTGCAGGCTTCTTGCGTGCAACCAGTTGTTTCATCTTTGGGGTAAAAATACAAAACCACCCATTTACCACGCCATTCATGTAGGCTGCGTGTGTTTCCGTGCTGATCTTTAAGTGTAAAATCTGCTGCTTGTTCCATGTTGTAAGTGTAGCACGAAGGCCTATCCCACGCAGAACACATAGCAACAAGCGGCCCTACTACTGGCGCTGCAAAAAATACCTTGACGGCCAGGGCGCAACAAAACATAATTGCGAATGGTTACTTAAGTAAAGTTCGTTAAATGATTGGCCGCAGTGTTGTGGATGCTTACGCGCCCGCCACCCTGCGGCCAAAAACGGCTCGCAGGTATGAGCCCTTACGGAGGGTTCATCTTGCAATGGGAGGTTTCGTTGAGAAGCATACGGCTAAGAAGGCTTGCTATGGCGTGCGTGTTCACGCTGGCGAGCCTGGGGCTGGTGGTTCCTTCTGCGCTGGCAGCACCGTCGCCTGACACCGCCGACGCCGCCAAGGCGCCAGTCTCGACCGTGACCCAAAAGGTCGAGCCTGGAAAGGACGCTGTAGCCGACAAGCAGCGGGGCAAGACCGCGGCGGTCAAGACCGACGTGACCGGCAAGCGGGTCGACGGCGGCGTCACGGCACAAGCCGGCTACGTAGCGACCGTGGACTTCGTGTCGCCCGGCCAGTACTGCCAGCAAGGCCTGGTGCAAACCGGCGTCAAGAACAACACCAGTACCACCCGCTACTACTACGTCTACTTCTACAACTACGCGACCGGCGCCTACACCGTTTTCTACGGGTACGTCAACGCGTACAGCTACGCGTTCCCGTCGTTCCGGGGAAACAACTCCAACACGTGGTCGGCCACGCTCTACACGTACAACCCGTCGACCGGCGTCTACGACTACGACGAGTGGCAGTCGCGCAACTACAGCTGCAACGTGTCGATGACGTTCTACAAGTACCCGGGATACACCGGCTACGTGCTGCTGCAGTACAAGAACAGCGGCACGGCCTACGCGTCGGTCCTGAGCCACGAGCTTGCCCCGAACGGAGCCTCTGGCACCTACACCGGCATGCACTGGGACTACCCCGCCCCGAGCGGTGGGGTGGCCAACCGCTACCTGTACGTCGGCTCCGGCCAGAAGTACGGCATCTACGGAGACCTGTACGGCGCGCAGTACTACCTGCCCTGGTACCAATGGGGCACGCTGTAACCAAGTAGCCGCGGGGCTTTAGAGGCCTGCACCTCGAAACCCGCTGCGAATTACCAGAACAACCCGCGCAATCGGGCTGCGCGGGTTGTTCTGTCAACCATGTTGCTATAATAGGCGTGTAATAAGGATTACTTTTATGAAACAGCTTGAAACAATCAAAGACACCGTGCGCCATTTTTATATCACCCTTTATTTGCAGGGCATTGTATTTATTGCGCTGGCGGTTCTGATCCTTATATATCCGGCCGTGCTTTTTGCATTAGTTGCGGCCACCTTTATTGTTATTGGCGTATCATTGCTTGTTGGTGGCTGGAAGGTGTACTCGTTCTGGAAAAAGCTCCCTTCGTTTTTAAAATAATGCTTAGGGTTCTTTGACACCAGCAAAAATATTAGCGCCGTTTTCGGCCGATGGTGCCTCTACCACAACCTGCTTACTCTGCGTGATTCTGATTGTATATCCGCTGTTGTAGCGCATGCCCTGCTGCGTACATGGAGCGTTGCTTGGGACAGCCAGCCCACCCACCGGATCTATAGGAATCGTAGATAGATACGGCGCAAGCGCCTGGCATAGGTTTACTGCCCCATCGCTTAGCGTAGAACTTATTATTTTTGGTTTATCGGTTATGCCATCGGGGAGCGTACCGTTATGGTTTTGCCGGTATTGCTCAACCGCGTTAAAAAGCGCGTTTACATCAACACGGCGTTGATTATTTGCCGACTGTGCACGGCCATTAGTACCCGATGTATAAAACACAATTAAAAATAGTCCTATCAAGATACACGCCACTACCACCAGCCCTATGAGCGCAAACCCTGACTCAGACTTTTTCATATAATTATCATACCACTCAGGCGCTGCCTATATTGACTCACAAAATCATTTGCGGTTATGATTAAAAGGCATTCCTACCTCCGTAGAGTGCTGCGGTCGAGTAGCCGACCAAAAAGACAGTTGCTTGCTAGCTGTCGCCTTCCATTGAACCGTTTTGTGCCCTGTAGGGTGCCTGAGCGAGCGAAAGATCTTAGTTTGTCTCTGGTTATGAAGAGCTGCGCCACTTCCTCTCCACCAGCCGCCCGAGGGCTGCAAGACAAACACCATGCGGCAATGAGCCGTTAGATCTATCGCTCGAAGAGTCCGCCGTAGGCATCTTGTCGATGCCCGCCTGGTGCCTGCGGCGCGACTCCCTCTAAAAACACTTCAATGAACGTTCGGCTTTCCCGCCCGGGCTCGATACGTCGAGCCTGTTTCTTTGGCCTATTTACGGTTCACAATATGCGTACTTTTGGTGAGCAACCAAATAAGCGCAACCATACCGCCTAGAATACCCACGCATGTCACAACAACACCAGCGTACCCATAATAGGCAGGATTTAAGAACGGGTACGGATACCACCCAACAACAGCACCGCGCACTAAACTGTAGAATAAATACGCGGCCGGAAACGCCAACCACACAAGCGCGCGCCTAAATAACATGCGCCGTTTTGGGATATCTATACACCAATCAAATAACACGGCGGCAGGCATAATATAGTGCAACACCGCATTAACCCACGGGATTGTCGTTTGCAGCGATTCTTCTAAACCAGACAGTAACAGGCTGTAGACCACTCCTGTCACCAACATATAAAGAGTAGCGGCGCCGCGTAATATAGTTAGCGCCGTACTCTGGCTGCCGCGCGCCGTTAGCGCCGCAGATACAATAAATAAGACGGCGGCTATAATGTTGCTTTCTATCGTAAAGAAGCTTAAAAAGTTAACAGGGTCGAATGACTCCCGGGTAGACCCTTGGGCAAATTGCACCCATACAGCCCACAGAGTGAGCACCCCAAAAAAGAGACGGTATAGCGCAAGGAGATGACGCTTATGCATATGTGCATTTTACCACGCTGCATTCCGACCAAGAAAAAAGAGCGAAGACAAAACTTCACTCTTTTTTCTTGGTCGGGGTGAAAGGATTCGAACCTTCGACCTCACGGTCCCAAACCGCGCGCGCTACCAGGCTGCGCCACACCCCGTTACATTCAGAAGAATTATAGCCTATCTACCCTAGTTTCTCAAGGATTTTATGTATTGGTTGTATTTTTGCGGCCAAATGGGTACGCGGGCTTACGGTAACAAGCACACCATTTAATTGGTATGGCGAGCCATCTGCGATATCGTTCTTTATTTTTGCGCCGTCGCGCCAGCGGGCAATAATTATTTCTTTACTCACGCCTAAGCTGGAGTGTAGCGTGCCGCACATACCAACGTCGGTCATATGTGCGGTGCCTTTTGGCAATATCATGGCATCGGCGGTGGGTACGTGCCAGTGATCGCCAACAACTAGGCTGGCGCGGCCGTCTAAGTAATAGCCAATTACGCGTTTTTCGCTCGAAAACTCGCCGTGATAATTTACTACAATTGCAGCTACGTCTTTTGCAAGCGGGCTTTCAAGCAGGTCGTCTATAGCTTTAAGTGGATTGCTTGTGGCGATTGGCATAGGGAACACATCACCCAGCAAGCTAGCTACCAGCACATCGCCCTTTGGCGTGGTGACCCGCTTGGCACCCCAATCGGGTTCAACACCCGCCTGGTTAAGTGGCGCAATCACTGGCATGTCTGGGTTTGCCAGCAGTTGTTTGGTAGCCGCGCGCTCCATGGTATGGTTGCCGCCGCTAAAAAAATCCACACCCGCCGTTTGCAGCTCGCGCATGTGGGCGGGGCTCATTCCTTTGCCGTGGCTCACGTTTTCTGCTTGGGCAATTACTAAATCTACCTCGTGTTGCTTGCGCAGTTTTAAAAGCTCTGCGGCAACTACCTCGCGGCCAGGCCGGCCCATAATATCGCCCAAATACAAAATTCGCATTATGGTTCGGCCCGCATGCCGCCCATTTGTTGTGCGTAAAGATCGTTTAGTTGGACCATCTGTTCGTGTATAACCTCTAGGTATCTTGTTGTTTCAGCAACAATATGCTCGGTGTTCACCAGCCTTTGTTCAACGCGTAGCACAAGTTGTTGCGTTTGCTGCAATCCGTTGGTAATATTTTGATTATTTTGCAAATACACATCTATGCGCTGCATGTACTGGAGTAGCTGATCGAGGGTACGCTGCAAGTTAGTAAGGCGCAATTGGCAGTCGGCCGGATTCAATCTTACAATGTCGTTTCGTATGTACTGCGCATTATTGCGGATTTCGCCAAGGGCAGTCTGCAAGTTACTCGCAGCTTCCTGCGCGGCGCGGCGAACGTCGTCGTAACTGAGCTCTGCCATGGTTTTATTATGGCAGAGGGGGTGGGAAGTTGCAAAGTTGTGTGTATGTTATGCAGCGCATTGTCACGACCGACCCCGGATTGACCAGGGTCGGCCTATGGGCGGTTTAATGAATTGACGGGCCGTCTATCCGGCGTGGAATTCTCGGATCCAAACCCTTTCGCGATATGTCACAGTCACGTGCTTCTGACCCAGTGCCGCACCCAGTGCATCTGCAAGATTAATCAAGGCTTCCTCAATCTCTGCATCGGACACAGCGCTTAGGCGTCGAATCGAAACTTCGCCCGAAAAACGCAGTCCTGGCTCGTGCCTGGCCTGCGGCTTATCACCCTCGTGATAAGTGTAGTGAAGCTTGATTTCGCTGAAAAAGCCGCCGATCGTCAACAGACTTTCTTCTGACCGAGCCTGCATCCAGGTACTAACAACCTTATCGGCAGTACTGGGATGGTGGGTTATGGAATTGTCTCCATAGCCCTCGCTGAGGCCCAATGTGATAGTAAAAGTCCGGCGTTGACCTTCGCTTACGGTCATGTACTTCAACTGTCGCCTCCGATTCATCTGAACCCTAAAAGATTATACCTGGTAGCAGCAAGAACTGTCAGAGCCTGATGAATCAATTAGAACCGACAAATATTATTTACTTTTCGTAGTTATCTTGCATATATTGGTGAGCCCGTGCCGTGAATGCATCTGACCGCTCAGTCACGACACTATAACTTACGGCAACCGTAACAACTAGGACAATCGTAGCCACGATTATTTTTATCGTTTTTTCTACGTGCCATTTTTTAATGATTAAGAATGTCAGTGAGCTACTTATGACTGCACCAATTACGTAACCAGGCAATAGACTGAACTGCCATGATAAGTGTGGCACCGGCAAAGTCCAAAAAATCATGAGTCCTAGAAAGTAGGCCATAATTATGTTATAGATAGTCAGGCCAGCATACTGTACAAAATCTTTAAACTCCATTAGAACCCTCCGGTGATAATTATTCAGGCTTATAAAGAAGTGAGCATATTTATACCCTAAAAAGAGACTTCAATACACCCACAATAAACATAACCCCAAAGAGCATCCAAAACGCCCGCCTCCACTGCTGCCAGAATTCTTTGTTAAGCAGTGATTTACGAGGCATTCTTTTGCATTGCCACACCGACAGAAGCAAGCCTACACCGGCAATAATAAGCAATATCCACCAGTACGGCACATTACCAAACTCTGAATAGCCGGTAGTGATAATCTGAGCCACTAACAAAGTAATAAACGTTATGCCGATGAACACGCCAAGGCTGCGTGTATTTTCATTCATCACAAACGCCATCGCTGTCGTAATGCCGGCTATGCCCACTAATCCAAGCATGATGCTAAATAAAATATGTGGAGTTGGTGCGTCCACGGACTAAACCTTTTGTTTCGGCTTTTTTATATCTACGATCACAAGAGCCACTGCAAAGATGCCCGAAATTAGGTAAGGCGACAACGAGCCAAGACTAGTGTGCCAGACCCCTAAAAGCATAATGGTGCCACTTATTATAAGTTTACTTTTTTTATCGAGATGATATTTTGTGTTACGGATTGATTTTGCGAGTTCGTAGATTAACCCTAGCATGCCACCAATACTGAGGATTGCCAGCAGAACATCGTGATTTTCTATATAGCTATAAACTGCCAGCGCCAAGAAACTAATGGTTCCTGTTATCAAACCTACGCGCATATACCTGCTTGTTAGCGCAAGAAGTATGCTGAAGGCAATAAGAATATTGATTAAGAGCTGAAAATCCATAACCTTACGTTAGATCATACTTACTCGCATTATTAGCGACTCATAATCTCTTGAATCTGCTGGGTTAAGGAATATCGCACCCACATTTGGAAAAGTATATTCGCAATAACTACCGTAGTAAGTGCCAGAACAGCAGCAATCAACTTGTTTCTTAAAACCAATTTTGATCCCCTGATACATTCTTGTAGCGCGTAGCCTGCAAATGTCGCCAGCATAGTTCCAATCGCTACGTTAAGGGGTACAAGAAACTCCAGAAAGCTAAATAGCCAAATCAAGATTGGAGTTAATACGTAACTGAAAATGGCGATAAATACACCAATTAAGACAAACCTGGTTGAACGATTAATATTTTGGGTTTGTGCCATTAAAATTTCCCGGTAATTAGGGCAAGCAAGGGTTTAATAACTCCAAAAATAAACGCATAGACAATAAGAAGACTACGGATTAGACGGGTGGTATTTATATCTAAAAATTTGCTAATGCGCATGAAGGATAATATCTTGTCCAAATAAATTACGATAACGATAGGCAGTACCAAATTTACTAATAAAAGTTTTGCAAAGATCACAATGCTCCATATAACTGTGTCGAATTCCATATTTTGTCCTTTAAATTTTATTATCCGTGAGGTCGGCTAGTTCTATTGTACAAAACTAGCCGACCTCACTATCTCCCTTGGCGCAGAGTTCTTACACCCACTCAGTCGCGCACACGGTGCAGGGCGGCGGCCACGTGTGATGCAGATACGCCATGACGCGCGCCGTTGGTGAGTAGATCATGTTCGTCCAGAACACACCTTTGCTTGTTCCGCCGTCAAACCCTCTGGTCGACTTGTATTGCTTGTAGCCGGTGTCCTGCAGGATGTTGATCCCCAGAATGCCGTAGGCGTCTCTTTCCAGACTGAGCCGCGCCCAGTTGGTCTGGCAGCGTGCCGACCAGCGCACTTCAAGGGTGCCAACCTCGTAGTACCCGCCAAACCCATCGCTCATGTTGACCCTGGCGGAACGAACGGTGTCGGCACGATCCGCACATGGAACGCCGCCGACTCCCACACGCGACGGATCCTTGCCCGAACAGTAGTCGCCATAGCAACTTTCCGCTGCTACTGCTGCCGGAACGTGCATTGCAGCCCCGCCCAACACCAGTAGCACGCCCAACATTGCCGTGGCAATGCGCGCACGCAACCTTTTCATGCGTATTTCCAATCGCCGAGGTTTGTTAAGCAATTGCTCAACGCAGGTATAAAACCACACACTCCCTCGGAGTTCAATAATAGATATAGTGGAAAACTTTTGGCCAAAGTGCGCTTTAGATAGCTTGATGCACATTCCAAATTAGAATTGTTGAATGCAAAATAAATTCAGCTTCTTCAGAGGTAGGTTTGCGTCCGGTACCAGCTGTATGGCTTCCTCGAACCTGAGTTGCCGAGCTAACTAGACTCATTAGATCTGCTTTATTTCTTAATAAAGTATCGCCCTTAAAACTTAATTTGCCAGGGGTTGTCTGTAAATTCTTTATGAGCATGCCGAGCTGAGGTTTAACATTTTTCGACTCATACTTATCTCGAAGCATATGTTCAAGTGCATCACAGCATCTATTTACTGTTCTTTCGTAGTCTGGATTGCGAGAGTAGCAAGCATTCCACGCTTCCTTTATTAACTCATTAGACGTAAGTGCTTCCGCCGCCTGTTTAGCCACTACTTCCGGCACTCTTTTTACTAAATCATAGACGCCTGCATCATATGAATTAGCAGATTTATCGACTTTTTCTACAGCAAATGCGGAACCGCCATTTGAGAGTATCATTTCTAATCTAACAGCATCCACTCCTTTGCATATATTCTGAAGAAGTAGCGCCAGAAAGTTGCTGGTTAGATCGGCGTCACTAAATATTTTTTTAATAAAGTCTTGGAGATCGGTTGGAAAATTCTCTCGAAAGATTGTATTTAAATTATTTACAAAACCAGGTTTTAGTCCTGAAATCCTTGAGATATATGAATTTGTAAAATATCCGAGTTCATTTTCTGCAACCAAATCATGAAACCATTGTGCTATTGGTCGGCGTAAATATAACGGGTAATGTTCGGTTAATTCAGACTTAGTAAAATCATACTTTTCAGAAAATGGCTTGAATCTCATATTACATTTAATAATAGCAAAGCCTCAAGAAAACTTTACAAGAAGGAAGCCTAGGATAACTATAAGTTTCTATGCACGACGCGTTTTGGCCATCCACTCCGGCACTGGCTCGTCAAAAGCAATCCGCGGATTCTTATCAACCGACAATTCACGCGGTATGTCGTATTCTGCGCGGTAGGCTACGGTAACAGATCCGGTTACCGCGTCGGCCCAATTAAAGCCTAGTTTTTGGGCGAGTGAACGGATTGCATCTTCATGCGGGCCTTCGATTTCAATGTAAGGGCGCAGCCAGGGCCATTCGTCTAGCACAATCTCGCAATCGCCTAAGCGCCAGTTTTCGCGTTTGGATTCTTGTTCGGATTTAGCCTGCAAACCAATGGCTTCGAAAAGTTTTATGGCGCGGGCGTAATCGTCTACAACCACGGCAACCTCTTTGGCGCCGTCGATTGAAAGCGCCTTATTAAACTGCTTGTACGTTACCTCTACCTTGTTGCCTTCGTCGCGGATGCGTACAAAACCGTCCGACGACGTCTGCAGCCGTAAATCTGGAAAATCCATAACGGTGCGGTGCATTAAACGCATTGGCTGTTCGCATACCGCGCCTGCGGCCTGCAATCTTTTGCGCACGTCGTCGTGGTTTACACCCAAAAACTTTACTTCGATTTCGGTCTGCATTATTTGGCGTATTCGGTTGCGCGGGTTTCGCGGATAACGTTTACCTTAATGGTGCCGGGGTACTGCATGGTTGATTCAATTTTGGTGGCGATATCGCGCGCTAATTTTATGGCACTTAGGTCGTCGATTTGCTGCGGGCGCACAATGACGCGCACTTCGCGGCCGGCGCTTATGGCGTAGGCTTTATCTATGCCTTCAAAGCTTAAAGCTACGTTTTCTAGTTCGCGCATGCGCTCGGCAAAGTTTTCGGCGCTTATGTTGCGCGCGCCAGGGCGGGCGGCGCTTAAGGCGTCTACCACGCGCACCACTAACGCTTCTGGTGTGGTTGCCTCTATGTCGTCGTGGTGGGCTTCTATGGCGTGCACTATGTTGTCGGGCATGCCATATTTGCGGGCCATTTCGGCACTAATGTGGTGGTGCTTGCCTTCTATCTTATGGGTGAGCGCTTTACCTACATCGTGTAACAGAGCAGCCACTTTTACGGTGCGGATATCTACACCGATTTCATCGGCAATAAGGCCGGCAATGTGCGCCATTTCGGTAGAGTGTTTGAGCACGTTTTGGCCGTAAGACGTGCGGAATTTTAGCTCACCCAGCAAGCGCTGCATTTCTTTTGGCACAAGGCCAACCACGCCAACTTCGCGCACGGCGTCTTCGCCAGCTTGGTCTATTTCTTTGTCGATTTGCTTTTGGGCTTTTGCTACGACTTCTTCAATGCGGGCGGGGTGGATGCGCCCATCTTTCATGAGCATCTCTAGTGCAAGGCGGGCAACTTGGCGGCGAATTGGATCGAAGCTGCTCAGCACTACCATGCCGGGCGTGTCGTCTACTAAAATGTCTACGCCGGTTTCGCGTTGGATTGCCTGGATGTTGCGGCCTTCTTTGCCGATAATGCGGCCTTTCATTTCGTCGTCGGTCAGCTTTACGGCGGTGACTGTCTTTTCGCTAGTGACATCTGACGACATACGTTCCATGGCGCTCACGAGCACCATTTGGGCTTTTTCTTCGGCGTCTTTTACGGCGTCTGCTTGTAATTTATTAACGAGGCCCAGCAAATCTTTAGACACATCGCGTTCTGTCATTTGCAGGAGCTTTTCGGCGGCCTCTTTTTTAGAAAGGCCAGCTACCTTTTCGAGCTTGGCGAGTTGCTGCCCGCGGATTTCGCGGATTTCGTGCTTCAGTGACTCTACCTCTGTTTCTTCTTTGCGCAAACGCTCACTGCGCGTGTCGAGGTCTTCTAGCTTTTTGTCTAGGCTAGCTTCGCGGTCGGCAATGCGGGATTCTACGGCAATCAGCTCTTTGCGGCGTTTCTGATCCTCTTTTGCGGCTTCGTCACTGGTTTTTAGGGCCTTGTCTTTGGCCTCTATTTCTATTGTTTTAGCTTTGTTTTTTGCATCGGCAATTAGCTGCTGGGCCTTAGCGGCTCCGGCCGTGCCGCGGCGTTGGTTTACCACGTAAACGCCACCTGCACCGGCCCCTGCGCCAATAACAGCTGCTAAGATGACTCCTAGCTCCATGTTTGTCCTTTCTGCTTAAGCGCAGATATCGTCCGAAAAGTGCGTAGCTTTTATAGGCCACGGCGGACTCACCGGGCGCAATCTGATCCTAAAAATGAAAACTTTAGTAAATTTTTGAAAGCGGTCAGTTGGTTATCAAATCAGAAAACCTAGCTTTATTGTACGACTGTAGCTTTTACTACGTCAACTTTTGCCACTTTTATTTTGTGAGGTGTGGTATAAATTAACAGGCATAAGAAAAAGCCACTGTTGGAGGAATTTTGAGGGCATCTAACGTTTCACAGGTGTGCTTAACTGCATGGCGGTGCTTTAACCCCACCACAGGGGAAGAGATCTGCAATCCGGTAACGGGCCGGCAGATCATCGACACGTTCAACAAGTTCACCAACCTCACCAGCGGACCCTTCAAACGGTTCGCGGTTGAGTGGATTCCTTTTCACGTAGAGAGGAAACTGCGAGAACGGGCACGTATCATCACGATGGACGGAACCTACGGCTATCTGCTGGCCGACAAAATCGACCCTTGTCGTCCACTGCTGATTGACCGAGAGGCAAACTATCGCTCGCTCATTCTGGCTGTGGATAGCTGGGGCGTGAACTTCATGAACTCGGCCAACAAACGACCGTTCGTAAACCGTGTCGCCAAAGAAGCCGAAGATATGGCCGACGTCATCAACACCGAGCTGAACAAGATCGCGGCCTAGTCCACTACCCCCTCTAACCATGCGCCCTGCAGTCAACGGCGATTGTAGGGCGCATGCGAGTCACTTGCCTACTTCTTAGGTAGGGTTATGTGTGCCTCGGCACCGTAATGCGGGAGTACTTGCGTATCATTTTTGCCGCTTATAAGCAAAGCCAGGCCACTTTTTACCCAGTCCTCGCCTTGCGCGCCAACAATTGGCACGGACTGCGCATACGCAATAGAGTTTGCAACTGTTAATCCAATGCGTAGGCCAGTAAAAGATCCCGGGCCTTCAAACACAACTACCCCTGTAACGTCAGGCCAGTCTGCTTTTTGCACTAAAAGTTGTTCGTGGATCTTGGCAAGCAAATCGTTAGCTAGCTGCCGGTCAGCCTGCCAGGTTACGTGCGACATCTGCTCGCCAGACGGGCTGTAAAGGCCGATTTCGGCAACTGGGTTATCTGTTTTTAAGGTTATAATCATTGCCCTGTCCTATTTTGCTGGTAATTTTGCAACGCTTTAATAATGTGAGTGGCCTGCTGTGGGCATTCAATAATTATAAGCCTGGCCTCGTTATCTTGGGTGCGGAGTGTCATATGGATATATTGTTTTGGCATGACGCTGCGCATTATGTCGCCCCATTCAATCGCCACCACAGCGTTCGGCTGCGCAAGGGACTCGGCAAGTTCGGCCGACATAATTCCTGCCTCGCCCAAACGGTAAAAATCAAAATGGTGGAGTTCAAGGCCGCGCCCTGCTTGGTGGATTTGGCTAATGGTAAATGTAGGGCTTTGCACAACGTCTGTCACATCCATACCTCGCGCCAATCCTTTAACAAAGGTGGTCTTACCACCGCCTAAATCGCTAAAAAACGCAATTACGTCACCGCTTTTAACCGCCTTGCCTAAAGTTGCGGCAAGGTTTTGCGTATCATTTGCGGTGCTGCACAAGTATGTAAATGTCACGCGCTTTATTATAAGGGGTGATGTGCGGTGGCACCAGTGTTTTTGCGTTTCTAAAATGGTAATCATAAGCGTAATTCGCTACAATAAAAGGTAATTATGCGCGTATCAGATGCGACACTAGGGAGGCTTTTGCAAAAGGCCGGCAAGCTAAAACCTGCCGACCTAGATAAGCTACGCGCCGAAGAAAAGCGCACCGGCAAACCCCTACAAGACCTCGTACTAAAAAGTGAAACCATCACAGAAAAAGACCTGACCAAACTATACGCCGAAGAAATTGGTATCCCTTTTATAGAACTCGACCCTAAAACAATCTCTAAGAAAAACATCAACCTGTTGCCAGAACGCGTTGCCCGCCAATACAACGCAGTACTGTTCGATGTAAGCACCGACGGCATTAAGCAAGTGGCCATGGAAGACCCCGACGACGTACAGGCTGTAGATTTTTTGCAAAAATACATTGGCGCGAATTTAGCGCTCTACATTGCCACAAAAGACAATATTTTGGCGGCACTCGACCAATACCGCGAGGGCATTAGCACCGAACTTGGCAAAGTTATAGACGTAGAAGTACAAAAAGAAGTACAAAAAGAAGAAACTGTCAGCGAAGAAGACGTAGCCGAAAACTCACCCATCGCCCAAACCGTTAACCTGCTACTTGAATACGCCATCCGCGCTGGCGCATCAGACGTGCACATTGAACCACGCGAAGATTACGTACAAGTACGCTACCGCATAGACGGAATCTTGCGTGAGGCCAACAAACTTCCCCGTAACGTGTTGGCTGCATTGGTATCGCGCATTAAAATTTTAAGCAACCTAAAAATAGACGAGCGCCGCGTTCCGCAGGACGGCCGGTTTAAAGTGTCGGTTGGCGGCAAATTGTATGCACTGCGCGTATCTACGCTGCCTATTAGCGACGGCGAAAAGGTTGTTATGCGCGTGCTCGATGAGTCCAATAAAGCACTCACCCTAGAGCAACTTGGTTACTGGGGTAGCAGCCTCGACACAATAAAATCAACAATTATCCAACCGCACGGCATGGTTTTAGTGACCGGCCCAACCGGCTCGGGTAAGTCAACAAGTTTGTATAGTATTTTGAGTTTGCTTAATTCGCCTACGGTTAATATTTCTACAGTTGAAGACCCCGTAGAATACCGCATTCCTGGCACCAACCAAACCCAAGTCAACCCAAAGGCCGGCATGACATTCTCTGGAGGGTTACGGGCGTTGTTGCGCCAAGACCCCAATATTATTATGGTGGGCGAGATCCGCGACAGCGAAACCGCCGACCTTGCCGTGCAAGCCGCACTGACAGGCCACTTGGTTTTTAGCACTTTGCACACCAACAATGCTGCAACTTGTTTACCACGCTTGCTCGATATGAAGATCGAACCATTCCTTATAGCCAGCACTGTGCGAGCCGTAGTTGGCCAGCGGTTGGTCCGCCGCCTTTGTGCCAAGTGCAAACAGCAATACAAGCCCGATGCCAGCGAAGTATCAGTTATTTTAAACATGTTTAATTTAAAAGCCAAAGATAACCTCGACCGCATTGCAGAACTCGAATCGCAGGCAATCTCGGGTGGTATTGGCGAAGACATCGGTAAAGAACCGGCCATAAAAGGCTCGTCGATCGCCCAGCTCTGGAAGCCCAACCTCAAAGGCTGCGACAACTGCGGGCACTCTGGCTACAAGGGACGCATGGGCATTTACGAGGTACTAAGTAACAGTCCAGAAATGCAAAAACTCATAACTAGCAACGCCACCAGCAATATAATCCAAGACCAAGCCATACAAGATGGCATGGTCACCATGCAAATGGACGGCCTAATAAAGGCACTCCGCGGCCAAACAAGCATAGAAGAAATCCTTCGGGTCACACGCGAATAACCATGCCAAAATTCAGCTACATTGCAATCACAGCGCACAACAAACGCAGCACAGGCACTGTTGAGGCCGCCAACCGGGCAGCCGCGACAGCCGCTCTTGCTAAGCAAGGCCTGCGGCTTATTGGCCTTAAAGAAGAAAACGCTAAAGCGCGCACCTTCAACCTGTTCCAATCCAAAGTAAGATCCAAAGATTTGGTAGTATTTACGCGCCAACTAAGCACAATGGTAAGTGCCGGCGTGCCGCTTCTACGGGCGCTTACCACTCTGCAGCAGCAGTCCGAAAGCAAACGTCTTAGCCAAGTGTTGGCCACGGTAAACAAAGATGTGCAAGGAGGCATGGCCCTTGGCGACGCTTTTGGCAAACACCCCGAAGTATTTAGCGATATCTATGTAAACATGGTACGGGCCGGTGAGGCAGGTGGCATTTTAGACGACATCTTAAAAAGGTTGGCGCTCCAGCAAGAAAAAAGCGACCTTATCCGTAAAAAAGTAAAAGGCGCCATGACTTACCCTGTAGTGCTTCTTACCATTACCTTGGCTGCCTTTATAGGGCTAATGGTTTTTATTGTGCCTCGCATTGGGCAGATTGTAAAAGATTTAGGCGGCCCAGACGCCGAGCTACCTATGATTACCCAAGTTATGCTTGCCATAAGCAGCTTTTTGACCAACCAGTGGTACATTTTGATTGGCGCAGTGGTTTTGGCGGTTTACCTGTTTAGACGATGGGTAAAAACACCGGCAGGTAAACGAACCTTTAGCTATATTTTGCTTAAAACTCCGGCAGTAGGCACCATTATTAGCAAGTTGGCCGTTGCAAGATTTTCGCGCACGTTCGCATCGCTCTTGGGTGCAGGAGTAAGTGTTATAGAGGCCTTACACGTAAGCGGCGGCGCAGTTGGCAATGTGCTTTACAAAGAAGAGCTAGACAAAGCCGCCGAATCTGTTAAAAACGGCAAGCAGTTATCTGATATTTTGGGCCAGAGCAAATTGTTTCCACAAATCGTACCCCAAATGCTCGCTGTTGGCGAAGAAACCGGCCAAACCGACACCGTTCTTATAAAAGTTGCGGAATTTTACGAAGAAGAGGTAGACACTCTCATTGGTAGCCTAAGCTCGATTTTAGAGCCAGTAATGATCGTGATTATGGGCAGTATGGTGGGGTTGATTGCCGCAAGCGTGATGGGGCCGATTTCTAGCCTTTCTACAAATGTGAAGGGCTAAATACCCATTGACGTGATAATTCTTATGGCTATACTTAAGCTCAAGACGCGGTGTACAGCTTACGCGGCTAGAATAAACTAAAAGGGGGGCATTAGATGCTCAAAAAATACTCACAAAAAGGTTTCACAATCGTCGAACTATTGATCGTGATTGTGGTAATCGGTATCTTGGCGGCTCTAGTATTAAACACATTCAGCGGCGTGCAAAGGCGCGCGCGGGACACCGAGCGCCAGACAGACATTAACTCAATAGCGACCCAGCTCGAAGTATATTACAACGACAATGGTGGCTATCCGGTTTTGACCGGCGAACTTGCCAGCGACACATGGGCTAAAGACAACCTAAAAGGCATCGACCTTAACTCGCTCCGCACTCCTGGCGCGTCAGCAAACTCAATGGCCGCAACTGCCGATGCTACCCACTATGGCTACACCACCTTTGCCAGCGATGGCACAACTGCATGCTCTACCGCTCCTTGCGCCAAGTTTAAACTAAACTGGATACGCGAAGACGACAACAGCAACCAAACTAAAGACAGCCTCAACTAATTTACGCTTGTCCTACAAATGCAGCCTCCCCATTGATGCGGGAGGCTGCTTGGTTGATTATGCGCGCCTAAACCCTTATGCTTAAAGATATAACCAAGATCGTGTGGATACCGTGGGCACCCACAAAAAGGCATCAGGATATACTCTTGTAGAGCTTGTTATTAGCATGACTGTCCTGGCGATTGTAGCGCTAGGCGTATTAAGCATGTTCACAACCTTAGCGCATAGCGCTGCCGTGACCAAGCGCAAGGCTATCGCCTCTACCCTTGCCACAAACCAAATGGAGTATTTAAAGTCACTCCCCTACGACAGCCTCGCAATCGCAGGAGGCAGCATTTATAGCGCGAACCCCCTCCCAGGCACAACCACAAAAACGTATAACGGAGTTGTGTATACAATAAAAACAAGCATTAACTACGTAGACGACGCGTATGACGGCTGCGCAACGTACCCCACGCCCGAGCTCAAAAACTTATATTGCCGCAATTTACCATCGCCCAGTGGCGCTCCGGCGGTAGACACCAACCCCGCCGACTACAAAATTGTCCATGTATCTGTGTACGCGCCCACCGACTACCTGCTTGCCGAGGTAGATACGCAAATTTCGGCCCGGGTTGCCGAAACTGCAAGCACTACAGGTGCGCTGTTCGTCACTATTATAGACGATACCGGCACGCCCGTTTCGGGCGCTACTGTGCAGGTCGCTAACACCACAATTACTCCAAACATAAATGCTTCTGACACCAGCGATAGCAACGGCGTGGCCATTTTTTACGGCCTCCCCCCAGACACAACTGGCTACAGCTATATAATTACGGCGTCTAAAGCCAACTACTCTAGCCTTACTACCATTGCACCGTCTGGCTCGCAGCAGCCTACGTATCCGAGCCAGCAAATCATTACGCAGCAGTCATCGTCTGTCACGCTTACTATAAAGCCGCAAGGTAACGACAGCCTGCTCGTTGAAACAACCGACACCAACGGCGCGCCACTCGGAGGCGCACAGATATATATAAAAGGTGGGTATAAACGCTACACAAGCACCAGTGATACATCTTATTATTACGACAACATGTCGCCAGATACCAGGCCCACAACAGACGCGGGCGGCCAGGTTGGCATAAGCAGCCTAGTGCCTGGTAATTACATTTTTTGCGGCGATTTGGGATCTACCGGATGCAGGATTGGCAGCACCACCTATTACCTAGCAGCGGCTTTGCCGTACGGTGGCAGCAATTCTCTCAACCCTATTACTGTGCCCACATGGCAATCGGCATCGCCGCCAGCAACAACCTATCCCTTTGGAGGAGTTAACTATTACCAAAAGGTGCGTCTTATGCTCACCTCTAACCCCAACTTCCCGCGGGTTTTTAGTGTTCAACCCGACACCGCAAGCGTTGCATCTGGGCTGAGTTCGTTCCAATTCACGCTTACCGGCCGCAACCTGCCTTGCAGCGGTTCGCCGGCCAGCTGTGCGACAACAGTGAACCTTATTCAAGGCGCTACCACGTTCCCAAGTTCTTGCACCGGCAGTGGAACGGGCGATGAAATCAATTGCACTGCCGATTTATCGGCCGCAACAAATGGCGCCCTACAATTGCAAGTCATAAGTGGCGGCAACACACTCAACCTACCGACCTCACCGCTGGGGGGTATAAATGTTACGCCATAGCTCCGGATTCTCGCTTGCTGAATTTGTAATAGGACTCGCTATCCTTGGCATTCTTATTGTGGTAGCTTACCCGTTTTTTAACACCACGCTTAAACAATTTTTTACACTCGAACAAGAAGGCCTTACTTTTAGCCAACTCTCTATGCAGTCGCACCGGATCGCCAAGGTTTTGCGCGGCGCGACCGATATAACCCAAGCCCAAAATACCGAAACCACCGTATATGCTTATTTTGCACCTAACGACGCTTACGTGTCGCTAATCCGCTACTATAAAAACGTTGCCGGCACCAAGCTGCTGGCAGATGTAACACCTATGTCGGCTAACCCGCCTAACGGTACTTTATTGGATGCGCAAAAGCGCACCGTCACCATAATAGAAAACTTCTACTCAAACCCAAACGTAAATACTTTTGAATATCTAGACGCAGCAGGCAATAAACTCAACCTGCCCATTGCCGACCTTCACACCATTAAAGGCATGCGCGTAAACCTGGCTGTACCAGTTACAATCCCAAGCATTTCTGGCAACGACACCATAACCGTAGAAGTAAGTTTACGAAACAGAAAGACCAATTTATGACAACTAAACACTCCTATGGTTTTGTGCTTCCTAGTGTGCTGGGATTTATGGTTGTGATTACTATAATTTTTGCGGCCGTAACCGAACTTATTGGCAGCAATATTGTGCTTGTAAATACGAATATCCAAAGCCAGAAGGCCCTAAATATTGCCGAAGCGGGAATAAATTACTACCTGTGGCACCTTAGCCACAACGGCACCGACTATAAAGACGGCAAAACCACACCAGCCACGCCAGACCCTGTGCTTGGATACGGGCCGTACACCCACAGCTACGTAGACGACAACGCCAAAACCCAAGGCACTTTTACGCTATGGATCAATCCCCAAGGCAGCGGATCGTCATTGGTAAAGATTAGGTCAATTGGGCAAGTGGCAAACACAAACACAACGCGCACAATCGATGCCCAAATTGGCGCTCCGTCTTTTGCCAGCTACGCCGTGGTGTCTGATACGGCGTTGTGGTTTGGTAACACCGAGACCGCAAACGGCCCAGTGCATTCGAACCAAGGTGTCCGCATGGACGGTGCGAACACTACCGATGTCACCAGCACCAATGCCACATATATACCGCCAGTTAGTCTCGGTGGTGACGGAACGAGCAAGCCTGGCGTGTGGTGTCACCCAAGCGTCACAACACCAGTCAACTGCAACACGCGCAATAAATCTGACTGGCGCTATCCTGTGCCATCGATTGATTTTAATATTGTGAGCAGTAGCCTGTGCAGCATGAAAAAGGTAGCGTTCCAGGCCGATGCCTCTACAGCACCCATTGCCAACCAATCTAACGCGTGTTCGCAAACTCCCAACACCCGCACCGCAGCATACTTGCCACAGCGCAGCCCCAGTGGCGCATTCACTACAAACCGTGGCTACCTTATTGAGCTCAACCCCACCGGCACGTACAACCTATACAATGTAAATGGCGAAAACGACCGCAACACACCGTACACCAGCGCGCTTACATACGCATCGGTTGCCAACAATATTGCAATTCCGAGCTCGGGCGTAATTTTTGCCGAAGACAACGTCTGGGTGCGCACCAATCCCACATTCCAGGGCCGCGTGTCTATTGCAGCTGGCCGTCTAGCGAGCTCGTCGCAGAATACAGAAATTTCGATTATAGACGACTTGGTATATTCAACCAAAGATGGCAGCGATGCAATTGGACTAATCGCTGAAAATTCAGTGACAATCTCGCCATACGCACCACCAGCCTCTGGAGCATTTAATTTTGAGGTGAATGCTGCGGTCATTGCCCAGCTGGGACCGGTCAATTTTCCGTCACGGTACCGTAGCGTCAACACCTGCACGCGCGGCTGGGTAAACAGCAACCAAACATTTTTGTTTTACGGATCTGTAGCCACTAGGCAATCATGGACCTGGACATGGCTTTGGAACAGTGCCTGTGGCGACAACGTGCTGGATCCTGTGAGTGGCAAGCGAATCTCGGGCGTGCTAAACAACACTACGCAGTACGACTACAACTTACTATACAATCCACCTCCAAACTGGCCAGTTACCAGCAGCTACAACGTACTCTCATGGCGCGAGGTTCTTACAGGCCCGTGATATACTAAACATAAGCGTAATTAAAAATGGGCAGCAAAACCAAGCTTTTTTATAGGGACAAACCACTAGTCGGCGTCGACGTAAGCACGACCGGCGTTAAAATAATGGCCATAAATCCCCGTAAAATGAGCGTGTTAGGTTATGGAGCCATAGACCTCGACCCCCAAAAATTGCAAGTTAGCCTCATTAAAGGCGACACCTACCTTGGCGACAGCCTCGCGAAACTACTCAGCAAAAAATTAACTGGCCACCTGCCAAGCAGCCATGTTGCGGTGAGCGTACCGACTTCTCGCACATACAGCCGCACTATCACAGTACCTCTCGACGCCGAACCCAACCTAGACGAAGCGCTGCGATTAGAGGCCGAACAATACATTCCGATTGCAATCAACGACCTATATACTGATTACCAAGTAATCGAACGTAGCAAAGAATCGCTGCTCGTGCTGTTTTCTGCGGTGCCCAAAAAAATCGTTGACTCTATTTTGGCGTCTTGCCAATCGGCTGGACTCGATCCGGTTCTTGTAGAGCCAGGCATCAGCGCGGCTGCTCGGTTAGTGCGCAAAACAGAAGAAGGCCACCTGCCTACCATAATTTTGGATGTCGGCGCTGCCACTACAGACATAGCCCTGTTCGACCGAGTAGTTGGCGTTACAGGCAGCGTAGCGGTTGGCGGCCACACCTTCACCTATAAAATTGCCGAAAAATTAAAAGTAAGCTATGAAGAAGCGCATCAATTAAAGGTACATAGCGGCCTAAATGCAGGCCCACGCCAATCTAAACTGCGCGCCGTACTAGAGCCCGTCTTGAACGATGTCGCAAACGAAACCCGCAAAGTTATTCGCTACTATTCAGAAAGGATGGGCGCTAAAACTAAAATCGAACAGATTATTATTGTGGGTGGCGGCTCTAACTTGCCTGGCCTAGGCGAATTTTTGACAGATTCGCTCCTCATGCCCACGCGGGTTGCAAACCCATGGCACTCAATCAACTTTGGACACCTTACTCCGCCGAGCCCGCAGTTTAAACCGCGCTACATTACGGCCGCTGGACTTGCTATTATTGACCCCCGAGAGGTTTGGCAATGATCAACCTTTTGCCGCCAGAAACAAAACGCCAAATTCGCGCTGGCCGCGTAAATGTAGTGTTGTACCGCTATTGCCTGCTAGTTTTTGGCACCGCGCTTGTACTTGGGGGTGTGTTTGCGCTAGGTTTTTGGGCAGATATGAATGACCGGTCGCTAGCCGAAGCAGCCAAAACAGAAAACCAAGCCGCTGCTAAACCATACGAAAAAACAAGGGCAGCCGCCGAAGATTACGCCAAGAACCTTGTCGTGGCAAAAACCATTTTGGGATCGAACGTCAGCTTTAGCACACTAATTTTCGGTATCGCTGCTGCGGTTCCCCAAGGCGTTGTACTTAACGCGCTAAGCCTTAGCACCACACCCAAAGCCGACACCCCTATAGATATCACCGGCCGCGCAGTCTCTTACGAACGTGCGGTATCCCTTAAAAACAGCCTTGAGGCATCGCCAATTTTCGAAAAGGTAAGTATTGTTAATATCAACCAAGCCGAACCAAACGCGCAAACAACCGATATTGCCCGCAAATACCCCTTTACGGTTTCTATAAAAGCGCAATTCTCTAAAGGGCAGTCGCCCCAGGGGGCAAAATAATGACTGCAACAAAACTCAGGTTTGTGCTGCTTGGGCTGATCGTTATATTAGTGGGTGCATTTGGCGCTGGTGCATGGTGGGTCCAAGGGTTGCTTGCGTCTAGTGTGGCAGCAACAGAGCGGGCAAATATAGATGCCGAGGTCAGCGCATCGGAACTCCAACAGCTCAAATCACTTCAAAAACAGCTGGCCGAGAACCATGACATCGTAGAACGCGCCAAGCAAATCGCCGCATCAAGCGACCAATATCGTTACCAAGACCAAATAATTAAAGACGTTTCAGACTACGCGGCACGTCATGGGATTCAAATTAACACTTTCGACTTTACCCAGCCTGCCGCAAATCAAAAAGCAGCAGATGCCAAAAAGACCTCGTTTAACCTTACCTTAAAAGGCCCAATCGCTTACTCAACCTTTATGCGCTTTTTGCAAGACATAGAAAAAAACCTCACAAAAATCCAAGTCACCAGCCTAAACCTTTCGCCCGACAAAGACCCTAATAAAATTAGCAATCCAAGCCTTAGCTTGGAGGTGTTCTTAAAGAGTTAGCCATTATGAGAATACCTTTTCTACCAAAAATCCACACCTTTACCCGTATATTGCGGCCGATCGCCAAGCACCACTATTTTATTGTGACAATTATTCTATTTAGCGGAGTCGGTGTTGGCGTGTACTGGGTGAACGAAACGCTAAACATGCCTGGTGACGACGCGTACCGCATGCAGCAGCAACAGTCCACCATTGGCAGTAAATTCAACCAGAGCACGAAAGACACTATTACTAAAATAGAAGCTTTGCAAAAGAGTACAGATAGCACTCCGGCTTCCACCCTGCCTGCTGGCCGCATTAACCCTTTTGCAGAATAAACATTTTACTTGGCGCTGTGGCTAAAAAGCGATGCCCCACGCAGCTTACGCCATAGTTTTGCTAGTTCATGACGATATTCATAACATGCATATGCAACAACGACCAAACCCACACCTGCCAAGATTAGGTAGTTAAAGTTAAGCGGATCTTTTTTGGGTGGAATTGCGGCAATCGATGTGGCTGGCTCTTTAGGCTTTGCTGCTTTCGTTGTACTTGCCGCCTTTACCGCCTTTTTAGCAGCTGGCGATGCTGCCGTGGTCTTTTTAGCAGGAGTCTTTGTGGCCACTGGCTTTTTAACTACAGCCGGCACGATTGGCGGTTGCTCAATCTCTACTATATTCGCCGAACCTGGAGTCGCGCGCAAAGACCACGCCCAATTAGCTTCTGACTTTACCCAGGCGTAATCAGGTTTTGCGCTTTCATAAGAGGCGGCTATGGCTATGGTTTTGCCAGATGGATCCAGCAGCCTTGCTTGGCCACCACTATTAGCCAAGCTTAGTCCTGAGTCGGCAGAAAACAGAGAAAAGTATGCACCAGCGCCAATAACGCCTTCTTCGAACGTATATTTGTACTTAAAGTCTGCACCCGTTTGCAGAGTATACCCCTTTAAGGGTACTTCGCGGTTATTAGGATTATACAACTCTATAAATTCATGGTCACTGTCGGTTAGTGGCGGGGCAGGATTTGGCAAGAGCTCGGTTATATCGAGGATGGAATATTCTGGCGCCTCGTCTTCTTCGTCAGTTGGCTGTTGCGACGTGTCAGCCGGTTTTGCGCAGTCGATAGCTTGGTGGATCGCCGCGCTGGTAAGCGCCACGCACGATTCGGTAAAGTCGTTTTTATTGTTGTCTGAATCAATAAGCTGACCTGTTGAATCACTTTTGCGCACTATTGCTTTCCCTGCCTTTGGCGCTGGTGCGGCTTGGGCCTCGGACTCGGCCGCCGTACCATAGCCTACAAAGTCTACAGCCTGCAATTGCCCTGCAACAACTTTTGACAGCCGCACCTGTCCGCCTACGTCACTAAAACCAGATGTAAACAAGTGTACAGGTAAGCCGCTTATTGTATAGGTACTGGCTACAATATTGCCGTTGGGTGCAACGATTGTGGTGCATGCCGTATTGGTAGCTTCGCAGGCAAAAGTTAGCTTGGTTGTCCAGGAGTCTTTATCTTTTGCGCCCGCGGAGCGATACTGCAGTTTCCACCCAGCAATATCTACCGGTTCACTGGTTGGGTTATGCACCACAATAAAATCGTTGCCCGCCGCCGAACCTTCAGCTGTTTGGACTGCCGCTATTAAAAGGTGAGGCTCGTTTTGGGGCCCAACCGCCCTAGCAGGAACTGTAAAGCTGACCGAAACAAGCAGTGTGGCAAAAAAGTATCGTATCTTCATGGGCTCGCAGTATGCAACAAGCTCACCCGAAGTGTAAAGTGTTTTTTGCACAATAGCCAAAATAAGTAACTGTCATCTTGGCCAACTCGTTCTATAATAAAATTATGCTTGTACTCAAAGAGCGAATAACAGAGATTCCTATAATGAGCCTCCAAACTGGCGCTCAAATTGCCGTGACCGCCGAACCGATTATTGACCCGCGCGAACTTAAAATTGTTGCCTTTTACTGCCAAGGCCCACACCTGGACTCCTCGCCGGCAGTTTTGCACATTGACGACATACGCGAAATCAGCCACCTTGGGCTTATTGTTGACGATGCCGAATCTATAATGTCGCCAGAAGGCCTAGTACGCTTGCAACAAGTCATTGGGTTTAACTTTACGCTAGAAGGCAAAACTGTAATAGAAGAGTCCGGACGAAAAATTGGCAAAGTCACCAATTACACAGTGGACACTCCTTTATTTTATATTACACAGCTACATGTACAGCCGAGCATTTTTAGATCGTGGGGTTTGGCCGAGGTAATTATTGGCCGCAACCAAATTAAAGAAATTACCGATTCAAATATTGTAGTTCGCTCAGCCACAGTAAAAGACCGCGTGCCTGCGCATGCAAGGCGAATGGCTCAAAATCCCTTCCGCAACCACCCTCAAACAGAGGCCACACATTCTAATCAAGATTAGAATCTTGGAGCGCTTGCTTAATATCGTCGAACCCAAAGCCCTGCCTGGCTAAATACTGCATGAGCTTTTGCTGGTCCTGATACTTGGCGAGTTTTCGTTTTTTTGTTATGAGTTCGCTCAGCGCGGTAGATTCATTAAAATCACTACCGTCTAGCGCACCCCGGATGACCTCTTCTGATATACCCTTTTGCTTAAGCTCTAAAACCAGCTTGCGCTTGCTCATTTTTTTATTGATGGCACGGTTCTGCACCCAAGAGCGCGCAAACGACACGTCGTTAACGTAGCCCTTTGCCACTAGCTTTTGCAAAATATGCTCGGCGTCGGCTGCGTCCCATTTTTTGCGCCTAAAATAGTCACGCAGTTCTTTTTGTGACCGCGGCCGGAGCATAGCGAACATGAGTGAACGCTCGTACATTTTGCCGAGGTCGCTCACCCGTTTTAGCTCGTCTACACGGGTCTGGTCAATCTGTAAGCCAGCATGGATCTTTTGATCTAGCAGCTGGTTATAGCTCAGCGAAAACGCATACGCTTGGTCTATATACACCGACACTCGGTCAGGATTTTTAACCTGCGCTTTAATTGCAGTTATGGTCATGCTGGGCGTACAACCAACCGGTTACACTTGCTCAGCGGCAACTTTTTGGCGCACTGCAGCGTCGATTGTTGCCATAAGCTCAGGGTTCTCTTTAAGGTACTGTTTTGATGCTTCCCGGCCTTGGCCAATTTTGCTGCCCTGGTAAGAGAACCACGCGCCTGCCTTATCGACAATGCCATGGGTAACCGCCAGATCAAGCACATCACCAGTTTGGCTAATGCCTTCGTTATACATAATGTCGAACTCAGCCTGCCTAAATGGCGGCGCAATCTTGTTTTTAACAACTTTCACTTTTGTGCGGTTGCCAATTACTTCTTCGCCGGCTTTAATTTGCCCTGAACGGCGAATATCCATACGGACCGATGCGTAAAATTTTAACGCGTTACCACCAGTGGTAGTCTCGGGATTGCCAAACATCACGCCGATTTTCATGCGGATCTGGTTAATAAACATCACTGTGGCTTTGCTTTTGTTAATAACACCCGTTAGCTTACGGAGCGCCTGGCTCATTAAGCGGGCTTGTAGGCCCATGTGGCTGTCGCCCATGTCGCCCTCTATTTCGGCCTGCGGGGTTAGGGCCGCAACCGAGTCTACTACAATAAGGTCTACCGCGTTGCTACGCACGAGTGAGTCTACAATTTCGAGCGCTTGCTCACCGTTGTCTGGCTGGCTCACTAGCAGGTTGTCAGTATCCACGCCTAACTTACGGGCGTATGAGGGGTCTAGCGCGTGCTCGGCATCTATAAATGCGGCTGTGCCACCGCTGCGTTGGCATTCGGCAATGGCATGCAGGGTGAGCGTGGTCTTACCAGAGCTCTCTGGACCGTATATCTCTATAATGCGGCCTTTTGGATAGCCGCCGCCAAGTGCTAAATCTAGGCTGAGCGCGCCGGCGCTAATAAACTCTACATTGGCGTGCGTTTGCTCACCTAACCGCATAATTGCGCCGGTGCCAAACTGCTTTTCTATCTGCTCCATGGCAAGGCCTAACGCCTTAAGCTTGCCTTCGTCTGCCTTTTTTACGGTGTCTTCTACTGGTTTTTTGTCGGTCTTTTTAGTCGGTTCGGCCATAAATTTTCCCCTCGCTTTTCTCTTATATCTATTATATCACTGGTGTCGTCGATTGTAGTACAGGTTGGGTAGAAGTGCGAGAGTATTTTGGGATAGTGCGGGGTAAGGCGCACTGTGTACGCCCTACCCCGACTACATGGAACTATCCCGTTCTACTTGCCCGAACCGTTCGTGCCGTCATCCTCGACGACCGGTCCGTGCGGTGGAATGGGTTTGAATGGCTCCTCGAACATCAGGCCGCCGTGGTACACCAGCGACAGATATTCGAAAACCCGCGCCGAACGCTGGCGGTTTGGTTCGTCCTCATCGCCGGTTCGCCACTGGGGCGGATCGGTAAGCGGAAGTACCAAAGCAACCCGTGCCATGCGCCATTCAAAGCGCTTGCCGGTCAGCCACTGCGCAAACGCCACGGTAGTTACCGTGTCGTTTCCTGCCCTGAAGCTGACAACCAACATCCGGCTCGAAAGATGGGCGGTTTCAAAAGAACACGGGTGCTCCGTGCCCTGGAACCACACCTTCTCATCCACACCCAGCTGGGTGGCGTTGTACCCCTCGGAGAGGTCTTCGCCAACATCAGCATGGTTCAGGAGCCTGTAGATCCCAGCCACACTCCAGGTTACCTGGAGCTGGTCAGGCTCTAAGTTTCTGAATTCGCTCTCCGCATATCGAGAACGTAACTCCACCTTTGCCGCCTTTCAGCGATGGGGGTGTTCCTTGCAGGAATAACTATAAAATAAAATTGCTATATTTGCTATATTTCGCATACTGTGGGGTGGCCAAACGGCAAACTAGCCGCTATCTAGCGGTGGTACCCCACGCGCGATATAGTATAATGATGGAAAATATGGAAAATAAGGAGACACCCATGCGCCAACGTGGCTTTACCGTGCTTGAACTGATTGTGGCTATTGTATTTTTGCTTATAGCAGCAACCGTCTTTTTTGTACAAACACGAGACCTCGAAACCAAGGCCCGCGACAGTGCCCGCAAAACCGCCATTAACGAGCTTTATTACAACCTAGAAGACGTTTATTTTGTGGCCAACCATGGATATCCAGAACACCTTACTGCCGAAGGCCTAAAGGGCATCAACCCAGAGCAACTAAAAGACCCGAGCGGCAAGGCGGTTGGCGAATACGGCAGCGACTACCGCTACGAACCTAAAGATTGCCAAAGCGGCAAATGCAAAAGCTACACTCTTGTGGCCAACCTAGAAAACGAAGCTGACTTTGAAAAAACAAGCCGCAATAAATAGCGCGAGCTAACATAGCTTATTAAAAAATACCGGCCATCTCGCCTAACTGCGTGCGGCCGGTATTTTTTAATACTCGCTGGCAGGATAACCCTGCAAAATTTTAACGGCGCGCTCCGATGCGTCGTTTATTTCGTTCACGATTTTCTTTGGTTTGGCTACGTATTGGAAATGGTAGGTGGTTTCTTCGCCTTGGGTAGATAGCTTTAATGTGCCGTAATTTAACACTTGCTGTAAAATGCCTGTTTGCTCACTGCTGGCGTCTTCGACGTTAATTAGGTTAACAGTTTGCTGCTTTGTGGTAAAAAGACCAGTTTGAATAAACTGGATTACGCTCTCAGATGTTATATAAAACTTGTTGCCCTCGTAAATTATGGTGCCAATGACACCGCCCAGGCCAAAAAAGGCGCACAAAATAAGCACGGGTACGGTGGCTAACTCTGGCGACGGCAGGTTTTCTGGCGCAATCATAAGCACCTGCGTAATTAGGCCCTGGTTGGAGTTGTATAAGCTGAGCGCGCCCAACATAAGTAACACCAACAACAGCACAAACCCCCAAATAGTGAGCAAACCAATCGGGTGGCGCCGGACCTCTTGGATCACAAACTCACCTGCCGAAAGCGACAAGCTAGGGTAGCGGTGCCGCGACTCTTTATGCTTTGCCTCTAACTCTGGCGTGAGCTGCGGGTGCCGCGGCGTGCCAGGTATGCGCAGTGATCCGTGCTGATGGGGTTGAGGAGTGTGTTGGGGTTGTTGCGGTTGCATAAGATTCCTTTTATCTTATTCTACAACAGATCAGGCTGAGATGCAGGCACTTGTTTGCCTAAATGTCCAAAGGCCTTAAGTGTTACTTTTCGGCCGCGCGGGGTACGTTCTAAAAGTCCTATCTGCATGAGGTAGGGTTCGTAAAAATCCTCAATGGTCGCACGTTCGTCGCCCGTTATGGCCGCCAGAGTTTCAACGCCGACTGGCCCACCGTTGAAGTTTTCTATTATTCTGCTAAGCAGTTGGCGGTCGGCAGGGTCTAGGCCAAGGTTGTCTACTTCGAGCAGCTTCAGGGCGTGGGCAGCTATTGTGGTATCTATTATGCCATCGCCGTTAACGTCTGCATAATCGCGCACCCTTTTAAGTAGACGGTTAGCAATACGTGGCGTCAGGCGTGAGCGCTTGGCTAACTCTTGGGCGGCCGCCTCATTAATATCTACCCCTAATATCTGTGCCGAACGGCGAATAATGAGCGAGATTTCTTCTGGAGTGTAAAACTCTAACCTGTGCACCATGCCAAAACGGTCCCTCAGCGGCGCAGCTAAATTACCAGTGCGGGTTGTTGCGCCAATAAGCGTAAATTTTGGCAAATCCAAGCGCAGGCTGCGGGCGCTTGGGCCTTTGCCGAGCATAATGTCTAGCTTAAAGTCTTCCATTGCGCTGTAGAGCACTTCTTCTACGGTATGGTTGAGGCGATGGATTTCGTCTATAAAAAGCACGTCGCCATCGGCTAAATTAGTAAGTAGGCTGGCTAGGTCGCCTGCCCGCTCTATAGCTGGGCCACTGGTAATGCGCACATTGGCAGCCATTTCGTTTGCAATGACGGTTGCCATGGTAGTTTTGCCCAGTCCTGGCGGACCAAACAGTAGTACATGGTCGAGCGGTTCGGCGCGTTTTTTTGCGGCGTCTATAGCTAGCTTAAGGTTTGTCTTGAGCCGTGTTTGGCCAATATAACCAGCAAAATCCCTGGGGCGCAGCGAGTTTTCTAGCTGCTGCTCTTCGGCGGCGTCGTCGATAGTAGTATCTACAATGCGGTCAATCATGTTAGCTGCCTATCACTTGAAGCGCTTGTTTTATGCGCAAACGCACGTCTTGGTCCGGGCTTACTTTTGCAAGCGCCTCGTTTGCTTGTTGTAAAGAGTAGCCCAGTGCAAGCAGGGCATCGAGCGCGTCATCACCGGCCGGCGCGGGCGTAAGCCCAAGTGTGAGCGTTCCGGTCGGTAAACCAACCTTGTCTTTTAAATCTACGGCGATTCGTTCGGCAATCCGTTTGCCCACACCACTGGCACGCTGCACAAACGCACTGTCGCCCATGGCAATGGCGCTACGGATCGCTTCTGTGTCGCCTAGGCTCAAAATAGAAAGCGCCATTTTTGGACCCACACCCGACACCGAAGTAAGCAACAAAAAAAGCCGTTTTGCGCTTAGGTGCGAAAACCCAAAAAGCTCGTGCGCGTTCTCGCGCAAATGGTCGTGGGTATACAGTTTAATGTGGCTGCCGAGCGTGGCTGATTCAAAATCGCCAGCAGCAACCTGTATCTCATACCCAATACCGCCCACATCTACAATTAGGGCGTTCTGTGTTTTTTCTACTACCTCTCCAGATACGTGAGCAATCATGTACTTATAGTATAGCAGTTTTAAGTTGACGATTGGTCAAAAGCAGGTCGGTACTTCTGCTATACTGAGGCACATATGCGACAAAACGACAACAAACTTACCCTAGACACCTACCAGAATAATCTTCAGGCTTACATAGACCACACTCCAGAACAGATCAACCCGGCAGAGGGCGAATGGCTCAACGACGCACTCGCACGCACACCTAAAACTGGCACGATTTTAGAGCTAGGCAGCGGGTTTGGCCGCAACGCCGTGCGCATTCAGCAACTTGGCTACCGCATTGAATGCACCGACGCAGTGCCTGGTTTTATAGAAATCCTCAAAAAGCAAAAGCTTAACGCCAGGCTTCTCGATGCCCTGCACGACGACTACGGACATAGCCTATCTATGGTCCTTGCAAACGCCGTATTGGTTCATTTTACGCCAGAAGAATCACAAAAAGTGTTTCGCAAAGCCAGTGACGCACTGCTAAAAAATGGCATATTTGCCCTGAGCGTAAAACTAGGGAGCGGCAGTGAATGGACTAATGAGAAACTTGAAGCGCCACGGTTTTTCCATTACTGGCAGCCAGACAACCTAAAAAAACTCGCCACCGACAATGGATTTTCGTGGCAAGCCGAATATACCGGCCTCACCAGTTCTGGCAAAGCCTCGTGGCTGTACGTTATTCTTACAAAACAATAGTTACAACCGCAGACTGGCCGCATAGGTAAGTGCGGCCGCCAGGGCATCAGCGCAGTCGTCGGGTTTGGGTACTTCTTTTAGGTTGAGCAGCACCCTGACCATTTCTTGGACTTGTTTTTTATCGGCTTTGCCGTAGCCGGTGATCGCCAGTTTTATTTGCATTGGGGTGTATTCAAAGATCGGTAATCCGTGCTGTTGTGCAATTAACAATACTACTCCTCTGGCCTGTGAGACAGACATTGCCGTGGTTACGTTGCGGGCAAAAAATAGTTTCTCTACAGACACCACTTGCGGCTTATTCGCTACTACAATGTCGGTAAGGTTATTGTAAATGGTCAGTAACCGCTCAGACTCTGCCTGATTCACTTTGGTTCGGACCACGCCCGCATCTACCATTGTAGTTCTTTTAGCAACATCTATTACGCCAAAGCCTAATATGCCAGTGCCAGGGTCGATGCCTAGAATGCGCACGGGGCGCTACTCTTTTATGTCAAAGTTACTATGTACATTGGTTACGTCGTCTAGGTTGTCGAGCGCGTCCATGAGGTTCATAACCTTGCGCGCGACGTCTGGGTCGGTAATTTCTACTGTATTTTTGGCCACAAAAGTAAGTTCCGCCTCTTTTACGGTAAATGCGGCAGCCTGTAAGGCGTCACGGACAGCTGAAAGTTGTTTGGGGTCTGTGTAAATGACAATCTGGCCGGAGTCTATCTCGGCATCTTCGGCTCCGGCATCTATTGCGAGCAGCATGGCTTCGTCTATGTCGCCTGCAAATTCGGCGCGGATTACCCCTTTGCGGTCAAACTGGAATGCCACCGCGCCAGGTTCGGCCATGTTGCCGCCGTTTTTACTAAACGCTAAGCGGACGTCTGGGTAGGTACGGTTTTTGTTGTCGGTGGCGCATTCTACAATCACGGCAATTCCACCAGGGCCGTATCCTTCGTAGGTAACTTCTTCTATTGCTGCCCCGCCGAGCTTACCTGTACCGCGGTCGATTGCCCGCTGGATGTTAGTGTTAGGCATATTAGCCGCTTTTGCTTGGTCTAGGACTAGCCGCAGCGAAAAATTCATACTTGGGTCGCCGCCCTTTTTAGCAGCGATAGTAATAGCGTTAGCTAGCTTAGTAAAAACAGCGCCACGTTTTGCGTCGGTAATTTCTTTTTGGCGCCGGATGGTTGACCATTTGGAGTGTCCTGACATGTAAAAATCCTTATGTTGACAGCTGGTTGTTTTTCTTATTCTATCACACTCCTCCCCAAGAAATCATACCGTGTGCGCCGCCACAATAGTACGCCGCCCGCTAAGCTGAGTACGTACAACCCTACCATAACGGGCTGGCTGATTACGCATTGCACCGCTGCCCAAGGCACAGACGCCAGCATATGGACCACTTGCGTCATGAACGTGAGCAGCCATAGCGCCGGAAGCGCAACGTAACCGGCGGCCGCACCAAACATCAAGCCGACAACCCCCGCAACAAAAGTGAATAACATAGCAAATGGTACAAGCGGCACAAGGATGATATTGGCGAAGAAACCGAGCACACTTAAACTGCCAAAAATAGCCAAAATAAGCGGCAGGGTTGCGATTTGGGCGGCACATGTTTCTATTGCTAGCTGGCCGAGAAGCTTTGGGCGCTTTTCGCCAAAAATCCGCCGCTCTATAAGTGGCGCGAGCAACATAACTCCGGCAAAAGCCAAAAATGATAACCACCAGCCTAAGTCGCTCCACATGTAAAGTGGGTTCCATACCGCCGTTACCGCCGCCGCAAATAAGAGCAGAACCACAGGGTGAGTCCGCCGGCCGTAGTACCACGCAAGCAAACAAAGGCCAGTCACAAGCGCAGCTCGGCTCATGCTAGCACCAAAACCTGCGACCACCACAAATAGCCCCATTAAGGTAAAACCAATGGCGACAGTTTGAAACTTAGAAAAACGCTCGAACAACCGGCGCGCCAAACGCAATAAAATAGTAAGGTTGTAGCCACTCGCCACCACAATGTGGGTGAGTGCCAATACCTTAAGCTGGTCGCTCAGCGAATCAGACATCTGCGTTTTAAGCCCGATCAACATTCCTAAGCCAAGTCCTGCTTGGGTGTCGGGCAACAGCGAGTATACGCTGGCAGCAAAATAACGGCGTAATGTTTCTAGCGGGTCCTGGTTAACATGGGTAATGTGTAGTTGGCCAAAATATATAGCAGCCTGGTAGCTCCCAAATCCGCTGTACAATTTGCCCGAAACCTGCACAGTATCGCCTCGCCGTGGCTGTTCGATGGTGAGCGCCGTTACCCGCACAACCCCGGGTAATTCGTGGCCGTGCAGCTGCACGTTAGTAAGTCGCATATCACGCTGGCCACGGTCTCCGTACACGGTGTCTTCGGTCAGCGTACCGGTGAGTTGTACTTTTGAACCCAATAATGGCCCATAGGTTGCTAGATATTGACGGGTGTCGCTCCCACGCAACAATCCGACACACAGGCCAATTACCAAGGCACACGGCACGGCTAGATACCATTTTTTACCGCGCAATCCAAATATTGCCACGCATATGCAAGCAAGTAGCCACATCGCACTTGGCGCATTAAATTGGGCAACCCATATGCCAGCTAATACTCCTGCGGCCAAAAGCGCAATGATTGTGGTGCGGCGCACCTGCCAATATCGCCAGTCGAATCCTTTAATTTGCACGGCCAGAGTATACACGGGTTTCGCCAGAAGTGCCTACCATAATCTGCCCGCACTGTTAGAATAAGCATATGCAACGAATTTATTTAGTTCGTCACGGGCAAACCAACGACAACGCCCACAAAATTGTGAGCGGCTCGCGAGAGACTGCTTTAAGTCACCTCGGCATTTCCCAGGCGCATCACGCTGGCCAGCATGCCAAGGGGCTAGGCATTGACCTAATTGTGGCGTCGCCGCTGGAACGCGCGCAACAAACGGCTAAAATTATCGCCCAAGAAATCGGCTACCCACCCGAAGCAATCGTTACCATTAACAACCTTGCCGAACGCAATTTGGGTGACCTAGAAGGCACAAGTTATGCGCACAACGAAAAGCTCAACGGTAATTTTCCGGCAGTAGACCATATTATGGGAGTCGAAAAGCTAGTGTCATTCCATAACAGAGTGCAAGACGCACTTCGTGGGTTGCTTCGCGATTCGTCGCACCACACAATTTTAATTGTGTGCCACATTGGTGTCGGACGCATGTTACGAACAGTGGCCGAGGGTAAATCGTCGCACCACATGTACAACCAACCACGGCTTGAAAACGCGACAATCTATCCACTCATTGCCTGATGACGCTTATGATAAAACTTATTATAAAATATATTCAAATATAGAACAAAAGATTATATAATACTAGTGTCGCACCCCTACGGATTGGAGTCGCCATGCGCGACAAGCTCCAGAGTAATGATGGCAAGCTCCTGCTATGGCGGGTGCTTGGCAACCCACGGGAGCTTTGCCCTAGATTGGCTACTGGCCACTTGGGCGGCACCAGCTTGTGGGTGAACGTGTCGCTACTGTTACCTAGTGGTGAGTTGGTTGAGTTGTGGCACAAGGGTATGGGCAGCAAACCCACAGATGGTGGGAAAGATACCCAAAACCCACGCCGCAGAGCTCAGGCAACAGCCAAAAGGCTGGGTTCGTGTGGGTCTGTAGCCCGAACCAAGCTGTTGCCGGAAGGTAACATGCTTGCAAACGGCAGCTTCTGCGTTCGGCTGCAGGACCACGTGCTGATCGTGACGTGCAAAGGCCTTTACCGGCGCTTTAACCGTCTCTACTGCACGATCCTCGGTGGCGAACTCAGGCTAGAGATCGCCACCAAGCTTTAACACGCGAATGAGGCGGCATGATCCACAAAAAGGGCCCGTAGTTTAAGCGATAAAACGCTGCTGCTTGCGCGACCAGCAGAAATCCAGGCTCATTGCCTGGCGGCCCGCGGCGAACTCCCCAGTGTTTACTGGGGAGTCTTCACGTCTTCCCATGGCACACCAGTCCGACCAAAGTGGCCGTAAGCGGCGGTCTGTTTATAGATTGGGCGACGCAAATTAAGGCCTTCAATTATGCCCTTAACAGATGTATCTAGGAGTGAGTCCACGAATTCTTTAATTTCTTCGGGAGATGCTTTTGCAGTACCGAAGGTCTCTACCTCTTGCATGACCGGCCGGCGCGCACCAATAAAGTAGGCCAGGGCAACTTCGGCGCGGTCAGCCAAACCCGCTGCTACAATATTTTTAGCCAAGTAGCGGGCGGCATATGCGCCAGAACGGTCGACCTTAGAGCAGTCTTTGCCGCTAAACGCGCCACCGCCCACGCGGGCGTAGCCGCCATATGTATCGACTACAATTTTACGGCCAGTAAGTCCAGCGTCGGCCGCTGGGCCAGAAAAATGCCACACCCCCGTGCCGTTTAGGACAAATTGTTTCGACGGGTCAATACTTAAATTATATTCACCTAAAATTGGCTGGATTGCATGTTGGTAAAGGGCGTCTTGTACCTCTTTTAAGCCAACGCTCTCGTCGTGTGGTACTGCCGATACTACATGGTGTACGCCTACTGGCTTGCCGTCTTTATATTCTACTGTTACCTGGGCTTTGCCGTCTGGGCGTAAAAATGGCAGCGTACCGGTCTCGCGCAGCTCGTCGTATTTGCGCGCTAGGCGGTGGGCAAGCTCAATAGGTAACGGCATAAGATTGGGAGTCTCGTTGCAGGCGTAGCCAAACATCATACCTTGGTCGCCAGCCCCTTCACCCTCGCCTTTGTCGTCTACTCCGGCTGCAATTTCGGCGGATTGTTGACGGATAAAAACATCTACTTGAACGTCTTCGTGGTGGAACTCTAGCTCGCGAATATCGTAACCTAAACGTTTGACTTCGTCTTTGGCGATCTGCGCAAAGTCTACCTTGGCTTTGGTGTTTACCTCGCCCAGGAGCACAACCCTGTTTGCAGTCACGGCGGTTTCTACAGCAACACGGCTTTGCGGATCTTGGGCCATAAGTGCGTCTACCATGGCGTCGCTAATTTGGTCGCTTACTTTGTCTGGGTGGCCGGCGCACACCGATTCTGAGGTAAAAAATTGAGGCATTAAAAAACCTTTCTGCCGAGTGGGGCGGAAAGGTAGCTTGCGGGTATCGCTATATCTTTCCCACACTACGGCGGGCTAGATGGAGCACCTTACTTTTAAAGCAGGTTGCTGGCAGGTCAACGGGCTAGATCCCTCGCTGCGCTCTTTATATTTTAGTTTGTATAGGTGCACTTAAGAGTATTGCACAGCCTGGCGGTTTTACCAAGCCCCAAACAAAGTAACCAAAAATACAATGACACTGGCTGCAAAAGCGGTCATTAGTGGCCAGCCCTGTATCGTTTTAACAGGGGCCGTGCCTTGCCGTAACTGCTGCACTTGGTTGACCTTGCTGGGCGAGGCAGAAAAAGCTTGTTGCAGGCGATTCCCAACCGCCGCCACCCCGCCTGCGACTCCACCGCCAGCTTGCTTAGCTTTACCCAGGGTGTGGTTAACCCGCTCGGTAAACGTATGATGCTCGGGTGCGGGGGCGAGTTTTTCTTTTTTTACAATTGCAGGCTGTGGATTTTCGATTGTCGCAGTGGTGGCTGGCATAGTTTCTACGCGACGGACTGGTTGGGAAGTAGGGTGCCGCTCTTGGACGGCGGTTTGCGTCTGCATGACTTCAGCTGCACGGGCAACGGTGCGGATCTCGACCGCCTGCTGGTGCGCAAACTGGCTCACCTGCTCTACGTACTCTTGCCGCTGTGTCTGTGCCATACTAACGGCATTTTTTTGCTGCAAGGTATGCAATTGCTGTTCTTGCTCTGTTTGAATAGCGCGCACCTCTGCCTCGAACTTTTTGTGCTCGCGGCGCTGGGCTCGTTGCTCTTTTTTTAGCTGGCGCATGCGATGCCACGTATACGCAAACCCCCCGACAGTGGCCGCGCCAAGTGCGAACAAACCAACCTTGCGCACTAGAGTGACCCCTTGACGGAACCGCTCTTTGGTTTCGACAGCCTCTTTGGCAATCGACACAGCAGCAGTCACTGCAGTTTCGTAATTTTGCACAAGCGGTTCATTGGCTTCAAAACCAATAGTCGGCTCCTGGGTTTCTGGCGATAGCTCTGCGGCCGCCGATAGCTGTTCTTTGGGCTGGGGGTGCTGCGCCTGATACTGTTCTATCGGAGCGATGAGTTCCCGCATTGCAGACCGCACGTCGCTGTCGGCCTCGGCAAGTGGGGTGATGTCAGTGGGCACAGGCACAGCCTCACGTATGTCGGCATCCACAACATCACTACGTACACGCTGTACAAGGTTAAGCACATTCCGGCCAATCCCTTTAGCGCGTTCAATTAGATATGGCTTGGGAGTAACCTCGACCACGGCAGTCGCCACTCCTTCTTGCGCTGCTTGCTGCGCAAGAGGTTGCCACAGCGCTTCGGCCGATTGCGTTGGCTGCGGCGCCTCACCCTTAATAATGCGCATCACTTCAAGCGCCAAACGGCGTCGGCGGGCTGATAAAACGGGATTTTCGATAGCCTCTGCCTCACGCGGACGAGGAATGTTCACCTCGGGGCTGTCGATTTTTTTAAACAATTCAAATACGTTTGGGGTTCTTAACCTTAAGGGCGCAGCATTTTTTTTGGGAGCGCTTTCGGGTGGCGCTACCGGCGGACCGAGCGTTTCCATAATTCGGTAAAATCATAGCATAACAGAGGTAACAATGCAAATATCAGGTTAAATGGCGCTGTGTCCTTGTTAAGGCCTACACACCAGGCATGCTAGAATAAACAAGTCATGAGACTTATTGTTTTATATGGCCCGCCAGCAGTCGGCAAAAGCACGGTCGCCAAGGAACTCGCCAAACGTACTAATGTGCGGGTGTTCGACAGCACGCCCTTAGCTTCTACAATCGAACAAGCCATAGGCCGCGACAACCCGCAGTTCACCCCACTGCTCTACAGCCTACAGATTCAAATATTAAACGCAGCAATGCGTTTTGGCACGCAAGATATTATACTGACCGCCACCTTCAGCGCCGAACTACAAACAGACATCGCGCTGCTGCAAACCATACTTGAGGCCGGCCAAGCCCACAACACCAACGTTACCCTAGTGCACCTCACCGCAAAACACCACGCGCTCACAGAACGCGTACAACAACCAGACCGCCGCTCAGCAGGTAAAATGACAGACCCCTCCCAGCTGCAATCCTTACTTAACCAACACAATTATGACAAACCCTTTGCTGGCACACCAAGCATAACTATAAATACTACACATTTAACTGCGGCCGAAGTGGCTGAGCAGATTGCGCGCAATATAGCTATCTAATAATTACCCTGGTTGTAGTGTGGTCGTGGTATACTCGGCGCTGTGAAGCAATCTCTTGCGCTCGAAATCATGCTCGAAGGCCACAGCGTGCTGCTCACCGGCCAAGCCGGCGCGGGCAAAACGTTTGTGCTCCAAGATTTTATTAAACGCGCCAAAAAATCAGGTAAAACCGTAGCCGTTACCGCCACTACCGGCCTTGCGGCGAGCCACTTGGGAGGCAGCACAATCCACGCTTGGAGCGGCATTGGCATCCACAATGAGTTATCGAAATATTTTTGGAAAGACCTACCCAAGGGCCGGCGCGACACCATAGAAAAAACAGATGTACTCATAATAGACGAAATATCTATGCTCCACGACTACCGCCTAGATATGGTAGAAGAAATCACCCGCAAAGTGCGCGGCAACGACCTGCCCTTTGGCGGTCTTCAGGTTATTTTATGTGGCGACTTTTTCCAGCTGCCGCCCATTAACCGTGCCGACGACACCCGCACCGGCAGCTTTGTAGTGAATAGCAATGCTTGGCAACAACTTGACCCAACTATCTGCTATTTAAGCGAACAGTTCCGCCAAGATGACGATGACTTTTTAGATATTCTCACCGCAATCCGTAGCGGTGATGTGCGCCGCCGCCACGCAGAAAGCCTGCTATCCCGTGTGAACGCCGACCTAGCCGACCAACAAGAAGTGACCGAACTCCACACAATAAACGTAGACGTAGACCGCATTAACGAACGGGCACTTGCCAGCATCTCTGCCGAAAGCCGTACCTACCCCATGCAAACCACCGGTAAAGAAAACTACGTAGAGACCCTCAAGCGGTCATGCTTAGCGCCAGAATTACTCACCCTAAAAGTTGGGGCGCTCGTAATGTGCATTAAAAACAGCCCCGATAAACGGTTTGTGAATGGATCGCTCGGTGTAGTAAAAAGCTTCGACTCAGACACTACATACCCAGTGGTAGAGCTGCGCAATGGCCGAACGGTTATCGTTACACCCGAAACATGGGAGCTGCGCGACGGCGACAAAAAACGTGCCGGTATCACGCAACTCCCCTTACGCCTAGCCTGGGCGATTACAGTACATAAAAGCCAAGGAATGACACTCGACGCCGCCCGCATTGACTTACGTAAAGCTTTTGTTGAAGGCATGGGGTATGTAGCACTAAGCCGCGTAAAGCGCCTAAGCTCACTCAGCCTCATTGGCATCAACCGCATGGCGTTACAAGTAAGCCGCGATGCTTTAGAAATTAACGAGCTACTTTTGGCGCGGTCGGCACAAGACCTCGAAAAATTTAAGCATCTCGAACAAAAAGCGGCCGAGCGCCAAACAGATATACCAGAACCAAAAAAAGCGTCGTCTGCCTGGCACGAACGCATTGCCGTAATGCGCCAAACCTACCCTAATGCCTTTAAGCCGTGGCCAAAAACAGAAGACACTACTTTGCTTGACCTTCACAAAAAAGGCACAAGCCTCAAAGAAATGTGCGCCAAGCTTGGCCGGCAACCTGGCGGCATTATTGCCCGCCTTAAAAAACACTTGGGCGACGACGTTACAATACTGCCCTAACCGTCACATTGCATAGCAAGTTGGGGTATAATCGTAAGCATTATAACCTGAGGAGTAATTACGTCGGCTAACCACCTGAAAACTATCGTGGGGTTGTGGTGCGCGAGCATGTGCGCCTTATTATTGACGATCTTTTTTACCGCACCAATTAGCCTTGCCGCGAACGACTCTTCGATTAGCCAAGGCTTCCATACTACCGACCCTGCCGTAGCGCCAGGCGCCATGGTGAGTGTTAAACAAGGCAGCACCGATAACGTCGAGCTTGCCAACCAAGACAACAACGAAAGGATCATTGGCGTCGTGGGCGACAAGCCACTTCTTTCACTCAGCGAAGGCGGAACTTCAGTCCAGGTAGTAACTAGCGGCATAACCGCCACGTTTGTGAGCGACATAAACGGGGACATAAAAGCCGGCGATAAAATTACGGCCTCGCCAATCGGCGGCATAGGCATGAAAGCGACAAGCAGTACCCTGGTGGTAGGCACTGCGCAAGAAGATTTATCTAGCGTTAAAACCTCGGCCCGCCAAATAACCGACACAAAAGGGCAATCGCATACCGTGAATGTTGGTGTGATACCCATGCAAATTAACGTAACATTTTACGCAGCTCCAGAGGACGCCTCGGCATTTTTGCCCAAGTTCTTACAAGATTTTGCCAACGGACTCGCTGGCAAGGAGGTTTCGCCAGTGCGTGTTATTATTGCTGCGATTATTATGCTCCTTGCATTTATGAGCATTGCAGTGCTTATGTACGCATCTGTTAAATCGAGCATCATCTCTATTGGACGCAACCCATTGTCTGAAGTTTCTGTACGCAAAAGCCTGCTGCAAATTGGTATTATTGTGCTGTCTATTTTACTGCTTGCGCTTATTACTATATATTTGATCTTATCAACGTAAGGTGGGATGTTTCTTGTGGATACCGGACAATTTGGCCTGATTGCACTACTCGTGCTGGTGAATATCTTTACCCTGGTTTGGGCATCTTTTCAAGACCGTAAAGCAAGGCACAGGCCAGCACCAAAGGTGTACGAGATCCACTTAGAGGGCACCAAAGTCTTTTCTGATGTAGACCTGGCAGAAATCCAAAAAGCCGCCAGCAGCCAGCTCCAAACAGCCGCCCAGGACGCTGCCCAACGTTTGCAAAAATCACTCAACAATAGCGTAGACCAAATCGCCGCCGACATTAACGACCGGCTAAGCACTAACCTTATAGCCGAATTCGAAAAATACCAAGTAAGCCTCTCTGCCTTGCGCGACCAAACAATCGACCAATTCAGCAAAATCCAGCAAGAGCTAGATCACCGTCGCCTAGAGCTCATAGAACACGTCGACCGCCAAGTTGCCGCCGAACAAGAAAAGCGCCTGGCTCACTTTAACGACCGCATTAACGACGTAGTATCTTCGTACATTGCCGAAAGCTTAGGATCGCAAGTAGACTTAGGTGCGCAAACCGACTATATTCTGCAAACACTCGAAGCAAACAAAGACCAGATTAAAAAGGATATCTTGTCGTGAGCCTGCACGTGCCGGTAGATATCCACACCCCCAGCCAACTTAGCACCGCAGTGGCCCAACTGCAAACGTACCGCAATGAGCTGCGCGACCTTACAATCCGCGCAAAAGTGCAAAAACAAAAACGGGCTGAATTACCCGAGCTGAGTGAGACATTAACCGGCATCTTGCATAGCAACAACATTGCAGCCGACAGCGATAGCCAACTAGAATCACTGCAACACGATCTCAACACCGCGCTCAAAACTGCACCCGTTATGCACATCACACTGGCCGCAACCGCAGGCCGCACGCTCAAACGCCAGTTGACCGTGTGGTTCCGCACCCAGATCCACCCGCTCTGCCTGCTCACGTTTGCAACCAGAGGCGACATTGGTGGCGGCATTATTTTGCAGGCTGGATCACACTTGTACGACTACTCTTTTAAAGATCGGCTGCTTGCAAACAAATCGCGGCTTACAGAGGTATCGGATGTTTGATAACCGCCTGTTCCAAAACCTTGCCACAAAAGGCAATTCAACTGGCGAAGTTATAGGCAGTGACCGTTTTTTAGTGAGCGTAAAAGGCTTAGATGGTGTGGCCATTAATGCAATGGTGTTATTTGAATCCGGAGAGCGCGGTTTAGTAAGCGAGGTTGGCGAAGAGGTTGTAACCGTACTTAACCTAGAGTCAGAATCTACGCCGCTAGGCAGCCTTGTGGTGCTGCAAGACAACGTGTGCTCCACTCCAGTCGGCGAAGGATTCATTGGCCGCGTCATTACGCCGCTGGGCAAACCGCTCGATGGCCGCGCATCTGTTGCACATTCCGAAACCTGGCCAGTGTACCGCCAGGCTCCTGGTATGATGGAACGCCAACTATTATCAGACCGGCTACCAACCGGCGTCACGCTGGTAGACCAACTGTTTCCGGTGGTCCTGGGCCAGCGCATTGCCGTGCTTGGCGATACTAAATCTGGCAAAACCAGCTTTTTATTGCAACTGGGCACCAACCAGGCCACGACCGACCGTATTGTGGTATACGTACTCATTGGCAAGCGCCGTGTAGAGATTGACCAACTCATAAATACGCTCACCAACACCGGCGCAATTAAAAACAGTATTGTTATTGTTGCGGATATTTTTGATTCTTTGGCGCAATCGTACCTTGCGCCGTATATTGGCTGTGCAATGGCCGAGTACCTATGGCAAAAAGGGCGCGACGTGATTATTGTGTACGACGACCTATCGGCACACGCCAAAGTGTACCGCGAAGTATCGCTACTAAGCGGCGGCAACCCGGGCCGCGATTCTTACCCTGGCGACATGTTTTTTGCCCACTCAAGCCTGCTCGAACGCGCCGGCCGCCTGGCAACAAACGGCAAAACACTCACCGCGCTGCCGGTAGTAATTACCCCTGGCGACGATATCACTGCGTTTTTACCAACAAGCATAATGTCTATTACCGATGGCCAAATTGTGTTTGACCTAGAAAGTTTTAGGCGCAACATCCGTCCCGCGGTAAACGCAGGCCTATCTGTGTCGCGCGTGGGCGGCCGTGCCCAAACTCCACGCCAAAAAAAGATTTCGGCCGTACTTTTTAAACGTTTGGCCGAGTATCGCCAAGCCTCAGAATTTGCCCACTTTGGCTCTGACCTCGCCGCTGAATCTAAGCGCGCGATTCAGCTTGGCGAATCGCTCATAGAGGCCATGCGGCAATCCCCCACCGAACTCATAAGCATCGCCGAGCAAGAGCTGCTCATGGAAACAATCTTAGCCACAGCCGGCGAGCATAAGATAAACGTTGGGCTGCTTAAACTCAAGGTACGTGAGCTCGCGCCAACTATTGCATCAGAAGACCAAATAGATACCGCAATCACCCAGTTATTAACCCAAACCAGCATAGAGGCCCGCACATGAGCCGAGCACTCCGTTTGCAAAAAGAGCTAGCGCAGATCAACACAATCGAAGACCTCACGCAGGCGTTCGAGGGCATTGCCAGCATTCATATCTCGCATATCCGCGACCGCGTTGTTGCAAGTAAAGAGTTCTTTTCTGAGCTCTGGCCAGTGTACAGCAGCCTGCGCGTTGACCCAAAAGAACGTTTGCGGCGGACCAACCGCGAGCATAAAGGTCGCAACGTGTTAGTCGCTGTGACTGGCGAAGGTAAACTGGGCACTGAAACAGCCGAAAAAATTATTGAATCTATGCTTGCCACTTACTCGCCAGACAAAACCGACATTATCACTGTAGGCTCCCGCGGCGAGACGCTCTTAAGGAGCCGTGGTGTCATTGTCGTCAATAACTTCGCTTTTCCGCCAGGCGATATGAACATCAACATTGGCAGCGTCATTAAAGAGCTATACAAGTACGACCATATAAGTGTATTCTACCAAACCTACGAATCGCTACGGCAACAAAACGTCCAGCGTATCGACCTTATTTCTGCTGTGCGCGAACTCGGCCAAGACACCGGCGAAACTTCTAAAGCAATCAGTAGCCAGGATTACATTTTTGAACCCAACATAGACGAGATCGCCAACTACATGGAATCTGTCATGATGGGCGTAGCCTTTATACAAATTATTATGGAGTCTAAACTAGCCGGTTACGCAGCCCGTTTTAATGCCATGAGCCGCGCCAAAAAACGCGCCGCCGACTTGGCGTACGACTACAAACGGCAGTTCTACCGATCCAAACGCAGCGAAAGCGACGAGCGCACCAAAGAAATCATAAAAGCCGCAAAAATTCAGGAGCTTCGCAGATGAGCGATATTGTTGGACACATAAAATCTATCCGCGGGCTAGTGTGCGATGTACATATTATTGGCGACCGGCCCGCACCCAAAGAATTGCTGTTGTTGGAAGATAGCCAAAACGTACTGCTTGAAGTCTCTACATATCCAGACCCCTACACAGCCAGATGCATAAACCTAGGTGGCAGTTCCGAGGTACGCCGCGGCGCCAAGGTAGTCGCCGCCCATGGCACGCTTGCCATGCCCGAAAGCAAAGCCGTGCTGGGCCGAGCCCTTAACGCCTTTGGCCAACCAATAGATGGCGGCCCGCCACTAACCGCATCTAAACAGCGCAGCATCTACAAAGCTGGCGGCACCGACCAAGTGATGGGCACCAAACCCGAACTACTAGAAACTGGCATAAAGGTGATCGACTTCTTTACGCCGTTCGTAAAAGGCCGAAAAATTGGCATCATCGGCGGTGCGGGCGTGGGCAAAACAGTTCTGACAATGGAACTAATCCACAACGTGGCGCAATCCGAGTCGCGCCTAGCCATGTTTGTGGGCATTGGAGAACGTGTGCGCGAAGGCCACGAACTATTCCAAACGCTTAAAGAACGGGGCATCCTTAACAAAACAGTAATGGTGATGGGCCAGATGCAAGAAACGCCAGCTATGCGCGCATTAGTTGGCCACTCTGCTGCAACCTTGGCTGAATACCTACGCGATGCCGAAAAGAAAGATGTACTCGTTTTTATAGACAACATCTACCGCTACGTGCAAGCAGCCAACGAACTTGCCACCACTATGGGCACCATGCCCAGCGAGGGCGGCTACCAAGCCACGCTCTTTAGCGATTTGCGCCGGTTGCAAGACCGTTTAACATCTAACCAAAACGGCTCAATTACTGCGGTAGAAGCGATCTACATTCCAGCCGACGACCTTACCGACCCCGCCGTGCAAGAGATCGCCCAACAGCTAGATTCTACAGTGGTACTTTCGCGCAGCGTCGCCGAAAGCGGAGTGCGGCCAGCAGTAGATATGGTCCGCACGGTGTCATCACTACTATCACCAGATATCGTTGGCGACCGCCATTACGTACTTGCCACCCAGGTACAGCAAATTCTGCAAAAGTACGAATCGCTCAAAAACATTATTGCCATTATTGGCCAGAGCGAACTTAGCCTAGACGAACGACGCGACTACGAGCGCGCCCGCAAAATTATTGCGTTTTTCTCGCAGTCGTTTTTTGTCACAGAAGAACTCACCGGCACAAAAGGCGAATATTTTACCCGTGAAGAAACACTAAAAGGTATAGAAGAAATCCTTATTTAGTATGAAAGCCCCGCTCGAAGCAAAGCTACACGCCAAAATTATTTCGCCCGCACAAACATATTATGATGGGCCGGCAGTGTCTGTGTCGGCGGTTAATAAGGTTGGGCCTTTTGATATTTTGGCGGACCATGCTAACTTTTTTTCGCTGCTTACGCATGGTGACATATCGGTAAACACGGGCCACCAAACCATGAAGTTCCCTGTAACGCACGGCATTGTTAAAGCCGCCGACAACAATGTAACGTTGTTTATTTATTTACCAGACGAAATTTAGGTTAGTTACAAAACTATATTTTGGCAAGGGCTTGCCAAAACAACATAAGCGTTATACGATTAGAGAGGAGTTATCTCGGGCAGATGAGAGCCTCGAGAAAAATAAAAACGGTGGATAATAAATTTCAGGACGTTCGTGCAACGGGAGTTCAGGGTAATGACGCCACGCAGCAATCTGCTTCTTTTGGCTACGGCCAAGTGATTCCTGCTGCCCCTGTACTGCCTGCTACCCCGCCTGTACAACCAGCCGCTGCGCCGGCGCCGCCTATCCCACCTGTTTCACCTCCGCCACAACCTAGTGTCGAACCTGCAATTACCCCAACAACCCCACCTACTCCGCCACCCGCCCCAAGACCGCGCACACCCCTCCCATGGAAAAAAATCTTAAAATACACCGCCTTCGTTGCGCTAGGCCTGCTTGTACTTGGTGGGTTATGGCTCGCCTACAATGCGTTTACCTCTAATAAAAAAGAGGCTGGCCAGGTAGCAAGCCGGTTTGATTCGGTTCAGATTCCGCTCGAAGATTTTATTAACCAAGATGGCCTAACCCTGCTTGGCACCCGCAGTTTAATAGTTAATGGACCCTTACTTGCAAACGATGGCTTTACAATCTCGCCATCTACCCAGCCCAGCAACGCACAGCGAGGGCAGATTTATTTTGACGCCAACAACAACGAGCTTGCCTACTTTAATGGCGCTCAATTTGTGCCCGTAGCTGGCACCACTAATATTGTACGCAGCATAAGCGGATTCAGTGGCCAGGTAACACTAGGGCAAGGTTTGAACGGCGCGAACGGACAAATTAGCAACTCCGGCGTATTGAGCCTTCAAGGGCAAACTGGCAATGTTACGCTTATTGGCGGCGCAGGAATTGCTGTTAATGGCACGACACTCAGTAACACCGGTGTTACTTCCCTTGGCGGCACAACGGGCGACATTACAGTTGGCACTGGCCTCACAATCACTCCCGACAAGCAATTACAAAATGCAGGCGTTGTAAGCGCCACAGCAGGTAGTGGCATAACCGTAACTAATGACGGCGCTGGCAACATAACAATCAGTAACAGCGGCGCGGGGTCAGGAACCGTGCAAAGCCCTGGGGGTACCGCAGGACGGATAGCCAAATTTACCGGTGTGCAAACAATCGAAGACTCATTGTTGTCTGAGTCTGGCGCGACTGTCACTGTAAATGGCAGCCTCAGCACCACTAGCAATGCCGCCGTAGGCGGATCACTTACTTTAGGTACGGCACTGACTGTGGGTAACGGCGGCACAGGCGCGACTTCACTGGCTAATAATGGCGTATTGATTGGCCAAGGTGCGGGCGCGCTGACTGCAGTAACAGCAGGCGGTTCGGGCCTATGTTTAATGTCTACCGCAGGCGCACCAGCGTTCTCGGCTTGCCCTGGTGGTAGCGGCGTTACATCTTTAAATGGCCTTACGGGTGCACTCACTGTAGCAAACGCTAGTGCAGCGGGTTCGACAATCACTATAAACGACGCATCTACCAGCCAAAAAGGTATTGCGCAGTTTAATGGCACCAACTTCTCGGCGTCTAGTGGCACTATTAATACAATTCAAGACATCAACACTACTGCTGCGCCTACCTTTGCCCGCCTTTCACTTACAAGTAGCGAGGCCAGCAGCGCCATGCTTCTTGTAAATAACACCAACGTCGGTGCAACGGGCAACTTATTAGACGTGCAATTAAACGGCAGCAGCCGGTTTGCAGTGAGCCCCGCGGGCGCTGTAACTGTTGCTAGCACCATAAATGGCCAGACCATAAGTAGCGCAGCTAGCTTTACTGGCACGTTGGCAGTCGCCGGTTCTGCCAGCTTAAATGGCGGCGCGAGTGTGATTGGAACATTAAACGCAAATACCATTACACCTACAGGGTCGCTCACTATTGGAGCTACGGGGCAGAGCTTTTTACTACAGGGCAACGCGTCGTCGAGTATTACTGCCACCAACGGTGCAAGCACCACATCTTTGACATTCCAAACGCCAACTGCCAATGTTTCATACCGGTTCCCTACGGTTACAGCCGGTACATATGACGTCTGTAGCACATCTGGTAACTGTGCAGGCGTGGGCGGAGGCGTTACAACACCAGGCGGCACGATCGGCACGCTAGCCAAGTTCACAGCCGGCCAGGTTATTGGCGACTCCCTGCTTTCGGAGTCTGGCTCGGTAGTCACGGTTAACGGCAACTTAAACCTTACAACAGGTAACCAGTTTAGGATCAACGGCACCCAAATCTCGTCGGCTAACCTTTCTAACGACGCCAACCTTGCCAAGCTAGATGCGTCCCAAACGTTCACGGGTAATACGCTCGTCTTCCAAAATGGCATAAATTCGGCAACGGCCTTTAGTGTGCAAAATGCTGCCGGAGTACGGGCGTTTACAGTAGATACCAGCGGTGCGCAGATTGTCTTAGGACAAAGCAGTTCGCTAAATGGCACATTGGTGTTTGCAAATTCTAGCAATACCAACACCACAACGCTAACTGCCGCTACGCCGTCGGCTAGCCGGTCGATTGTGCTGCCTAACGAATCTGGCACTGTGTGTACTACAGGATCAGTTTGTACCGGCTATGCCCCTGGCAGCGGCAGCGGCAACTATATCCATAACACGACTACTCCGCAGACCGCCAACATTGCAATTCGCAGCGCCAACGACGCCGATATAACCGTGCATATTAAGCAACGGCCCACGCAAACTGCCGACTTTATTCGGGTAGATGACACAAACGATGTTGCCGTGTACAACCTAGATACTTTTGGCAACGCCCATTACGCCCACAAAATAGACGTAGCAGGCGCCGCTGCCTTTGGCGCAGCCGCCGACACTGGTATAGCCGTAAAGGTAGTGACCCAAGCAGACAGCCAAATTGGTTTGCAAGTGAGCGGCATCAACAGTGGCCAAACCGGCGATATTATGCAGCTTTTAGGGCCAGGCAGCCGTTCGCTGACCTACGCTGCCAACGGCACAGTTGCATTAAAGGGCGGCACCTTGCAATCGACCGACCTACTGCAAATCCAAAATTCTAGCGGCGATGTATTAAGTTTATTTAATGCCAGTGGCCAGCTTACCCTCGGCCGTATTGCCGCCAGCGGCACAACGCAGGCAGGTAGCCTTAAATTTGCGGACGGCACAAACAGTAACTTTAGCGTTACCTTGGGCACCACTACGCTTTCTGCCAACCGCACTATTACTTTGCCAAATGTAAGTGGTACGGTATGTTTGGACTCTGGCAACTGTGCCAGCACTGCAACGCTGCAAACTGCTTACAACAATGGTAACTCTATAACCACCACCGACAACCGTAATATAACCTTTAACCTAGCCGACACCGCAACCGACAGCAACTTCTTAGTCAACCTACAATGCACCACAACTTGTAGCACCAACGGCCGGTTTGCCGTACAAAATAGCGGTACCGATGTGTTTGCCGTGTCTCCTAATGGCGGCAACGTACTATTTAAAAACAGCACTAATGCCGTAACTGGGTTCCAGATACAAAATTCTTCGGCAGGCAGCGTATTTAATGTGGATACCAGCAATAACCGCGTAGGCATAAATAACAGTGCACCGGCTGCTGACTTCGATGTTGGCCCCACCGGCCTTGCTATCGGCCAAATAGTGCAGGGCCGTTTTGGCGACCTAATCCTGCAAAGCCAAGAGGCAGGCGCAAACGGCATAACTGCCAGCACTAACCGTGGCTCTAACGGCAACTTAACCTTAGATGGCGCTAGCGGCAGTTCCTTGTTCTTAAGCCCATTCACCACAAATAACAACTACTTGGCAGCAGGTGGCGGCAAGGTGCGCGTTGGAAACAGCTCAGCGCCCGTTTACACACTCGATGTAACAGGCGACACAAACACCAGCGGTGCCTACCGAATTGGCGGCGTTACAATTTGTACGTCGAGCGGATGCACAGCTTCGGCTGCTTCGGCCATTCAAAACCAAAACGCCGCGCAGCAAACAAGCGCAAACTTCTGGATTTCTGGTACTGGCCGTGCCGACACCGCCCTGCAAGCCCCATTGTTCGACCGCGCGACCGCCGGCGCACTTGCCATAGGTACCACCAACGCAACCAGCATAGCTATGCAGCAAGATACTACTTTTGCCAGCGGTAAAACACTCACTTTGCAAGGTGCGTTTGCCATGCAACCGGCCCTCGATTCTACCTCAGCGCTCAACGTCAAAACTTCGCTCGGCAACAACATATTCACCATAGATACCACTAATGGCCGCGTAGGTATTGGATTAAGCGCCAGTAACTTACCGACACTTGCCAATGAAGGGCTAGAAATAAGGGGCGCCCTCCGACTAAGCGGCAGTGCAGACTCAATTAGCGACCTTTACACAACACCTCTGGGCAATACTGTCGATACAATGATAAATATATTAAACTACGACCCAGGCGGGTCAGGGCAACTTATTGCAATGGGGTTGCCTTCGACTGCTAATTCCACCTCGCGCGCTATTACCTTATTAGACGCACGAGCTGGCGCACACCAACCAACGCTCGCAGTTTTAAGCCCCAACGAAAACCAAATCGGCGGATTTTCATGGGACGGCTCGAATACGGATTTCTTTATCAAAAATTCCGAAGCAGCAGGTAAAATAGCCTCAAACATAGGGGGCACAAACCGGCTAGTCGTTACAAACGCAGGCATTGGCGTAAATATGACCCCTGTGGATGCGGCCGTCGATGTGACCACGGCTTCAACCAGCCAAGTCGGCCTAAAAGTCACTGGTGTTTCAGGCCAGACTGCCGATGTGCTGCAATTAGATGTTACCGGAGTTGGCAGGGTGGTATCAGTTAATAACGGGGGCGCATCGACATTCCAGAACTATAGTAACTCTACCACCGCCTTCCGTGTCCTTAACAGCGCGAGCGTACCTCAGTTTGTGGTAGATGCAAGCAACTCGCGTATGTACATAGGCAACCCAACCGGCGACACTACTGGCGCATTGCTTGTGCTTGACACAAAAACCAGTGCAGGCGACCCAACAGGCGTAAATGGTGGCATGTACTATAACTCAAGCCTAGGTAAAATGCGTTGTTACGAAAACAGCGCGTGGAACGATTGTATATCAACCACCCGCACCAGCTACCGCTATGACAACGATTTTATAACTACTGCCGGGGACAGCGTTATAAGTATCCAAGACAGCGGCGCAGGCGCAAGCCATACCAACATTGCCTCAATAGCTGGCCACCAAGGTATTATACGGCTCGCTACCGGCACAACCACTACAGGATGGTCAAACGTCGGTACTAACGATCCTGGCCAAGCCTATTACTTTGGAAGTGAAAATATCCAACTTGAGACAGTAGTTCGTATCAATAACCTCTCCGATGGCACAGAAACCTTTACATCGCGTATCGGTTTTGCCGACTCAGTTACCACCGATGGCACAGACGGCTGTTTCTTCCGCTACACCCACAGCGTGCAAAGTGGCAACTGGCAAGGCGTTTGCGTTAAAGCGGGCGTAACCACTACCTGTAACACAACCGTCGCCGTAGCTGCTGGATCATGGTACAGGCTAACGGTTAACGTAAATGCCGCCGCTACAGCAGCCGTCTTTACGGTTAATGGCACAACAAGCTGTACTGTCGCGTCTGGTATCCCAAGCGGCGCCGGCGAAGAGAGTAGCCTAAACATTAACCTTGTAAAATCAGCTGGCACCACATCACGCACCATGGACGTAGACTACATGGAAATACAAACCCAATACCCAGCAAGCCGCTAAATCAGTAATCTGTGCTTGACCTTAACCCCTATCATCTAGATAATTGATACGTCCGACCAACCCCCGAGGAGTGGTATGAACGCTGTACTCAAAGTGTACCGGGCAATTCGCGATAACGGGCCATTCGAGCGGACCGCGACCAGTCCTGTGACCAAGGTTGGCGCTCACATCGACGATGGCTTGTCACCGCAAACTGTCTTGAAGGCTCTTGAGCACCTCGAGAACATGAAACTTGTGGTGCTGAGCCGGGGACCAAAGGGCATCCTGCGGATCGAACTTGCAGGCGGCCTGCCCAACCAGCACGAAATCTTGGCCATGGGCGAAACGGTCAAGGCTAAGTTGGTGCATCTGGTGCTGCTCGAGAAGATCGACCCCTCATTGCAGGCCGAGCTCCCAACAGATGGCCTCGCCGCACGCATCACGGCGCAGTTCCCCTTCTTGACCGCCGAATCGATCATCAGTGGCATGACCGACCGGGGACTCATTCCCAAACCCAAAAAATCGGGCGACTGACGGACTAAGCACGGACCTCCTAGCGATAGGAGGTCCGTGCAAGGCGACCAAGGTTATTCACCAGTGGCGCGCAAGAAGTCCTGGAACAACGCAGCACGTTCGCTTGTACGCGGGCCAAGCATGGCCAGCTGTGACCGGCGCAACGAAAGCAAACCGGCCCTGTCCAGATCCCAGTGGTTAGGCGTAAGCTGGTACACCCAGGTTTTACCGTCACACGCAAGAGTGCCTCTTGTGGTACAACGGCACACTCCCATGATCTGACAGCATTCCCGACATCGTGCCACCAAGAGCCCAGTCATGGCGAAACGCCGCAACAGCGACCGGAACAAGTGGTGCGCCATTCCGCCTGCATTGTTCGGCTTGTTGGGTGTTATTTTATCTCGCATAAAAGCGATCATTTCGCTCACCCGGACATCCTCAATCGGACGCGCCGAGCTCAAATGCCGTACGTGCACCTGGCTACCGTGCTCCTTCAATAGCTCCAAAAATCTGTCTATCTCTGCGTTGACTTCCGAACCGGCTGGCACATCGACCACAAGGGTCACACGCCTTGGCTGGCTGTTCTGCACGCTCTACCTACCTTAATTGGTGCCTTTTCTCTGGTATCTTGACATATTTTTTAATAAATATCCACAAGGTAGTAGCTTGCTAAATAACGCCTCTGTCCCGTAAGACTTCTAAAGATTTGGCGAACGACTCAAACTGAATGTCGCGTGAATCGATGGCTTCAAAACTTGCAAATTCAGCAGCGGCCACATCGTCTGCCACGGTAATGTGGGCGTTTGGTTTTATGTGTGTCCAAAAAATAAGGGAAAGCACTGGCACGACCTCGCCCTTAAACTCATAGCTGTCTATACAGCTCAACAAAAATTTGGGTGGGTCGTAATCGGCTGGCGACAGGCCAAGTTCTTCTTGGACTTCCCGCAAAAGGCAGGCTTCGGCGGTTTCACCACCATCGCAAAATCCACCGCCCATATCTATTTTGCCTTTGCCTGGGTCGATCGCCCTGCGAATTACCAGTACCTGTTTTTTATCATTTATAAACATCATGCCGGTCGCGGCTGGCGAGTTGGCAAAAATTAAGTGGCCACTGGCGCATTGGAACGCATATTCTTGTGTCTGAGTAAGCTTGGCGCTGCACCTGCGGCAAAAATTCATTTCCATACCATAAGTCTACGGCGGATAAGGCTGTAAATAAAGGGTGCGTTACGAATCAACAAAAGTGCAAAGCTGTCGCCAAATGCCATCTGCAATTTCGATCTCGCCTGTTGTAGCCGCTTGCTTTGCTAGCATATCGCCCCGCTCACCTGGCAGATACACGCGCTGGCCGGCAATCGGTTTTGCCGACCTAATACTCTCTACTAATTCACGGCTGCGTTTCATGTATTCGTCGGTTCCGGCTAACAAACCAGGGTCAATTGCCAAAACGAACGTACCGCCGCCATCATCGCCGTGTGCGCCTGGCATGCCCGCTAAAGAAAAGGCGCTGCCCATCAGCTGCACAAATAGTGACAAGCCAAAACCTTTATGGTCTGCAAATGTGGTGATTGCACCGCCAACATCTTCGCCGCCGCCCTTGCCTAAAACTTGATTGGCATCTGTGGTTGGTTCGCCCTTGCTATTTAAGGCGACACCTTTTGGCAGTGGTTCGCCGGTGAGCATGGCCTGCACCACACCATAATAGGCAATTGCGGCCGTGGCGGTGTCGAACACAACCTCGCCGCCATCATAAGGGAAAGCGTATGCCAAAGGGTTGGTGCCTAGTTTTGGTTCGGCCGAACCAGTTGGCGCAACCGCCGCCCAGTCGCCATTGCCCACGCAAACAAGTGCAATAAAACCTTCTTTGGCGATATGGCGGGCAAAATACCCAATCGCACCAGATGAAGTGTGCGTATGGTTTAACGCAGCAACGCCAACGCCATGCTCCTTTGCGAGCTCTACCGCCTTTTGCGCCGCCTTCATGCTTGCAACCATTGCATGGCCACCAGAAAATAACGCGCCGCTTTTATGTTCCCTAACAAGTGCAAACGGTTCGATTTCGCTGGCCTTTGGCACTCCATTCGTTGCCAACTTGGCAATGCCTTGGTTATTGCCCCGAAGCTGTGCGTACAGCAGAGTGTCACATATAATTTGGGCATCCTCGCCCTTGTATCCAAGCTTCTTTACGCCAGCCATAACTTTACTGTTGAGTTCGGTAAGTGTGATCTTCATAGATACATAATAGCTTAGTTCGGTTTTATGGTAGTAACGATGGGGATCGAACCAGCTAGCTCCAATAAAAAAGCTTGTACTTCGAGGCATCTTGTGCAATTAATAATGGCGCTCTTCCGGCATTTAGCGAACCCACCTCATAGGGCGGGCTAGTTTCGCTCGTTCTTTTCACGAAAGGTATCGGTAGCTGTGCGTCAAAGAAGAACCAGAATTGTAAACGCACTAACAACGATTGCAATTTTGTGCGGCGCTTCACTGGTCTCATCACCAGTGTCAGCTGTCGCCGATCCGCTAGTCACCGAGCCGACGGTCGCCTGGGAAACCAGCCTCGACAACGGCGTAACTCCCGCGCGAATGTTCGGCCACATGGATGGCAAGGTGACCGCCGCAGCCTGCGGCGCACCAAGCGGTGACGCTTCACAGGCAAGAACGTACACACTCACCAACGCTGCCGGCTCGGCCCAGGATGTCGCGAACAACACCGGCCTGCGGCTGTACGCCTGCACCGGGCAATCAACGCTCGGCAAGGACGGCACGCTGTACTCGGCTGGTGTCGTGGGCAACCAATCCAGGTTGCTCGCGCTGAAGGACGGCCAGCTGAAGTGGAGCAAGGCGTTCCCGACTGGTTGCGACGACGTCTACTCCATGGCGATGGGCGTCAACGGCAATGTGTACGGGGTTGTGCACTGCAACGGGTCGTACCGGCTCGTTGGGTACACGCCAGAAGTTGCGCCAGGTTCATCCGAGCCAAACATTCTGCTGGATGCGGCAATTACCGGCCAGTTTGGCGGCCAGACCAACGACAGTCTTGCCGCGTTCGGTAACGGCCTGGTTGTACAGCTCGCCAACGGCGTGCAGTACTTCTCGTACGAGGGATCGACGAGCGGCCCGGTGGTAATCCCTGACTTCAGGCTGACGGCCGACCGCGCAATCGCAACAGATGCAAACGGGTGGACTTTCTACCCGGTGGCTACGTCCAACGGCCAGCAGACCCTCTGCGGTACGATGGGTGTAGGCACGATGAAGCACATCCAGGCGATGGCTCCCGACGGACCAGGCTGGGTTCACCTGCTACCTAACTGCACTCAGGTAGTCCGTATAAAGGCGTCGTTGAACGGCGGGGTTGTCGCCGAGGTGTACGAGTACACCAACGACGGCTTCGGTCCAGCTGAACGCAAGCTGGTGGCTCTGGATGGCACTGGTAGCAAGTTGTGGGAAGTGGCTCTGGAAATTAGTTCCATGACCACGCACAACATCAACCACAACTTCAGCGTCACCATCCGTGGCGACGTCCTGCTGCAGCAAACATACTACGCCTCGGGTGATAGTTCGATCAACTCGCGGCGAGTAAACATCGTGCTCATCAGCGGTGCAACGGGCCAGATTATTGCGCGCAAGGGGTTCACAGGAGAAACCCAGGGCTACATCTTGCATGGCAACATCGCAGCCGCCACGACCAACGGGCGTGCGTACGTTGTCTTGGCCCGATGCAACTGGGACAGCTGCGGCTCAGAGAAAAAGCTCTACGCCATCGACTTTAGGGGTGTAGATCTAGAATTTCAGCGTGGCGCGGTTCTGAAGTACAACGAACCATGGCGGAGCCTTGTTGTATTGGGCGATTCGTTCTCCGCAGGATTGGGCGCGGGTTCGGAAGAGGCTAACGGCTGCTCCCGCTCGCCAAACGCCTACGCGAACCTGCTCGGTGGCTCACCAAGAACCAGGCTGAACCTGGCGTCCTTTGTGGCATGTAGCGGAGCGACCACCCAGGATGTCATCAACGGTAAAAGCGGCGAACCATCGCAGCTTGATGCGCTGACCACGGTTAACCCCGATATGGTCATGCTCACTATCGGCGGGAACAACATTGGGTTTGTGGCCTTTGCCCAGACCTGTGTGGTGCCAGGACCATCGTGCGATGGCCAGGTATACGCAGACAAGGTCAACGACATTGTCCACGTACTGCCACCTAAACTGAATGACCTGTTCGGCCGGATCAAGAGCCGTGTGTCGTCACAAACCCGGGTGTTGGTAGTGGGATATCCATTGATCATCCCCTCTCCTGACGTTCCTGTGACATGGCCGTACTGCGGATACCTAGACGCAGTAGACAAAACGGCAGCGCGTGATGTCATCCTGCTGTTGAACCAAGAACTGCGTGAGGCAGCCAGTCTGGTCGACAACTTCGAGTACGTCGACCCGAACTATCTGATGTCGCCATTCAAGGGTCACGAGATTTGCAACCCAGGCAACTACTTCAATGGCGCAAATTTGCCACCGAATTCGGGTATCTCGTTCCACCCCAACCGCGAAGGCCAACAGGCGTACCGGCAGGTGATCCAGGCCCACCTGAGCTAACGAAAAAGTTCCTCTAAGCTGGAGAGCAACCCGCATCGACAACGTTTCTTCTGGAGACGAGTCGGTGCGGGGACTTCCATTCTTGCAATCAATTTTTAGTAAGGCATAATTAGGGTAATGAAAAAGCACAACCAAAATCAGAAAAGCGCAACAGGCATTGGCTTAGTCGGGGCAACGGCCTACCTGCTTACCCTCATAGCACTTGGCTACGTAACCTTACCCTTTGTGGTTGTCGATCCACACTTCGCGGAACCGTATGGAATAATTTTCCGCCTTGGTGCAGTGACAACATTTATTCTTGCCTTTGTGGCAACACTAACCGCACTTCGAGGTCAAGCTTCAAAGATTCTTATAGGTACACTACGATTTCTTGTTGGCATAGCCGCGCTATCAATCCTCGCCCTGCTTTTTGGGGTCTTGCAGGACGCACTGGGCGCAAACTGCCACGGTTTTGACAGACCACAAGCCTGCACGAAGAACTGGATGTTCGCTGTTCAGTTTGGGTTATCTTACGTCCTGTTCGTTCCGCTGACCCTCGTGCTCAACATTGGGTTTATCGTAGGACTTAAGCAGTCATTGCGAACCAAAAGTAGTTAAGGGCAAAACTTTTTAAAACAGTCAAACAGACAACCGCGCATAATCAGCGCGGCTGTCATGTTAAACGCCGTTACCGTCAACTACTGCCGCCAAGGGCAAATTTAGTTGATCGGATCAAATTAATAATTTCATGGTAGCAGCGACTGGAATTGAACCAGTGACCTTAGGCTTATGAGTCCTACGCTCTAACCGACTGAGCTACGCTGCCATGTTCGGTTAGTTATTGTAACAGATATTTGCCCGTGTGAACAGGGCAGCTGTATCGTTGTTATTGTGCTCAGGGTTGTGCCTTATCCTTAATTTCGTTAGACTTGTAAATAGCATAAGTATCATAGATGGAGTTCTAGCTTTATGGAGTTTCGAGGGGGTCAATCTAACAACACGCCGGTAAGCAAACCACAGCCAAGCTCGGCGAATTTTGCGGCGAACGGGGGCAATGTGCATAAAGAAAATTCTAATAAACCGCTTCTTCTAGGTATTATTGCCGCAGTGGCTATAATTGTGATTGGCGGTATTGGCTGGTTTGCATGGCAAAAAATGAGCAGTGGCGGCGCCTCGATTAATAGCAACCAGTACCAAGCACTCTTTTTAACAAACGGCCAGGTGTATTTTGGCAAACTAAGCAACGTTAACGACCATTATGTTAAGTTAACAGATATTTACTACCTACAGGTCCAGCAGTCTGTACAACCTGCCGACAAAAAACAAACCGCCGAACAGCCTCAGGTAAGCCTTGCCAAACTAGGCAGCGAGCTTCACGCACCAGAAGACGCCATGATGGTAAACCGCGACCAAGTCTTATTCTTTGAAAACCTTAAAGACGACGGCAAAGTTGTAACAGCAATCCGCGACAACAAAAAATAAGTAGTCTTGGCTTCAAAATAACCACCCGCATTTTAGGGTGGTTATTTTTTGGCTTCTCGGTCCGTTTAACAGAACGGACAACTGTCTGGGTTTTCTGCTTGCTTTTGTTTCATGCGTTTAAGCACGTCAGCTGCGTCATCTGTTTTTGGCGCAGTCTTTTTTGGGGCTGCCATAGAGCATTCCTTTCTTTTGGTGTTACGTGCGCTCCGGTGCACCGGCATATTCTGGGCCAATGCGGTCGAGCACAGGGTTTAACAATTTCATAATAGCAAACATTGCAAGCGATAAGCCAATAATTATAAGCCAATTACCTGCACTAATCGGGGTTACGTTAAAAATGCTGGCCGTAAATGGAATGTACAAAATAGCGACTTGTAGCCCCAGCGACACTACAAGGCTTGCCATGAGCAGCTTATTGCTGAAAAATTTCATACGGTAGTCGCTTCTTATATCGAACAGCCTCATAAATTCGTGGATCACCATGCCAATAAACACTACAGACGACGCCATAACTGCACCCTCGGTGCTCAATACATACGTGTACTGCGCGAGTAACACAATGCTCATGATTGTGCCATAAATAAAAATTTCAGCCCACACGCGTTTGTTTATAATTGCCTGCTGAAAATGCGCCGGCTTAAAGTTCATAACACCTTTACTTACTGGATCGGAGCCTAGGGCAACTGCTGGCAGCCCGTCGGTGACTATGTTTATAAACAGTAACTGGGCTGCAGTTAACACCAAGTTGCCGTGTATCAATATGCCAAACAGTACCGTAATTACCTCGCCAATGTTGCAGGAGAGCAAAAAGTTTACAAATTTACGAACGTTGTCGAATATACCACGCCCTTCTTCTACAGCTTTTATGATGGTTAAGAACTGGTCGTCGAGCAAAATCATATCTGCCGCCTCTTTGGCTGCGTCGGTACCTGTTATTCCCATGGCTATGCCAATGTCGGCTGCTTTAATTGCTGGGGCGTCGTTTACGCCGTCGCCCGTCATGGCTACCTGGTGGCCGTGGTGCTTGAGCGCCTGCACAATCCTAATTTTGTGCTCTGGGTTTACGCGGGCATAGATATTAATTTTTTCTACGCGCGCTATAAATTGTGCCTCGCTCATTTTATCTAGCTCGAGGCCGGTGATTGCCTGGCCAACAATGCCAATCTCGCTCGCCACTGCTTTTGCGGTTTCTGGGCTATCGCCCGTAATCATAATTACCCGCATGCCGGCGTTTGTTTGGACTCTAGCAATTACCTCTTTTACCTCCGTGCGTGGAGGGTCCATCATACCTTGAAGGCCTACAAAAATAAGGTCATGCTCCATGCGCTCGTCGTTTGGCTGCACAGAATCTTCACGATACGCAAATGCCAACACGCGCAGCGCTTGGCTTGCGAGTTCGGCGTTTTTTGCAAGCATGTCCGATTTTTGGGCAGCGGTAAGGGCAACGACTTTTCCGTTAACCAGAATATGGCTGCAGCGCTCTAGCAATACATCTGGCGCACCTTTTACTGCCACAAAATAACCAGTGCTGTTTTTGTGTAACGTGCTCATCATTTTGCGGTTAGAGCTAAACGGGATTTCATCTATACGAGGGAACGCCGCGTCAACTTTAGCCCTGTCATGGCCAGCTTTTATTGCCGACACCAGCAGACAACCTTCGGTAGGGTCACCAAGCACGGTATTGTCTTGCAGGCTTGCGTTGTTACAAAGCAAACCAATATGCGTTAAACGCTGTACGTCGGTAGGAGCAGCTACCTCTTTGCCGTCTGCCTGTATGCTTCCGGTGGTTTCGTAGCCCGAGCCGGTAAGCCCAAACATGCCTTTGGCGGTCACTAACACCCTTACTGTCATTTCGCCCTTGGTGAGCGTGCCTGTCTTATCAGAGCAAATCACGTCTGTCGAACCGAGTGATTCAACAGCAGCTAGCCGCCGGACCAAGGCATTTTTAGCCGCCATGCGCCGCGCACCTAGCGCTAGGCTAATGCGCACTACAAAAGCCAGGCCTTCTGGAATAGCTGCCACAGCCAGCGCCACCGCGGCAGTAAATGCAAGCAATACTTTTTGTAGTAAGTCGACCTTTTCTACCTCTTGGTCCATGAACAAGATAATAAAAAATACCGCCACACAGATAACTAAAATAATCAGGCCGAGTTTTTTACCAAGGTCATCTAACTTGCGCTGCATTGGGGTTTGTTCTTCTACAACTGAACCGACTAGTTTGGCAATGCGGCCAATCTCGGTTGAGGCTCCGGTTGCCACCACTATGCCTTCTGCTGTGCCTGTTGCAACAAGCGTGCCAGAGAACAACATATTTGTTTGGTCGGCCAGCACGCGCTCGCCCTTTATTACCAACGACTCTTTGCTTACGGGCAGCGATTCGCCAGTAAGGCTTGCTTCGTTCACCTTTAGGCGGTTCGCCATAACAATGCGGATATCTGCCGGGATCTTCTTGCCCTCATCGAGCAACACAATATCGCCAGGCACAAGCTGATTAGTTGGGATCTCTATAACTACACCGTCGCGTCGTACCCTACAGTTTTGCGACATAAGCCTGCGGAGTGCCTCTACAGTTTTTTCTGCCTTAAATTCGTTGAAGAACCCAACAAGGGCAATAGCAATAACTATGCCGTAAATTAAAAGCGCTTCAGTTGGGGTACCGTCTTCTTCTAAAAAGCTAAGGCCAAGTGATACCGTGGCTGCAATAATTAACACAAAAATGAGCACATCTTTAAATTGCGCTAAAAATATGCCTATGGCCGATTTTTTAGGCCCACTGGGCAGCTGGTTAAGCCCATATTGCGACTGCCTTGTTGCTACATCTGTTTTTTTAATGCCTTTTTTAACGTCAACACGCAAACCGGCAGCCACCGATTGCACAGTTTGGTTATAATATGTGTTTACTTTTGACATTTGTGACCTAAATCTGGTATACCCTATAGTAAGCGTAAGCGATTAAAAAACACAAATCAATCAGGAATCTACAGCGTGGGCACAGTACTCTCGTACGTCGCAACCGACGACCTAGAAGCAAGCATTAATGCGCTTTCTATTAATGCAGTAACAATTGGCGCGGTTGTTTTGCTTATTTTAGTTGGACTCGCCTTGGCTTACAGCAAGCGCAAGCCCAAAATTAAGCTCCCCCTATTTTTAGGGATTCTTGTTACTGTGCTGTCTACCACTACTATAATTAGTGCCGGCACGGTGTATTTAAATGTGAACTCTTTTGCCGGCGGACCCGTACACTGGCACGCCGATTTTGAAGTATGGGCCTGTGGTAACGAACTTGAGCTGCGCGAACCTCAGGGCTTTTTAAGCAACAAAATTGGTACCGCTACATTACACGAACACAACGACAAACGAATCCACCTAGAAGGTGTACCTGTCACACCAAAAGATGCAAGCCTCGGCAAATTTATGACTGTCGTTGGCGGCCAGATATCTAAAGACACTCTGGTATTTCCTTTAAACGACAATAAACTTCTTGAAAACGCCCACGGCGAAGAAGACGGCGACGGCTCAGGCGCCCAAGCTCCAGAAGACCTAGCGCCCTTTATACGTACCGAGGCTGACGGTAAAGTAGCAAAGTTTGTAAGCGGCCAAAATTGTGGCTCTGACAAGGCCGAAGTGCAGGTGTTTGTGTATAACTTCGACAAAAACACAAAAACCTACAAACAAACCAAACTCACCGACCCAGCAAGCTACACCATATCGCACTACAGCGATGTGCCCCCTGGCGACTGCGTTATTATGGAGTTCGCACCACGCAAAGACCGCACCGAAAAACTGTGCCGTCAATACGGTATACGCGACAAAGATAAATGCGAACGCTTTGGCGTAGAAGCAACAAAACGCTCAATTTGCGAAGATACGGAGGTTCGGTAATGCTCGATCTGCCTACTCTAGGGCTGGTGGTTGCCTCGGCAGCGATTGACTCTATTAACCCATGTGCCATTGGTGTATTGATTTTAATGGTATCGGTTGTGCTTGGCACCGGCAAATCTGTAAAACGCCTGCTGCTTTTGGGCGGCGCTTACATTTTTGCTATTTTTACAACTTACTTGGTTGCCGGCCTTGGTTTGGTATACTTTTTGTCTGAAATCCCGATTTTAATTGCAGAATACCTGTCTATTGCAGTTGGGCTATTAGTCATTTTAGCGGGACTGCTCGAAATTAAAGATTACTTTTGGTACGGCAAAGGCTTTAGTTTGCAGATTCCACATTACTTTGCCATGAAAATTCAGCAAATGTCTACCAGCAAGACCACTGTGTTTGGCGTTATGCTGCTGGGGGCGTTTGTTGCCGCGGTAGAGCTACCTTGCACCGGTGCACCGTATTTGGCCATTATTACCGTACTGCGTATTAACTTTGATATGACCGCCTTTGGCCTTATGGTTTTGTACAACTTTATCTTTGTTGCACCTCTGTTAATTATTTTGGCGCTGGTTGCGGGTGGCGCCAAGATTAGCTCGGTACAAAAATGGAAAGAAGAAAGCAAAGGTGCAATGCGCCTTGGCATGGGACTATTGTTAATTGCACTCGGTTGGATCTTGATCTTAATTGCCAACGGAGTCATCAACTTTGGATAAGCCACTCACTAATATTGTTAAACGATCACCTGGCCATGAAGAACCCTACGATGAACGCAAACTATACGCCAGCATATATGCCTCGTGCCTTTCGGTCCGGACACCGTCTGGCGAGGCAGAACTTACTGCCGCCAAAGTTTGTCAAGACCTCGCCCCATGGCTCAGGAAGAAACAAGAAATCACCTCGCTCGACATTCGCACCCACGCATATGAACATTTCAAAATTTATAACCCAGACGCTGCGTACATGTACGTGCACCACCGTTTAACGGCATAAAGGATCAACTAATGGCAAAACAAAAATACGACTACGACCTAATAGTAATTGGCAGCGGTGGCGGTGGCAGCGTGGCGGCGCATATTAGCAACGACCTAGGCAAACGGGTTGCAGTAGTAGAAGCCGAGCATGTACTCGGTGGCGAATGCCCCAACTGGGGCTGCGTGCCCACCAAAGCCCTGCTGCATGCCGCCGGCATTTACGACGCCGCACGTCATGGCCAGCAGTTTGGCATACGCGGCAGCACCCTTGGCTATAACTACCCGACCATAAAAGCCTGGAAAGACACCGCCGTACATCGCACTGGCACCTACCAAGGAAAACGTATATTCGAAGCCGAAGGTATTACAGTTATTACCGGCACTGCCCACTTTATTTCGGCGCACGAAATTACTGTGAACCGCCGTCATTTTAGTGCTGAGCACTTTTTATTGGCGACTGGCTCGCATACATTTATTCCGCCAATCGAAGGGTTAGAGCAGGCCGGTTACATCACTGCCCGCGAAGCCATTGAACTATCGCGCCCGCCAAAATCGCTCTTTATTGCGGGAGCCGGCGCAATTGGCGTTGAGTTTGCCGAACTATTTAGTGTATTCGGCACCAAAATCTACCTAGCCGACATTACGCCCCGCATTCTAATGAAAGAAGACCAAGAGGTCGGCGAACTCGTTGGCACTATTTTAGAAGAAAAACGTGGCGCAACCGTACTCATGAACACCAAAGTCATGAAGGTCGCTAAAGAAGGCATGGCTAAACGCGTATTTTACCAGCAGGGGCGCGAGATGAAATCGGTAAAAGTAGACGAAATCATGATTGCAACTGGCAAACTTGCCAATGTAGATTTAGGCCTAGAAAACGCCGGCGTAGATTACACCCCTAAAGCAATTACCGTTAACGAACACCTGCAAACCTCTGCCAAGCACATTTACGGCGCTGGCGATTGCGTTGGCCCTTACCAATTTACGCACACCGCGATTTACCAAAGCCGCATTGCAGCCCACAACATGTGGCACAAACAAAAAGTTGTCGCCGATTACCGCGCTGTGCCACGCTGTGTGTTCCTTTCTCCCGAAGTCGCATCTGTTGGCATGAACGAAGACGAATGCATCCGCCGCGACATGAAATACAAAAAAGCGCTCGCTCCGATTAGCATTATTGGCCGCGCCAACACTACAAATACCGATGACGGGTTTGTAAAAGTTGTCGCAGAACCAGACGGCACCTTACTGGGCGCAAGTATTGTAAGTCCGCGCGCCGGCGAAATGATCCACGAGCTCACACTGGCAATCCAACATGGCTTAACTGCACAAGAGGTTGCGAACACAATCCATGCTTTCCCTACCTGGAGCGAGGCAGTGCGCATTGCCTGCGCCAAAATTAGGTAGCCTATAACGTAAAAGGCACCTCGACTGGGGTAGAGATCTGCTGTAGCTCTTCGGGCGAATTTATACCGATACCCCAATTTGTTTGCAAGCCAAATATTGTAATGTGGGCTGGTTGAGTTGGAATATTTGCACCGTACTTTGCATTCATTGCCGCAAATAAATCGTTAAGCGCTGGCATATCTACCATAACCACCACAGTAATACGGTCTTCTTTTTTTACCAGCCTGTATTCTGGCAGCAAAGTGTAACGGGTTAGGTCGTGCGACTTTGCATATTCAACAAAAAACCTGACCAACTCTGACTTGTCTTTGTGCAAAACCGGCGCAATGTTTTTAGGGCACATGAGTGTAATGTGGAATTCTTCTTTCCTTAGCAAAGTATGCCCTTGTACCTCTATTGTTTCTGGCAAGTTAGGCACATGTAGGTTCATTAGGCCAATACAGCGGCCGTCGGTTGCAAACGGTGGTGTAATATTTTCCATGAAACCACTATAACAAAGATAGGTGCAGGCTTATACTAAAAGCATAACCACTAAGGAATTTTTATGTTTGCCCAACCCCGTCTTTACCGCTTTATATTTACGCTTGCATTCGGTTTTTTTGCGGCACTTGTGTGGGCAGCACCCGCCAATGCTGCAACTTTTACCGTCACTAATGTGGCCGACAGTGGCGCAGGCTCACTGCGCCAAGCCTTAAACGACGCCAACGCAACCTCTGGCATCGACACTATTACGTTTAGTATTGGCAGCGGCTACAAGCAAATAATCCCAACGTCCCCGATTCCGCCTATTATCCATCCCGTTATCGTAGACGCAACCACCCAACCTGGCTACGCCGGAGCGCCACTGATCGAGCTAAGTGGCCAGGGTGCAGGAGCGGGAGCAGTGGGCGTGCGCATAACCGGGGGTAGCGGCGGAGGCAGCGGCAGCACCATAAAAGGTTTGATCATTAACCGATTTAGCGCCAACGGCATTTTTTTGGATTCCTCAGATAATATAATCCAAAACAACTACATTGGCACCACAGCCGACGGCATGGGTGGCGCTGGCAACGGCACCGAAGGCGTGGCGGTTTTTTCGTCTATCCCTGGCACGTCGTCTAATAACAACACCATTGGCGGCACTAACGCATCGCAGCGCAATGTTATTTCGGGCAACCGCAGCGGCGTGGTCATTAACGCGCAAGACGGCGGCACCACCACAGGCAATGTCATTTTAGGTAATTACATTGGCACAAACGCCGCGGGCACTGGCGGGATTGGCAACGCTGGCGACGGCGTACTATTTAATGACTCACAAGGGGTGGGCAATCTTACCAACAATACCATTGGCGGTACGTCGGGTACAACTCCAGGCGGCGCATGCACTGGCGCATGCAACCTAATTTCGGGCAATGGAGCAAACGGCGTGGGAGTATGGCACAGCGACGCACAAAATAACTCTATTATTGGTAACTTTATTGGCACGGATGCCTCAGGTACTGGATCTATCGCTAACGGCGACATAGGCGTAGAGCTAAACGAGGCCCCAAACAACACCATTGGTGGTACGTCACCGGCGGCGCGGAATATATTGTCGGGCAACCATGGCGCTGGCATTTTACTCACCGGCGCAGCCACTGCCGGTAGCCGCATTGAGGGCAATTACATTGGTACAAACTCAGCCGGCACCGCCGCCGTGCCGAACCGCAAAATGGGCATAGGCATTGGCCCCTCGCCAGGCGCAGTTGGAGCCCGCAACAACACGATTGGGGGCACAACGGGTACCGTCCCGGGCGGAGCCTGTACCGGATCTTGCAACCTTATATCTGGCAACTTGCAAAACGGTGTGCTGGTTATTGACGCCCAAAGTTTTAATAACCACTTTGTAGGCAACTTCATTGGCACAAACGCCGCGGGCACTGGCGGGATTGGCAACGGCCTAGATGGCATTGGCATTCTAGAAGTGCCAAATACCGAAATTGGCGATGGCACCGCAGCTGGCCGCAACGTAATCGCTAGCAACGGCGGGAACGGCGTACAGGTGGTAGGGATAAATTCTGTAGCCACGCGTATTAGCGGCAACTTCATTGGCGAGTCAACCCAACAGGGAAGTTTGGGCAATGTAGACCGAGGTATTGTAGTCACCAACGGGGCTATCGATGCCGCGATTACCGGCAACTCTATTGCCTTTAACGGCCAGGGCAAATTAGGGATCGACCTTAACTCTAACGGAACTGTCGACCAAAACGACCAGAACGACCCCGATGGCGGCGCAAACCGGTTGCAAAACTTCCCTAATATCCAGGGCGCGCGCAACATTGGCAGCACCACTAAAATTGGCGGGCAGTTTAATAGCACTCCTAACTCCAACTTTAGGTTAGACTTTTTCTCGAACGACGGCTGCAATGCTGGTCCCCCGCTAAACCACGGCGAAGGCCAAAACTTTTTAGGGTCAACCGATGTCTCGACCGACCAATTTGGCAACACCGCCTTTGGCTTTACCCCTGGCAGCCAAGTTCCTGGCAATAAATATATTACCGCAACCGCCACCCGCAAGGTGGGCCCAAACTTAAGCGATACCTCGGAGTTTTCGCGTTGCATACTGGTTAACGCCGCCAAGCCAGGGCTTACTAACGGCGCCAACTGGCAACTCCGCTACTACCTAACCAGTGGCTCGCCTGACCTTAATTTTGGATACGGATTCCCCTCACACCTTCTTATGTGCGCATGGGATCCAGGCCAGCCAGGCGTAAAATTGCCTGTAATTTTTAGCGGCGGCGCTTGGTATATGCGCGCCAGCTACACCACCGGCTCCGCAGACAACAGCTTTACGTTTGGCACCGCCGACAGCAAACCCGTGTGCGGCGACTGGGATGGCGACGGCACAGATTCGGTTGGATTTGTCACACCGAATGGCCACTGGCGAATGCGCAACGTAAACACTGCCGGCGCACCCGACTACAGCTTTATTTATGGCTTTGCCCGCCCGATTGCCGGTGACTGGGACGGCGACGGCACCGACACGCCAGGAATCGTAGAAAACAACACCAAATATTTGCTCCGCAACAGCAATAGCGCAGGCCCACCAGACGCTGGTAACTTTAACTTTGGTAACTCAAGTGGCACAGCGGTTATTGGCGACTGGGATGGCAACGGCACCGACACCATCGGCCAAGTTGGCACAAATGGCGTGTGGTCAATCCGTAACAACAATAGCAGCGGTGATTCAAACGGACAGTTCTTGTTTGGATCAGGCAATGCAACACCAATCACCTGGTAGCTACTACGAAAAAACGACCACATAAAGTGATCGTCTTTTCATGGTAGCGGGGGAGGGACTTGAACCCCCGACCTCTTGGTTATGAGCCAAGCGAGCTGCCTCTGCTCCACCCCGCGGTGTGCCATAATACTGTAACAAGGTATTTTGAATATGTCAATATTTCAAACGATCGGCCAAAAAGCGAAATGCCGGCCCCATGACAGGGCCGGCATCTGCCGAAAACAGGTGACTACTCGTTGGCTAAGGCGAAGTCGATCAGGGATTGTTGGGCCACCAGGAACTCCGGGGGCAGCTCGTCGAGGTAGAACCACTCCCCCTTGGTGGACTGTCCGTCGGACAGGGTCGCGAGGTTGACCATCTGGAGTGTCTGCGCACGCCCGTGCTCGTGCTTGCCGTGCAGCAGCCGCATGCCGACGGTACGCCAGCTGGCGAACGCCTGGACTCCAAGCTCCTTGTTGGCCAAGCGCACCATAGCCGCGTTGAGCGACTCGTCGGTGACACGCAGAACGGTGCCGGGAATGGTCCAACAGTCGGGCCACTTCTCGGCATTGCCGTCCTCGTGACCGCGCCACACCAAGCAGATCTGGCGCCGACCCATGTGCTCGCGCAGAATCACGGCCTCAAAGGGAATCACCGGCAGCAGATCGGTCAGCGCCTCGAAAAACGACGCGCTGAAGGGCTGGCAGACCTTGCTCAACAAGTTGAGCAACTGGGTCTCTTCTTTGGCAGAAAGACCACCCGTTACAGCCAACATGTGCTATCACTCTCTCTAGTACGGCAGAGTTTATACCTATATTATAGCACTTTTATACAAAAAGTCAACTTATACTACCAATAATCACTAGTCTTTTTTACCAAACAAAAAGAACATCCACTGCGCAAAATTGCTACGGGCGGTAATTGGCGTTTCTTGGGTTTGTAGCTCGGTTTCTGGCGCCGGTTTTACTGTGTTTGGGGGTAAGTTTATTACGCTTTCGCCAGGCGCAGCCTTGCCAAGCCGCTCACGGGCGCTTAGCTCCATATACTCCGGACTCTGGTAATACTTATTTTGCAAAGCCAAGCTTTTGTTTTCTAGCTCTTGGACAGCAATATATTGGCTGAGCGCATCGGCCTGCTGTTGGTACCTAAAATTCCGTTGGATCGCCTCGGCTGTGTTCCAGGCCAAACTAAGGCCAATCAATAATGCCACGGCTAACACACCATTATTCAAAGTGGCGTGGCGTCGTAATAAAGTCAGCAGGTCTTTAATGGTCATTTTCTTTTAGTAGCGCCAAGAGTACGCCGTTGGTCCACCCAAAGCCATCTTGCAATAAATATTCACCGCCGCCTGCAGGATCGCCAGGGTTAACCACATTATATTTTTCTACTAGCTTGCCTTCGGCAGTGTAGGTTTTAAGGTTACAATCAATCCAGCGTTGTTTTATAGTGTCTGCTAAATCTGCATGGCCGTATGCACGCAGCCCTTTAATTGCTACCCACTGCAGCGGAGCCCAGCCGTTTGGCCAGTCCCACTGCTGGCCGGTTTGTTGTAGACTTGCCACTAAACCACCTGGTTGGAGCAGTTTGTCTTTTATTACCACGGCCATTCGGTCGGCCTGGTCTTGGGTGGCTACTCCTGTAAAAAGTGCGAATGCTGCGGCGCCTGTAATGTGGCCGGTTTGCTTTTGGGCAACAAAGTCGTAATCTACAAAAAAACCTTGGGCATCGTCCCAACAGTAGGTGCTGATTGCCTGCCTGCGCTGCTCGGCCAAACGACGGTACGACCCAGCCACGCGATGCTGTTTGAGCGCAAGGCAGGCATCGGCGATGGTTTCTTCTAGTTCAGCCAGCAGGCAGTTAAGGTCGACAGGGATAATATCTGTGGTGTGGATGGTAGATAAGTCCATAGGGTCTTTAAGCCAACGCGAGCTAAAGTCCCAGCCAGATTCAGCACCGGCGCGTAAATCTAAGTACACGCGGCTGGCGGTGCGGTTGGGAGCACCCAGCGCCGTGTCTACGTCTTCTTTAAAACTCTCGGGGCGGGGGGTAGTTTTGGAATCGAAATAGCGGTTTAGAATTGCCCCGTTCGGCATTAAAACTACACGACGGTGTGCAGGCTTATCGGGGGTAACCTGGCGGGCGCCTTTCATCCAAAATGCGTATTCGGCAGTTAAGTGCGGCAGGTATTTAATTAACGCCCTAGGTTTTTTTTGCGCAAGCAAACGGACCATAAGTGCAAATACCGGTGGCTGTGAACGGGTAAAATAGGTGCGGTTGCCATTAGGGATATAGCCAAATTTGCGGATCATAAACGCGCTATTCTTGACCATGTTCTCTATCATGTCCCAGCGGCCACTCGCCGCCAAACCCTGCATGGTAAAATAACTGTCCCAATAAAATTGGGCAATAAACCGGCCGCCCGCCACAACATACGGGTATGGAAGGCCAATGAGCGACCCCTTGTTTTTTGGTACATCACGCGTGAGCACATCCCATAATTCTTGTATGTGTTGCTCTACCGTATGGTTAGGGTTAGTAGTGTAATTAACCTTGCCGGTCATGTACGCCATAAAATTGGATTGCACAAAATCTGCCAGATCAAAAGTGGGGTCCTGGCGGTGCTTGTGGTACGCCCGCAGCACCTTACGCAAATTTTTGGCTGGCACCATGTCTACGAATGTTATGCCGTCTGGGAAAATCCGCCTAAACTGCACATCTTGCAGCAGCTCGCCAAGCATTTCGTCTGGCGAATCTTTAACAGGCGTCAGGTTAATCTGCGCCCGCTGCAACTTTTTAGTGAGTTCTTTTTTTATATTTTGCATCTGTACAGATTATAATGCGTGTGACACCTATGCGGCAACTACTAGTCGCTTTTTTGGTGCGTTATCTGGTATACTCTTTTCAGAATTGCTGGGGCCATAGCTCAGTGGTTAGAGCAGTCGGCTCATAACCGATTGGTCGCTGGTTCAAGTCCAGCTGGCCCCACCAAAATTATAATGATTTTCATTTTCACATCTGTAAAGAACGGTTCGATGTCGTATGGCTCGAACCGTTCTTTAGTTTCGGGGCAATTGCCACCACCGTATTTCGAGTAGTGACCAGAGTGGCTACCTTGTAGTTTTTACTCGAACCACCTGGCAGGCGCAGGCATTGCAAAATCTCGGGGGGGGTAAAATATAGTCATCTATGCCCGACACCCAAAAAACGCCCACAAGCGGTACGCAATCTGAATTGCCAGCCACCAGGCTGCGCTATGTGAATGGAAAAAAGCAGCTCGCCGAAGTGAAGGTTAGTGGGGAGCAGCGGGCGGAACTTGATGCGCGAGGCATGGCTGAGGTGGTCGTAATGCTCGCACGGGAGATTGGCCTTATGAGCAAAGAGAGCGAATAGAAGACAGCTTAATGCTTGGGTCGCCAATTATCCAACCAGCGACGTTGTGCGGCCTTTCGGGTAAACCGATGCATTTTAAGAGTAGCTATAGCACTCGATCGCCGCTTCGGGTCTGGATGAAATAATGCAACACTTACGCCCGCTAGGTAAGTAATGGCTAGCACAATAGTCACGCAGAACAGAATTTCACCAGCTCCCGCTAAACTGAACATGGCATGTACTCCACCACTCCTTATCCTAAGCTGTACCGCTGCTAATTTCAGATTCGTGGTTTCTGTCAGGCGGCTGGACATCCTGTCCTAGCTTCGTCCAAAGCATTTCGATTTGAGTTACGATACTACCAATACTCTCAAAAGATCCGGCTTCAAGAGGTCGGCTGGATTTTATAACCAAAGAGATTTCACTATTTCCGTCGGTCCAAATTTGATTTACAACGGGTCGGAGCTGATCCTGCTTGACACCGGTGACGACTACATGTAGTTCGTCGTTTTTGTCTTCTTCGACTTCAATAGGACCGTCTAGCTCGACAGGACTGTTTGATAGTTCAATAAATTTGACCTCACCGCTTGGTAGGCGCTGTGCTAGCTCCACAGCTTCGGCGCTCTCTACAAACGATTTTAGGAAACGTGTTTTGGCGGACACGCCAATCCTGTGTGTGCTGACGGCACTGTTTGCCAGCAGTTCTGGTTTAAGGGGAATGCCCTTAGCCGAGTCCTCATATATCTTCCAGAAGAGACCACAGCTCTGAAAAGCTGCCCTGAGCGCATCTTTTGGTTTCTGTGCATCTGTTGGATAGACGAGCGTCATAGCTGCGTCGGTAAGTTGGGCATTGCCGTTATTTGTTGTAATAAAACCCCACTCGCGCAATGCTGCCAACTTCTGTTTGAAGGGGCCGCTGGTATAACTGCTGTGACCTGCATAGGTAGCCAGCGCAGAAAGCGAATGCCGTTTGCCGTAGCTGCCCGCATCTCTGATTATCTTTACTGCCTCAGGTAGCGAGAGATGAGGGAAACTAGCTCCCCTCTCTTTGGTTACCTGCTTGTCTTTAGCGATTTTGTCCATTTCACCTCCTTGTGATGTCGAGTATTCTGAATAGCCTAATTATAGGCAATAAGTTCTAAGATTGCCAGAGTTAGCAAAAAACTACAACATTACTAGTGATGATTATTCAGAGATTAACATAAGCTTTAAGAACTTTTGTTCTTTCTTATTATTTAACTCCGCATTAAAGTTTCTTTCGGCTATGACTTTAAGGATCAGACCAATGAAGGATTCCTCTAGCGCTTGCGCACCCCTCGCTTACGCAGCAGACGCTTCACACTCGTCACACCCATGCCATACTGCTCGGCCAGTGCGGCAGATGTAGCGCCTGACTGATAGGCCGCAACCAGGGCGTCAAGGTCGTTCGACGGGAAACGATCGGTGATCTTCCACGGAGCGACTTCACGGCCTTGGACCGACAGACGGTCAGGTTCGGGCGGGTCAGATGGTTCGGCGGCGATCATCGCCATAACCTTGACCAGTGGGTTCAGGAGTTCGGGACGGTTCGAGTAGCGGCGGGCAAGCTCCACCAAAGGTTATTACAAAAACAGACGCCAGTTTTTAGCGTCTGTTTTTGTGTGTAGCATTTATAGGTATTAGTCTAGGATAAAGTCAACTAATTGAGGGAACATGTCTTATACTAAATCTATTAAAGAGAAAACCTATGAAAATGCAGCCTTCCCTCAAAACAAAGCTTACTATTCTTCTCGCGGTAACCATCTCGTTAGCCACTTCTGCGCTACTTTGGCTACATTTTAATCGCAACTATGCCGAGGAGCTTGCTCTACCTTTAGAAAAAACCCTTATTGCAAACGGTGCTATCAAAAAATGCGCACGCGGAGATGCAGGTAGGAGCCCTGACAGCTCAGAGCCTTGGTATGAGGCGCGCTTTCAACTCAGCATAAACAAAGGTGAGGCTGTCGCCCTAATAAATAAGGTGGCAGAAAACAATGGTTTTAGGCTTACACATAGCGATTCGCCGTATGAGTCTATCGAATGGTTTACCGATCAAGAAAGTAAGCCAAATCCCTATCAGGACCTTGAAGGAGGTAAAATTAGACTAAATATTAATACCTATAATGATACACAGGATAAACCCCTCGACTGTTTTGATGGCACAAAATTACAAGGTGACAGTACAAAAACAGCACTATCTTTGAGTATTAGCCTGCCCACAAGGGGGCGATAGTTGAATGCAGGGCATATTCAAAGGGATCACTTTGCCATCCCACAATGGACGCGCAAGAAACATTTTCGGCAGCATACTCGCCCTCTTACTAGTAATACTCTTAGTGTGGTCTGTATTCTGGCTTGCTTTTTAAGAAACTACGCCGAGGAAACAGCTGCCCCTTTTGAGAAAGCTTTGGTAGCTAAGGCGGCTATTAAACAGTGTGCACGAAACCATTCGGGGCGTACTCCTGGCGATAGTAGAATACCAAGTTATTCAGCCATTTTTGATATACCTGGCAATAAAGAACAAGCGGTAGACTTGGTAAAGAGTACGGCCCAAGAAAGCGGTTTCTCTCTGCAGATTGATACCTCAAATAGAAATAACCCAGACCTACTCCTTGTAGACAAAACTAAAGATAGTCCTTACCCCGACCTAGAAGCAGGCAAAATCATATTACTTATTAATGTCCCTGAAGGCAAAACTTATAACGGTAAAGGCGTTAATCCGTGCACTGTTATTACTGATCCAAACCCTCCGGCTAATAAAACCACGATTTGGATTAACCTAAACCTTCCAGAATACAAGTAGATTATTACAAAACCTATCTACAGCCTTTGGGCATGCAATTGTATACTGGACCCAGCTAATTTAGGAATGTATGAAAAAAGATTTTACCACTAAAAAAACTGCTCTATTTTTTATAGCTTGTTTACTCATTGCCGCTTTAGCCTCTGCCGCCACATACCTGGGTCGTGATTATGCCAAAGAGACAATCCAACCCATAGAGGCTACCCTGCTAGCGGAAGGCGCCAAAAAACTTTGCGAATCGGGCAGCTCAGGTAAAGGCCCTGACAACAAGGAGCCTTGGTATGGCGCGTATTACACTGTCCAGAAACCACAAAACGAAACCGAAGTTTTAGTGCGTAAGGCTTCGCAACAAAGCCAGTTTACCCTTACACAGGCCAGCACTGCTAAGCGTGGTCTTGTAGAGGTAGATGACGCCTACATACAGTACTGGTACTTTGCAGATAAAGACAGCTCATATACAGACCTTACACCAGGCAAGGCAAAACTCTCTTTTGCTTTATATAACGACACCGAGCACGCACCAAAAAATGTCTGTGGCCAGTCAGTCACTGTCGACGACCAGCATACATTAGTACAGGTAAATTTGCTCTTACCCTCGTATAAATAATTTTAGATACTGCGGTGCTTCGCGGTGTCTGCAAAAAAGCAAACACCGCGAAGCACTTTACGCCGCCTAGAGACCGATACTCGAGGTCAGCCTAGCACTACGGCGCGACCGCAACCCGCGTGGGAGCGCCGTGCTGGGTGCTGTTGTAGGCGTTGACGGTGAGCGTGGTGTCGTCGTACCACAGGTAGTTCGCACCCGCCGTCAGCTGGGCCTGGGCGTACACCCTGAACACGCACGGCGCGTTGGTGGTGCTGCTCTGACTGCAGGTGACCACCGTGCTCTGGCGCAGGACGTGCGCCGACCAGTCGTTGAGTCCGCTTTTGGACGCGTCGAGCGCGAACGAGTCCCCACGGCCATCGTTGTCGGGGAGCACTGCCGCCACCGCGCTGGCCGCGGAAGCCGGCGTGACCACGACCCTGCCCTGCACCCAGCCCGTGTTGGAGGCCGGTCCGCTGGCGTCGAACTCGCCAGACAGACCCAGATCCACGCCGGCACGCTGCCCTCTGGGCACCGTGAAGAACGTGGTAGTGCACTTCAGCGTCTGCCAGCCGGCCGCGTTGGGCAGCAGGTAAGGCACGTTGCTGGTGAGGCTCACACGGGAGTCACCAGCACCCACCTGCCCATCGCGCAGGCACTGGTTGGGCGCGACCGCCGCAGCGGCAACACCGCTGGGCTTGCTCTGCGCGTTGTCTTCGGTGTCGGCAGCGCTGGCTGCGCTTGCTCCGAACATCGTCGTAACTGCCAGCGCCGCAAGCGCGAGCTGGAGTGAACGCTTTCCGAGCCTCATGCAACCCCTCCTGGGGTATCTAGTCGGTTCGTTTTACCCACGGCATTAAGCCGCAGGGAAAAACTGCAAATATTTTTGCAGGAATACTCTATTGCTTAATAAAAATAAACTTAACATAAGCATTATTACAAAATTAACTTTATTCAGTCAAGCATTGATTAGTGCAATCATCAGGGCGTATAGTAAAAATGTAATAAAAGGGGACCTATATGATAAAAAAGATTGCTTTTATGTTCGGTGTGATATTCCTTTTGATTGGCATTCTTGGGCTTATACCAGGCGCAACCACCACTACTGCTGACGGCATGCAATTGCTGCTCGGGTTATTTATGGTAGACGGCACTCATAACGCCATACATATAGCCAGCGGTGTAGCGGCGTTGCTTGCGGCAAGTTCAGAACGTTATGCAAAATGGTACCTACAAATTTTTGGGCTAGTCTATGCACTTGTAGCGCTAATTGGCTTTGTGCAGGGCGACTCAGTGCTTGGCTTGTTTGCAGTAAACCCTGCCGACAACTGGCTGCACACCATTTTAGCGTTAGGACTGCTCGGGGCTGGTTTTGGGATTAATTCGAGCGCCCCAACGCCAACTACACCAACGAGCACACTAAAATAAGCTTGTTTGCGCCCGTTTGGCTTGGCGTTTTTGCAATCGTACGGCGTCTGCCTTAAAGTTTGCATCGCGTAGTTTAGGTAAAACAGCCGTTGGAATTTCGGTAATAAAGGGTGATGCGTGCATGGATTTGCCAGTACGGTGTGCCGAATATGTTATTGCTAAGTCGTCTTTAGCACGGGTTACGGCAACATAAAACAACCGTTTTTCTTCTAACATATCGGCTCCGGTAGCTGGCAACACGCCATCCTCTACACCAACCAAGCACACCACCGGAAACTCTAACCCCTTAGATGCATGGATTGTGAGTAGCGTTATTGCCTCGGCTTGGCTGTCGTAAAAATCTTGCACCGCGATTGAATCTAGGTGCGCCAATGCGTCTTTTAGGGTGGCAAAGCGAACCAGCGTGCCCACAATAGAAAGTAAGTCATGGGATTTTTCTAGCCCGAATGTAGCCATGAGTGCTGCTGCAAGATCTGCCGGCGCCAAGGTGGTATCCACTTTCTTTAAAAGTTCTTGCACCTGGTGCTGTGAGCACCCTCCCGCCGCCACTGCTTGGCCGTCACAGGCGCGCAATAAGGCAATCAATGTTTGCGCTTCTGGCTTTGCATACGGCGAGCCCTCGCCGACTACCTGAAACGGCAAGCCCGAATCGGCAATATATTTTTGCACTACCCTGCCTGCATGACGCGTTCGGTACACAATAGCTATGTCTTTTAAGCTGCGTGGCTGTTCATGGTGGCTGGCGGTCAGCAAATCTCCGCCACCGATTGTCTGTTGGATATAATCAAGCACCCACTGCGCCTCGCTATATTCGTTTAACAGTTGGATTGCACGCACACTGCCACTGTCTTGGCGAAATGCCGAAAGCTGCGGGCTATCTGCAAAAATTGAATTAGCCAGCGCTACAATTTGCGGCGCAGACCTGTAGTTTATGCCCAGAGTTATTTCTTTGCAGGCGGCAAAATCGTTTTTAAACGATTCAAAAATCGACCCATGCGCGCCCCTAAAACCGTAAATCGACTGGTTAGGGTCGCCGATTACAAAAATATTATCATTACTAAGCAGTAGCTTGAGTAGTTGGTATTGTAGGGCGTTTGTGTCTTGGAACTCGTCTACCAATACGTAGCTAAACGCAGGCCGCTTGGTTGGATCCTGTAGTAAAAGGTCACGGGCCATAACTAGCAGGTCGTCAAAATCCACTAAACCTTGTGCGTGCATTGCATGGTTGTAGGCTTTGGCAAAACCATGTTCGTCTTGCGCAGCCTGGTTTTTTATTAGCGACACCAAAAGCGCCAGCTCGCGCACTGTTTTACCCGCGTAGGGCTGTGGTTTCGGCAGTTCTTTTATGATACGCTGGCGTTCTTGTTCGGTTGCGAACGTAAAATTTTTGTCCAACAACGTGCTGCACAGTGCGTGGAACGTGCTCACAACCACGCCGGTTTGGTTGATCCGCTCGGCCATTTCTTGGGCGGCTTTTTTTGTAAAAGTAAGGGCTAAAATTTGATTTGGCTGGGCTTTGCCCGACTGCACAAGGTGGGTGATACGCGCCGCCAGAGTCTTAGTTTTACCAGTGCCTGGGCCGGCGATGATCGCCACAGGGCCTTCTGTTGCCTCAACCGCCAATTGTTGCTGGAGGTTTAATAAGGCCATTAAAACAAGCTCGGCTGGTTATGCAGCTCATGCAGTTCGCTGGCAGATTTAAATACTTTTATGGTGCCAAACATGCCGTCAAAACCTGGGTCACGCAGCACATCGCCACGGCGCATGCGTTCTATTGCCATTGCGAGCGTGGCAAACCCAGCATCGTTGATCGCATTAATTGGCACGTTTCTAAGCACCTCAAATTCACTCCCCAACCGAGCAAGCACCTCATTGTATTTAGTTGTGACTGCTTTTGTAGTGATACTTTTGGCACCTTTTAGCTCGGCGATTACCTCTGCAAGCGGGATAATATACTCTACCTGCTTAGTGGCCTGTGGTTGGCTGCGGGTGGCGAGTTCGCCAAGCCTGTGCTCTACGCCAACCGTCACTGGCTTAGCGCATGCAGTGCAGAGCCCTTGAGTTTCTTTGGTCTGGCTCGGAGTCAGCCGCACATTGCAGGCGCGGTGGCCGTCTAGGTGGTATTTGCCTTCTTCGGGGAAAAATTCAATAGTCCCAACCAAACGGTCATCATTAGTTTTAATGGCACCAATAATATCGCTGTATGCGAGGCCTGCGCGCACCACCGTTGCCTCGCGCCCCAATTTTTGCGGCGAATGGGCATCGGAATGGCTGGTCATTGCAATGCCGTCTAAATTACCAACCTTGCTATTCATGGCGGGGTCCGAGCTTAAGCCGGTTTCTATGGCGCGGATATGTGGCGCCAGGTCATCGAATGCCTCTTGTATAGAGTCGAACCCTGATTTACTGCCAAACATTCCAAACCAAGGCGTCCAAATATGAGCCGGAATATATAAACCCTCTGGGTCGACTTGTAACATATGGCGGAGTAGTTCTTTACTGTCTAGCCCTAAAATCGGCCGGCCATCGGCCTTGAGGTTACCAATCCGTTCGAGACGGGCATTGAGCGCACTCACCGATTCAAAACTGGGCAATATGACTAACTGGTGCAGTTTACGGACACGTTCGCCTTTTTTATAAATTGTGGCGATCTCTACACTGGGCACAAAACGAACGGGCTGGTCGCGCACTATTGGCGGCAACGTTTTGTCTATTTCTGCCGCAATGTCTGGCTGTAATCGGAACAAGCCTTGTTCGGCAGGCACAAGTTTAGCCCGTATTTCTTGGAACCATGCAGGGTGGGTAAAATCACCTGTGCCTAATATATGGATTCCTTTTAGCTTCGCCCAAAAATACAGGCCTTCGAGCGTACTATTTTTGCTTGTGGCGCGCGAAAAACGCGAATGTATATGCAGGTCGACAATATGTTCCATAACGCAAACTACTTTTTACGCTTGCCGACCACGCGGCGCAAGGCTCCGCTTGCTTTGTGGCTATGCTGTACAGCAGCCACCAAACCCAGGCCAACCACCCACACACAGAACACCATAAAACCTACAAAGCTAATGCGTCGGTCTACCTCTTGCAAATTTCGTGCAGCGAGCACGTAGTACGTCTTATCGGCGAATGACGTCTTTTTAATAACAGTTGCAAAGCGCACCCCTGATGCTGGCTTCCAGGTAAAACGCAACTCGTTATTTGGGGCGGTTTCTACTGCGGGCAACACGCCATCTGGTTGCAGCATGGTAGTTGGCGCGGTCACCGAACTGCTGGCAATGTTACCGTCTTTGTCGTATACAATACCAAATAAGGCTAGCGAATGTGTTGGGTCAATAAAAGTGCCCATGTTTATACTTGTTGGCGCAGCACCAGTGTTAATTTGGTCTGCCCAATCATTGGCTAACTGTATTTGCGGATCATTTGCCGATTGTCTCAGCGTATAATGGCTTACAAAATACACCGCCCCAAGCGCAACAGTTACGACTAAGCTGTGCAGGACCCAAGTTTTAAATATCGATGTCATAGATGCTCCCCGTAATTGTGTTGCATCTTAATTGTACTACTCCCAGCGGAAAACGCGGAAGGCAATCACATAAATCACAATAAGCCAGATAGCCATGATGCCTAATTGTGGGCCAAGGTCTATAAGGTGTTTGCCCTCGGTGACCATTAGGCGCACGCCATCAATAACTGGAGTAAGCGGCAAAAGCGACGATACCGTTTGCAACCACTCTGGCATTAAGAAACGGGGGAAGAACGTGCCAGAGAGGAACATCATTGGGAACGTCACCAAGTTACCCAGCGGCGCAACCTGTCGTTCGTTGCGGGCCCAGCCTCCAAGTGCCAAACCAATCCCCAAAATCAAAATAATACTGAATGTGAGGAACAGCCCAAGCTCTGCATAATTCCCAACCACATTTAATTTAAAGGCTGCAATGGCAACTGCAAAGAGCACAGCCATAGTAAACATGCCCACAATGGCCTGGGTTATTACGTTAGATAAAAAGAACTGCCATACGCGAAGCGGCGTAGTGCTAAATCGGCGGAGCACGCCTTGTTTTTTGAGTTCCGGAAACACGTTCATGGGGCCAAACACCCCCAGGCCTAGCACGGCAAAACCGAGCAACCCTGTAAATGTATAGTCAAGGGACGACAAAGCGCGGTCGTTAGACTGTTCGGAAGTTACCGTAAATGGTGTGTCGGCCTTTACAAACTGGCCGTTCAAGCCTTTAAACACTGATTCTAGAACCGAGCCCAGCGCCTGCCCTGCCTGCTGGTTGTTCTGCGTGTACACTACTTTTGCCTGGCCAGATGGGTAACTGCGGCCGTCTTTTACCTCGCCAAAATCTGGCGGCAAAATTATCGCAGCGTCTAGCTCACCCCTGTTCATACGCTCTTTAGCGTCGCCGAGTGTTGGGACATCTGTAACTTTAAATAGCTTATTAGTTTTGGATTCGTCTACAAACTTTTGGGCGAATTCGGCCTTCGATTCGTTGATCATAGCAACCTTAAACGATACATCGCCGTTGCCGCCAAAAATACCACCAAACACAAACAAAAATATAAGCGGGAACGCAACAGTAAAGAATAGCGCGAGCGGATCACGGAAAAACCTAAGCGTGCTTACTTTAGAAAAAACTAAGACAGTACGAAGTGATTTTGGCATGTTAGTCCCGCAGTTCCTTTCCGGTGAGGTCTATGAACACGTCTTCTAGGTTGGCTTGCTCTACGTGTTGTTTCTTCTTGAAGCCACGTTTTAGTAGTTGTTTCACTAGGTTTTTGGGTGTATCCATGGCGATAATGCGGCCGTCGTCCATAATTGCGACTCTGTCGCAGAGAATTTCGGCTTCTTCTAGGTAGTGTGTGGTAAGGATTACGGTGATACCCTTTTTACGGATGTCTTTTACTAAATCCCATAGATTACGGCGCGCTTGCGGATCGAGACCAGTGGTTGGCTCGTCCATAAAAAATACTTTTGGCTTGTGTACCAATGCAGCAGCAATGCTAAAGCGTTGGCGCTGGCCGCCAGATAAGTGCTCTACATAGCTATCTGCTTTGTCGGTTAGGTCTACGTCTGCTAAAAATTCATTAGCGTTTACCGATTCGCCGTAGGCCGCGGCAAACATTTCTATAAGTTCTTTTAGCTTAGTCTTATCTTGGAACGCTGCGGTTTGTGGCTGGACGCCAATAATTCGCTTAATCGCCAGGGGTTCTTCTGCCACGTCAAGGCCGTACAGCACAGCAGTGCCTCCGTCGATTGGCCGCAATGTTTCGATCATTTCTAGCGTGGTGGTCTTACCGGCGCCGTTTGGCCCTAAAATACCAAAAATCTCGCCTTTTTTAACACTAAAAGATATGCCTTTTACCACATCTTTGCCGTCGTAGGTTTTGCGAAGGTCTTTTACTGTAAGAATGTCTTGCGGTTTTGCCATTATGACTATCCTACCACATCAGTTTTACAGGCACAAAAAGACCCGGCCTGTAAAACATAGCCGGGTCTTTTTTATCCCTGTTTGTTTGCTTAAGCTTAGCATTCAGGGAAGTGTCTGCGCAAGATGCTTATGCTTGTTTTTGCACCTTTTTAAGAGTCAAGAATGCGTTGCGTGGGTTTTCAACAACTTCGTAACCCTCTGGAAGCTGCTCTGCTGCGTCTTCTGGGCGTTCTTCTTTAGCGAAGAAGTAAATGCGTTGCTGCTTGCCGCCACGAAGGGTAACGACTTTAGAGTGTAGGTAGTACTGTACCCCTTTTGAGTTGGTGTAAGAATAAGCTGCCATGGTAGAAAATTCCTCCTTTTACTTGGCTTTCGTGATTCCACCATACGCTTTGCGGTGAGCCTTTGTCAACAGGGAACAATAATGGATTGTTATCTGTGCGAGCGCAAAATCGCCCGTAAAATTAAGTAAGTTATTATTTTGCTTATGGTCAAGAACGCCACCACCCCAGTAAGCGCAACGGCGATACCAGCGAGATCAGCGCTCCAAAGTGGCGACACAAAATTATATTTAAATGCTTCTGGCGGCGGAGTTTTAAGCGCCGCAAGCGGGTCGCTTCCGGGCGAAAGTTGGCTCAACCGGTCATGGGCACACTGGGTATACGCAGGAAATGAACGGGTGCGCTGGTACACGGGGCGGCATTCTAGCTCTGCCTGCGAATACAGCGCGGCATTTGGGTTAGTAGAGTTTGCTGCGGCCTCCACTGCCGCCGTGTAAGCACGTTCGTAGCTGTTTTGCAGGGCAATGCCATCGCCTAGGTCGGTGTTCATGTGCGAGGTCACAAAGTTCTGCAGGGCTAGCAGTGACTTGTCTATGTCTTTGTTTTCTTCGTCGGCCTTCTTTACCAAATTGCGAAGCTCAATCATCTGAAGATTGTTCTGCCGCAAAAAAAATGCCGATGCACCGAGCGCCAACACTAGTACCAGCAAAAGCTGCCACAGTTTTACCTGCCGCAGAACCACAAACCAATGATGCAAGCGCCGTTTGTTCACCACCAACAATCCTTTTTACTAGTATAGCAAGCTGTTTACAAAATCCGCAGGGCGCCTTGGCGCAGGATTCTAGGCTTGCCGTCTTGCACCGTGGCCACTGTAGACGGTGCCCTGTCGGCAAGTTCGCCGCCATCCACGTAGCCATCTACCTTATTGGCAAAATAATGTTCAGCGTGGTCTAAAGTTATTGCTGTTGGCATGCCCTCGATGTTAGCACTCGGCGCTATAAGTGGGCCAGTGGCAGCCAGTAATTTGCAAAGCTCAGGATTATCTGGCGTGCGGTAAGCCAAAGTATGGGTACCGCGATGCAAGTACTCAGGGGTTTTATCTGTCGTCTTTATGACTAGGCTGAGTGGGCCAGGCCAATATTTTTGGGCGAGCGCCTTACTTTGGGGGTCAAAAAAAGCCGTATCCTTAATTTGCCACAGACCAGCCACCAAAATAATGCACGGTTTGTTGGGTGAGCGCCCCCTTAGACGGTATACACGCTCCACCGCCCGCTGGTCCGAGGCACGGGCGACAACGCCATATACCGTGTCTGTAGGCAACACAACCACGCCCCCTTGGTTTAGGCAACGGATCAGATCTGGATCTACCAATGACGTAAATAGTCTCACAATGGTATACTAGCAGATATATGTGGCCATCGATACAATCTTGGATTAATGAAAACTGGGTGCCAATCGCTATTGTTATTGCGGTTGCAATTTTAACGCGGCGTTTTGGCACTATGGTTGTAGGCAAAATTATCCGCCGCGCCGTACGCTACCGTGCGCATGGTGACGTAAACGAAGAAGACGTCAAAAAACGCCAAGATACCCTTATTAGCATGCTTTCGACGGTATTAGTTGTTTTAGTGTGGCTTGTTGCTGGTTTTACTATTTTGCGACGCTTTGGCATAGACCTTACACCACTGCTTGCTGGCGCGAGCGTTCTGGGCGTGGCGCTTGGTTTTGGCGCGCAATCGATTATTAAAGATTTTTTGTCTGGCCTGTTTATTATTTTAGAAAACCAATACCGCGTGGGCGATGTGGTAAATCTAGACGGTTCAGATGGCCGCGTAGAGCAAATCACCATTCGATCAACAGTGGTACGCGACAACGACGGCAGCGTACACTACATTCCCAACGGCACCATTGCCCACAGCATTAACCGCACCATGGGATTTGCACGGCTTAACCTAGCAATCCAGGTCGCGCCCGACACAGACGTAGACAAGTTAGCCGAGCTCATAAACGAAATCGGCGCTAAAATAGCAGACGAAGAAAAATGGCGCGGTAAAATTATTGAGGCTCCGCATTTTCAGAGTATTAGCAACTTCACGCCCACCACGCTCGAGGTTAAGATTGCCGGCAAAACACAGCCCTCTGCCCAGTGGAATGTAACTGGCGAAGTCCGCCGCCGCCTATTAAACGCGCTTAACAAAAAAGGGGATTCCCTTAAAGCAGCAGAGCCTACCAAAGAGAGCAAGGCTAAAGAAAAACCAGAAAAACCCAAGGCTGAACCAAAAAAGAAATAGTTCAATCTTGCGTGAGCTGCAAGTCTTCGTCTGTGAGGCTGGCATCGCGAAAATCACCATAGGCTTTTAGGTCTTTTTGGCGGGCGTCAAATTCCTGCAAAAATTCGTCGATCGTGGCTTTAGTGACCTGGCTAGTTGTATCGTAGTCTTTCTGGGGCGAAGGGCGGGAGATTTCGGTGCGTTCCTTTTCGTACCCTGGGCGGCTTAGGTCGTACCTATAAAACCCGCCGCCATAATACAGGCTGACACTCACTACTGTTAAAACGAGCGTGGCACTAATGGCAACAACCAAAGCAGCCGATAACTTGTGTTTATTCGCCGCTTGCTCCAGCTTGCGCATAACAGCAGATTGCCGGATCCTGTTCACAATACCCATTAGTTTTCACTCCTCGGATCGGGCAATATTGCCTTAAGGTCCACCAAAGATTGGCGCAGGCGGGCGAGTACTTCATCGCCTTTTACCACCTCAACGCCAACTTCTTGGCGCATAACTTTCAGTTCGGCGAGTAACGTTGCGAAGGTGTCGGGTTTTTCGCGGCAGTCAACCTGGCGGATCACTGTCATGTGGTCGTCGTAGCGTACGTATGCTTGGCGGAACGCATCTACCCTGTCTTTATACTCGCGAACAAGCGGATCTAGCACGGGTGATGCAATATTATTAGCGATCAACCGGCGTTGCAAGGCGTCTATTTGCTTATTTTGGGCTTCGTAGGCACGGCCTCGGTTAGTGCGGGTAACTAGGTCGCGCTTCTGTTGCTGGCTTAGGATTGTCTGTATACTCGCGCAGTTCTGACGAATCGCTTGCAGCCTGGCCGGATCCAGGCTGTTTTGGGCATGCAGCGAAAGCGGCAACAGCGCCGCAACTAGCACTAAAACTGTGAATGCAAATTTTTTCTTCATTATTGTCTTACTTTAGGCTAGGCTACGCTCAGTGGTCTGTCAAATGCCACTGGCCTTGTTTTTGGACAATAAAGCCTTCTTTTAGTAAAGACTGGAGCACATCTGAGAGTCGTGGATCATCGATTATGCTTTGCAACAATGTCGCATTCTTAGGTGATTCAATGAGTACTTTTATGACCTTGCCCCTGACCTGACGAAGGGATCCATTAAAAACTGGCTGTTTCCGATACCCCTTAACTTTGGCGAGCTTACCACTTTGTGTAGCTTTGAGGTATGTGCCGTAGTCCATGAGCGCCCAATACCACTCGCGTATATTTGAATCGGGCAAAGTATTTTTGACACATTGTCGCAATTGCGAATCTGACACAGCATTTTTGGAACCAATAAAAAAATGGTGGATCATGACTGTACGGATATTGGTTTCTATAAATACCGAGCTCTGCCCAAAGGCGTACGCTAAAATAGCTCCTGCGGTATTTACGCCAATACCAGGTAGGGCCACAAGCTCCGGCAGGGTAGACGGAACCTGGCCACCGTGCCGCAGTTGTATTTGTGTTGCAGCCTGCCATAAATATTTTGCCCGCCGGTTATAGCCCAGCCCACTCCACTGCGCCAAAACATCTGAAAGCGGTGCATCTGCCAAACTCTTAATAGTTGGGAACTTGCTAATAAACCTGTTAAATTTTGGCACCACGCGAGTTACCTGCGTTTGCTGCAGCATTATCTCAGACACAAGTACAAGATACGGGGTCGGCGAATCACGCCATGGCATACTTCGGCTATGCCGGCGGTAATAATCCCACACGGTTTGTGTAAATTCAGCAACGTGGTTCTGCATATATTTATTAGAAAAACGAAAAATAATTGGCTGGTGGGGTAAATGGTGCAGCCGAAAGCGTGACATCGGCAATTTTTTTTGGGGTACCGCCGCGAATAGACACCACATAATCGGCTACCTGTGCGCCCTCGCCCATTCTAAACACGATTGTATCATCTATTATTCTTAACGGGCCGCGAATGCCTGCGGCAGAGAATATTTGCTTTTCTTGGCCTGTACCTGCATTTTTAACAATGAGTGATGGCTTGCCGTCTATACGGTCAATGATTAACCGGTTCTGGCCATCGGCCGATGCCGTGGCTAACATTGCACGGGCTGTGCTTGTTGGCGCAGAGGCCGTTTTGGCTTGCGAGGTGTTCAGGTTGTATTCTTGCCACGTCCCGTCTCCAAGCTGAAACACAAAACGGTCGGTATCTGCTTGGCTAATACTTTGCACTTTTGCGCCTAGCTTTTTTTCGGTGCCCCCTTTTATGGGAGTGACTCTGAGCTCAGGGTTGTTAACCGACGCCGGATCGCTGATAGCCAGATTCGCCTGGTATACAACCGACCCTACGGCTACTCGCACAGCGTCGAACGTGCGCGCAGCGCTAATATCTGTGCGCTTGCCGTTGGTCGCGTCTAGGCTTACGAGGCGCTGGGTTACCTGGCTCGCACCGGTTTTGCGCTCACCCACTGTGTACACCAGCGTATCGGCCGACCAATCCGCAAAGCTAAACCATAGCCCTTGGTCGACCGCGGTAAGCTTTTTATTCGATAAGTCAACAATGTACAGCTGCTGCAGCAACGTGCCTTGGGTATCACGTCTCGCATCGCGCGTAGATGCGAGTACGCCAAACTTACCACTCGGACTAATAGCAATATTAACAGCCGCGGTCTCGTTGGCACTTGGCGGCACGATTTCGGCAACGCTACTGCCATCTAGATTACTGCCTAACACCGCGAGGCCGTTTTTATTGGTCAGGTAATATGTTTTTCCTTCGGGCACAAAGCTCACCGTTGCCTGCGAACCATCTAAGGGCAGATCAAATTCTTTATCTGTAAACTTACCACCGAACACGGCTTTTATTTTTACTGTTTTTTCTTCGGTTGCCGGCAAGGTTATATTAACTACACCTTGGTCATTCGGTTTGGCTACAATTTCGGCTGCGCTAAACGCCCCTGCTGTGAGCGGACTACCGGTAAGCCAATCTACCACTTTAAAAGATAAGGCTATGCCTGTAGGCTTTAGCTGCAGTTGCACATTTCGGGCCTGCTCGTCTGCCTGGCGGCCGCCTAGTAAATAAAAGAATGGGTCAAAATCGACCATCACACTATGTGTTGCATCTTGATAGCCGGCCTTTTTGGCTACAATATTGTAAGTTCCGTAGAGTAACTGGGCGTTGAGCCTGCCGTTGTCGTCTGTTTCCCACTGCGTGCCGTTAAGCTCTATTTTTACTTTTTTTAATACTGCGCTTTGCTGGCCTTCGGCCGCTAAGGTAGCGGTTGCAATATTTAAGCTACCACGTAAACCAAGCAAATTAACCATAAACAAGCGGCTCGGTCTGATCAGCCACGCCAATGCTAGCAGTAAAATAAGCAAAAAGATTGTGCTGATCCAAAACTTTTTTCGCTTCCAAAAACGGGGCCGCTCCAAAAACGGGTTGGTCGTGGGCTCTACTTGCAAATTTTGGGGCGCGGCGTGGAGCTGCGGCTCTTCGGTTTGGTCGGCAGCAGCGAGCGCCTCTTGTATGTCACCCTCGCTAATGTCGTCTACTGTAGGCGGCTGCAAGGCTTCAGGGCCAGACTCCACCGAAACAACCTGTGGCGAGAGCGCATTTTTATCTAGCTCTTGCGTAAGGTCAGGCGAAGCTTGCGGTTGTTTTTGTGGTGTTTGGTCAGCCATTACAATCCTTATGCTTAGTATACAATAAGCGAGGAGGTAAATATTTTATGACTATCGACGAGCTTTTAAAAGACGCGCGCAACATTTGGGGCGATGACCTTATGCAGCTCCCCCATGTGGCCATCGCCGCCGAGGTCATAGCAGGAGACCTGTGCCGCCAAGCACGGTCCCACATAGAAAATAGCCCCGCAAACGACGCCGAGGTTAAAAAAGAACTCGGTAACCTTATTTTTTCTGCAATCCGGTGGTGCGACGATTTAGGGTATGACCCGAACGAGTGCATAACCCTTGCCAGGCAAGCGCAAACCGCTTACCAAAGCAAAAGAACATGAACCAAGACCACCCTAGGCTAGCGCCTGAATGCACCCCCGTTTTTTACGGTGCTAAACGGTTAATGTCGCGTGGGAATAGCGACGCTTCTTTAACGTTACTTAGGCCAAGCATTTTTTGCGTGAGGCGCTCTAGACCCATGCCAAACCCACCGTGTGGCGGCATACCGGCTTGCATAGCAAGCAGGAAGTACTTAAAGCCTGGGTCTTCTGGGTCGGCGCCAACCATGCTTTGCAGCTGCTTCATAACTACGTCGTAGCGGTGTTCGCGCATGCTGCCTGTAGCGATTTCTACCCCGCGGAACAGTAGGTCGATGCGGTCGGCAAATTCGGTACGGCCGTCTTGCGCTTTGTGGTAAAACTTCATTTCATCGGCTGGCCAGTCGGTCACAAACACGGCTTCCGAGCCTAGGTTTTTGGCGGCGTATTCGCAAATAAAACGTTCTTCTTCTGGCCGTAGGTCTTTTTCGCCCACTGTGTTCTCGCCGGTGGCTTCGGTATATTTTTGGTGGATTTCGGCCATGCTAAGGCTAGGGATCTCTTTAGGTAGCACGGGTTTGGTGGCACCCCATTCGTTTAATTGGCCGGGGCAGTATTCCCATAGGTCGTCTGCAACGGCATTGAGCAGCCCGCTTAGGAATTTTTTAAGGTCTTCGATATTTATAAAGCCCATTTCGCCGTCTGCACTAATGTATTCGGTCATGTGGCGGGTGGTGGCGCTGGGTTCGGCGCGGTATACGGGGGCGATTTCGAACACGCGCTCAAAGATACCAACCATCATTTGTTTGTAAAACTGTGGGCTTTGGGCTAGAGTTGCTTCTTTGCCAAAGTAGTCGATTTTAAACACTTCGGCGCCGCCTTCTGTTGCGGCAGCTAGTAATTTTGGCGTGCGGATTTCGGTAAAGTCGCTTCTGCGGAAATACTGGCGCACGGCTTCGCCAATTTCGGCCTGCACCTTAAACACGGCCTGTTCGCGCGGGCTGCGAAGGCCAACCACACGGTATTCAAATAATGTGTCTAGGTTGTCGGATTCGTGGCTTAGGGGTTTGTCGATTTCGATTGGCGGTTCCATTTCTACTGGAACTTCAATTTTTAGGCCGACTTCGTGTATTTCTACGCCGCCAGGCGCACGGCTGTCTTCTGCCACAACGCCCTCGATTTGCAGCACTGTGCCTACCTGTAATCCACGCAGCTTTTCTACCTCGGCTTTGTCTTTAATAAGGGCCTGCGCCACACCGCTGCGGTCGCGGATAACAATAAAGGTCAGGCCGCCCATTAGCCGCTTTTTATGCAGCCAGCCAGATACGCTTACTTTTTGGCCCACGTGTTGGGTGAGCTGACGGGTTAAAATTCTCATAAAATATTCTATACCTTTGTTGGATCAGTTGATAATCGGGTTTGGACGGGCGGGGCTGCACCCAGTAGCTTTGCCAGGGCATCGGCAAGCGTAATAAGCCCCGATATATTACCTTGATTGTCAACTACTATAAACAGTTGTCGGCCAGATTGCAAACTGGCGGCCAGTACAGAATCGAGCGGTTCATCTTGCGCCAGGTAGTGCACCGTAGGGCGTATGGCATCGGCAACCGTTTTAATACCCGGGTGGCCAGAGGTAGCATCGGCCATATATAACAAGCCCTCAACGTGTGACAAATCTTTTTCAACAGCCACAAAAATGGCGTGGCCTTCCTTATGAAGCCGTGTCAGTAGTACAGGACCCACTGTTTCAGAGGTTCTTACTGTAGCAATGGCATCGCGCGGCACCATAACGTCTGCAATGGTGAGGCTGCCGTACGAAAGCGCACCTTGCACACGGGCTTTTTCTGCCGCCTCTAGCAGTTGCGTGTCGTGGTTTAGAATGTGCAGCAACTCCTCGCGCGAGCTGACCTGGCTGTCCGATTCTACACTCCGCACTGGTGCAAAATGTTTAAAAACAGGGCGGGTGTGTGGCACCATGTGGATAATCCGCGGCTCTACCATACGCTGCGCCGCTATGGCCACTGGCTGCACCCAACCTTTTGCCACACATAATTCACTTAGCAACCAAAGCAGCACAAGCAGGCACAGCCCCCACACACCGAACCACGCGAGCAACAACGTCGCCATCACACTGGTTATTACCACGATCTTGAGCACTCTAAGCCCAATAAATGTTGGTAGCAGTGGCCGTCTTACAATTTCATAAGCTGCCACGCCGTCACCTTGCGCTGCGCGGCGGTCAAGTTCAAACTGGCTTTCTTGGCTTGGCGCATACTGGAACGACTTAACAACCGACAACAAGCCGGTTAACAGAATCGCGCAAATCAGAACAAGCCATTCCATAGTATCTATTGTATTATAGAGCCATGAACAAGACTAAGTGGATTATTTTCAGCCTTATTGTTGTCGCCTTTTTTGGGGGGATTATCTGGCTCAGTAAAAACAACGACCAAAACAACACATTTAACGGTGATGCGACCAGAGTAATCCAAGAAGGGCAAATTGCCGACCACGCAACGGGACCTGCCGAGCAAAAAGTGGTGCTCATAGAATACGGCGACTTCCAATGCCCTGGCTGCGGCAGCATGCACGAACCTGTAAAAATGTTGACCGAAAAATACAAAGATAAGGTCACTTTTGTGTTCCGAAACCTACCACTCACTAATATCCACCCTAATGCGCTCGCTGCCGCAACCGCAGCCGAAGCGGCCGGCTTACAAGGTAAGTTTTGGGAAATGCACAACTTGCTATACCAAAACCAAGATGCCTGGATTAACGCGCCACTTACACAGCGCGAAGCCGTCTTTGCCGATTACGCAAAACAGATTGGCCTAAATGCCGACCAATTTAAAACAGACCTATCAGACAAGCGCATAACAGAAAAAATCGCCCGTGACCGCGCCACCGCTAAAAAATTTGGTGCAGACAGTACGCCTACCTTTGTACTTAACGGTGTCGTTATAAAAGGGCAGGATGCTGTGAGCGCCCAAGCATTAGCAGAAAAGCTAGATGCTGCTGTGTCTGCCGCCTATCCGCCTACGGCCGAACAACCAAAACAATAAGATCACCACATACATAAAAAGTCCCCCGGTACTCGGGGGACTTTTTATTGCCTAGTGCATGAGGTAATCTTGCCACTCGGCTGGGACAATTTCCACCGCAATCTTGCGGGCCCTAGTAGGGACCATGCGGATGTCAATTGGCATATGATACTCCTTTTATGCGTGTCGGACCTTGCAGCAGTTTTTGGCCGCAACAGTTCAAGCGCAATTACTCATCGCGCATACGAACAACAAGACACAAACATAAACTTAGCAAAGGCTGGCTTGGTAATCAAGCATAAGCACCTCTGTACGTGTGCAAAAACTGTGTACAAATCGCCGTGTTAAAAGAGCTGCCCCACCTTAAAATGTCAGAACAAATTACGGCGCCTGCCAATAGTAAGTACGACCAGGCAAAGCGTAATGCTCGTTGCTACTATTGCGGCGTATGTCCAGGGTTCGTTCTGAAACGGCAAATCAACATTCATGCCGTACATGCCAAAAATAACGTTCGGCAGCGTTATAAGAACAGTTGCAGCGGTGAGCAGCTTCATTGTGTGGTTTAGGTTGTTTGAGGCTATGGTAGAATACGCCTCGCGGATGCTCGTAATAGACTTAACGTGGGCGTGACACGCCTCAATGGACTGTACGTTATTAAGCAGCAGGTCTTCTACTAAATCTTGGTCTTCCTCGAACAGCTGGATATGTTTACCCATCAGCATACGCCGCAAGATTGCAGTTGTTGGTTCTAAGGCGCTTAAGAACTCATTTAGCTCGTCTTCGATCACCACAAAATCTACAAAATCTTGGTTGTTAATTTGATGGCCTTTTAATCGCGACCGGATCGCATTTATTTGGCGGCCAACACGATTAATTAATACTTCGTAGCGGTCTACTATTTGGTCTAGGATGGTCAACATCAACCGTGTTCGCTGTGTTGTTGTAAAATCTACCTTACCATCGATAAACCGCTGCAATTGTGGCAAGCCACGTTGCGCAACTGTAATAAGCAAGTCGCCGCCAACAATAAATAACAGCGGCGAAGTAGTAAGCTCACCCTTAGCGTCGGTGTGGGCATACCGGATAAACAGGTACGTTAGTTCACCTTCTTTTTCTAGGCGAGGCATTTCGTCTGGGTCGAGGGCGTCTTCTACGTGGCCCTTCTCTAGTTTAAAGCGTTTTACAAGCGAATCTATTTCTTCTGGCGTTGGCGCCTCAACATACACCCAAGACCCTGGTTTGTAGGCATCGGGCTGGCTTACCTGCTTAGCGCGAAGGTTTTTGTAATAATATGTAATCATCTTGCCGCTAGTATAAAACTAGTCTGGTTTAGATGCCACCATATTGATCACTTTTAGAAACCCCGCAAACGGACGCTTGTTTTTGGCGCGAACACGCTCTTTGGCTTCGCGCACTATGCGGTCTAACCCTATGTTTCCTTCGTTGCTGTGTACGTTTTCGCAGTCGAGGCACATATTGCATTCGTTAACCACCACAGCCTTTTCGTACAAGCATGTGCGGCATTCGCCCATAGCTAAGATGCGGTACCGATTTTTACCCTTAAATCCGAGCGATCCTAGCTGCTCAGCGGCAGAGGCCTCGTCATCTGTACCCGTAGGGCAGTCGCGATCTAGGTTGCGACCTTCGCTGCGGGCGTTATCGCCAGCCTCTACAGCGGTAGTTACTTTCTTGCCGTGCAAGAGGTCGTCTATGGCGGCGGCCAAATTGTAACGGTGGGGCTCCATTAAACGGTTACGTTCGTAGGGATCTAGGGTGAGGGAAAATATTTTGGTTAATTCGGCCATATGGTTACCAAGCAGGTCTTTTTGCTCAGAGATAAAGCCTATAACATCTTGTGTGGCGAGGGGAGGACGGCCACCGCTCCATTCGCCGCCTTTGTCACGTGCGAGTGCAGAATCGTAGGCGTGGCGGAGCATCTCGTCTATGCCATCTACCGTTGCACCTACCCAAGGCAAATACCGGCGCTCGCGCGCAACTTGCTCCGATGAACGACTAGTATCAAACGTAGAACCTAAAGCCTGATCCATAGCCACGAGCCCTGGCTTGTAGCTTAAATCGTACGAGTGGTACTTTATGGCAATCCCCCGCTGCGTAGGTACCGCCACACGGGTAAACATTTTAAGACGGTCGCGGTTGTAGCCTGGCAAGTTGCTGCCACTGCGCACAGCATCGGGGATAAGCCAGTACGATACCATGGCTCCCTGCCCTTCTTGGTGTGTGGCCAGGGTTTCTAGCGCGTAATATTCGTCGCGGTCAATCAAGCGGCGTTCGTATTCTACCTGCCAGTCGGGCTGCATAGCGGCCATGCGTTTGGCGTCGGCAATGCCGTCTTCAATTATTGGCAACAGCGGTTCGCCGCGGGCGCTCACTAAGCCATTGGGGGTGAGATCGAATTCTTGGGTAACGGCAAGTGGGGCACGCACGCGTTCGGCGACATCGGTAATTTCATCGTACTGGCGGCGCTGGTATTCCCAATGCTGGTACGCTTCGAACTCGGCCTGACGCCGCCGCTCGATAGCCTTGCGCTGCATTACTGCCGTATCCATAAAAAAATACCCCGTGCACCTTACCCGAGAGTATCTAAACCAAAGCCGCACGCGGCCGAGAGTTCCTGCTCGGGAATTCTTTTAGCAATGTGTCGGGCTTTAACCGTTGCGGCACAGCTCGCGATTTACACGCGATTCCATAAACTAAAAGTTAATTTGTTAATAATTTCAGTATACAACGCTGCATGTGGTGTAGATATTGTAAAATAGACGCTAATTTTGGGGCGGCGCTGATTCTTCGCCAATAGATATTGTATTGGCGTTTATTACTTGTCTTGTTTTTTCGCGAAAAATAATAGCATATTTTGCCTTTTCGTATACCAACACGTAGTCACCGTTCTCTGCCTTTTCGTAAAAAGGCTGTCCACTGAGTTTTTGTTTGTCTTGTATTTGGATTAAGACAGGGTCACCCTCGGGCAGCATAAAGATTGCGCCAGCTTGGGCTTTAACCCTCTGCAATGTAGACTGGTTTTCTGCGATCTGGTCTTTGGGCTTTACAAACGATTGCCACGCGAAAAAACCGGCAACCACTAGTAACGCGCCGACCGCCAGGACGGCAATAGTTATCTTTGGCCCTGGTTGCCATAGCACCCTTCTTTGTTCGATCATATAGCAATCGTACCAAACGGCGTGGTGTGGTCAAGTTTGGCTTTTTGCAAAAGTGTCGCAAACACTGTTATACTTTTTTTATGGACAAAGGTGTATTAAAAGTTAAACAAACACTTAAAGAAGCAAAGAGCAGCGCTACCAAAAGCCGGCTGGCTGTGTTTAACCATCTTGCCGCGCACGGACCATGTAGTACTGGTACGCTCGCTAACCAGCTAGGCAAAGATGTCGACCGCGCTACTGTATACCGCACAGTAGAACTCTACGAAAAACTAGGCATAGTAAACCGTATTTGGCATGGTTTCAAAAACCAAATTGAGCTCAGCGAAATCTTTACGCCACACCACCACCACGCAGTATGCCAGCAGTGCGGCAAAACAATTGATATCGCGAGCCCAGAGCTAGAATCCGCCCTGGCGGGGCTTGCAAGAAAACACCAATTCTTAACGTTGAACCACTCCGTTGAATTGTCGGGTTATTGTGGCGATTGCCAGTAGTGATCCCGCAAGCTGCCTTATGAAAAGCGATACACAGCCCAAGCAGATTGACCTGCCTATTTGGCAGGGCACATGCCTGGCGCGTAATGCAATCTTTTTCATAAGGCAGCTGGCGGGATAATTTTTCTTATGTTAACTCAATGAAGAACATGCATAACCCCCGTTGTAATACTCACCCATCTGTGTTCTAATAAACAGTAGCAGATACTTCCGTACGAAATGGTTTGGTAGACTTGGCTGACTGCCATCTACACCTGGAACGGTAAGTGGTCGTTCTGCGGCAGGTAATATAAGGAACTAGTATGGCAGTCAAACTGTATGTCGGCAATTTGCCGTATTCTACCAACGATGACGAACTCCGCCAGCTTTTTGCTGAGTTCGGTCAAGTTGAATCAGCGACGATCATCAGCGACCGCGACACTGGTCGTTCTAAAGGTTTCGGTTTTGTAGAGCTCGACTCTCCTGAGTCAGCTAAAGCAGCAATCGAAGCCATGAACGGCAAAGACATGGGTGGCCGCGCTATCGTTGTTAACGAGGCTCGTCCGCGCGAAGACCGTCCACGTGACGGCGGCGGCGCACCACGTGGTGGCAACGGTGGCGGTAATTTTCGCCAACGTAGCTGGTAGTTGGTAATACCAACAAAACTAAAAGCGCCCTTATCGGGCGTTTTTGGTTGGGAGCACACTTTCTTTTAGCCTAGAAAGAAACGGCTGTGATTTTTCTTTAAGCAAACGCTCAGCGATTATTTCTTTGCGGCGGTCGGCGAATTCGCGGCTTAGTTCTTGGAAATCTTTTTGGAGCGCATCGAGCTCTTTATCTGTGAATTCTTCCATGCCAAGCAAATCGTTCCTGGCGGCGCGCTGGGATTTTATTAGCTCATCTAACTTAAGCTGCATTTCACGCGTATGTCGGTTTTGTGTGTTCTGGATAATAAACACTACTAAAAATGTAGTGACTGAGCAAAATGTATTCATGACTAACAGCCATGTGTCAGAAAAACCGTGCAGCAATCCGCCAGTTACCCAACCGCCTACCAAACTTACCGCAAGCACGAACGTCCATGACAGGCCTACGAACCGAGCAATCCTAGAAGAAAATTGTCTAAAAATTTCGTGTGACATATTGCTTTTTAGTATACCTGTTAGTTTTTTGTTGACAACTCAACCCGTGTAGCGTAATTTAGTGTATGACTCGTCATACATTTCATACATTATGAACAAAGCTAACCACCAGAACTGCACTTTCTACGGCCTTGCCACAGTCGGCACCAAGGGTCAGATTGTGATTCCGTCTAAGGCCCGCGAGGCTTTGGGCATAGACACTGGCGATTCGCTTGTAATCATAGGTATAAAAGACCGCAATATGCTCGGTATTTGCCCTGTCTCACAGGTTGAGGCCATGCTTACCGATATAACCCAAAAATTGCAAGAAATCAAAACGGTCATCAACCAAGATCAATCCAAAAAAACGAAAGGCTAACCATGCTCCACCATCTGTCCAAGCGACAAAAGGTTATTGTGATGCTCGCTGTTATGTCGGGTCTGTTTTTAGCGGCGCTCGACCAAACAATTGTAAGCACGGCATTACCTAGAATTTTAAATGAATTCAACGCACTCAAAGAGCTTACATGGGTAGTCACCGCCTACTTACTGACTTCTACCATTACTGTGCCGATTGCCGGTAAGTTGTCTGACCTTTACGGACGACGACGCCTACTGCTTGTAGGAATCGTGGTGTTTGTAATTTCTTCGCTGCTTTGTGGCGTAGCCCAGAATATTGAACAGCTTATTGCGTTCCGTGCCCTGCAAGGTATCGGGGGCGGCATTCTGTTTGCCAATGCTTTTGCAATTATTGGCGATTTGTTCGACGCCCGCGAACAAGGCAAATGGCAGGGAATTTTTGGCGCCGTTTTTGGTTTGTCATCTGTTGTTGGCCCATTGCTGGGCGGCTACTTAACCGATGGCGGCAACTTCTTTGGCCTTACAACCGACTGGCGCTGGACGTTCTTAATTAATATTCCGGTTGGGATTGTGTCGTTTGCATTAATCAGTAAGTACATGCCGCTCATAAAAAGCCGCGCGCAGGCGGTTATTGATTACTTAGGCGCTGCACTTTTAACCGCTGTGCTTGCCAGCCTTGTGCTTGCGACAACTTTAGGCGGCACCGAAGGCTGGGCGTGGGATTCGCCGCAAATTTTTGGCTTGTTTGCAACATCGCTCCTAGGAACCGCCGCCTTTGTGTTTGCCGAAAGCAAGGCAAAAGACCCGATTATTCCGCTGCACTTCTTTAAGAACCAAGTTTTCAACTTAGTGAGCATAATGTTCTTGCTGTTTGGTATGTCGTTTTTTGGCGCGATTATATACATTCCGATTTTTGCCCAACAAGTGTTAAACTTCAGCGCCACTAACTCAGGCATTCTGTTGCTTCCTATGATTGTTGGCCTTACCGCTGGCAGCATTGTGGTTGGCCAGGTCATTAACAAAACCGGTAAATATAAGGTGTTTATCAGCACAGGCTTACTCGTTGCAGCCATTGGTATTTTTACACTTACCGGATTGCACACCCAAAGCACCTATCTCGACCTTGCCTGGCGCATGGCAGTCGCCGGCATTGGCCTGGGCTTGGCTATGCCAGTGTTTAGGCTGGCCGTACAAAACGCCTTGCCACAAAAAGACCTCGGCGCAGCCAGTAGCTCAACCCAACTATTCCAAAGCATAGGCAGCACTGTTGGCCTTGCCATTATGGGCGGTATTCTTAACAACCTGCTTACCAGTAAGCTTGGCGATGTTAAAAACGACCCATTCGTACAAGCAGCAGCCGCAAATGGCCAGGGCGACCAGTTTAGCAAGCTTGACGTCAACTCATTGCAAGGTGTGCTATCGCCCGAGGCACAGCAGGCAATTGCAAGCAAACTCCCTGCGCCTGCAGTAGATACATTCCAATCTTTTGTGCACACGTTGCAGGTCGCGCTTGCGAGCTCGATCACGCAAGTATTCTTAGTATCGGCAGTAGTTATGGTTGTGGCCTTTGTAATAAGCTTTTTCTTAAAGGAAGTTCCTCTTAAGCGGCACGCACCTGCGTCGTTTTCGCCCGAAGGCTAGGCGTAGTAAACGCCATGCCGGCCTGTACCTAAACGAGTGGTTTCTTGACCACTCGTTTATTGTGTAGTCCGCGCCGGTCTACTTAGCCCGCCATAATTGGTATGTTATTTAACAAATCCATATGACGTGTACCTCTAGTAATCGGGTAAGTGTCAACTTATTTACAATGAAATTTCTCACACACTCATCTAGGACACACGGTATAATGGTTTTTATGGAAGAATGGCGAAAGTTCCTTGCAAATTACCCATGCAAACAATACGGTAAAGGCAAACTCATTGTGTGCCAAGACACGGCACCGGCGAGCTGTTACTTTATTAAAAAGGGTTTTGTAAAGACATACCTTATTACAGCAGAAGGAAATGAAAAACCTCTTAGTTTTGAAAGTCGCAACGATATCTTTCCGGTAGACACCATTTTTGGTCATTCCGAAAAGGCAAAATATTTTTACGAGGCATACACAGACTGCGATATTTACCAGATTCCGCGCGAAGAATACGTACAGTTCATGAAAGACCACCCACGCATTTTTACCCGCTTGTTTCATTACTTAATCGGTCGGACACTTGATTACCACGAACATATTTCTAGCTTAGAGCAGGCAAAATCTATAGATAAACTACTTTGTGCACTAAATATGCTAGTAAAGCGGTTCGGAAAACAGGTCGCAAAAAGCCGCGCCCACATGACACTACCGCTCACCCAACAAGATTTGGCAAACTTTTTAGGATTAACCCGCGAGACTACCGGCACCCAGCTTAAGGCGCTGGAGCGCGAAGGCATTTTGCAGTACCGTCGCCAAAAATACGTGATCCATACCGACCGGCTAGCAATGCTACTAGAAGAACGTTAGCGCAAGGCCACATCTGTAGTATGCTATAGGTATGCATATCTTTTTTAGTGGCATTGGCGGCTCAGGCATTGGGCCCTTGGCATTAATTGCCAAACAGGCTGGTTTTGAGGTGTCCGGTTCAGATAAACAACGTTCTGCGTATACCGACCAGTTACAGCACCACGATATTGGGCTGCATATTGGCCAAACCGAGCACGCAATAGCACGGCTGCACGCCAAAAAACCAATCGACTGGTTAGTGTATTCTTCTTCCGTGGAGCGCGAAAACCCTAACCACCCAGAGCTCTTGTTCGCGCGCGCCCATAACATTAAACTCAGCAAACGTGACGAACTTTTAAACCACATAATTGCCAGCCAAAACCTCCAACTCATAGGCATTGCCGGTACGCACGGCAAAAGTACTACTACAGCCATGGTTATATGGCTGTTCCGCAAGCTTAGGATCCCTATTGGCTACTCAGTAGGGGCGAAGATTCCGTTTGGTCCAGCAGGCCAGCTTGCGCCTGGTAGCACATATTTTGTGTATGAGTGCGACGAATTCGACCGCAACTTTCTGGCATTCCACCCTGTTTTATCGGTAATAACTGGTTTGGGCTGGGACCATCATGAGATATTTCCTACCGAAGACTCGCTTAAGCAAGCATTTAACGACTTCCTTGGCCAAAGCCAGCACTCGTTTATGTGGGATTCAGACGCCGACTGGCTTGGCGCAAAACCGCAGCATTGCTCTATTGTCGCAAAAAACAACCCAGCAATCGATGCTATTACCCTGCCTGGTGAATATAACCGGCACGATGCATGGCTAGCCGTGCAGGCAGTGCAAAGGCTCACTGGCGAATCTACCAGCACTTTGGTTGCGCACATAAACGAGTTCCCTGGCCTAAAACAGCGCATGGAACAGCTTGCACCAAACCTATATACAAACTATGCCCACACCCCAGAAAAACTCCGCGGCGGCATGATTACCGCCACAGAACTTGCCCAAAAAAACCAACCCATTGTGGTTATTTACGAGCCGCTTACCAACCGCCGCCAATACTTTATAAAAAACCTATACAAAAATGTGTTTGCCGAGGCACACAAAATATATTGGGTGCCTACATTTTTAGCACGGGAAGACCCCAACCAACCGATACTCACACCAGAGCAGCTTATCCCAAACCTTACCAACGCCCACATTGCCGAGCCGGCCGAGCTTAACGACCAACTTGCTACGGCAATCGCACACCACCTTAAAAACGGCCATATGGTCGTTGCAATGGGGGCTAGCGGCAATGGATCGCTCGATGCTTGGCTGCGCCAAAAAGTTAAAGATGGAGCCTTAAATTAATGGATTTTTTTGCCCACGATTCACCTGTTCCACATACCGAACCGGCCGTAACAGATAACGCACCCAGCTTTGTTGTCCCCGCAGACGCAGCAGTAGCCGTACTTGTTGTAGTTGTACTCGGTGCCTTTTGGGTGATTGCTACCCGTGCGCTCAAATGGTCACTCGCATCACGTTTGGCTGTAGTCATGGTTACACTCTTAATAACTGGTGTGCTCGGCTTTCAGACCGCCCCGATCACAAGCATTGTTGCAATTGCCGGTGGCTTTGCGCTCGCCCTTGCCAATGTATTAATACAGCTCGCCAAAAAAACACACGGCTCTTAAGCTCACTTGTCGGGCAAAAACATTGAAAATGTAGTGCCCTTGCCTTCCTGCGATTCGACGGTAATTTTGCCTTTATGCTGCGCAATTATGGCCTGGGTTAAATAGAGGCCTAGCCCTGTGCCGCCCACCCCAGACGCTTTAGCGTTACTCGCACGGTAAAACCCGCCAAACACCTTTTTTTGCTCATTTTGAGGGATTCCAATACCGTGGTCACTCACAAAAATGCAGTGTTGTTTTGCTGTTTTTTGATACCCAATTTCAACCTGTGAATTATCGCGCGTATATTTTATGGCGTTAGACACGACGTTATGTAGCGCCCTCTTCATGCCGTTGGCATCGCAGGTGAGCAAAACTTTCTTTGGCCACTCATCGCGTAAAATAAGACGTACATTTTTCTGTTGGGCGACCAAATGCTGCGTGTCGCATACCTCTTGTACTAACGCGCGAATGTCGTTTTTAGCAAAGTTTGGTTTTGTAGAACCAGACAACGCCGTAAACTGCAAAATTTCTTCGGTGCCTGCTTGTAAGTGCAAAATACTTTCGTACATTGCCTTTAGCTTTACGTCTTCGGCCTTATTTGTAACCGATTTGCGCAGGCCTTCTACCGCCCAACGCATGCCGGTAAGCGGTGAGCGCAGCTCGTGTGATGCAATAGATACTAGCTCTGACCGCATTCGTGCCAGCCTTGCATCGCGCCGTCGAGAAATTTCGTACACGATAACAGCCACAAGCAATAGCACGCCTACGCCCAGCGGAATATAAAGCGCACTCACCACAGTTTGGTTATATTGCGCAGCATCAAGTTGCATTTGAACCACTGCCAACACGCGGCCGGTTTTTGGGTTAAAAATGGGAGCCAAAGCTGTTACCCACGAGTCAGACTGGTTAGATATTGGCCCTTCTACCACTGGAATCGGCGCGCTGTAAAATATATTTTTTAATGCCGGAGTATCAGTATATGTCGTACCGGAGCCGCCTGGCTGCTGCGAATCTACCAACGTCACCACGGCATCGTCTTTTGCTACAAATAGCGCAATCGACCTTATATCACCGCTTGTCTGCTTAAGTGCGATCAACCGCGATTTTAGGCTGCGGTACGCTGGCGCATCTGCATCTGTTGGCATGCCCTGCGAATTAGCAATCGCCTCTGTATCGAGTGCTGCTGCAATGGTGGCGACCCGCTCCTCTACGTTACGTCGGGTCTGCTCCTGAACGGTTTGCACATTTAAAGAAGATAATGTGAATACACCAACTACAATGATGGTCACCAGCAACAGAGCGGTACTCGAGCTGCGTTGTGTCTGGTGCGGCAGTTCCACTGTTTAGTCCTTTAATTTGCTGCGAACAAGTTCTACGATTTTAGCTAAGCTGATGTCTGACTTCATGATGTAATCTGTTGCCCCAGCTTGGAGCGACTGGTTAAGCATATCTGCCGTGTACATGTTGGTCATAATAATAACTGGCAACTGTTTGCCCCACGGCTGGTTTCGGATACCAGCAATCATTTCTACGCCGCTCATAACCGGCATAACATTGTCGGTTAAAATAAGGTCTGGTTTGCGTTTTACAGCTTGCTCGAACCCCTCTTTACCATTATGGGCCTGCCAAACTTTAAAACCCTCTCGGGTAAGTGTTTCGATCACACTACCAAGTAAAAATGGATCGTCATCTATCACCAGCACAGTATGTGGTTTTGCAGCCATATGCCCCCGCTTTTAATAGTTATTCTCACTCTACCATAAGGTAAACACGAATTATATCTATGCTTTAGTGAGTTTAGTTTATACTAAAAGAACATGAAAAACCAAGTAACCCTCAAAAACGGCATTGTGTATATTATGGTGAGCGGTGACCAAACCGAACAGTCGGTATTGGCAATGGGGAGCGAAGTACGAAAGCTCCTGGCAGAGCTCAAAAAAGACGGCAAGCCACTGCTCGTGCTTGATGACATCACCAAACTAGGAAACACCGATATTGCAGCTCGCAAAACAGTAGTCGAGCTTGCAAAAAATCTACCGTACAGGCGGGCAGCTATGCTTGGCGATGGTAGTGTACTCATGCGGGTAGGCACTAATTTACTGCTTAGAGCCATGGGCAAAGGCGACGCAGTGCGATATTTCGAGGACCGCACCAAGGCCTTGCAATGGTTAACTTCTGTTGTCGAGTAGTTTTGTTTGGACCTCGTGCACTAGTTCGTTAATGTCCCAGTGCGATTTAACCAAAAAGTCGTACACGCCGTTTGCCATAGCCTCGTACACGTTTTCGGTGTCGCTAAGGTTGGTAAGCAAAATTACCGGCAGGCGTTTGCCGTCGGGGGTTTCGCGCAGCTTGTGCAGCATGGTCATGCCGTCCATGCGCGGCATGACAATATCTAGCAATACGACATCGGGTTTCCAAGATTGAATAGCCTCGAGGCCTTCTTGGCCGTCGCCAGCAGTCTTAACATCGAACCCTTCTTGCAAGAATTTATCGCTGAGCACTTGCGAGAGTGCAATTTCATCTTCGACTATCAGAATTTTTTTGGTCATGAATCCTCTGTAAATAAACTTAAGCAGTTTTCGATGGAATTATAACATAAAAACTACTGCCCTTGTTTTCGACAGATTCAAACCAAATTTTGCCACCGGCACGCTCTACAAAAGCTTTGGTAACGTACAGGCCAAGGCCCGAACCGTCGGTCGCGACCCGTGGGGCATTGGTGGCGCGGAACAATTTGGTAAAAATTTTGCGCTGTTGGTCGGCAGGGATTCCGCAGCCTTGGTCTTTTACAGTCACGAAGGCGTTTTGGTTTTGCTGCTGTAGCAAAATGTCTATTTGCCCGCCTGGTGAAGAATACTTTACGGCGTTAGAAACCAAGTTTTGCAGAATAATATGTGCGCTGTTTGCGTCTATAAACACCGGCAGCATTTGGCTATTACTAGAGACATTTACTGTGAGTTTTCTGGTTGCAATCTCTACCGAAAGTTCTTTTAATACGTCTGCCAATACCGATCGCAAATCGAGCGCCTGCGGCTGCAATGTAAGGGTGCCAAGGTCTATACGGGACACATTAAGCAATGCGTCCACGAGGTCTATCATGTGCTGGTTTGCATCGTTTACCCGCTGCATATATTTTTTGGTTTGCGCTGGGGTAAGGTCGTCTTCGCGCAGAAGTGCCGCCATATACCATTTTATCGCTGTTAGCGGCGTGCGCAGCTGGTGTGAGGCAATAGAAATAATCTCACTTTTTGCCCAATCTATGTTGCTTTCTTCGGTTATATCGCGCAGCACAATTGCCGCACCAGCCGTCTTTGGACCCTGCACGATTGGAGTAATTGTAAGCGCCACGCGCCGCCTTTCGTCACCTTGCCGTAAAAATAGCGGCATACCTTTCGCCATGTTGTAAATAATTCTGCGACGTGTTCCGATAGCTTTTAGCACAGGATGTTTCGATTCTGGCACATAATTGCCTTTACTGTCTTCTAGCCTTAAGATCTGTGCTGCATCTTGGCCTAGAATACGGGCCTGCTCTCCTAAGAGTATAATTGCTGGTTCGTTTGCGTAGTTAACCCGCCACGTTTCGTCTACCGTTACAATTCCCTCGCCAATGCCATCTAAAATCGCCTGCACGCGGGCTTTTTCGTTTGCAATAATATTATTTGCCGCATGGAGTTCGGTAAGGGATTCCTCTAATTCTGCGACCTTTTCGCGAATTGCCTCTAAAATAAAATGGACGCCTACAAAAAATTCAGACAACTCGTCTTCTTCAACAGGGAGTGGCACTTGGCCAGAAAAATCACCAATCGCTGCCTTGGCAAAAATCGGTGTCAGCGTTTTCAGGCGCTTGTGCAGAAGCTGCTGGTACTCCGCCAGGTCTGTCGCGCTGCTTAGGCTGGTCGTAGGCTCTTTTGCGGTCATTCTAACCTAAGTGTAACAAATAAAAGACGGCTGCGTCCTTAAACCTGCTAAAAGACCTCCGTACAGACAGCCGTCAATTTGTAATTTAGTTAAGTATCGGCTATTATTACATGAGGCAAACGTAATGTCTTTAGGAAGACGTTGCATGATGGGATTTCCCGACATCACTATGGAGGGGTGGCTCATGGGGCAGCTCACAAAGGAGCTTACGCCATGCGTATTTTAATGATCTCCGACCACGCCGACCCGCTCGCAAAAATTGGCACAAAAGAAACGGGCGGCCAAAACGTGTACGTTATGAATATGGCAAGTCTGCTTGCCAACCTAGGAATTATTGTCGATGTGTACACCCGCTGGGATCGCGCGACAAAACAAGAGGTTGTAACTGCCCAACCCGGCCTTCGCGTCATTAGGGTAAAGGCCGGCCCTAAAAGCTACATGCCACGCGATGATTTTTTGCAGGTCACCGATGAATTCACCCAAAATGTAAAACGCCGTATCCAACGCGAAAAGCTTCGCTACGATGTTATTTTTACGCATTACTGGTTTTCTGGAGTGATTGGACTAGATCTTGCCCAGACGTATGGCCTGCCGCTCACGCACGTATACCACTCGATCGGCCAGATACGGTTTGAGGTACTTCAAGACGTAAAACCTCAAGATGCCCACTATTCGTTTTTTAAAACCAGAGACGACTGGGAACGCCGTATCGCGCGAGAAGCCACAAGTATAATCTCTACTAGCCCCATGGAACGCGACGATATTTTAAGGCTGTTTGGCGTGCCGTCGCAAAAAGTAGATATCATTCCAGTAGGAGTAGACACGTCACAGTTTAGACCCTATAATACCCGTGCCGTGCGCAAGAAACTTGGCCTTCCCACTGGTAGCCCCATTGTACTGTATGCTGGCCGGCTAGAGCTGCGTAAGGGAATCGAGACACTTATAGAAGCTATCCGTGACCTAAGTGAACAATGGCAAGACATTGCCCTGTACGTTATTGGTGGCGGTTCCACAAAAAGCGCAAAACAGCTCGACAAAGCAGAGCTTGGCAGACTGCAATCACTCGTCCGCAATTACAACATAACCGACCGCGTGCATTTTTTGGGCGCCCGCCCACAAACCCAAATGGCGCAATACTATGCGGCAGCAGATGTATGCGCGACACCATCGTACTATGAGCCTTTTGGTATTGTGCCAATCGAGGCCATGGCTTGCGGCACGCCAGTTGTAGCATCGCGTATCGGGGGCATGCAGTTTACCGTAGAAGACGGAGTAACTGGATATTTAGCGACGCCACGCTGCCCCATAGACCTTGGCGCTAAACTTCATCTAGTGCTCAAAAATGGTAAGGAGCAGTATGCCGAAGCAGCCCGACACCGTATATTGCATCATTTTGCCTGGCCACGAATTGCCGGCGCGACTGCCGCACACCTATCAAAGCTTGCCGGTAAAAGGCAGCCCGCAAAGCGTAAGATTAGCCATATTTTAATAAAGCCGCTAGTTGCGCGAAAAAGCAATGCACGCCACCCATCATAGACACAGCGTAGCGCTAGAATGGCTACAACAGCAAGCGAGCCATCGTTTTGCTGTATTTTCGGATATAGACAATACACTTGTGGGTACGGGGACAGGGTTTCAAGAGGCAACAAACCAAATCCGGTCATTTACTAGTGATCGCCGCTTGCCTCTTTTTTTAATAACCGGCCTATCCCTCCCTAGGGTGATGGCACGCATAGCAACAGGCGAAATACCACTCCCAGAAGCCATAAGCTGCGGGGCAGGCACCGAAATATGGCTCCGCCAACAAGATGGTTCGTGGCAAAAAGACAAAGCCTATGCCCAGCAAGTACAAGACTCAGGATTCCATGTATCAGATATCACAAAAAAAGCCGAAGCCTTTATTCGGCAGTATAAAGAAAACCGCGTTAGTTTTCAGGCAAGCGCAGACATGACGCCTTATAAAGTCAGCCTTCATTTCTTCGCCCCAAACAAACAAGCAGCCGAGGTTGCCTTACACGCTGCCCATGTTTTTGCACCGTTCAGCGTACTGTACTGTGAAGAGATTAATTTTAACAGTAGCCTTCCCAGGGGAGCTATCCAAAAAAAATATTGTCTAGATATTGTACCCGCCACAAAGGCAGATGCACTGCGTTATATGGTAGATTCATTCCATATTGATGGTGGCATTAAAGCAGGTGACAGTGGAAACGATATTGCGATGTTATTGCAAAAAGATGTCTTGTTACCAGTACTGGTTGGTGGCCACACAGAAGAAGTATGTCAAGCAATATGCGATACTATCGCAAAAAAAGCTGCTGCAAAAACATTGCCCGATGGGCGTCATATTCATATTGAAGAAGACGGCCTACTCGCCAGCAAGAGTTTGTTTCAGGCCCTCTGCGCATGGACGGCTACGGTTGGTATACCGGTAGGTCAGCCTTTAGCAAAGCCAAAAGTGAATCCACAGACTGTTCTACAGTAAACCGCATGCTCGCCTTTTTGCGCTGGCTTTCAGACAAACGGCCCTTGGCGGCAGCCTCCCTGATTGCCGCTGCAAGGGCAACGGGATTATCTGGTTCAAAAAGGGTAAGGCCGCCGCAATCGGTCTCTGGCAGTCCGCCCAGGTTACTGGCAACCACCTGACAGCCTGCGTGCTGGGCCTCTACCGAAAGTATGCCAAACGACTCCTTCCATAACACACTATGACTCGGCATAACTACCACATCGTACTCACTTAAAAGCTGCGCCATGTCTTGCGCCGTTCGCCGAGCTGGAACCGCCTGTAGAAGTGGATGGGCACGGACTAAGGGCTCTACTAATAAAAATTCCTTATCTTGGTCACCTACGAGCACGACTGTAAATTCAATATCTCTGTCGTCTGCAAAAAAATGCAGCGCCTCTAGTAAGGTGTAGAAACCTTTATCTGGTGTTAGTCGGCCAGCAAACAATACCCTTACCTTGTCGGTTGGGCGTTCCTTAGGCACCACCTTGCCAAAGGCGGCGTCAGCAAAGGGGTACATGACCCCTAAGGAATTTTGGCCTATCCCCAAATAATCCGCCCAAAGCGAAGCCGATGCCTGGCTATTTGTAATAAGTTTATGACCCTTGAAATGCTGCTTGTAAAACTGTTTCGTTTGGGTAATGTACGGTGGATTATGCAAAATCATGTGCGGAACTTTTTTAGTAGGAATACGCAGCGGTTCAGACACAAGCAACACCTCACCTTCTAAACAGGCAAGATCTGTCGATTGTGGGTAATCTACAAAAGATACGTCTGGCGAGAATTCACGGCCATCGTTTTTGCCCATTCGGAAAGTAATGATCTGGGCATCGACACCACACCTACCTAGCTCGCGCAATTGCCCAAGCGTAAACGTTTCTGTGCCGCCGTTGCCTGGAATGACCGGCAAAGGTTTTTCCCAAAACGAAGATGGGGTCCATACAAAAGAAATCATCAGTAGTTAGTATAGCACCTTAAGTAATACGCGTGTAAATCGCTGGCCACAAAAAAGCGAACACCCCCACCCGACCGGCGGGCGAAGGTGTTCGCCTAGGTCAGATGGGGGTAGACACGGGTGTTTCAACGTTGGTGACGGTCTCGGCGTCGGCCGAGACTTGGTCGTGCGGCTTCCGGCTCAGGTAAAAAACTACCGCAAGCAGGGCCAACACCGTGAAGTAGACGACAGCGCTCCATGGAACCCAAAGACCCTGCGTATTGGCGGCGCTCTTGAACTCGACGCCCGCCTGGCTGACTATTGGGAACCACACCAAACTTGCCGCCGTCAGCCCAAATAGCAGCGGAGTGACGGCTGCGATCACAGTTCTGCGTTGCACCATTACCCCTGGCTCCCATCATTCTGTCCAGCGTTTGGGACCCCACTGGGATCAGTGGGTGCTGTGGAGTCAGTGGGGCTGGTGGGCTGTGTGGTTTCCGTTGGAGTCGAGACGGGAGGTGTGACGTTGGTCGCGCTGGTTAGAGGAGGCGCACTCGCCGACGTCGTAGTAGCAACCACGATCGGCGGCGAACCCTGTGTTGTCGTAGAGGTCATCTGCCGCCCGTTCACACTAGAGTCCGACTCGGTCACCAACTTTGCATCTGTTGGACTTGTTCCGCCAGATGGCCTTGGTGTTGTCGAGTGTGACTCCTGCGCCGCATCTGGCGCTGGCGCCGGCGACCTCGAGGGTTGTACGCTGTATAGATGCGTCGTTAGGAGTCCTGCTCCCACCATGACCATCAGACAAACAGCGAAAGAGCGGGACTTGATCACCAAAAGAAAGCGTTTTACCATCTCTCCTCAATCACCTAAGTTGTGCATCGTGCATAAGCCACCACATGGCGTGTGGTGCCTTAACTAGGGCGCACATCTACTAACTTTATAATAATATCTTTAAAAAGTCAAAATTAAGGACTCCTTTCTTAAAGCGAAAACCCGCACGCCGGCATGCGGCGCACGGGTTCGCTTGAACGAGTCAGACCAACAGGCCAGACTGCTGCAACTTGTGCAGCTCGATCGCCAGACGAATCAGACCGCTGAACACGTTCAGCGGGCGCTGGTACTTCGCCGGCCTGTCGTACGCGTCTTGCGTGGTCGCCAGGTCGATGCGCTCCTGCGCAAACCACAGGTTCCCACCAGTGGTACCGAAGGTGGGATGCGTAGCGTGCATGATCCGCAACACCATCAGCGCGACGTACAGGCTGTTGGCGCTACACGGCACGAACAGCCCGACGCTGTTCTCGCACCTGTAACGCATGGCGAACTCCTGGAGCATGGGCTCCAAGCTGGTGCCGCCAGGCTGGAACTCCACGGGCGGGTTCGAGCGCGGATCCAACTTGTGCTGCTTCAGAAGCGCCTGGTAGAACTCGATCTCGGTCGGATACAGGCCGTTCTTGGCCTTCAGCCTCTTCACCAAGGCATGGCCAACCTCGGTGTCGGTGCTGCAGCGGCGTGTACTGCTGGCCAAGACGTAAATCTTGCCCACGTTCACACTGCGGCCCCTGCAACTCTGCAGCAGGTCGAGACGCCGCTGCATCAGGTTAGCCGTACCGCCAGTGAGCAACACGTCTGCGCTGCCATGAACATGCAAGACCGGCTGCTTCAACGTGCGCAGCGGAATCTTGTCGAGCGTGAGCGTGCCCACCAACAGGTCCAGCACTTGCTGGTGCGGGATCACGTCGCCCAGATCGAACTCATCGATCATCTGCTGAGTGTTGTCACCAAACAGCTTGCCCTTGCCCCACGCGTCGTAGATATCGTCGAGGTCACCGGCGCTGGGCGCGTCTGGCAACGTGTGGCCTGTGAGCTCTGCGAGGTTTCTGAAGCCAGGGATTCCGTCGATACCACGGTCGAAGCGCAAAGTCTGCACTTAGCTTTCACCTCTTTCTGTCTCTGTTCAAGCGTACGGAATTTCCGTATTAATATTATAAAATAAATAATTAATTTAAACAACTTGCACAACAGCCGCGCTGAGCGTGCACTTTAATACGCCGAGAGAGTATATAATTCTGTTAGGTTTGCGCCATACAAAAAACAGAGGTATGAACCTCTGTTTTTCTATAATTTCCTGGCTCCGGGGGCGAGGCTCGAACTCGCGACCTAATGGTTAACAGCCATCCGCTCTACCACTGAGCTACCCCGGAATAATCCCAGGGCGGTAGCGAATAACCCATGGGATACGACGACTATTATAGCAGCTTATAAACAGAGGTCAACTTGTTTTGTCAGAAGGCTGCGGAGCTTTGCTACTGGCTTTGACTTTTTGCGAGTTCTAATAGACGCGATTTAAACGACCGTGCGGCGTCGCTAAATCCAAGAATGTGCAACGCGCCAACCAGTACGTACAAGTTATCTATTTCTTTTTGCGACTGCGGGGCATTATTTTCTATACTTTCGAAACTCTTCGCTATGTGGTCTACTAACCACTTCTCTTGCGACTGCGAGGCAATTTTAGGCGAAAGAAATTCTGCCTTTGAGCTCTGCACAACTTCTAACGAGCGTGCTGAATAATCACGTTTGTGCAAATGCCCTTTTTTAATCAGGTTGTCTACGTGCGTCGCAACGGTTGAGACTGATTTATAGCCGAGCCCGTTCATAATCTCACGGTAACTCGGCCCGTAGCCGTGCTGGCTAATAAATGAATCTATAAAACTAAGGAGTTCCCGTTGTTTTTTTGATGGTCTTGTTTCTGCGCTCATAATTGTATTGGCCCTTCTTTTTCTCCACGAAATACCCAATAGGCATTGCCCACATAAATCCAAAAAAACATAAAACAGTTAACGATGACTTTGCCTATGTAGGGCGAGATTGTTAGCCAGTGCTCCATTGCCCACAGCCCAGCATAGGTGAGCGCCAGGTTAAACGCCAAAAAAACCAGGTAACGCCACACGCTGGTGGCCTGGCTTTGACGGTCTGCACTTTTGCGGTAAACCCAAAAACGGTTAAGCAAATAACTCACCACAAGGCCGACCATGTATGCCAAGATGGTCGAAACAAGAAGCCCTAAATCTATAAAACTAAAACAGACTGTAAATGCCAGGTAATCGGCGAGTGTTACAATCGCGCCGGTTGCTACGTAGGCAAAAAGTAAGCCCTTATCTATGCGAGTATAAAATGGCCCTTGGTAATATAAGCGTAAATTCATAATGATTATGCTTTATTGTCTGACCATAAGTATAACCCAGCAACGGCCCACCATGTCATAGAAGTTGGGTCATCTGCCCAGCCATGCAAAAAAATGTTAATTGCATTTATACCAATAAAGCTTGCAAACAAGGCTACCGGTATTGCCGCGGGGCGTTGTTTCCAAAGTTTGCTAGCAACGATTGCCGATATCGCCATAAATAAGGCAAGTACAACCCAACCCATCTCTTGGGCAATTTGTATAAAATAGCTTTCGGCAATTTTTGGATTAGCATTTTGGTTGTAAAAAGATGCCGGCCCAGCTGTGCCAACGCCGTACCCTAGCATGGCTGGGCTTGCGTTAACATCTTGGATCCCCCGCACAATTTCGTCTAAATGGATCTGGCTAGAGCCTTCTAGCAAATGCGGGTCGCTCGGGCTCGAATGAAACACTGCCAGCCTTAGTGGCGCGAATGTTGCGGCCATCCAAAAGAACAGGGCAACCAGGGCCAAGGCCGGCACTGTCCAGAGCTTTATGATTTTTATTAATTTTTGGCGCGGCACAAGCGCAACCGCCAGCACAGCCAGCGCCACAACTGCGCCAAGCCACGCACTGCGCGAGCTTGTTAACACCAGTGCGAATCCGCTTAATCCCAGAGCGGCACCCGCTAACATGTTGCGGCGTTCCCGAAACACAGTTATAAGGGCAAGTGCAAACGGCAGCAGTAAGAACGAACCAAACGGGTTTGGGCCGCGCAGTGTCGCGTAGGCGCGCAGTGCATTCGGGTTGTCATCGAGTGTAAGAAACGCAGGGATTGTGTCTTTGCCATAACCAAAGTACGTTAAAAAATCCACCGGCATTACCGTAACCTGCAAAATAGCCAGCACAGAGATAACAATAGTTACGCCAAAAAACCACCCAGGCAATTTGCTTTTGATGCGTTCTACCCAAGGGTGGCCGCTCAGATAAAGTATGTAGCCGAGTATACAAACGGCAAAAAAACGCAGGTTCATCATAAGGCCGGCAACCACTGCCTCGTACGAGGCCTGCGAAAACACGGCCGCCACAATGTTTGCCCCAAAGTACAGCGCTATTAGCTGCACTAATCTGCTTTTTATAAGCGTTTTGGCAATATCAGGACGCTGTACAAGAAAAAAAATAATCAGCGGGAGCAGGGCAGTAAGCAGGATTTCTTTCCAGCTTTTCCACACTAGTAGCGGACCTACTTCGGTTCCGCCCCAAGTTGACAAAAATGCATGGAACGGCAGCAAGGCAATAATCGCCACAAAACAAAGGATAAGCGTTTTTAATACCCATGAATGCGGGCGGCTCTGCGCGATATGTGGCATGTGTTAATAGTACACGATCTGTGCCTTAATCTGGTACCATTACAGGTATGAATATTCTTATTATTGGCGGCGCTGGTTATATTGGCGGTGTGACTGCCCATATGGCGGTAGAGGCTGGCCACGCCGTGACAGTGTTCGACAACCTTTCGACTGGCCGGGATTACAATGTGCCAAAAGACGCCGAGCTTGTTGTAGGCGATGTACAGAATCGCGACACTGTCGCACACCTGTTTAAAAAACGCCGGTTCGATGTAGTCATGCATTTTGCAGCGCGCATCTTAGTGCCAGAATCCGTAAAAAACCCGTACGACTACTTTTATACCAACACTTTTGGCGCACTCACCGCTATAGACACTGCCTTACAATTTGGGGTGGAGCGCTACATATTTTCGTCTTCGGCGGCAACGTACGGCGAACCACACAGCACCCCGTTGACCGAATCTAGCCCCACCGCACCCGTAAATCCCTATGGCTGGAGCAAGCTGCTGGCGGAGCAAATCCTACAAAGCTACCAACAGTCACACTCGCTACAATGGGCGGCATTCCGTTACTTTAACGTTGCTGGCGCTTACGCAGGCGTAGGCACAGACTACCCGTTTGTATCGCATATTATCCCTAGTTTGCTCGCTAGTATGAAACAAAAAGAACCAATCATGATTGCCGGTGACGATTATGACACCCAAGATGGCACTTGCATTCGTGACTACGTGCACGTTGCCGACATTGCAAAAGCGCACGTAGCCGCAGCCGAACAAATGGCGCGAGGTAAGGTGTTAAACCAACCCATCAACCTTTCTTCGGGCACGGGTTACTCTGTAAAACAGGTTGCCGACACCTTTAACGAGGTGACTCATGCCGACTTACCTATAAAATTTGGACCACGGCGCGCAGGCGATCCGGCAAAATTGTTTGCCAGCCACGACCGTGCCACACAGCTCCTTGGCTGGCGGCCAAACCTGCATCTACGCCAGATTATAACCGACCACTACAACTGGTATAAGGCGCAAGATAACCCCAATCGGCCTGTTTAAGTGCTACAATAAGCAGCAAAGGAACCCTATGCCCACCAGATCAGCCCGACTTTATAGCCTCGCCCTTGTCCTATGCGACTTCTTTGTGTTGATGCTGGCTTTTTGGCTGGCGTACGTTATTCGCGTACAAATAGACACCCGTCCTTTGGTGTCGGTTATTCCTGGCGACGACTTTTTAATGACTGCCCTTTTTGTGGTTCCATTTTGGATTGCAGTGTTCGGGTTTTTGGGGCTTTACTCAAGCCGTGTATATAACAAACGGCTTACCGAATGGGGTAGGCTATTTATTGGCTCAATCCTTGGTATCTTAATTGTGCTCGGTTACAGCTATGTAATAGACCGAGATGTGTTCCCTGCCCGTCTTGTGGCTGTATATGCGTTTATAGGGTCATTCGTGTTTTTGCTGGTAGGCAGGGAAATCGCCCGCCACATACAAACGCTGCTCTTTAGGTTTGGCAAAGGGGTAAGCCATGTACTAATCATTGGCAACACAGCAGCCACCAAGGATATTGCCGAACAGTTAAGCGACACCAAACGTTCTGGCTACCATATTTCGGCGATTGCCGGACCAAAAAGTGCGGTACCTGATGGTTTTAAGGGCACGCGCTATGCAACCGTTGAGCAGGCGCTTTCAAAATTAAAGGCGCAGCACATTACCACTATTATCCAGACCGACTTGTACGATTCGGCCGAACGCAACCAAAAAATCCTCTCAAGCGCCCAGAGCCAGCATATTAATTACAGTTTCATACCTGGTGAGCCAGAGTTTTACTCCGGCAAAAACACAGTTGATGTATTTTTGGGCTACCCAATTATTTCTGTTAACCAAACACCCCTTACAGGGTGGGGGATAATTGTTAAACGGCTATTCGACGTCGTGGTTACAACCGCCATTTTACTGCTGCTTACTCCACTATTCCTTTTGGTGATAATACTGCAAAAAATCTTTAACCCAGGGCCAATCTTTTACAAGCAAGACCGACTTACCAGATACTCCACGCGGTTTAAGCTCATAAAATTCCGCAGCATGCGCCACTTGCGAGGATATGACAACCGAGATGCTGCAATAGAGTTCCGCGCCATGGGCCGTGAAGACCTCGCCCGCGAATACGAGCAATTCCGCAAAGTTAAAAAAGACCCGCGCATTACTTGGTTCGGCGCCTTCTTGCGTGCAACATCTATAGATGAACTGCCCCAGCTTATAAATGTACTACGGGGACATCTAAGTTTGGTGGGGCCACGGCCAATCTTGCCGCAAGAGATTAGCTTGTACCGAGGCAAAAGTGCACTGCTGCACAGTGTAAAATCGGGCGTTACTGGACTGTGGCAGGTTTCTGGGCGCAGCGAATTACCGTTCCAGAAACGCGTTGAGTTAGAGCTTTATTATGCGCAAAACTGGAGTTTTTGGCTCGATATAAGAATTCTTATTAAAACACTGCCCGCCCTGCTAAAAAAAGGCGCCCGCTAATGCCAAAGGTTGCGCTGGTATATGACTGGCTTACCAATATGGGCGGTGCGGAGCGCACCTTGCTTTCGCTTCATAAGGCATTCCCAAACGCACCTATTTATACGTCTGTGTTCGATCCTGACGGTTGCCCGGCGTTTAAAGATTTGGATGTTCGCACGACTTGGTTACAGCATATCCCCCGATTTTTGCGCAAACGGCACCAGTTGTTCCCTTTGTTTAGGGCGAGGGCGTTCCGCTCGCTCGACCTTTCTGCCTACGATGTTGTTATATCTGTGAGCAGCGCCGAAGCTAAGGCTGTACGCGTACGGCCAGGCGCCCGACACATTTGTTACTGCCTTACTCCGACCCGCTACTACTGGAGCCATTATAAAGACTACAAGCAGCAGCCAGGGTTTGGATTGCTCAACCCTCTAGTCCGTATACTCCTGCCTTTGTTTGTAGGCACCCTGCGCCGGGCTGATTTACGTGCTGCACAGGGAGTGACTGAGTTCGTGCCAATCTCTACAGCAATCGCCGAACGTATAAAAACCTACTACGGCCGTGAAACCGCAAATATTATTTATCCGCCAGTAGAAATGCGGCGCTTCCGCCGTCTTACAATAGATTCACCCCGCAAAGGTTTTGTGGCGCTAGGCCGCCAGGTGCCATACAAGCGCATAGACCTCGCAGTCGCGGCCTGCACACAGTTAAACCTACCACTTACGGTATTTGGCACAGGCCCCGAACACGAACGGCTGGTTGCAATGGCTGGCCCAAGCGTTACATTTAAAGTCGGCGCATCAGATGCAGATATTGCACAGGCCCTTACCAAAGCCCAAGGGTTTTTCTTTCCACAAGAAGAAGATTTTGGCATCGTGCAGGTAGAGGCCCTCGCCTCAGGCTGCCCCGTTATTGCGTTCTCTAAGGGTGGCGCGCTCGATGTTTTAACCAACAAAAAAACCGGAATATTTTTTAAAGAGCAAACAGTAGCGTCCGTTAAAGAAGCGGTTAAGCAGTTACAAAATACCAAATTTACCCCGAGCGTACTGCAAGCGCGCGCCGAAGATTTTAGTGAAGAGTCGTTTATAAAACAGTTCCGCGAGTTGGTAGGCAAATAAAGCTAAAAAGACCCGCATATACGAGCTCCGACTGCCCACAGCGGCGGGACATCGAAAATCACGCAACCATCACAGGCAAATTAGCTATTTTTTGCATGGATTCGTTTTGCAATATCACCCACTTTTTGCGACAGGTCTTTACGGGTGACAAGCACGCCATGGGGCGTTGCAACCACTACAACATTATCGAGGCCAATCACTGCTACTGATTTGTTGTCTTCATTGCGGATATAAGAATTCTCGACACCTTCTAGCTCTATGTCTTCGCCGCGTAAGTGGTTGCGCTGTTCGTCTAGCTCGCTTACTTCGTGAAGGTCTGCAAAAGAACCAACATCTACCCAGTCAAAAGAACCTGGCACAACCAAAAGGTCTGGCGTCTTTTCTATTAAAGCGTAGTCTATGGCAATGTTTTCAAAGCTTAAATAGGTGTCTTTAAATGCAGCTTCATCTGAACCTGCCTCTTTGAGCGCCAAGAAATTGGTATACATGTCTGGCGCAAAATCTTTCATTTTTTGCAAAAACACAGCGGCGGGAGCCACAAAGTAACCCATGTTCCATAAATAGTCGCCGCTCCTTACGTACTCACGGGCAACATCGTGCGCTGGCTTTTCTTTAAACGAGTGCACTTTGTATACAAAGCTGCCACCGTTGTCTCCTACGGGTTCGTCTTTTTGAATATACCCAAAACCAGTGGCAGGATAATCTGGCTCTACGCCAAGCAGCACAATTTTACCTTCTTTTTTGGCAGCTACACCTGCATATTTAACGGTGTTGGCAAAACCTGCGACGTCGCGGATGTGGTGGTCGGCGTGCATAAATACAATAGGTTCGTCGTCTGGATTCTGCTGCAGCACACGCTCTATTGATGCCACAAAACAGCTGGCGGTGCCGCGACGGCCAGGTTCTATTATTACTTTTTGTGGTGTTATGTCTGGCAGCTGTGTAAAAATGTGGTCGCTATGGCCAGCTTCGGTCACTACATAAATATTATCGGTGATTTGCTTGGCACGGTCGTACGTGTTTTGCAACATCGACTTATCGTTTGTAAGGCGCAAAAGATGCTTAGGGAAATGAGGCGTTGAAAGGGGCCACAGGCGCGTGCCTGAACCGCCAGCGATTATGACAACTATCATGGCTGTCATTATTGCATACTTACGGCAAAGTTATAAACCTAAAATGTTACGGAACTATTGTAATTTGCACGTTTGCAGGTTGGCTATTAAACCAAGAGAAGCCTTCTGACACCAGGCTAAACCCTTCGTTGTAGGTACCAGCTATGCCTGGGGCTTGCATCCAAAAACCGAACGTACCAGTTTGGCCAGGAGCCACGGTAGATTGCTGCACAGCGCCAATCCTATTACACTGCGTCACCCAGGTACTGTCGCAGAATGCGCTCGCGTTATGCGGTGACTGGGTACCTAAGCGTATATTCCGCAGCCCTGTTGGCCGCCAGGTAATATTGCCCTGGTTTTTAAACTGCATTACTACATAAAACCGTTGGTTTTTGGCGACATTTTGTAGGTTCACAGGAGTAGAGAGCGAATCGTCGGTGTATGCTTGGATTCCTTGGTATTGCGCCGATAAAATCTCGGCGTCAATGAAAAACTCCCATCTTAGCGGTTGCGGCGGAGTCCATGCCAGCGCCTCGGCAACTAGATTGTAGGGTTCTACGATACGCATATTTTGAGTGTGGTAGGGCATTTCTGTCCAGAACTCAAAGGTGCCGGTTTGGCCAGGGTCGATGGTGGCTTCTTTTAGGGTAGCGGCACGCCAGCAGTTAATCCAGGTACTGTCGCACACGGCGCTATTTTGGTTGTTGGGCGCGGTAATGCCGAGTCGCATGGGGTTAGAGCCACTGTTGCGCCAGGTTTGGTTGCCTTCATTTTTGACTTTCAGCTCAATAAAGTACCGCTGGCCGGCGCGTAAATTGTATAACACCGGACCGTCAGAGACCACAGTACTTTTAGAATCATTCGTGTAAGCCGTTTGGCTAACTGTTTTCCAAGAAAAATCACGGGGAGTGACGTTTATTTTAAAGTGGGCGTTGACATCACGCGGGAACCAATATTTACCTTCGGCCACCGGCTGGAAAAACTCGTAAAAAGTGCCTCCTGTTTCGGGTGCTTTGAGCGTAAAGGTAAACCGTGCGGTTTGGCCGGGAAGGATTTCTGTTGCGGTTTGCAGATTTGCAGTTCCATCCGGATTATAACTTGTTACCCTGTGGGTGAATGCCCCAGGGCGGGACGGATGCGCCCAGCTCTGCGCGGCAAACGGGCTAGACCGGCCGTAGGGGTTTTTGGTTGCAATCCGCACAGGGTTACCGCCAGAGTTTTGCCAGGTTTCTATGCCATCGTTTCGGTAATCAAAATACACGTTAGCCGTTTCGCCGGCGTTCATTTGCAGCACTGGCTGTGGCTGGCCATCAACCCCCTGGCTACGGAACACTGCGTCGAAATGGTCGATTATAAAATATGGGTCATAAGCTTGTGACGCAAATGCGCGGATACTGGCCAAATCGTTATGCATCCCCCCAGGGCATGCCGTTTGCAGCACATCTTTATGACCAACTACCACCGGGTACTCGCCGTAATACCCGCCTGGCGGAATCCCGTAGCGGTGCAGCTTAAATGCAACAATGTCGCCGATAGACCGTAGCACGCGTTCGGACGGACGGTTATTGCCCGAATAGTCAGCAATAGATGCAATGCCTGTGCTGCCGTAGTTCCAGGTAAGCGCATGGCCACCCACAACATCTTTACGGTTTTGCTCTACGTAGTCTGGGTTAAAGTAACGACCCTGATAAATATTACCGGCAGCGTCTACCAAATAGTTATAACCTATGTCACCCCAACCGCGGGTGTAGGTATGAAAATGCCAGATTGCACGAATAGACGCAGCAGGGTCGCCATCGGCCGTTGTAGCAGTGTGGTGGATAACCGCGCGGTGGATTGTTTCGTACTCCGGCTCCCAGTTTGCCGAGCTGTTTGGTTCGGGACTGCCCCATTCCGCACGGGTGTAAATGCTGGGCCCGTCGGCGCGTGCTATGGCTTTTTTGCCATCGAACAAATGGCGCACAAACTCTTTTATAGGATTCTTTTTGGTGGGGCTAGGCCCTTTTGTGCTGTCTATGAGTTCTATTTTTGCATCGGCTACATTAACCTCTGGTGACATGCCCGCATCTTTGCCGTGCAACGTAAAACGGTACTGGATTTTAGCAATACTTTTTGCGAGCACCAGCGCGGCCGCGGCATAGCTTGGAGCGGCATTATCTTTGCCGTCAGCGTCGGATTCGGACTCTACCCATTCTGACCATTTTTGGCCGTCGTGCGTCCTAAAAGAAACTTCCACATCGCCTTGGCCAGCGGTTTGGTCCCATTGCAACACCGCCGCGTTCGACATTGGTTTAGAGGTAGTTACCTCTGGAGACTCAAATGTGACCGTTGAATCGGTTTTTATACTGGCCGTCGTCGCGCTTTTATTATTGCCCTCTACAACCTTACCCTGGGAGCCTTGGGCAGAGATTGTCTCGGTAGTGATTTGTGTTTTTTCGTCTTCACCCCAAAAGGCGTACCCAACCAGACCCCCAATTACAGCCGTGAACACTGCTGCTACAATAGCCACCTTCTTCATATATATACATTACCATTTTACCTGGCTACAGCAAGCGGTAGCATCGTGGGCAAAGGTAGGGTATTATTGTGTAGTATGAAGAAAATTCTAATCACCGGTGGCGCAGGTTTTATTGGATCGAACTTCGCGCACTTCACCGTTAAAAACCGCCCCGACTACGAAGTAACCGTTTTAGATAAACTCACCTACGCTGGCAACAAAACTAACCTAGACCCAATCGCCAGCAAAATTACATTTATACATGGCGATATCTGCGACGCAAAACTCATGGACGACCTCATGCGCACACACGATGTTGTCGTGCATTTTGCCGCCGAAAGCCACAACGACAATTCCCTACACGACCCCTGGCCTTTTATGCAAACCAACTTCATTGGCACCTACACCATTTTAGAGGCTGTGCGCAAACACAAAAAGCGCATGCACCATATTAGCACCGACGAAGTTTTTGGCGACCTAGCACTCGACGCAACCGAAAAATTCCACGAAGACTATCCGTATAACCCCTCTAGCCCGTACTCTGCCAGCAAGGCAAGTTCCGACCACCTGGTGCGTGCATGGGTGCGATCTTTCGGCGTGCAAGCCACCATTAGCAACTGCGCCAACAACTACGGGCCGTACCAACACGTAGAAAAACTCATTCCTCGCCAAATTACCAATGTGCTTATTGGCGAACGGCCAAAAATTTATGGCCAGGGCGAAAACGTACGCGAATGGACCCACGTAGACGACCACAACTCCGCCGTACACCTCATTCTAGACAACGGAAAAATCGGCGACACCTACTTAATTGGCTCGGGCGACGAACGCAACAACAAGTACATTGTGGAAACCATTCTAGAACTTATGGGCCAGCCTAAAGATGCCTACGACTTAGTGTCGGACCGCCCAGGCCACGACCTGCGGTATTCAAACGACTCAACAAAACTACGCACAGAACTTGGCTGGGATCCGATATACAAAGATCTGCGCGACGGCTTAAAAGCCACAATAGATTGGTACAAAGCAAACGAAGCCTGGTGGAAACCACTCAAAGAAGAAACCGAAGCAAAATATAAAATATTGGGGCGCTAAACATGGGAGTACCAACCACTGTCGTTACCGGCCATACAACCAACATTCCTGGCCTTTTAGTATTTGACGTAACCAGCGTGGGCGACGAACGAGGCTGGTTCCAAGAAAAATTCCATAAAGAAAAACTAGTAGCTGCCGGCTTGCCCAAAGATTTTAACGTGGTGCAAAACAGTTTAGCCTACAATAAAAAAGGCTCAACCCGCGGGTTCCACGCCGAACCATGGGACAAATACGTATCGGTAGTGACTGGCAAGGTATTTGTGGCATATGTAGACCTTCGCGAGGGCGACAGCTTTGGCCAGACTGTTACCTTAGAGCTAGACGCCAACAAAGCAGTATTTTTGCCACGCGGCGTAGGCAATTCGTACCAATGCCTTACCGACGACGTGTATTATTTGTACAGCGTTAACCAACACTGGAGCGAAGACGCCTACAAAACCAGCCTGTTTGTTAACCTCGCCGACCCTGCAATTGGCGTTGACTGGCCTATCCCACTTACCGAAGCAACACTGTCTGACCGCGACCGCAACCACCCTAACCTAAACCAAATAACCCCTTTTAAGGCATAGCATGAACAACGAACGAGTACTTATCTTAGGCGCGTATGGCCAATTGGGCACAGCATTAGTTGCCGCATTCCCGGGCGCGCAGGCGGCAGACCGTGACACATTCGACATTGGCGACCCAACTTCACTTGCCACATACGACTGGTCTAAAATAGATGTAATCCTTAACGCAGCCGCCTACACTAATGTAGACGCAGCCGAAACCACCGAAGGCCGTCGCGCTGCCTGGCTAGTTAACGCTTCGGCTGTTGCCAACCTTGCCAAAATCGCAACCGAGCACAACATAACCTTAGTGCATGTATCTACCGAATACGTATTTGACGGCACTCAAACACCACACACAGAAACCGAGCAATTCTCACCACTTAGCTCATACGGCGCAAGCAAAGCCGCCGGCGACCTAGCTGCCGCATCTACGCCAAAACACTACATTCTGCGTACCTCTTGGGTAATTGGCAAAGGTAAAAATTTTGTAGCCACCATGCTTGGCGTTGCAGCAAAAAACATCTCGCCAAAAGTTGTGCATGACCAAACCGGCCGCCTTACCTTTACTGCCACTTTAGTAGAAGCCATGCAGCATCTTTTAAAAAATAACGCGCCATTTGGCACCTACAATGTTTCTAACCAGGGAGATATTGTTTCTTGGGCAGATGTCACGCGCGAAATCTTTACCACCATAGGGCGCACCGACCTAACAGTCACCAACATAAGCACCGACGAATATTTTAAAGATAAACCCGAAGCTGCGCGCCGCCCGCTCGGCAGTGCAATGGATCTGTCTAAAATTGAATCTACCGGTCTAAAATTGCGAGACTGGCGTACAGACCTGGCCGCATACATTAAATCCCAAACAGATAAGGAGTAGCATGAAAGGCATCATTTTAGCTGGCGGGTCTGGCACTCGGCTATACCCAATCACCAAAGGCATCAGTAAACAGCTCATGCCAATTTACGACAAACCAATGATTTACTACCCGCTGTCTACCTTAATGCTGGCCGGTATCCGCGAAATCTTAATCATTACCACTCCAGACGACCAAGCCCAATTTAAACGCCTGCTTGGTGACGGCAGCCAGCTAGGGTGCCGGTTTGAATACGCCGCGCAACCAAAACCCGAAGGCCTCGCGCAGGCATTTATTATTGGCGAACAATTTATTGGCGACGACAAAGTAGCCCTTGTACTCGGCGACAACATCTTTTTTGGCGACGGCTTTGGCGAAAGCCTTAAAGGCTGCACCAACCCAGATGGCGGCGCAGTGTTCGCCTACCCCGTAGCCGACCCAGAACGCTACGGCGTGGTAGAGTTCGATACCAATAAAAAGGCAATTTCAATAGAAGAAAAACCAGCCCAACCAAAATCAAACCACGCAGTTGTAGGGCTATATTTTTACGACAACGACGTAGTGCGCATTGCTAAAGAAATTAAGCCATCAGACCGCGGCGAACTAGAAATCACCGCCGTCAACGAAGAATATCTAAAAGCCGGCAAACTCAAAGTGGTCACCATGGACCGCGGCACCGCTTGGTTAGACACCGGCACCTTCGAGTCTATGACCGACGCCAGCCAATTTGTAGAAGTAATAGAAAAACGCACAGGCCTAAAAATCGGCTGTATAGAAGAAGTCGCCTGGCGCGAAGGCTTTATAACCGACGACCAACTACGCGAACTCGCAAAAGACCAGGTGAAGAGTGGGTATGGGGCTTATTTGTTGGGGCTTATAAAATAGTCTTATAAATCTATTCTTAAAAGCAGGTCTAGAGCTTTAAGCGTTTAAGCAATTTGTTATTTAAAGACAAAACTTGACACTATTTTTTGGTAATCAGCAATGTAACCACTTGCCATCTCGTCACCTTCTGCAAAAAACTGGATTGAATATAGCCGGCCATTTTTAACAAACTCTGTATAAATGCCAGGGTCGCTTTCGTAAGAAAAGCTAAACTGCACTGCAGATTGATCGCCCACAGACACATCTTTTTTATTTTGTGCCGTTGCATAAATACCTGTAAACCGATCTTTAATGCTAGTAAGGCCTGTTTTTGAATCAACAACCACAATACGCACACCCTTAGTGACTACCGAGCCACCTAAAGGTTGCTCGACCAGGACCGTTTGTGGTGCGCTTAGGGTAATGGAATACTGGTCTGGGAGCGCACCATCCTTTAAGTTTTGGCTTTTCTCTACTGTCCAGGTTTTTGGATACATAAAAGAATAGGGAATATGCTCCTCAGAAAACCCGATTGTAGACTCATCTGTGACCACTGGCCGTAGCTCTGGGGCAGTTTGGCGGTTAAAGATATACCAGCCAAGCACCGCGAGTGCGACAAGGACTACAAGCACAAGGATAGCTTCGACTAATCCAAAGCCTTGCTGGTTCTTATGGTTCATTTTATAGCTCCCAGTTGGGATTACTTTTTGTTCCCTAAACGATATTACTGTGTGCCTAAATTTGCAATATGGACATAAAAACAGTCACATAGTAGCTGTTTTTATAGGGTTATTTGCCTATTTTTATCGTTTTTAGGATAGCTACGATTTCAGGTACCATAGTATCGTCAATGGGGCGCGGAGTCTGCACACCCTTGCCTGCACCCGCACTGAAGTACAAATTTTTCTCATCCAGCTTGACGGCACATACTTTGTCTTCACAGCCACTAATCATGATTGAATTCATTTTTTCACCAACCTGCTCCGGATCGTAATGCGCTCGTAAAATATATATTTTTTGGTTTCCGAGTTGTACTTCGCCAAGCTTATCAAAGCTCTTTAGTTTCGAATCGGCACCCGACCAAACGCTATTTACAGAAAAATAAATGTCATATCTACTTGGCGGCATGTCAGATTCGTAAGGCATTCTTATCGCTATGCTTTTTAAATCTGGCTGACCGGCAAATTCTTTTGTTAAACCTGACGAATCGAGCGTCCATTTTGCTGGATGACTAAAACTCACGTTTGCAGGTTCAAAATATTCGTCGACTCCCAATGATGCACGAGGTTCTTCGGTGGCACTGTTCTGATTATTTGGTGGTTGCTTCGCGTCGTACATCCGCCAAGCTACAAAACCAATAACCCCAATTAAAGCGGTGAGCAAAATGATAATTAGGATACTAAAGCCTTTTTGGTTGGTATGATTCATAGAAAATAGTCCTTGTTATACCAAATAAGTTTTACTTAGCTGCTTCGAGAGACTTGACTGACTGAGAAATTTCCCTACCAATTTTGTTTTCTAGTGCAATGTTCTCATTTTTTTCACTACACGCTGCGTCCGAGGCGCGGAATTGATATTTATAATCACCAATTTCAGCAATAACCCCACCGCTTGCTGGCAGTATTTCTTTTGTCCGGACCATAAGACCGAAAGGCATCATAGAAGTTTCTTCACTGCATCGAGGTTCTTTATCCGCAATTTCTTGAGTTGTAAATGTCACTGCGTCGGTGCTGATACCCTTAGGCTTAAAATACTCCACTCCGCTCAACCCCTCCACCGGCTTAAACCGTACACCCCATTCTTTAATGACTACATAACCTTCATTAGGGTCCTTTTGGGTGTTAGAGGTATTATTGGCTGATTGTTGCTTTGGCTGTTGGTTGGAGGTATAAATCTGCCAGCCCATGGCTGCAAGGATAACCACTGCTGCGACAATAACGATGATGAGCCCGCCGCTGAAACCTTGTTGGTTGAATTGTTTCACGCTGAACTTTTCTTTCATTTTATCTAAATATTATTTGGTTACCGCAACAGTATTATGGATTGGGGTAAAAATGCAAGTGCATTTTACTTCGTAGGGGACTGTATGTTAATCTGCTGAAAAATACTAATCTTGGAGTTGTTATGCAAAGTGGTCAAAAGGGGTTTGGAATATTAGGAATAGTTATTATATTTGCAGTGGTAGCCCTTATAGCAGTAGGTGGCTGGTACGTATGGCAGGCTAACCAGCAACCCGCGCCCAAGTCCAATACTACCCAAACAACACCCACAGGAAAAAAGAGTACTTTAAGCCAGCTGGCTTAAGTTTCTACCACAGCGACAAATGGAAATATGATGAGCCAAACTATCCGATCAGCGGCCATCCCGACTACAAACTCGCCAACCTAGAGACTGCTTCGACTGATCCAGACGACATTGTCCCAAGCCGCTATGGCATAACCTTCAAGGTTGACACTTTTAAGCCCCTTGGAGATACAGGTCTTAAAACTATTGAACTCCAGGGTGAAATTAATATTGGTAGACCACTGTATATTCTCAAAGGCACCTACGAGGACGGGAGAGATAAAATATTTACTAGCGCATGCAGTGATAAATATTGTGGATACCAATTAGATAACTCCAATCTTTATTTCGACGCCACAGCTACAAAAGGTGTCCAAGATATTCAAAAAATGTCTGATCCCATGATTAAAGAATTAGTGGACATTCTTAAAACACTCAATAAAAATTAAAGAATCTACGTAGATTCTTTAATTTTTACATTGAACTTTTTTAATCCACAACTTGCGCTTGCAGCACTGGAATGTTGAACCATATGTCTTGGTCCTGTGTCCAGACGATTTGGGTGTGCAAAACGCTGATTGATCGACTTACCGCGAAGCTCGAAGCGACATCAAAGATTCGCGCAAAAGATTCCACTGCTGAGAAAGAAACGAAGAATCATCAGGTAGACAGTTGCTGTTGCCTCCAGTTATACCTTGAGGAACATAGTAAATCTTATCACCAACTGTAATGAAGCCATTCTCTGCTGTTAATTGGTCTGTGGGTAATGGGTGATCTCCTGGGCCACTCTTTGCCATGGCTGCATCTGCTTTTGTTGCATAAACATTGAAGTGCAAAAGGACAAAGCTACTATTAAGGTTCGTCTTGTCGAACAGGCATTCGTTCTTCCCTGTTTTAGTAGTGGCTAGACCCTTTTCAACAACTTGCTGCGTCGATAACGAAACTGTCGTACCACCCACCCCATTCGGATTCACTATTGCGTACAATGGAATGATATTGCCTTTGAGGTAAAATTCGACGCCAAGCTCAGGCATTTTAAAAATTTTTCCTTGACTAGCGGCGGGTGAGTTAGTACCCGGTACGGTTTGGCTCTTTTGAGTCTGATCCTGCCAGACATACCAGACGCCAAACCCTAGCACGACGACCATTAAAGCGATTACGATTTCTTTAACACCCCGTTGGTTGTATTTCTTTTGCATTGCAAGTTGCTCGTTTAATCGATTCTCATTATCCTCAAGCTACCCTCCAGTTGCAATAGTAGGTAAGGAAATTGGGTTGCATACGCTCAAAAATCTTTCAAGCTAGGGCAACATGTGTTATTAGTTATAAGTTCCCACCGACCAGTGTGGTGGGAATGCAACTTTCACCTCACTTTCTCCCAAGGAAGACAAAACCCATGCAGCGGAGGCAAGAGATATCGCGCGCCCTTGCAGTAGTTCTACTCCTGATTGGCAGCTTGCTCGTGGCAACGCCAGCCAAAGCCAAGACCAACACCGTCATTCTGTACGGGTCTGAGTGGCTCGGCGGTGGCGGCGTTGATATCTACTCGAACGATGGTAACTACGGTTCTGCGATCGGTGATTATTTCAAAATACCAGTAAATGGTGTCGAATACCGCACCGGTCTACGTTGGCAGTGTGTGGAGATGGTGTACCGCTTGTACCTCGCTAGAGGATGGATTTCGCTTCCAACGAATCCGAACACGTTCAGCTGGAGCGTTCCGCACTCCGCACGGGAGATGTACGACACCGCGCCGAGCCACCTCAACAAATCGCCTAATGGTGCCATCGAAGCCATTGGTCCTGGTGACGTTGTCGTCCTCAATGGCGGTTCGTTCCTCGATGACCTCGGCGTACCTGCTGGACATGTAGCCATCGTTGAGAGCGTAAGCGGGTCAACGGTCACAACCGTCAACCAGAACCTGAACGGCACAAATGCCCGTCGCACCTTCACCTGGAACCAGAGCGCCAAGACACTAAACAGCGGCTGGGCGGGCTATGGGACGATCGGCATCGTCCATGCGCCTGGCAGTACCTCCAACCGCAGCCAGCCATTCATCGGTACACCCGCAGATGGCAACGTGGTAGAGAACATCACGCCAGGCGCTGGCGGCCACTACTACGTAGCCGCAGGTGGAGTGCTGTTCT
>DASTDY010000062.1:0-23258 GCA_035710125.1 Saccharimonadales bacterium (SeqCode) | reverse complement strand
ATGCGCAAACAAGCAATGGAAGCCGGCGTGCCGAGTATCGACATATTTTTAGATACCCGTGCGGCTGATACCTCGCAAAACGCTACCGGCACCTCGCGGCTACTGACAGCGCGCGACAAACGTGTTATTTTGGTAACTTCGCCCTATCATCAGCGGCGGGCAAGCATTGAGTTTAAAAAAGTGTTGGGCGATCAAACGACTATTATAAACCACCCCACACCGAGCGACTCCAATTGGGGCGCATATTGGTGGCTTACCCCATATGGCTGGTGGTTAGCGCTGAGTGAATTTTTAAAGAGTATTGTGGTTTCTATATGGCACTAAAAGTATATGTTGGCATGAGCGGCGGCGTTGATAGTTCGCTTACCGCCGCGCTTTTGCACGAACAAGGTTATGACGTAACCGGCGTGTACATGAAAAACTGGACCCAAGATTTGCCAGGTATGAAATGCCCGTGGGCAGACGACCTCGCTGATGCCAAACGGGTAGCGGTGCAACTAAACATCCCGTTTAAAGTGTTCGATTTTCAGAAAGAGTACAAGCAAAAAGTCGTAGACTACATGATTGCCGAATACCAGGCTGGCCGCACCCCAAATCCCGACATCATGTGCAACCAAGAGGTAAAATTTAAGGTATTTTTAGAGGCGGCCCTCGAAGATGGCGCAGACGTTATTGCCACCGGCCACTATGCACGGGTGAAAAATGCAATTTCTGGCCCCAATAGTAAGGTAAACGATAAGCTTGGCGAATTATTAGTTGCCGAAGACACCGCAAAAGACCAAACATACTTTTTGTACCGCATAACCCAGGCTGCCCTGGCTAGAACATTGTTTCCGCTTGGCGACATGACCAAGCAGCAAGTGCGCCAAGAAGCCCAAAAAAGAGGGTTAATCACGGCTGACAAAAAAGATTCGCAAGGAATCTGCTTTGTGGGCAAGGTTGGTATAAAAGAGTTCTTGCAGCAATACGTAACCGCTGAACCTGGCGATATTATAGATACCCAAACCGGCAAGATAGTCGGCCAACACGAAGGCGCTATCTTTTACACGTTTGGCCAGCGGCATGGCCTTGGGGTGGGCGGCGGCCTGCCCTATTATGTGGTTGGCAAAGATATGGCTAAAAACCAAGTGTTTGTCACAACTAACTTAAACGATTCAGCCCTGTGGCGCTCTGGGCTTAAGTTAGAGCAGATCCATTGGATCAACCACACGCCCACGCCTGGCGCAACATATAAGGTACGAACCCGCTATCTTGCACCACTGGTTGATTGCAGCGTAACCACCCAAGATGGCGCGGTAGTGGTACAACTGGCTGAGCCAGAACGTGCGATTACGCCCGGGCAATCGGCCGTTATGTACCACAACGGCCGCGTCATTGGTGGCGGCATTGTGACAACAGCCTTCTGAGGTTACAATAAGTTTATGAAGCGTGGTGGGCAGTCTTACTATTTTGGATTAGGTAAAAACACACTTTTTATAGCGGTGGTTGTAACTGTAGCAATAGCCGCGGCAACCGTGTGGTTGTGGGCGGCATCGCAAACGGTACAGCCGGCTGCACAGCCTTCTGCAAAATCTACACAATCGCCCACGCTTACAACCAATGTTGTAGTGCAGGGGTATTCACCTATTTGGGACGTCGATTTTTTAACTTCAGGCGACATGCTTTTTACTGAACGTAAAGGTGTTATCAATACTTTTAAAGATGGCCAGTCCCGCGCACTGGCAACAATAAGCGATGTAAGCGCCAAGGGCGAGGGCGGCCTCATGGCGCTGGCAGTGGATCCTAAGTTTGACTCGAACCGCTTTATTTACACGTGTTTTAACAGTTCTAAAAACGACATACGCATTGTGCGGTGGCGAGTTTCGCCAGATGTCACGGCATTAGAGAGCCGTGTAGATATAGTTACGGGCATTCCGGCGAATGCCACTGGCAGGCACTCAGGATGCCAGCTTGTGTTTGGGCCAGATTCTTACCTATGGGTTGGCACTGGCGACAGCGCACAAGGCGACACTGGCATCCAACCCAAAAGCCTGGGCGGCAAAATTTTGCGCATAGACCGCGATGGCTCCCCTGCGCCAGGTAATATCGGCGGCCAGTATGACCCACGGGTGTTCTCGTACGGCCACCGTAACGTGCAGGGGCTAGCGTTTTTTGCCGAACCAATCAACGGACTGCTTGGCATAAGCACCGAGCATGGCAGCGACACCGACGACGAAATAAACCCTTTGCGCGCCGGCAATTTTGGCTGGGCTCCCGCCGCAAAAGGCTACAACGAAACCGGTGTGCCCATGACAGACAAAAAGCGGTTCCCAGATGCGGTTGATGCCTTGTGGAGCTCAGGCAAGCCCACCCAAGCGCTCTCTGGCGCAACGATTTTAAAAGGCAGCCAGTGGAAATCATGGGAAGGCGCGCTCGTGGTTGCGACGCTTAAGGCGCAGCATCTAAAAATTATGTTTTTTGACCAAAACGCCAAAATTGTAAGCGACCAAAAAGAGTTCTCTAACCAATTTGGACGGATCCGTACGGCGGTCCAGGGGCCTGACGGCAACTTGTATATGACGACGGATAACTCTTTAAACAACCAAATAATCCGCGTCACACCCCATTAGCTGCTATACTAGAATATGTAAGCATTAACTTTATAGGAGGAGCCATGCAAGAAGACGTTCAAACGCCACAAGGTGAAAACGACGAACAAGGTCAAAACGAAGGCACGCCAACAGAAGGCACAGACCAAACGACTGCGGGCGACGACCAAGCCGGCGACCAAGACAAAGAAGAAGAGGAAGAAAACAAGGCTCAAACCTGGTAAGCCAGGCCGCGCAAAAACAAAATGGTGCCTAAGAATGGGCACCATTTTGTTTTTTTAGGCAAAAATATGACATACTAGTATGGCAAAAAACGCTCAAAGATGAGGTGATCGTAATTAGCGCTCCTGGTTCGCCCGAAAGGATTGTGCTGAAGGTTGAAATTGATGTAAGGAAGCTGACAACAAGTCCTCTTATTGCGCTGAACGATGCATTGACAACTATGTCGTGTATCAAGGATGTCGACATCACGCAGGTTTCGTTCGCCGAGACCAAGTCCGTGGTGGATGCTGCTAGCCTGGCTCTCTCGCTGCTTATGCGCCAGGGCCTTGGGCATGACCGTGAGAAGACGTGGGAGCTGTCTTACGTGCTCTGGCTGCGCCTGCTGACTGTACATCAAGTTCGGTCGTGGTGCAGGCAGTGTCGGCATCCAGTGGGGGGCGATGACGGGCTAAGGCACAAGGGGCATGCTGGCGAGCTGGTAGTCGATCGGTCTGCACTGGTCGGGCTGGGCGATCCGGCTCTGCTCAGGTTTGGCGACGACTGCCCGCCGCATCACCGCACGCGGCTGGTCGTTTTCCTGCGCGAAGTTCACGCCGGCAAGGGGTGATTGCAACCCGCCCCGGGTACGTCCTGGGGCGGGCACGTCTTTTATAATCATCTTTGATCTGTTATTATGAGCTAAATATGAACGCCCAAGACATCCGTAAACGTTATTTAGATTTTTTTGCCGAGCGCGGACACGTGGTTATTCCACGTGCACTTTTGGTGCCCCAGAACGATCCAACCACTTTATTTACAGGCTCTGGCATGCAGCCATTAGTGCCGTATTTATTGGGCGAAACCCACCCAGCCGGCACCCGCGTAGTCGATAGCCAAACCTGCATCCGCGTACAAGACATACAAGAGGTCGGCGACAATCGCCACACCACCTTCTTCGAAATGCTTGGTAACTGGAGCCTGGGCGATTACTTTAAAAAAGAACAAATCCCATGGTTCTGGGAATTCCTCACTAAAGAGATTAAGCTAGACCCTTCGCGCATTTACGTCACCTGTTTTATTGGCGACGATGAATATAACGTGCCAAAAGACCTAGAGAGCGCCGCCATTTGGGCTGGATTATTTAAAGGCGTAGGCCTCGACACCAAAGAAGTAGAGCTAGGCACCGAAGAAAACGGCGCCCGCCTAGGCGACCAAGGCGGCCGTATATTCTACTACAGCGACAAAAACTGGTGGTCACGCGCTGGTGCCGCTAAAAACATGCCCGTGGGCGAGCCAGGCGGCCCCACTACTGAAATGTTCTATTTGTTCCCAGAGGTCCAACACAACCCAGAATACGGCGAAAAGTGCCACGTTAACTGCGACTGTGGCCGCTACATTGAGCTTGGCAACAGCGTGTTTATGGCATATGTGCGCACAAAAGACGGCGTAAAACCGCTGCCAAAACAAAACGTTGACTACGGTGGCGGGTTAGAGCGTATCGCCGCCGCCGCCATAGATAGCCCGGATGTGTTTAAGATCAGCTTATTGTGGCCAATCGTAGAAAAGTTAGAGCAGCTGTCTGGCAAAAAATACGATGTCCACACCAATGCCATGCGCGTTATTGCCGACCACCTACGCGGCGCCACATTCTTGGCTGTAGACGGCGTAAAGCCTAGCAACAAAGAGCAAGGGTACGTTATGCGCAGGCTTATGCGCCGCGCAATCCGGTTTGCGTTCGAGCTTGGCATTGAACAAAACTTTGTGCAAGAAATCGTGCCTGTCATTGCCGACCTATACCACAACGATTTTCCAGAGGTAGCAAAAAGCCGTAACGAAGTAATCGAGACTCTTGTGCGCGAAGAAAAAGTATTTCGCCAGACACTCCGCCAAGGTGTGCGCGAATTTAGTAAGCTCACCGCCAACGGCTTAACAGGCCAAGAAATCTTTAAACTTTACGACACCTACGGTTTTCCTGTAGAGCTAAGCGTAGAAGAAGCATTCAAGCAAGATGTGCAAGTGGTAGAAAACTGGCAAGCCCAGTTCGACCAACTAATGGACGAGCAGCGAGCGCGAAGCCAAACCGCCAGCAAAGGCGTCTTTAAAGGTGGCTTAGGCGGCCAAACCTTGCAGCACAAAAAGTACCACACCGCCACTCACCTTATGTACCAAGCGCTGCGTGATGTGCTCGGTACCCACGTTGTGCAGCACGGCAGCAATATAACCGAAGAGCGTTTGCGGTTTGATTTTAGCCATCCGCAAAAGGTCACGCCAGAACAGCTTAAAAAGGTAGAAGACATAGTAAACGAACAGATTAGTAAAGACCTTAAAATTAGTTGGGCTGAATATCCTACAAAAGAAGCGACTGGTCCCTTAGGCGCGCTCGGCCAGTTCGGTGACCGCTATGCCGACGTAGTAAAAGTGTACAAAATGATTGCAGACGGCGCTGAAAAACCATTTAGCTTCGAAATTTGCGGTGGCCCACATGTAGATCGCACCCTACAGTTGTTCGAGGGTGGCAAAAAATTCAAGATAGTAAAAGAAGAAGCCAGCAGTGCGGGCATTCGCCGCATAAAAGCGGTTTTAGTTTAAGGCGTGACAAAGGCCGGGAGCAATGAAGCTCGACCGGCCAAAGTTGTGGGTTGCGAGGGGCATATACTAGATGAAGCTATATGCCCCTCGCGTGGTGGCGCGCATCTGTGTAGCCCTCGGCCTTCCTCAGAAGAAGAGGTTCCAGTGGACGCTGACCAGCGTTCCGAACGCGCCGCCGAAGCCCTTCCATGCAGCCCCAACTTCGGGGTTGGCGGAAAAGGCGATGGCGTAGGCCACCACCCCCACAGTCGCGAAAAAGCTGACGACTTTTGCTCGCATTATTCCTCGTTTCTGGGACGTACTGCTAGGTGGACAGTGTAGTAGGTTATACGCTTTATTGTTAAAAAAGTCAATATTTAACAAACATAACTATCTTTTGTCAACCAGGATTACGTTGTGGCGAGGACAAATTTGATACATGCTTATGCTATACTTATCAGCAGATGATTCTCGATAAAATCAAACAGGTATTACCCCGCAATGAGGGCGGTGCGCAGCATCTGCTCGCGCTTGACATAGGTACCGAATACGTAAAAGCCCTCATTGCCGAGCTAGATGGCGATGAGCTCAAAATTATAGGCGTTGGCCGTGAACACCAAGGTTTAAGCGACATGCATTCCGGCGCGATTTCAGATATTGGCGCCGTTGTCCGCAACTGCGAAGCAGCCTTAAGCGACGCCGAACAGCAAGCTGGCGTACAAGCCAAAAAGGTTGTCATTGGCATTGCGGGCGAGCTTGTAAAAGGCCTAACCAGTACTATCCGCTACAAACGCCCCCAGCCAGATGTAGCGCTCGACATGCGCGAAATGGAATTCATCATAGAAAAGGTACAAGAACGCGCCCACGCCAAAGCCCAAAAACAAATCGCCTGGGAAACCGGCAATGACGACGTAGAAATTAAACTGGTAAACAGCGCTATTGTAAGCATTCATATAGATGGCTACAAGGTTAGCAACCCTATAGGGTTCCAGGGTAAAGACGTAGCGATCCAAATTTATACCGCCTTTGCGCCCATGGTGCACATTGGGGCGCTGGAACGTACCGCCCAAGAGCTAGACCTCGATTTAATCGCGGTGGCTGCTGAACCTTTTGCAGTAAGCCGCGGTGTCCTGGGTACCGACGCAAGCAGCACCTTTACTGCCATTTTAATCGACGTTGGCGGCGGCACCTCAGACATTGGCGTGGTCAACGACGGTGGTGTAGAAGGCACTAAAATGTTCGGGATTGGCGGGCGCAGTTTCACAAAGACTATCGCAACAGATATGGATTTGTCGTTTGAGGACGCCGAAAAACTTAAGCTCAACGTAGAGCACGATAACCTAAAGCCAGAGGCCCGCGAAAAAATTAATAAGGCGCTCGATAAAACTTTGGCTGTCTGGCTAGACGGCATAGAGCTTGCTTTAAGCGAATTCGACGCTATCGACCACCTGCCAAACCGCGTACTGCTGTGTGGTGGTGGCGCGAGCCTCACAAAGCTTGTGGACATCTTAGAAACGTCCGATTGGCACAAAAAACTTCCTTTTACGCGCAAACCAACCGTGCAACGCATAAAACCAACAGAGGTAGCTGGCATAACCGACATAACCGGCCAGGTAAACGACCACACTTTTATTACGGCCATGGGGTTGTTGCGAGTTGGCTATGATACCATGGTGGGGAGCGCCGAAACCGGCAATTCTTTGCGCGATACGTTTAACCGGATACTAAGCACCTAAATTATGAACAAAGATGTAATTTATATCGATATAGAAGACGACATAACCGGCATAATAGGTAAAGTTAAAGCTGCTGGTACTAAAATTGTTGCCCTTGTGCCGCCAAAAAGAATCGGCACCCTACAAAGTGTCGTTAACCTAAAACTGCTGCAAAAAGCCGCACAAGAAGCAGACAAGCGTGTAGTGCTAATTACAAACGACCACTCCTTAACCACACTTGCAGCAGGCATAAAGATTCCAGTTGCCAAGAATTTGCAGAGCCGGCCAGAGATCCCCCAAATAACCGCGCCAGAGGTTCCCGAAGAAGAAATTATCAACGGTAAGGAGCTACCTGTTGGCGATGTTGCAAAATCGCTAAGCAAGCCAGCGCCAAAATCTGCCGCCGACGACCTTAGCGACCAGATAGACCTAGGCGACAAACCAACGCAAAGCCCGATCCCTAAACCCGCACCTAAGCCGCTTAGCAAAAAAGGCAAGTTTACGGTTCCTAATTTTAATTCGTTCCGTAAGAAGTTCTTTGTGTTTGGTGGTGCCGGAGTGCTGCTGGTGCTGTTTTTGGTATGGGCATTAGTGTTCGCCCCCAGGGCAACAGTTACCATAAAGGCTAAAACTACCAATGTAAGTATAGACCGCGCGCTTAAGCTCAACCCTGCGGCCGCCCAAAGCGACACAACAGCCCTGGTATTAAAACCCAACGTCCAACAGCTTAAAAAGGCTGTTGCAACGGAGTTTACGGCCACTGGCAGTAAAGATGTGGGCGATAAGGCTAAAGGTACAATAACAGTCACTAATGGCAATAGTAGCGATTCGGTCACGGTACCTGCTGGCACAATATTTGTAGGAACGAGCGGCCATAAGTTTTCTAGCAACGCTGCGACAACAGTGCCCGGGGCAAAAGTTGTACCGCCAGCCGTGATTCAACCTGGTTCGGCGAGCGTTGCTGTGACGGCAGTAGATATTGGCCCAGAGTACAACGTGGCATCGCAAAACTATACTGTCCAAGGCTACAGTGCGCTCGGCGCAACAGGCGAGGCCATGGCAGGCGGCACCAAGCAAACTGTTACAGTCGTGTCGCAAGACGACGTAGAAAAAGCCAAACAACAACTTGGCTCGCAAAACTTAGAGGCCAATAAAAGCGAGCTTAAAAAGCAATTCAACGACGACACACAAGTAATAGACGAAAGCTTTACGTCTGAGCAAGCCGCGCCCTCGGTCAGTCCCGCAGTAGGCGAGCAGGCCAAGAGTGGCAAGCTAACCGTAGAAACCACGTACACCCTAGTAGGGCTGTCGCGGGCAGATATTAGGTCTATACTAACGAGTGCAGTTAACGAAGTGCTCAAAGACAAGGCCGACCAACAGACATACAGCTTAGGCGACAACAGCGTAGTGTTTCAGAACTTCCAAAAGGCAGACAAAGGTACATTTACTGCACGCCTTTCTACTACTGGCCAAATTGGCCCTAAAATAGACACCGGCAGCCTCGCGAAGCAACTAGAAGGCAAGCGTTTTGGTGAGATACAGGCTATAGTAAACCAGATCCCTGGCGTAAATAGTGTAGACATAAACTTTTCGCCGTTTTGGGTCACCACCGCTCCTGGAGCCGAAAAGATAGACATTAAATTTTCGGTCGCCTCGGGCACAGGTAATGGACAATAAGCGGGTTTATCTAGGGCTAGACGTCGGCACGCGGCGTATAGGTGTTGCTTTGGGTGATTCAATAGGCCGGATTGCCCATCCAGTATCTACAGTGCAGGTAGACGGCAGCGAGGCCGGCCAGTTAAAAATATTACTCCAAGATAACGATGTTACCGATATAGTAGTAGGGAGGCCGCGTAATCAATCGGGCGAAACTACACGGCAAACACAACTGGTAGAGGAATTTGCAGACGCAGTGCTTTCCCAATTTGGGCTGCCAATCCACTGGCAAGATGAATCAGTGACCTCGGTGGTTGCCGAAGAACGCCTTAAATCACACAAGAGGCCTTATTCTAAAGGCGATATCGACGCCGAGGCCGCAAGTATTATTTTGCAGGATTTTTTAGGATAATGGACATTCAACCACCTCGCCAACTCCCCAAACCTAAGCGTAGCCCTGGTGGCCGGCCAAACGGTGTGCCAATGCGACCGCCTGCGCCGCAGATGTCATCGCAGCAGCCGGCCCCTCAGGCTATGCAACCCACGCTTACACCAACCGTTGCGTCACTACAGCTTCCACCTAAGCCAAAAAAGAAGTGGTTAAAATGGGTAGGCGTCATCACCTCTGTATTTGTGGTAATTTTGGCTGTTGGTGGCTTTTTGGCCTACAACTGGTATATCGATGCATTAAAGCCGCTGTCGGATAGCCAAGAGCGCATTAAGGTGCTTGTTCCAGCGGGGGCAACTAACTCAGATATTACGCATATTCTCGAAGAAAAAAAGCTTATCAAAAGCGGTTTAGCGCTCGATGTATATATTCGTCTGCACGCCATTGGCGACATGAAAGCGGGTAATTATTTATTTACCCCAAGCCAAAGCCCTGCCGAAATATTAGAATGGCTACGGCAAGGCAAAGTCGATACTTTTAAGCTGACAATCTTGCCAGGCAAAACCATTTTTGACCTTAAAGAGACGTTTAAAAAATACGGGTATCCAGCCGACGAAATAGAGGCTGCTTTTGCAAAGCGTTACGACAACCCTTTGTTTCTAGGCAAACCCGAATCGTCTAGCCTTGAGGGCTATATTTATCCCGAAACGTACTACGTAACATCTGATGAACCTCTTGAGGCAGTACTTTCGCAAGGTTTTAACTTTTTCTATGAACGAATCCAAAAAGCGGGTATCATGGCTAAAATAGAAGCACGGGGCCTAAGCTTGTACCAAGCAATCACCTTGGCGTCTATGGTAGAAAAAGAGGTGCCCAAAGAAGACCAGCGCCAGGTAGCCCAAATATTTTATACGCGGCTCGGCCTGGGTATGTCTTTGGGCTCTGATGTGACATATAAATATGGGGCGTTATTGTTGGGGGTGGAACCCACGCCGCAGTTGGATTCGCCTTATAATACCCGTGTAAAAGTTGGCTTGCCGCCTGGGCCAGTTGCTAACTTTAACTTTGCTGCACTCGAGGCGGTGGCAGATCCGGCCGAGGGCGATTTTGTGTATTTTGTATCTGGTGACGACGGTAAAACGCATTTTTCCCACACCCTGCAAGAACAAGAAGCCAATATTCTCCAATTTTGTCAAAAATTATGTAGCCAGAATTAGCTTACCTCTGTTAATATTGGTGAGTTTGTACCACATTACATTGACATAAAGGCGTATAAAGCTTAAAATGAGGGGTAAGCACATTGGTTTTAGGGAGTTTCCAAAGACCAGGTGTCCTTCCTTGTCGTGTCGCACGAGATGCTTAAAACTTTAAAACTAAGTAATATAGCATAACGGTCGACACATCTCTGTTCCAACATAAAAAACTGGAAGAAAGACACGACGGAAGCTAAGAGATGCCTTGGTAACAAAGCATCCGGAGATGATTATTAGCGATAACATGTTTCAGGGTTCAACTCTGAATAAGCAAATGGGTGTCCTTTCTAACGGGCAGTCATTAGCTGATATTGCAACAAAAAAGGCTGCGAACTTACGACATTCGTCTAAGCGCGTCAATATGGCTCTTATTGGGTCGCATGTTGCAGTAGTTATTGGTATTGTCGGAATTATCGCGTTCGGCTACAAGGCACCTGTAGAAGCTTCGCCTGGGCTGGCCGCGCAAACCGTACTTGAGCAACCAAATACATCTGTAGACCAAATTGCGGCTGCGTCGGTAGCATCTACTGTGGCGCAAACGCTAGATATGTCGGTACAAGATAACGTCCAAAACTTGGCCGTCTCTTTGAATGCCAAAACAGAACTTGCCCAAACCGACAGCAACGTGCTCACTAAACCACAAATTATCGAACGTAACAGTGGCCGTAAAGGCATTACTAGTTATGTGACTAACCAGGGCGACACTGTACAATCATTGGCCGCCCGTTTTGGCGTGTCTGAAGATACTATTAGGTGGGCTAACAATCTTACGGTTGATGCGCTTGGCCCTGGCAAACAGCTAAAGATTCCTGGTACGACCGGTGTTATTTACACCGTGCAGTCTGGCGACAGCGTGGCTAAGATTGCCGAAAAATACAAGGCCGACTCTGACCGTCTTGTGCTGTACAACGACCTAGAGCTTACTGGACTCACTAGTGGCGCCCAAATCATCGTGCCTGATGGTATTTTGCCGTCTAACGAGCGTCCTGGCTATTCGGCCTCGTCGCGTAATAGCGGCATTGCAGTAAGTACTGCTCGCGCCACTATTTATGGTGGCAACGGCTACGCCTTTGGGTATTGTACTTTCTATGCCTTTAACCGTCGGGCTGAGCTAGGCAAACCGATTGGTAGTAACTGGGGTAACGCCGTGTCTTGGTCGTCATATGCACGTGCAGCTGGCGTGCCCGTAGACAAGACTCCTCGCGCCGGCGACGTGTTCCAAGTTGGCGGTGGCTGGGGTGGCTTAGGCCACGTGGGTGTAGTAGAGCGCGTTAACGCCGACGGCAGCATTTATGTATCAGAAATGAACTATGCTGGTTGGAACATAATCTCAACCCGTACTATTCCTGCTGGCCAGGTGGGCAGTTACAGCTACATTCACTAGGCATCTGTTACAATAGTCCTTAATTATGTTTGTAGATAAAGTAACTGTGCAGGTTAAAGCTGGCGATGGCGGTAATGGCGCCGTTAGTTTTAGGCACGAAAAATTTGTAGAAAAGGGCGGCCCAGATGGCGGCGATGGCGGTACAGGCGGCAGTGTTATTTTTGTTGCCGACCCCAACCAGAATACGCTGGTACAGCTTCGCTATAAGCAAGAGCTGGTTGCAAAGCCAGGAGTGGCTGGGTTTCACCGCAAACAGCATGGCAGAGCCGGCGAGGACCTATTGGTAAAGGTGCCGGTTGGCACACAGGTGTTTCATGACGGCCAGCTTATTGCCGATTTTACTACTGTCGGCCAACAAGAAATCGTAGCACATGGTGGCGATGGCGGTTTTGGTAATGCCCATTTTAAATCGTCTGTCCGCCAGGCGCCACGCGTGGCCGAGCTAGGCGAAAAAGGCGAGCAAAAAGAGCTGGTGTTGGAGCTTAAGCTCTTGGCCGACGTTGGTTTGGTTGGGTTCCCAAATGCCGGCAAATCTACGTTTTTATCTGTTGTAAGTAACGCCCGCCCCGAAATTGGCGACTACCCATTTACTACGCTCATCCCACAACTCGGCGTCGCAGACATAGACGACACAAGCTTGCTCATTGCCGATATTCCAGGCCTTATCGAAGGCGCGAGCCAAGGTAAAGGTTTGGGCGATGAATTTTTGCGCCACGTTGAGCGTACCCAAGTGCTACTGCATTTAATAGATATTTACGAACCAGACGTTGCTGCCGCCTACAAAACTATAAATAGCGAGCTCAGCCAGTACAGCAAAGAGCTGTCAAAAAGGCCGCAGATTGTGGTGCTTACTAAAATAGACGGTTTACCGCAAGACGGCATAGACCAACAAGTTGCCCGCTTAAAAAGTGCGGTGCAAAAGGGCACTGAGGTATTTGCAATATCATCGCAGGCGCATATTGGTGTGAAAGAGGTCTTGCGCAAGGCGCGCATACTTGTAGAAACGGCCCGTGCAAAAGTTGCAGAAGTATCGGTTGAAGAGCCAGACACACCTGTTATTCGCCTTGACGCCGCCGCACAAGACAGCTCGTGGCAGGTTACTACCACTGAAGCAGGTGAATTTATCGTATCTGGCGCTAAGATTGAACGGTTTGCCGCGCGTACCAACTTTGAAACCGAGCCAGGTGTCCGCCGCCTGCGCGATATAATGCGCCGCACGGGAATCATGCATGAGCTAGAGCGTCAAGGTATCCAACCTGGTAACTCAATTATAATAGGCGGACACAGGATGCCATATTAAGGATTAAACACATTTGTTATCATAAGTTTGTTAGGAATATCCCTGGCGAAAGGACACAAAAAAGCCCATGTTGCCTAGTTGGGTCTTTGACCTGGCGGACGCGGTTAACGCTCTCGAGCGTTGCGTACCGCGCCCTAGCAGGCCGGACGACGACCAGCCGCCCGTCATTCAGGAGCAGCTGGACAGCACTAAATTGCCAACGCGCCGGCCTCAGCCGGTGCAGGCCGCCGGCGACATTGTGCGGTAGTACATGTGCTTCGTACAAACGTCCTTTCTGTGCGCCCGTTATTTGGCGGGCGCACAGACTAACCCTTTGACATTTTAGCCAACCGAGGCCACACTAGATGTGTGGCTCACACTTTTTTCTTTTATGACCTAGAAACCTCAGGAATCGACCCGCGCAGACACCGCATTATGCAGTTTGCAGGCCAACGGACAGACGCAAATTTGCAGCCGATTGGTGATCCTGTAAATATGTTTGTTCGATTGTCTGAAGACGTATTGCCTGATCCAGCAGCTATCTTAATTACGGGTATAACTCCCCAGAAAACCGTTGAGGAAGGCTATACCGAGGCAGATTTTTTGCGCCTCTTGCACGAACAAGTATTCGTGCCAGGCACAATTGTGACCGGCTTTAACAACGTGCGGTTCGACGACGAATTTATGCGCTATTCACTATTCCGTAATTTTTATGACCCCTACGAATGGAGTTGGCGCGATAACTGTAGCCGCTGGGATCTGCTAGACGTAGTGCGCATGACGCGTGCCCTTCGGCCAGAGGGAATCGTTTGGCCGTTTACTGAAGAGGGCTATCCGACGAACCGTCTAGAACTCCTTACTACCCAGAACAGTTTGAATCACGAGCGCGCCCATGATGCATTAAGCGACGTGCTTGCATTAATTGCCGTCACAAAATTACTCAAAGAAAAGCAGCCCAAACTGTTTGACTACTTGCTTAAGCTGCGTGACAAACGTGAGATTGCCCAGCTTGTTAACTTAGATGATCCGCAACCTTTTGTGTATGCCTCAGGACGTTATCCAAAGGGCACGCTGCATACCACAGTGGCATATCCGATTACCGAAGGCAGCAAGCCAGGCTCGGTTGTGGTGTACGATTTACGCCATGACCCAACAGACTGGGCTGCGATGGATGTGGATGAGCTTAAAGCGATCCGCTATGCAAACTACGAAAAGCGCCAAATGGAAGGTTTTGTGCCCTTGCCCGCTAAAGAATTAGCCTACAACAAGTGTCCAGCGGTTGCGCCGTTGGGCGTGTTAGACGCCGCCAGCCAGGACCGTTTAAAGCTAGATATGCAACTTGTAGCTCAGAATTTGGCCGTGTTGCGTAAAAGCAACCTTGCAGACAAGCTAGCACAGGTGTTTGCGCGCGGTGAATTTGCAAAAACTACTGATCCAGATAGCCGGTTGTACGACGGCTTTGTAGCCGATGGCGACAAACCAAAAATGGCCGCGGTGCGTGCAGCCGACGCGCAGGACCTTGCAGGGTTTAATCCTGGTTTTAAAGATGAGCGATTGGCGCAGCTATTAGTGCGGTATAAGGGTCGTAATTTCCCGCACGTATTAGATGCCGAAGAACGTTCAGAGTGGGAGTCCTACCGTAGTGCGCGCTTGTACCAGGAGTTGCCGGCATTTATGGAGCAATTACTGCGCTTATCACGCCAGGCCAAAACCACAGACAGCCATTTTTTACTCAGCGAATTACAATTATGGGCAGAAAGTATCGCCCCTACAGGAGAATAAAATGAACGTTGCAGCAATCCGTACCGCTAAAGTCGAACCAAGCGCACCACCAAGTATAATTGATTTTTTAGATGTGCATATTCCTAAGCTCACAGAAGGTAGTGTAGTGGCTATAGCGTCTAAGGTTGTTGCCATTTGTGAAGGGCGTGTGGCGCCTATTGAAGGTAACGATAAAGACGAGCTTATAAAAAAAGAAACGGCATTATATTTGCCGCGCGAATCTAATCCGTTCCATGTAACGCTTAGCGTTACGCACAATTTGCTGGTGGCCGCCGGCGGGATAGACGAGTCGAATTCTGGCGATTATTATGTGCTGTGGCCTAAAGACAAACAGGCGAGCGCAAACGCAATCCGCGGGCATTTGGCGCAAAAACATAATCTTACCAATGTCGGCGTGGTAATTACCGATAGCACCACGCGGCCGTTCCAATGGGGGACAACCGGCTTGGGCATTGCACATAGCGGGTTTAAGGCGCTTAAAAATTATATTGGTACGCAGGATATTTTTGGACGGCAATTGCAGTTCCAGCAAAATAATATTATGAACGGTCTCGCCGCCGCCGCCGTGCTTCTTATGGGTGAGGGCAACGAACAGCAGCCGCTGGCAATTATAAGTGACGTGCCTTTTGTAGAGTTTGTGCCGCACAACCCAACGCAGCAAGAGCTCGATTTGTTATCTATTTCGATAGAAGAAGATATTTACCAGCCACTTTTGCAGAATGTTCCTTGGTTAAAAGGCGACCAGCAATAGGGTGGGGCAGAGGGGCATCGTTGGCTACGTAGAAAGTGATCGTTGCGGTCAGGCCTTCAGAGTGGCGTAAATCGTGCGCGCTTGTATGTTGCCTGTCACGGATCCTCCAAAGTAGTAGGGGGCTATATAAATGTAGTGTATAAAAATAACCAGAGTCAAAGGCGAGGCCGCACTGGATGTCAGGCGCGTGCCCGTCATCCAGTGCGGCTGTTGCCCGCTAACCCAGGAGCATCCCGAACGCACGGGCGCCGCGGTGCTCGGGGATCTCGATTTTCACGCCGAGTTCCTCGAACATCGTTGCCACCGCGTGGCGGCACGCCTCATTTTCGAGTTGCGCCTTCACGGTCAGGTCCAACACGCCATCTTCCATCTGCGCGTCGGCCACCAGGTGATGGTCGGCGAGCAGTCGGAACAGGCGCTCCCTCTCGTCGGGGTCGGGACCCGCCAGCATGAAGCCCAGCGTGGCCAGTGACCGCTTGATCTGCGCGGCGAACGTGACCACCGCGGAGTGGGGCAGTGACGGCTGGAAGAGCTCGCACAGGGTCTTGTAGACGCTGAACTGCTCGTCGCCTTCCTCGGCGTCATGAGTGACCACCGAGAGGGTCTTGGCCGGCGTGAAGACGAAGCCGCTGCTGATGCGGGTGTTGCCCTCGAATGTTGCGTAGAGCCGCTCGAGGACGACTGCCAACTGGGTGGGGTTGGGTTTGGGTTCGAAGATGACGTCGTAGAACGTGCTGTGCCCGTTGCAGATGGCTGCGATGGACGCAGCCTGGGGCAGCAACTGATCGGTCACCAGTGAATTCCTTCGGTTGTTTGTTGAAGCGGACCTAAATACTATAGTGACTTTATAACGATTTGTCAATAATTTTCATAAGGTAGGCGTAGTGTTTTAATCACGGTGGTCACGGCGAATAAGGGCTGGCGAGTCCGTGTGGGGCTGTGGCGGGGCATGCCCCACACGGTCGCTTTTAGAAAAGGTCGAATTTGTTATCGTCGGTCAATTCCGGCAGGAACACCTTGTGCCGCGCGAACATCTGCACGATGGCGTCGTATGCATCACCGCCCCCGTCGAAGTGAAAGCGGAAGCCGAGTCCTGCCTCCTCTATGTTGGAGATGAAGTCCATTCGTGTGGCGTCATCGATGAGGTTATTTTCGACCCCTTCTCTTAGGTCTTCCGAACCGATGGTCTCCCACGTCAGCGAGCAGCTCTTGTCGGGCTTTACCTGAACCGCAGACATGGCGTAGTAGGGGTATTCCGGTTGGAACAGCGTCCGGAGACGTCGGTAGCGAGGGTAGTAGAGTTGCTTCTCGTCATCGCTGTTGCCGCTGAAATGAACCTCCAGCTGCTTGAGACCATCGAGCAGGTGGTTTTCGATGAAGTAGACAGTCTGGCCTCCTGCAAACTCAGTGTTGAGCGCCTTGAGGATCGGGCCAAGCATGTCTTGTGCTTCGGCACCTACGCCTGGATATACCAGTGTGTACATCCACAACATGTCACCGAACCGCGCTGCGATGTGATGCGGACGCGTCTGAGTGCTTTCGGTCAAAACGAACCCTTTCGTAAGAAGCGAATAGGCTTACTGTACAAGGCTATGGCCCGCGCCTGCAAGGGGCGCGGGCCGTCCCATTGGAGCGGTCTATGTCTGAATCGACGCATGGATCCCGCATGACTGGGGTAGGTTATGCAGCCACCCCCGACGTTTGCGGTTATTGCGGAGCGGCAAGGCTACACCAAAGATGTTGGTGCCTACGTCGCTTTGCTGCGTTCCGATGATTCGTGCTCCGGACGCAACCAACGCAAGTTCAATGTTGGTCATGTCGGCCTGCGGCAGCGGCCCACCTAGTACCGACAGCCGGATGTTCCACTCGCTGGAGCTGTCGTATTCGTGGACCAGCGCGGTGTACGGAATCTGCGGCCGAAACAGCTTTTGCAAGCACCGGAGCGCCTTGTAGTTTAGCTCAACGCTTGGCTCGTCTGGTTCAACGGTGAATGTGTGGGGGCTGTGCAGGCCGAACTCTGGTGGTTGCAAACCAACTTTTTTGAACCTGGCCGCGACCTTTTTGATGAGCTGAGCATGATCCGTTGGCCCAGGGAACACCACGGTGTAAAACAACGAAAACACCCTGGGGAACGACTTACCCATTGATTCGGCAAGCATCCAGACCGACGATTCAAGTATGATCGCCTCGATGTGCAAGGCCTGGGGCAGCTCATCTTTAAAAAAGAACATGGCAGTAACTCCATCTTTTGTGGGACTTTTTTTACTCTACAGACGCAGGCTATAGGTGTCAAACTTCTGTTGTGCGGTATATTTTACCAAGCTATCTTAATTGCGTGTAATGTTATATAATTATTTGCGTTATGTCACAAGAAATTGTCGTCCGTGGGGCGCGAGAACACAATTTAAAAGATATAGACGTTACGTTGCCTCGTGATAAGCTTGTTGTTATTACTGGACTTTCGGGCTCAGGCAAGTCTTCGTTGGCGTTCGATACCATTTACGCCGAAGGCCAGCGCCGCTATGTTGAATCGCTCAGCTCATATGCGCGGCAGTTTTTGGGCCTAATGGAAAAGCCAGACGTTGACCAAATAGATGGCCTCAGCCCTGCAATCTCTATAGACCAAAAATCAACCAGCCGCAACCCTCGCTCTACCGTGGCTACCGTGACCGAAATGTACGATTATTTGCGTTTGTTATACGCACGGATTGGCGTGCCGCATTGTCCGGTTGATGGTTCCGAGGTCACCCGCCGCGCGCCACAGCAAATTGTAGACGAAATCGTATCGTTGCCAACAGATACGCGCATGCTTATTTTAGCGCCGGTTATAACAGACAAAAAGGGTGAGTTTGCCCATATTCCCGAGCAATACCAGCGCGCCGGTTTTGCCCGCGTAAGGGTTGACGGCATTATTTATACGCTCGAGGAATTCCCTACGCTCGAAAAAAATAAGAAACACACCATAGAACTTGTAGTAGACCGCGTTATAAACAACCAAGATAACCGCGGCCGCATCGCCCAAAGCACCGAGCAAGCGCTAGACATCGCCGAAGGTGTGGTAAAAGTAGTAAACGCCGACGACAATTCCGAAAAAACCTACAGCCAGCGTTACGCTTGCGCACAGCACCCAGATATAGAAATTCCAGAGCTTACCCCGCGCCTGTTCAGTTTTAACTCGCCGCATGGCGCCTGTCCTGTGTGCACTGGTTTGGGTAGCCGGCTCGAGGTAGACCCCGAACTCATTTTAAACCCCACGCTTACTATTGCCGAGGGCGCGATTCGCCCGTGGAACCGAATCCGCATAGACGCCTGGTACATGAAACAAGTGTCTGCCATGGCCGACGCCAATGGGTTTTCAATACAAACCCCTGTAAAAGACCTAACGCCCGAGCAGCTGCAAAAGGTGTTATATGGCACAGGCAACCAACGGTACCGGGTGCCGCTTTCTGGCGGGCGCAGCTTTGAGACAATGTTTGAAGGCGTAATCCCAAACCTTGAACGCCGCCACCGAGAAACCGAAAGCGAGTTCATACGCCGCGACATAGAGCGCTTTATGCGCGAACGGGCCTGCACCTCGTGCAAAGGCCAGCGCCTAAAACCAGAGGTGCTTGCGGTGACAATCCAAAACCTCAACATTATGGACGTGTGTGGTTTAAGTGTAGAAGACGCACTGCAATTGTTTGAAAAGAACCTAAAGTTCAGCGAACAAGATTTATTTATTGCCAAACAGATTTTACGCGAAGTAAAAGCACGGCTTTCGTTCTTAGATAATGTTGGCCTTGGATACATTGAGCTTGCCCGTGCCGCTAACACGCTGTCTGGCGGTGAGGCGCAGCGTATTAGGCTGGCAACCCAAATTGGCTCTGGACTGCAGGGGGTGCTATATGTGCTCGACGAGCCATCTATTGGTTTGCACCAACGCGATAACGATCGGTTAATTGCAACCCTACATCATTTGCGCGACCTTGGTAACACCGTTATTGTAGTCGAACACGACGAAGACACCATTAGGGCGGCTGACCATTTGCTAGATATCGGCCCAGGCGCAGGTATCCATGGTGGCCGTATTGTGGCGCAAGGTACTCCAGGCGACGTCGCCAAAGACCCAAACAGTATTACGGGCCGTTACTTAAGCGGGGCCGAAAAGATAGCCGTGCCTAAAAAACGCCGCCAAGGCAACGGCAAGCAGCTTGTTATCCGCGGCGCGCGCGAGCATAACCTTAAAAATATCGATGTCTCTGTGCCGCTGGGGCAGCTTGTTGTGGTGTCGGGTGTGTCGGGATCGGGCAAGTCTACGCTCGTAAACGATATCCTCGCCAAAGAACTTGCTCACCGGCTGCACCGTGCAAACGAGGTTGCAGGCCGTCACGATGCAATAGAAGGCATCGAGGCGCTCGATAAAGTCATTGTTATAGACCAATCTGCAATTGGCCGTACGCCCCGCAGCAACCCCGCCACGTACACGGGGGTATTTACGCCTATCCGCGAACTTTTTGCAGGCACGCCAGAAGCCAACATCAGGGGCTATAAATCTGGCCGGTTCAGCTTTAATGTAAAAGGCGGCCGCTGCGAAAACTGTCAGGGAGATGGCGTTATTAAAATCGAAATGCACTTTTTGCCAGATGTATATGTAACCTGCGAAGTATGTAAGGGTAAACGCTACAACCGCGAAGCGCTCGAAATTACCTTTAAAGGCAAAACCATCGCTGATGTGCTAGAGATGACCGTTGAACAAGCAGTAGAGTTTTTCGAGAATATTCCAAGTATTGCTAAAAAAATGCAAACCCTCCACGAGGTGGGCTTAGGTTACATTAAGCTTGGTCAGCCTGCCACTACGCTGTCTGGCGGCGAGGCGCAGCGTATTAAGCTCGCCAGCGAGTTGAGCCGCCGGGCCACAGGACGCACACTGTATATTCTAGACGAGCCAACAACAGGGCTGCACTCCGCCGATGTAAAAAAATTATTGCAGGTGCTCCAGGCATTGGTGAGTACCGGTAACAGCATGGTGATTATCGAACACAACCTCGACGTCGTAAAAAGTGCCGACCACATTATTGATATGGGACCACAAGGTGGCGATAACGGTGGGACAGTGGTAGCCGAAGGTACTCCAGAACAGATCGCCGCAAACACTGTCTCATTTACCGGCGCATACTTGAAGAAATTACTTTAAAAGAAAGGGCCCACGGCCGCCGCGCAATCCAGGGAGAGTAACGCGGCGGCCGTGGGTAAAAGAGTAAGAGAGAGTTTTAAGCTTTCGCACGCCTTTTCAGGCCGTTCGTGCGCCTCTCGTACTCTATTTTGCGTTGTCCGTCGGGGCAGGACGAACACCACAAGTCTCGGTGCAGGAGCGCGGTCTGCACCGAGAACTCTTTATATGCAGGCCTGGCCCGCAAAAGTTGGGTAGAGAGCTGGGGCAAGCAAGGGAACCACCCCAGCTCTCTAATGGCAGTGAGCGTTCCCCCGCTCTGCCATCTGTGAGCGAGTGCCTATGTCTACACTGCTCGCAGTCTTTTGGGGCACACATTGTGCGCCGACTTGCAATAGCCGTTCTGATTTAAGCGATGAGCGTCCGTCAGCGCGCTTCGTAGTCTTAGGCGATCTTTCCTGGCGTGCCCCCAAAAGGACTCGCAAAAAGGTAGTATCGATACCCAAAAACACATGCAGCGGCGACAGACGTTCAGAGCAGCTACTACATTATTACTTCATTTCTTGTTTCTGGTCAATCGTTTTTATGGCTGGTAGAAAAGAATTTTCTTGTACACCAGGGGTTAGGGCTAGGAGCTGCCCGCAGTGGTAGTGGAACCTAAGGTTATGTGAGTGGATTATGCGTCCCATGGGAAGGTGGCGGTACTAGGGCATGGTACCGGTGCAGCAAATCTAGTAAAACGCGGTCATTAAATTTACCCTTGGCAGCCAACGTAGTTACTTCGTTTGGAGAAAAATGGGCCGCCTCAAGCTCTGCAGCCTGAATCGGTTCGCCGCTAATCTCACACCCAAATATAAAATGCAGCAAAGCGCCTTGCTTTGCTGTCCGGGCTTGGGTATGAACCTTATAAAATCGGAGCTTCTGAATGCGGTACCCAGTTTGCATAAGCACGCACCGCCGTATGCACAACAGGACATCTTCTGTTTCGTCGAGTTGCCGCTCGGGCAAGCGCCATTCAGCCCCTCCCTTGTCACGGACCAGAACCACCCCATCCGGGTAGTGAACGATGCCAGAGCACTTAATCTTCATTATTAGAAACCTCCTTAACCAATATGTGTATAGAAACTATATATACACAACACCGACACAACTTTCTATATTGAAATTGCTAATTTTCTGTGGTTTACTAAGCAAAAAAGGTGTTATGATCTGAAAGGTTGAGCAAAGCTTGGGATATGAATATTTATTTTTCCGCATCAACTCGCAATATAAAAAGTGATATACACGTCTATCGTAAGATAATTCGCACTATACAAGTACTAGGCCATGTGATTTCAAGAGACTGGGTAGAGACAGCGTATGCAAGGGAATTGCGCCACAATAACCAAGAGGCGTTGCTACAAGGGATGGACTGGACGATCGTAGAGGAGGCCGAAAAGGCAATAGAGGGTGCAGAACTTCTTATAGCCGAAGCATCAGATATTAGTACTTTTGGGGTAGGCTATGAGGTTGCATACGCACTGCAGCGTAGGAAACCAGTTTTGCTTCTTGCGAATGAAGATGTGGCTGCTAGATCATATGCGATTGGCATACGCCATAAATTTGCAAGTTTTAAAAAGTACAACCATACCAATCTAGCAAAGGTAGTTGAAAGATTTATCAACGAAAATACGGTCAAGAATAAAGATCTCCGGTTCAATTTTGTCATTGATAGAACAATACATACACACCTACGGTCAAAATCTTTTGAGACGGGCAAAACCAAAGCTGAGATTCTGAGGGACTTGCTACTAAAAGATATGAACTCAGACTCCGATAGATAGATATTTTTCAGAGGAACGTTTAGTTTTGTCTAAAATTTTGACTCTTTTTTCATTAACGATCTTGCTCAATGTATGAAAATTTACTTGATATTCAGGTTGCGTGTGATAACCGTCTGCGCGCATCATGGCGAGCAGTAGGGTTAGTGTTTCGAGTGGTAGCACGTCGATGAAATCTTCTATTTCCTTAGAAGACGAGGCTAAAATGAATTTACAGATTCGAGCATTGGGTTGGAAATCATCTTTTGATGCGAGTATGCTTAATTTTTGAAGGTTATTTATCTCTGAGTGATTTAATGCCCACTCTATTAAGGGATGGCTTTTGCCGTCTCTATCGTTAAGCACTGCTATGTAGCCGAAGATGGCTTGTTCGATTCCTAGTGAGGAGAAGAATGCTTGCACGTGTCGCTTATGGAGACCTGTAATTTGTATATCATCAATAAAAATAACTTTTTTAGCCAACAACTGACACCTTAGTGCAGGGTCTACATCTAATTTTATCTTTGAAAGGACGGTTCCCCTGTCGGTTAGGGATAGCCCGCTGTAGTCTTGCACGAAAGCCTGGCTATGGATTTTAAAAAATTTTATGCCGTAGCCTCGATTCACTAAAATTTGTGTCAGCTCCTTCGCAATACTATTTGCAGCTGTCGGAGCCTCCTGATAGGCTGAACCGCAAAGGAAATATTCTGTTTTTCTTTCTATAGCTCCTTGACTGATCAATAAA
>DASTDY010000061.1:0-30767 GCA_035710125.1 Saccharimonadales bacterium (SeqCode) | reverse complement strand
GAACCGCTAGGACTGACGCTCCGCACTCCCCCTAGGACCAGCCAACTCAACGAGAAGCGTCCCTCGCCCATGCACGTGCGAGCCATCATCTTGGCGGCACTGTACCTCGACAAGGGCGAGTTGAGGCTCCGCGATCCCCGCATCTCTGCTCCTTCGGCGTAGTTCGTACAAGGGCGACCCGGGCGCTACACATGCGCCCGGGGCCCGCTTTCCAGGTTTGTGCCGCAGCCAAAACGGGCTGCTATTTATTTTTAGAAAGCGAGATTGACACTTCTACACCGTCGATTTTAGCGGTTGCGGCATGTTCTTGCGGCACGCCAGATAGTTCGACGGCCAAAGTTTCTTGGGCGATCACGTCGCCAAATTCTGAAACGGCGCGCTGCATAAGCGCATCAGCGCTTTCTAGGTGAAGCACAATGCGGTCGTCTACGTTGAGGCCAGACGTTTTGCGAAGATTTTGTACATGGCGTACGATGTCGCGCATGGCGCCTTCGGCTTTCAGGTCGTCGGTGAGTGTTGTGTCTAACACAACGCTGCCGGTCTTGAAGGCTACTTTTTTTACATTCAATTCTTCGGCCAAAATGTCGGTAAACTGCCCCCCTACTTTTGGTACGGTAACTTTAGCCAAAGGTTGGCGGACTTTTACTTTGGCACTGGCCCGCTGCGACAAGCCTTCGGTTATGATTTCGCGCACTTGGTGCATGTCGTCGAGCGCCTTAGCCTGTGCTTTGCCCAACTCTTTTATCTCGGGCCAATCACTCAAATGGACTGATTTTGGCAAGCCCATGCCTTTAGTGAGCGAACGCCACAGTTCATCGGTGACAAACGGTGCCCATGGGGCAAGCAACTGCGTTAATCGGACAAGCGTGTAGTGCAAGGTTGCGTAGGCGTCGGCTTTGTCGCCATCGTCTTCGCTTTTCCAAAAGCGGCGGCGGGAGCGGCGGACGAACCAGTTGGAAGTATCGTCAAGCAAATCGGCCAGAACTTTCATGGCTTTTGGCATGTCGTAGGCGTCGGCATATTGGGTGGTTTCGTTTATGGCGCGTTGCAGGCGGGCGAGCATCCATTCGTCGAGCACATTTTTGGATTTTGGCGCGGCTAATGCTTTGCCTGGAACCCACTTATCGACGTCGGCGTACATGGTAAAGAAGCTGTAGACATTGCGCAGGCGTTGGATAACATTGCGTTGGACCTCTGTTAACGTTTTTTCATCGAAGGCCGATGTATCCCCGCTCATAACTGACATGCCAAGCATGTACACGCGTAAACTATCAACGCCATACTTGTTGATGGCCAGATTAACATCGGGGTAATTTTTAAGGCGTTTGCTTAATTTACGCCCGTCTTCGCCAAGTAGGATGCCGTGGGCTACGCAGTTTTTAAAGGCTTCGCGGCCAAACAATGCTACTTGCATAACATGCAAAGTGTAGAACCAGCCACGGGTTTGGCCAATGAACTCGGTTATGAAGTCGGCTGGGAAGCCTTGTTCGAACCGCTTCTTGTTTTCGAACGGATAGTGCATTTGGGCAAAGGGCATACTGCCAGATTCGAACCAGCAGTCCAGTACATCTTCTACGCGGTGGGCCAGACGGCCGTCGGCGGTTTTTAATACAACTTCGTCGATGAATGGGCGGTGAAGGTCGGTGACCTTATTGGGGTCTACGGCCATTTTGCGGATTTCGGCTAGGCTGCCGGGCACGATTAGTTCGCCGTCTTCGGTCTTCCAAACAGGGATTGGCGAACCCCAAAAGCGTTTGCGGCTTATGTTCCATTCGCGGGCACCTTCTAGCCACTTACCGACTGCCCCGTTTTTAACGTTGTTTGGGATCCAATTTATGTTTTGGTTGGCGGCCAGCAAATCTTTTTTGATTTTTGGCACGTCAACAAACCAGGCACTCATGGCGCGGTAAATTATGGGCACATCGGTGCGCCAGCAGTGCGGATATTTGTGGGTGAACAGGGCGGACTTGAACAGTTTTTTTGATTTTTCTAGGTCGGCCACGATTTCGTTGTTGGCATCGAACACCAAACGGCCGGCGTAATCGCTGACTTGGTTGGTAAAGCGGCCGTCGTCGTCTACAGGGCTGATTGCCGGCAGGCCTTCGCGTTTGCCGAGCCAGTAGTCGTCTTCACCGTGGCCGGGGGCGATGTGTACCACGCCGGTGCCGTCTTCGGTGGTTACAAAGTCGGCGGCGACTATGCGGAAGGCGTTGTGAGTGTCTTTAAAGTAGTCGAATAGCGGCGCGTAGCTCAGGCCGACTAATTTGTTACCTTTTACGCGGCGCACAACTTCGGCGTCGTCGAGTTCTGGGTAGCGTTCGAGTGCGGCTTCGGCCAATATATACTTTACGCCGTCGTCTTCTACCTCTACGTAATCAATGTCGCTACCAACGGCCAGCAGTAAGTTAGATGGCAACGTCCATGGCGTGGTTGTCCAGCCAAGTATGTAGCGGCCGTCTTCTAGCTTGAATTTTACGGTGGCGGTTATATCTTCGCGGTCGCGATAGCTGTCGTCGGCGCGGGTTTCGAAGTTGCTGAGCGCGGTTTGGGCGCCGTAGCTGTAGGGCACTACCCGCTCGCCCTCGTAAATGAGGCCTTTGTCGTATAGCTGTTTAAAGGCCCACATAACAGACTCCATGTAGTCTTGGTCCATGGTGCGATAGTCGTCTTCAAAATCTACCCAGCGGCCTAGGCGCTCTACGTAGTCGTGCCAGTCGCTAGTAAAACGCATTACCGATTCGCGGCAGTACTGGTTAAAGTTATCGATACCGTATTTTTGGATGGCTTTTTTGCCAGAAACGTTAAGCTCTTTTTCGGCTAGCATTTCGGCAGGCAGGCCGTGGCAATCCCAGCCAAAACGGCGTGGTACGTGGTAGCCGCGCATGGTTTTGTAACGGGCGACGCCGTCCTTTAACACGCTGGTGGCCAGGTGGCCGTAATGCGGCAGGCCATTGGCAAAGGGCGGGCCGTCGTAAAAGCTAAATAGCGGGGCGTCTTTGCGGCCCGTGACGCTCTTTTTAAAAGTGTTTTCTTTTGCCCACGTTGCGAGCATCGCTTCTTCGGCTAGGCTCAGTGGGGATTTTTGTACTGATGCATCGCTCATAAATATTTACCTTTCTATAAATAAAAAGCCTGCTTATTAGTTACTGGAACCCTGTTAAAACAAGGCGGTACCATCCAGTTTCCTAAAAGGAGGCTTCCTTTTTTGGCGCTTTTTTGTGGCTATTACGGGCTGCCCGGCGGGTTCTAGTAAAGCGTGGATTTAACTGCTTGTTCTTCCCGCAGCGTTCGCGGTTGATAGCCGCTTAGTTGGAACGGAGCCCAACGTGCTGTTACCAGGATTGTAACGAAGTCTCTTAAAAAATACCAGGGAATTTAACAAGCACGATGGCAACCATTAAAGCCAACCAGCCAGCAACCAGCAATTTGTCGTAATCTTTTTGCAGCCAACCAAGCACTTTTTTATGCAAGTCTTTAGGTAGGTTTAGGTTGTTTTCGCGTAGGTTGTAACGAAGTAGCGTTTCAAACAAGATAGTTGTAGACACCGTAACCACCAGGCATAACGGACACAACACCTGGATTACAAATACGCTTTGGAAGAACAGCCAATAGGCAAAAATAAGCCCCAGTCCATAGCAAATTTGCGCCGCTTGCATAAATCGTTTGGGGAACTTCACCCCTGACAGTCCTGCAACCGCCACCGTTATTACCACCGAAAAGCCCATTAACCCAATAAATGAGTTAGGAAACCCAAACAGCTTTGCCTGCCACGTTTGCATAACTGTGCCACAGTTGAATATGGCGTTTACATCGCAAATAAGCACCGCGTCTGGGTTGGTAAGCTGAATTACTCGCTCTACTGACAACCCAAACGCAGATAACAGGCCGAGCACACCGGCCACGAGCATCGTGCCAAAAATCCAGTGGTTGGCATTGCTATTTTTGTTACGTTTAAACCAACTAAACATGCGTCCTCCGTTACCGTACGTAATAACTTACTTCGCCAATTCGCGGCAGCGATTCGCCGCTCCAAACATTTTGCACCTTGCCGTCGTCGTCGGTGACTATGATGGCTGGGTACTGGGTGATGTCGTAGAGGCGGCAGAGCTCTACGCCTTCGCGTGAGTCAACGTCGAGCGTTGGCAGTTCTTTGTTTGTTTGCATTTTGAAATCACGAACATAATCGAGCACAAGACGCTCGTGGTCGGAGTTAGGCCGGTATAAGAGTAGCGTTTTCATTCTATTTTTACTTTATCATACTCGCATAGGGCTTGGCTCTGAACTGGGTGTGGGTATCTTTTTATATGTCATAATACTAACGAGGTAACCACTAAGAATCGAGGATTATTATGTTTAAAGATTCACAAGCATTTAGCGGATTCTCTACCAACGATTTAGCCAAGACAAAAACTTTCTATAAAGACGTTCTTGGGCTGCGCGTATCACAGCAACCTGAACCCATGGCTTTTTTAAATGTTCATTTGGCGACTGGCGGCATGGTGCTCATTTACCCTAAAGACGACCACCAGCCCGCCACCTACACCGTACTTAATTTTCCGGTAAAAAATGTAGAGGCAGCAGTAGATGAGCTCACCGCTAAAGGCGTTACTTTTGAGCGCTACGACTGGGCACAGCAAGACGCTAAAGGCATTTCGCGCGGCCAAGGGCCGACCATTGCGTGGTTTAAGGATCCAGCTGGAAATATTTTATCTGTGTTAGAGCTGCCAAAATAGCTATGCTTGCAAAATCATAAAATATACATCATAATTTTTTAGTCTCAAATTAGTGCAAGACCCCCTTATTAGTGGAGGTTTTTGTGGACGGTCTGCGCAGCAAGCTTGTTGCGTTTGCCAAGGGCTTTGTGTTCCCCATCAGGACCGACCAGCTGGAACCGCTGCCTGCCATCCAGTGGACGTGGTGGCGCAAGGTACTGTTTGTGGTCATGCTGGCCGCGGCCGGTTGGTTTCTGTGGCGGATTCTGTTCCCGAGCATCTCGTGGCTGCTGTACATCGTGCAGCACGACGGGCCTGTGGTGTTGACCGAAACACCGCGGCAAGAAGAGATGATGTCTTGGCTCACAAACTGGGGGCTGATCATCGCATCGGCGCTGGTGGTGCTTGCCTGTATGGGCGCCATCGGCGGCAAACAAGCCACCGGTCTGTTCCGCCCGGCGCGGATGCACGCTGCGGCGTTCGGATACTTCGTGCGGACGGTCTACCCGTTCTCGGTGCTCGCCGCTCTCTTGTACCTGGTAATGGTGCGGGCTTTCCCTCAGCTTCAGGGATTCGCCGCAACGTCTGGCAAGATAGACACGGCAGTCGAGTATGCCTACCTGAACTCCATCATGCAGGCACTGGCATCGGGCATCGCCGAAGAGATCGTGGCCACAGTGCTGGTCTACTGGTTGCTCAACCATGTACCTGGGCCCAAGGGCAAGACCCTGGCGGAGTCGGGTTGGGGCACGGCGATCATCATTGTCGTGCACCTGTCGTACCACACGTACTACGGCGTCGGCCTGGTCATGGTGATCCCAAGCGTGTACTTCAGCGTCATCTGCTGGCGCCGCATGCGTAGCCTACCGGCGATTGTGGCCGGCCACGTGCTGTGGGACCTGATACTGCTGGCGCCAAGATGGTCGGTAGGAGTGCTGTTCGCTGTTGTGATGTACATCGGGTTCAGGCTCGATAGCGAGCCGCGCCGAACCAAGCAAGTCCAAACTGCCTAGCGGCACAACGCACTAGTTAAACGAGGCTCCCAGCTCAGCAACCACTGGGCTGGGAAACTCCAAGAAATTATGATATAATATTTCGACGTAACCTGATGTTCACCTACGGGAGGCATGTTGTACGTCGAAACGCTCGACGGCACGAAGCTGTGGTACGACGGTGAGAACCCCGACACCGACTTCAGAGTGCAGGATTTTCTGCAGTTCGAGAAGAGCTGGCGGCGAAACCAGCAAAAGTTAACTGTGCACACCACAGTGCGCATGACGATAGGCGTGGTGGTTGCGGCGCTCTTGTGGATCGTCACCGAAAACTGGCTGATCGGCGCGCTGATGGTCGTCGTGATCTCGGCCGCCACGCTGCGCATGGAGGCATCGATGAAAAAGACGATGCACACCACGTTCGACCCGCAGCGCATATTCGCCCAAATGCTGGGCTGGGAAATCGTAGACGTCCAAAACAACCAGGCGTTCGCACTTCTCAACCAAGCGTTGGCCGAGCGTAATCCGGACCACAGCAGCCTGGACGACTACCCGGCTGGGCGAGTGTCGGAAGTAGTGCCCGGCTACATGAGGCTGGCCATGACACTCGAGGGTTCACGCACATGGTGGCAAAAGCGGCTGCCCAACGCACACGAACTCGCAAACGAGGCAGCCAACCGACTGCTCAGAGAGGCAGGTTAACAGGCGGCGCCTTCGGGCGCCCCACCCCTTTGAACCTTATTATCAAAGCGAGATATCCTTAGACATAATTGCTTTAATTCTTGTATTGACCTCCCTAAGCTGGAGTAAGTTCTCAACAAGCGAGTCAAACAATTTTGCCATATCTTTTCCAGTCTTAATGTCTACTTCGCCACTGGAGAGATTCCTGAATTGGTACAACAGCTCGAGACGATCTTTAGATAACGAAAAAAATATTCTGAATTCTTTCTCTATCTTATTCCTGTCTTTTTTAGGTACAAATAATTGCAACTGGCCTGAAATGCTATGTAGTTGGTTTCTATATTTTGTAAAACTATCAATCATAGTTTGCATGGTTACAGAAGAACTATCAATAAAGGTTGAGTCCTCTGCTTGACTATCTTGTTCTGTCGAAATGTTTATCCATCTCCCATACAACTCCGACTTTAACTTAAAGCGCTCGATACCCCCACTGGCTTTCAACTTGTATACATCCAGAGCTAATTTGACCAAAGTAAGCATGGCACCAAATGACACTGAACCGATTAATGCCCATATTATTTCCATTTTTCTCTCCTTAAAAAGCTAGTGTTAATTCGCTAAAACCAAAAACCTCTCCAAATGGAGAGGTTTTTGTAGTAGTACTGTCACCTAACTACAACCGCTAGTAGAACCGCAACTATTGCACACATAGCAACTGCCTGCCCGCTGCGTAAGGTTGCCGCACACGGTGCACATTGGCGAAGATCCAGTGCTGGGCCCAGGCATTTTGGCCGCCTCGGGTTTTTGGGTGGGCGTAACCTGCGCTTCAGTTTTTGGGGTTTCGGGCCCTGGCTTGTCTACTTCGGGCAGTAGGCTAACCTGGTTTTGCGTCATTTCGGCTTCAAAATCTTCAAAGCTGGCTAGGCCTAGCTCTAGACGGTCGTCGATGCTTAGGTAGTCTTGCGCTAAGCGCCGGAAAATGTAGTCTACTAAGCTGCTGGCCGTTTTAATTTGCGGGTCGTCAGTCATGCCTTGTGGGGCAAAGCTCATGTTACTAAGGGTTTTGACATAGCTTTTTAAAGGAACGCCGTATTGCAAACCGTGGCTCACGCTAATAGCAAAGCTGTCCATGAGGCCGCTTAAGGTGGAGCCCTGCTTGGCTACGCGTATAAAGAGTTCGCCTGGCGTGCCGTCTTCGTACTCGCCTACTGTGACAAAACCTTTAAGGTCGGCAATGTGGAATTCAAAGGTTTTGGCGGTGCGGGCGCGGGGTAGTTCGCGTTTTACGGCGCCAGCTTTTACTACAACCTGCGGCGTAAGGTCTGCCACTTTCTTTTCTTTGGTGGCGCTAAGGGGCTGCCAGGCTTTGCAGTTGTCGCGGTAGATGGCGATGGCTTTAATGCCTAGCTTCCAGGCGTCGAAGTGTAGTTGTTCTACCTCTTCAACGGTTACGCTTTCGGGCATGTTTACAGTTTTGCTGATTGCACCGCTAATAAATGGCTGTACGGCGCCCATCATTTTTACATGGCCCAGGTAGTGGATGGCGTTTTCGCCCACCGCGCAGGCAAATACTTCTTGGTGCTCTGGTTTTAGGTGCGGTGCGCCAATAACTGTGCTGTTGTCGTGGATGTGTTGCACAATGTCGTCGGCTTGGCCTTGGTCGTAGCCCAAGTTTTTAAGCGCGCGTGGCACGGTTTGGTTTACGATAACCATGCTGCCACCGCCAACCAATGTTTTGTACTTGGTAAGGCTAAAGTCTGGTTCAATACCGGTGGTGTCGCAGTCCATCATAAAACCGATAGTGCCGGTTGGGGCGAGCACGCTGGCTTGGGCGTTTCGGACGCCATATTTTTGGCCAATGGTCACTGCTTCGTCCCAAGAGTTGGCGGCAGCCTGCAAGAGCTCTTCACTTACAAGCGCAGCGTTTATATCGTCTACTGCTTTGCGGTGTTTTTTAAGTACGCGGATCATGCCTTCTTTGTCTTTTTCGTAACCGCTGAATGCCCCTACCCGCTTGGCTATTTTAGCGCTGGTTGCATAGGCATGGCCGGTCATTAAAGCGGTGATGCCTGCGGCAACGGCACGGCCTTCGTCGCTGTCGTAGGGTAAACCTTTGGCCATGAGCAGCGCGCCAAGGTTAGCGTAGCCCATGCCGATTTGGCGGTAGGCGCGGGTGTTTTTATCTATGGCTTCGGTGGGGTATTCGCTGTAGCCACACAAAATTTCTTGTGCCAAAAAGATAGTTTCTACAGTGTGTGTAAAGGCCGGAACATCAAAACTACCATCTTTCTTAAGGTATTTCAGCAAGTTAATACTGGCCAAGTTGCAGGCTGAGTTATCTAAATGCATGTATTCTGAACAAGGGTTGCTGCCGTTAATGCGGCCGGCTTTTGGCGTGGTGTGCCAGTCGTTAATAACGGTGTCGTATTGCACGCCAGGGTCGGCGCACTCCCAAGCGGCTTGGGCGATGTCGCGCCACAACGCGCGGGCTTTTACTGTTTTGTGGACTTGCTTATCTTTTACACCCACCAAGCTCCAATCGGCGTCGGCTTCTACGGCACGCATAAAGTCGTCGGTTACGCGAACAGAGTTGTTAGCATTTTGGTATTGGATGCTAATACTGTCGTTGCCGTTAATCCCCATGTCGAACCCTAAGTCTTGTAGGGCGTGGGATTTCTTTTCTTCGCGGGCCTTACAAAATATGAATTCCTCGACATCTGGGTGGTCTATGTTTAAGATGACCATTTTTGCAGCGCGGCGGGTTTTGCCACCACTCTTAATGGCGCCCGCTACAGAGTCTGCCCCGCGCATAAAGCTAACCGGACCCGATGCCTTGCCACCACTGTTGCTCAGTGCCTCGTAGGAAGACCGGATACTACTGATGTTTAAGCCGGATCCCGATCCGCCTTTAAAGATCATGCCTTCTTCGCGGTACCAGTTAAGGATTGATTGCATGGTGTCATCTACTTTTAAAATAAAGCAGGCGCTGGCTTGCTGGGCGCGGTCGGGCGCGCCTATGTTGAACCAAACCGGGCTGTTAAAGGCGGCGCGTTGTGTGACTAAAATGTATTTTAATTCTTCGTTAAAAATATCGGCTTCTGACTCGTGGGTAAAATAACCTTGGTCGTAGCCGTAGCGTGTTATGGTATCTGCCACACGGTCTATAAGGTGCCTCAGCGATGTTTCGCGTGCATCAGTGCCAAGCGTACCGTAAAAATATTTTTGGGTGACAATGTTAATTGCATTAAGGCTCCATGTGTCCGGAAATTCAACCTGTTTTTGCTCAAACACCGTTTTGCCCGAACCAGGGTTTACAATCTTTGAATCGCGCCTCACCCATGTAAGTGTGTCATACGGGTGTGTACCTTCCTCTGTAAAAAAGCGCCCGAGCGCTAAAGTGGCAGTTACGTCCGCCATAGTGCCTATCCCCCTCCTAAATTGTTTTTTTGATTTTTTGTTTGCTTGAAGCGCTATAAAAAGACCCCTCCCAGAATCCCCAGCACTTGCTACCCTCTCATTTTACAAGTCCTGGTTTTGTGCGCGCAAGCAGTTTTTATTTGTGAGCTTTTAGACGGGTTTTAATCCGCGCAAGCTCTTGCTCAAAGCTTTCTATATCAGCGAAGTTGCGGTACACGCTTGCAAACCGGACGTACGCCACCTGGTTTACGCTAGCGAGCGCATCCATAATGATGTTGCCAATGTGCTGCGATGTAATTTGGCCGTCGGCTTGGTCGTAAATGGCTTTCTCGATTTTGCTTACTAGTTCGTCGAATTGGTCGCCAGTAATGGGTGTTTTTTCGCACGCTTTCTCGAGGCCACATACCAACTTGTCGCGGTCGTACAACTGCCGCGTGCCGTCTTTTTTGAGCACAGTAACTGCAGGGCGCTCCAACCGCTCGTATGTGGTGTAGCGGTGTCCGCAATGCAAGCATTCGCGGCGCCTACGTATGCTTTCGCCACCCGCAACGTCGCGGGATTCGATTACTTTGCTTTCGCAGTGCTGGCAATTCGGGCACTTCATCTGATATTTAAACCTTGATTCTCCACGCTACATGCTGTTTGTAGTGTAGCTACGTTTATCATAGCGCTATATGTGGGTGTTGGGAATAGTTTTAAGCACAACATATGGCGTACACGAAATCACAAACTTGAAAATATATCATAGATATTGTAAAATTTTACAGCTAACTTCACCGAAGTACGAGTACATCTAGAGAAGGAAGTGTCCCGTGATCATGCACATGCCCAACTGGCTTCGTAACTTCCTCAGGTACGACCAAGCCAAGAAGGCTTTCGACGACACCTGCTCCGAGCTGGCCTACCTGTGGGCTGCCCTAGAAGCCGCAGACCTGATCGCAAGGACGTCTTACGCCGACCCACAGCAGCACACAACACGCAAGGTGCTCAAGGATTGCGAAGCGCTCCTTGTAGGCATCGATTCCAGGAACCCGTGGAGCCTGGTTGGCTACCGAAAGCAATTGCAGGCATACGCGCTCCAGCTCCCCGCCCTGCAAATGGAGTTGCTGGAGCTCGCGCAGCCCAAGCTAGGACCGTTCGTCGCGGGCCTGCTTATTGACTGCAATGAGATCTACCGCAGACTCCTCTTGCTCCAAAGAAAAGGCTGGCAGATCATGCCGGCCCTCAACTTGGTGTCCGAGGTGCGCAAACTTGTCAGCGAGATGAACACCGAGCGGCCTCAAGCCCAAGACCTTGCCAACGCATTTAGAGCGTTTATAGCGGGCGAGCAAGCAAGTGAAGCCGCCGAGGCGCTCGAAGCAGTAGAGAGTGTGCGGTCAGACATACGGCAGTTCCTGGCCAACTTCCGCAGGGAGCACCCGAAGCGCAAGAAACGCCTTGCCGGTGAATTCGCCCATCTGAAAGGTTTTTCACAAGAGTGCGCAAGCTGGAAAGACCTACAGCAGGAGCTGGACACCGCAACCGCACTGCTTGAAGGCATGCGCAAACAGTTCAGCACACTGCAAAGCCACATTGACAAGCGGCAAGTAGTGCAGGCGGCCACCCTGAAGGACAGTCTCGAAGCAGACTGGACACGTATCAAAACCATCTTCGCTGACTGCCGGCGAGCCTGCGCCGCGCGGCGCCAACAGATAAGCGACGCCTGCAGCCTGACGAAGTCCCAAGTTGGCAAGATGAAACAGCTTGCGCAGGAACCTGGCACAAATCCAGACGGTGCCGATGCGATCAAATCGTTCGCGGGCGAGTTCCAGCGGGCAGTCAAAGACGACGGCGACCTGCTGACGGTGCAAGCCGTGACCGATCAGGCCGGTCTAATTGTGCAGGCAGTCGCCGCTTTCTGCGACAACCCCACTCAACCTGTGGTGGTGGCCGTGCATCCGGACTTCGCCGCACTAGACGGTTTTCCGGCCTAGAAGTACCCGAAGCATGGTGGGGCGACGGAGCCACGCGCTCCGCGCCCTGCCAGGGTTCTTTGCTAAAAATATGAAATTATTGTAATATTTTACAGATTCGCCCGACTAACGTGGACGAAAACGCACATCATCAGGAGAAGTGTTGCAGCTACCAAAGTTCGCCTACCAGGCTGCGCGGCCATTTGTGCGCGCAAGGCAGGCCCAGTGCGGAGCGCTGACTGATAAAAAGGCAACTGAAAAAATTTTTGGGGAAACCCAAGAATTGAGTAAGTACGGCTTCACATTCAGGTTGGTCGTAGACAAAAAGCTACAACCATTCCAAACCGAATACGACAAACTAACAGAGGCAACGAACGTCGTCGAAACCGAGTACTGCCGATTCCGTGACAGCGCCGAACACAACCTGTCAGATCCCCATAGCAATTCTGAGTACCTGTTTTTGGCGGCGAGTTTCCGACGCCACGGCAAAGCACTCGCAGCACAACGCGCCAAGCTGAATGACCTGTTCACTGCGCACCTGCCAGTTTTTCTAGACGTGCTACTGAGGCACGATGTTTCAAGCAGGCGTGCGCTCAGGCGGGAGCTAGCGGCAGGTTGGGACCAGCCAGATATGGCTGCGCTGCTGCACTCGACAAAAACGGAGGTGTCTGCGCTCAAGAAAAAACTCAAGGAATCGGGTCCCGCCTGGCAGGATTTGCCCGACATCGACCGGTTGCTCAGCAACACCTTGCTCTTGCGTTCAGCTGCGGACGATTTGAAAATCCGTCAGAACGACCTCAACCGCACGGCGGAGGCGTTTGCACGCTACAACAACCCGCACACGTTGATTTCCGCAGCCGAGGAGGCGCTCACAGAGCTCAAGAAAAAGTTCGATTACTCGTACTACGGCGGCACACAAAAACCGCTCGAGGATGCGATCACGGTGATCCGACAGCTGTTGCCAACACTGGCGGCGTTCGGCTTGGCCGTAAAACGGCACAAGTTTGAAGCTGCCGAGGCAATGCAGCCATCGCTAAAGCCGATGAACGAAGCGCTGAGGGTATGCAGCAATGTCGTGAACCGGCACAAACAGGCAGTAAAGACCATCGGCGAAGTCACGCGCCAGATAGGGTTGGTAAACCGACAGCTAGGCAGCTTGGTAAAGCAGTGGCCAGCAAAAACGAACACCAGCATGCAGAGCCTGGCTAACGCCAAATACCTGGCGTCGGTTCTCCTAAAGCTGTTGCAAAATCCGTTCGAGAAGTACCCGCCACTCGAAGCCATACAAGACCAGCTTGCCGTGCTGACGAACATCAATGAAGCGGCCCAGCATGCCGACGGGAAAGACTACATGTTGCCCGCCGTGCACGTAGTAGAAGGTCTAAGCGACCACCCTGCGTTCATGGGGCTGTAAAATCCAGAGTGATGTGCGTAAGGTGGACGCGGTTGCATGGCGGTACAACCGCGTCCACCGACGCATTCCATCTTTAGTAAAAATATTATATACTTCCACCTGCTCTACAGAGAGAACATCACACAACTCGCCTTTTAGGAGCGTCATGGCCAACATGGCTCAGATGGAACTGATGCAACAGGCATCGACTGCAGCACAGCATGTCGACAAGCTGCTGCTGGTGCTACAAGGGATGCACGACGCGAGGCGTGCGTGCGAGCCACTCACCTTGCCTGCACACCCCAGGGTTGAGCAGGCAAAAGGCGTGACTGACGATTTCGAACAGTTCAGCGGACGGTTTCACTACACAAAAACCGACGAGAGCCCCCTACCGTATTTGGAGGCACTGCAAGACACGACCAAACAGCTGGCGTTTGCGGTCAACCAAGACACGCGCGCGTTCATTCACGACTGCCTCAAGCTGTTGTCTCCCACGCGGAGTGCGCTTGAGGAGGCGTGCAAGATCGGCTGGCCTAGGGAAGATCTCTACAAGTTCATGGACGGGCCGCAAAAAACCGTCCACAGGATGTCCTTTAAGCTTTCCCGAGACGGCCGTTTGCGGCTTGTCGACTTGCAAACCTTGCTTGACCTGATACAGGAAGCACAAAAACTGCGCGAGAAAATTCAGTCGCATGACATGACCCTGGCAAAAAAACGCCGCACCGCGAAAGACGTAGGCAGCCGCATTGCCTTGCTCACTTTCCAGTTGGATGCTGCGGTGGAAGTCCTAGAGAAAGCAAGTCTAAACTCTTCGGAAGCCTGGGAGCGCGAGCGCTCCTGCCATGACAAAGCGCAGGCCAAGCTGGCCGAAGCCCGAGAAAAGGCCGGCCTTCTAGACGCGCTCATCAGTCCTGAGCAGGCAGACTGGACAGAGTTCGACGAGGTTACTGAGGCGACCAAGAAGATATTCGCACAGGTGAGCTCGCTCATCTTCCGTATCAAGAGAGACCCGTTGCTCCATCTGGCGAACGTCGGCTCTTACAAAGAAGGGGGCCGCGCGCTCAGGGTAAGAGGAATGCTGGTCCGCGACCCTGAAGTCGCCTATTGGTGGCGGAAACTTCGGGCGGTGGCTGACGCGTTCGAAAAGTTCATAACCCAGCCCGAGCCAAAATGGCCCCTACCACCCAAAGTCTGGAGCGTCCAGGACCAGCTAGACCGCATGGAGCGCACCATCAGGGCGGCAGCTCATGACGACACGCACGCAAGGGACATGCTGCCAGAGGTAATGGTGTTCCGCAATATTGCGTTTTTGAAGCCGTTTTTGCTCCCCCGCGAATAGCCTGGAGTGTGATTGAGGGGCGCAGTGTTCACCCACTGTGCCCCTCGCCTACTTTGTCGTGATACAAAAGTGCGTTATCATCAAACTCGTTCGTTCTTTAGTCCGAAGCACCTTACCAACGGAGGAAACGTTGAGCACCGAGATCGCCCGCGAGGACATCAAGGCCGTGTTTGCAGTGACCCACCGCGCATACAACAGCTTGTCAGACGTTCTGCCGTATGTGCGTATTCTTCTGGACATGCAGCCAAAAAACGCAGAAGAGCTGAAAACGCTACTCCAAAATGCCGCTTCGCTAACCGCCGAGTTTGTCAGTTTTACAGAGTCTGCCAAAAGGCGGAGTGCCGACCTCGAGTGTTTGGCACAAGACTGTGGGGCGTTCGCAGAATCGTTTGAGGCAATGTGCAAAGAAGCAACCGAAGCATGCCTGGCACAGGTTCCACCACTCGTGGAAACCACGGCAGTGCAGCTTCACACAGCGATCCAATTCTTTCGCAGGCACAATGCCCACAACAACGATTTTACGGTTATGCACCGACAGCTCAATGGGCTACCACTCGCAACCGTTAACAGCATCACCGAGCGCTGCAGTTTGGCAGAACAGCCGTTCCTGGCCGATATACATGCGCTGCTTACGGTAAACCGTGCGCTCCAAAAAGCGGCACGGCTGCAACAAGCGCATGCCAAAAAGCTGAGTGACTTTGAGGCAATCGTTGAGCGGCTCACCACCATGTCAGAACAAGCCGGGCAAAGACTGCAGCAACTGAGCCAAGAGGCAGCAGAACCAAACTCGACGGTATGGTGGCCGGCCCTCACGGTTCGGCTTACCGAACTGACCCATGAATTCTGCATTGCGAAAAACCGTCTAACTGCGCTAGTGAATGCGCCGCATTTCAGCCAATCGACAATAGAGAGCCTTGGGCACGTAGAGGGATTGCTACTACATATATCCGACTCGTGCGACTCGCTCCAGAGCCACCAGCAGGAGTACGGAAGGCTAGTAGCCAGCCTCCAACGCACAGCGCAGGAATCGGCCAGAAACGCCCGACGGCTGGTTATCCAAATTCGGTCACGGGGCGGCGACCAGCACAACCCGCTCTACTGGGCGCGCAAGGTGGCGCACGTACTAGAGCGCCTGCACGCATTCATGGCCGATCCCGATGCGACCTGGCCGGCGTTGTACAAGGTCCAAACAGCGCTAGTAAACGTCACGGCGATGCTAACGGCGATCGACAGAGTGAGCAGAAAAGCCAAAAATGACACTGCTCAACCCGAAGCGCTAGAAAAAATCGTGGTATTCAAGAACCTTGAGTTTCTGTTCGAAAGGGGCGACGAAAGAACGTAACAAGCAGGCGCACGAGCTCCATGTAGCTGTGCGCCTGCCCCGCCTTTGTATATTTTAAAATCATTCTTCTTCTGGCTGCTTGCGTCGACGAAGAAACGCTGGTGTGTCTGCGGCGTCGTCGTAGTTCCAGATGCTCTTCTTAGGCTCTTCGTCTTTAGAAAATTCGGTAGATTCTGCATCTTTATCTAAGTCCATGTCGAACTTTTGTATGTCTTCTTCTACCTTGGCAGCCTCGGCCACATCTGTCGAAGGGGCTGCGGGCTGGTCCTGGACAAGCTGGCCGGCTTTTTCGCGGAAATAGGCCGAATCAAAACCGGTAGCAATCACAGTAATAATAAGCTCGTCTTCAAGCTCTGGCTTAAGGGTTGCACCAAATATAATGTTTGCATCGGCGGCAACGGCGTTGGTAATTACCTCGGCGGCTTCGTTGATTTCGTGCATCGACATGTCGTAGCCACCGGTAATGTTAAACAGCACGCCGCGGGCGCCGTCTATCGAAACTTCTAGCAGTGGCGATTCAATAGCCTGTTGTGCTGCCATAACCGCGCGGTTTTCACCACTGGCGCGGCCAATGCCCATAAGGGCAGAACCAGCGTTTTGCATAATGGTTTTAACATCGGCAAAGTCTAGGTTAATTAGGCCATGTTCGGTAATGAGTTCGGAAATGCCTTGTACGCCTTGGCGCAAAACGTCGTCGGCAATTTTAAAGGTTTCAAGTAGTGGCGTGCGGCGGTCGATTGTCTGCAAAAGACGGTCGTTCGGAATAGTAATAAGGGTGTCAACCTGCTTGCCTAGCTGCGTGATTGCCCATTCGGCGTTTTGGCGGCGCTTTTCGCCTTCAAAGCTAAATGGCTTAGTGACAACTCCAACGGTTAAGATGCCAAGTTCACGGGCGATTTCGGCAATAACATGGCCGCTGCCGCTGCCAGTGCCACCTCCTGCGCCTAGCGTAATAAATAATAAGTCAGCGCCATCGATGGCTTTTTTAATGTCTTCTTTAGATTCTTGCGCGGCTTTTTCGCCTACGCTGGGGTCGGCACCAGCACCTAAACCACGGGTTGTCTCACGGCCAATGTGTATTTTTACATCTGCCTTAGAATTATGTAAGGCTTGGGCATCGGTGTTAACGGCAATAAATTGTACGCCATGTAAACCCGTATCGGCCATGCGGTCTATTGCGGCACCGCCGGCACCGCCGGCACCGACCACTTTAATGGTAGCGAAAGTTTGGATATCAGCTGGTTTTACTTCAGGCATAGTTATACGTCCCCTTGTTCACATTTAGTATACACGGGTTTGGCCAGCGCGCATATGGTTTGTTCAATTTTTTTAGCGAGCTACGCGCTGAACAAACCAGTATTACGCCTTAAATTTCTTAAATAAGTTATGGGCCGACTTGAACAATTTTTTAGCAGCTTGACCGCCCTGCGCTACTGTTGCATTAAGCCGCGCCGAACCGCCAGGCGAGTATTCACTACTCTGTGGTAGTTCTACGTCGGCCAGCATTAAGCCAATTGCGGTTGCGTACTCTGGGCCAGAAACTCGGTCGCCGACTCCGTTAAAGCCTTGCAGGTGGGCAATACGTACGGGTAGGCGTAATTTTTGTTTGGCATATTCAGCCAACCGTTGCAGCTTTGCGCCGCCGCCAGTCAGCACAACCCCGCCAGGCAGCTTGCCGGAGCGGCCAACACTTGCAAGTTCGGCGTCTATGAGTTCAAAAATTTCGTCTAGGCGAGCCCCAACAATCATGTCTACATCTTTTGTGGTAAATTCATGTGATTCATTGCCATGCTCAAACGAAAACGTCTTTGGGGCATCTTTGCCCGAAGGCATAGCGCTGGCGCGCTCTAATTTTACCGCCTCGGCAATATCCAAATCAGTCCTGAGGCCAATTGCCAAATCGTTGGTAATATTTACGCTGCCCATCGGGAGCACCGCGACATGTTGCAGGTCGCCTTCCTCAAACAAAATAACATTGGTTGTCGTGCCACCAATGTCTACCACTGCAACGCCGTTTTCCATTTGCTGTTGCGACAGCACGGCCTTTGCGGCAGCCAAACCCGATACCATAACTCGGTCAACGGCAGTCTGGGTCATCTCTAAACTTTTGAACAAATTTTTAATATGCGGCGAAAGCGCAGTAATAACATGCGCATCTACCTCTAATCGCACGCCGCTCATGCCAAGAGGGTCTTTAATGTTTTCTTGGCCGTCTAGCTGGTAGCTCCGTGGCGTCACTTGTAGAATTTCGCGGTTTGCTGGCAGCTGTACTACTGTTGCGGCTTCTTGGGCGCGGGCAAGGTCGTCTTCTGTAATTTCTGGATTTTGTGAATTTACGGCAATAACCCCTTTAGATGTCATTGCCATAATGTGCGAGCCGTTTATGTTAATACTAGCGGCGTGGACTTGGTGGCCAGACATCCGCTCAGCTGCGTCGAGCGCGCGGTCGATCGCCTGCGCGGTATTTACAATATTAACCACTACCCCTTTGCGGAGCCCATTATTTGGCGATGTACCAACTCCAACAATAGTTGGCGACTGGGCAGCACCATCTATATGGCCAACAACGCACCGGATAGTGGTTGTGCCAATGTCTATACCCACGGCAAAGCGCATTGATTCTTGCATGACTTTAAGTATAACCGTTATGGTGCATTTCTTGCAACGGATCGCGGAATCACGGCGAGCCCCTCTTGGGTGCAGAGGAGCTCGCCGCTTAGGCATCCCTATCCCTACGCAGGCTTCACGGACAAGAGGGCAGGGCCATCATGTCACAGCTCGCGGAGCAACTGCTCATCGACGTGAGCCGCCACCGCAATGCCGGCCACCACCACCAGGCTGATGATGAGCGAAAATGGCATCTCTACACCTACAAGCTCAGTCATCGCAACTGCACCCAATAGCCCAAGCGCGTAAGACACCAGGCCCACCCGCAACACCAACCAGTTGCCGCTATTGGTGTAGGCAGACAAGCCAGCTGCCACAATCACGCAGGCCGGAAACGCAACGGCACCAGTGCCTAGTGAAAACGCATGGTGCATGTCGAGCTGCCAGTTTGACGGCACCAACCAGAAAATCGGCCACGGATGAGCCTGCCCCAATAGCGCCTGTGACTCCTGCATAGAGGTAACGCCAATCAGCCAAACCGGCATGTCTGTGAGCACGAACAAACCCAGGAGCACCATTGCTGTCCTGAAGTTCATCCCCTCCCACATGGCAAACGATACGACAGCGAATACCACAACCATCGCATACAGGCTTACCGTGAGCCAGTTAGGCCACACCCACCACGCGCCAATCACCGCTGCCACAACGACACCCGCCAACAGCTTGAGGCGCCTACCACGAAACAGCTGCACACACAGCACGGCGCTGACAACGATCAGCAGTATGCCGAGCAAGGGGCGGATTTGGGTTATTGCGGTTTCCAACCCCGGCAACAACATGACAATGATGTCTAGCGCCACATATAGCACAAAGACAGCAAGACCCACCCGTGCCGGCAGCACCTCTAGCTTGCCTGTTCTCAGCCCGTACTGCCGCATGAGCAGCGGCGTGTTTACCGACACCAACCGTGTTGCCGTATAGATCGTCGCAACTGCCACGAGGGTTACAACCAACCACAGCGCAATCACTGTGTACTCTCCTTATGAGGTTCTCGGGATTTTGCCCAGACTACATGGTACCATATCGAGGCCCACCGCCTAAGCTGTTAGAATTTCGTAGCCGTCCTGCGTTATAAGCACCGTGTGTTCAAAATGTGCAGCCAAACTACCGTCTGCCGTACGGATTGTCCAACCGTCTGGATCCATTTTTATACGATAGTCGCCAAGCGTTGCCATAGGCTCGATCGCAATTGTCATGCCTGCTTTTAGTGCCGGCCCTGTGCCAGCCATACCGTAGTTTGGAATATTCGGGTCTTCATGCACATAATGCCCCACGCCATGGCCAACAAGCTCGCGCACAATCCCAAGCGATTCGGCCTGTAGCACTTTTTGCACAGCAGCTGCAATATCACCGGTTTTTACACCATGCTTTACTTGTTCTATGCCTGCATACATGGAACGCTCGGTAGCCTTAAGCAGGCGTTTTTGTGTTTTAGTGGCTTTACCCAGCACAATACTGCACGCCGCATCGGTGAGCATTCCCCTATAATTTACGCCAAAATCAAAGCTTACGATATCGCCATCTTTAAAGGGGCTGTCATTTGGAATCCCATGCACGATCTCGTCGTTTACCGACACGCAAATCACATCAGGATAGCCACTGTACCCCAAAAAACTAGCCTTCGCACCAAAGGCTTTCAGCTCTTTTTTTGCCAATTCAGACGCATCTTTGCCGGTCATGCCTGGTTGGGCAACCGCTTTGAGCTTAGCCAGAACCTCGGCCAGCATTCTGCCGCTTTCGCGCATATTAGCGATTTCTTCTGATGTTTTTACTTTGGTAAACATGATTTAAGTTCCTCAACAATGCGGTCGTGTACCTGCCCAACAGTACCAGTGCCGTCTATGTGCACAATATGTACGTTGCGTTCGTTAAAGTAGGCCAGAATCGGGTAAATTTCTGTACGAAAAATTTGTAATCGGCGCTCAATAGATTCAGGGGTGTCGTCGGCACGGCCGCGCAAGGTAAGGCGGCGCACAAGTTCGCTTTTTGGCACCTCAAGCACAACTATGGCAGCAATTGACCGCTCGTGTTCGGGTTCGTTAGCGAGCAGCCATTCAGCCTGGCTGAGCTCCCTTGGGAATCCGTCTAAAATAACATGGTCAATATCTTTGGAACGCTTAAGCGCGTTAAGCATTACCTTGTTAGCGATATCATTATGAACAAGATCACCTGTGCTCATAGCCTTTAGCAAATCGGCATCGTGCGTATCGCGCAAAAGCTGGCCAGCCGAAAGCCATCGCCACCCATACCTGGCAGATAAAATCTGCCCTTGTACGCTTTTACCTGCGCCTGCTGGGCCAAAAAAGATAATCACCGATGCCTCCCTTTTTATGTGTTTGCGAGTTTTGATTTTACTGCTGCCGCAACGCGTGCGCCGTCTGCGCTCGCGCCAACTTTGGCTTTTACAGCGCCAATTGCCGGGCCCATCTGGACATTTTGACCGAGTTGTTCAAATACACTATCTACAACTGCCGCAAGCTCATCATCTGACATCTGTTTTGGTAAGTAGGCCTCTAGGATTGCCTTTTCTGCTAGTTCCGTTGCTGCGCGGTCTGGACTGCCTGCTTTTTGGTAAATTTCTGCGCTCTCAGCGCGTTTTTTAGCCTCGCGTACAATGACAGCTAAGATCTTGTCGTCTGGTAGGCCTGTGTCACGTATTTTTAGGGCGACTTCTTCGTATAAAATAGCACTTTTAAGCGCTTTTAAGACTTCTGCCTTTGGCTTGTCGCCAGAAAGCAGTGCGGTCTTAATATCTTGGTTGAGCGTCTCTTTGAGCATTAACGACCCATGCGCATGCGCATCAGCTTATCCTGTTTGCGGATTTTGCGTTCGATGGCACGGCGGCGGCGGTCAGTCTTGCTTGGCGGCCTTGTGAATACTTGGCGCGCCTTCACAAGAGAAAGTAAACCAGATTGCTGCACCTTGCGGGTAAAACGGCGGATCAGGTTTTCGTTCGCTTCGTTTGCGTCTTTACGGGTAACTTGAATCATATGCAATTACTCTAGCAGAACAGGGGCGACGTTGCAAGCTTTTTACCGTACGCAAAACGTCCAGTATAATACATACGCACACTCTACAGGGAGGCAGCATGCAGCCGGGCACGGAACAGAACGAAGCGTTTGACCTGCACGATCTGCAAGAGGGCGACCACATCATCCTCAGCCAAGACGATGGTGAGCTCCACTTGGGTGTCCAGGTCGTCCACCCCAACGAGGTGATCGCAGTCGCAATCGACGGCGAGGAAACCTTGGCCGAATCATCGCTCGTTGTCGTATTGGGTTCATGGCGTGGTTGGAACGGCTCGCCGTTCAACCCGACGTTCGCCCACATGACGCTGCTTGAAGGCAAGACGCTGTTGTACCGCTCCAACAACAAGGATTCGCCCATAGAGTTCTTCGTGGGCAGCTTCCAGATCATCCGCAAGAAGCGAGCGATCTTTACCTCGCCCCACTGGGAGTAGGTTGTGTACGAGCCGCCACCCACCTGCTACATGGTGGGTGGTGGCTCGAACCTGCAACTCATGCACAAGATATTGCAAAACACTACTTAATATTATATTATATACCGCACGGAAACTCCTACGAGAGGACAGTTACATGGAGCTCAAAGAGCCGTTCGACCTGACCACGCTTCAGGTCGGCGACGAGCTGGTGTTGGTGGGCCCCGCCATCAGCGTGGGCGCCTTCGCCATGAAGGTGCTGCCGCACGAGGTGATCCTGCACTGGTACAACACATCGGAAGGCGGCGTGGCCCAGGTGAGGCTCCTGGGCATGCACCTGGACGTCGACAAGATGGATCCGTTCGGCGAGCGCTTCAGACCCATGGTGCTCAGCGTCCACCCCGGCGCGAGCCTCGTGTTGACATCTTCCAACTCGGAAGACACCGAGTTGGAAGAGCTGGAGTACTTCTGCGTCACTCGTGACGGCGTGCAGGTCTTCGAGGCCGGCACCAAGCCCGAGGCGACAGAAAAGCCCGCCGCCGACGAGACCGACGTGCCGTCCACACGGAGCAGCCTCGAAGTCATCCGTACGAACGGCCAGAAGTGACTGCGCGACCACCGCTCCAAACCTGGGAGCGGTGGTCGCCCGCCCTACACGCTCACTACTTTTATTAACTGCCCTTCTAGTTTTATATTCCCACGCCATTCATTTTTAATAAGCGTAAACCACACCCCAACCTCATCACCCACATCATGTAAATATTTCTGGGCCATACTAAACCCAATTAGCGACCAACGGTTCCCATGTGCATCGCTTACCTCTAACTTTAGGTGCGTCCCCTCTTTGCCCAACGTTTGCCGCTTAAAAATACGCGCAGTCTGTAAGCATAGAATAGGTTCCGGATTGCCATTACCAAATGGTTCGAGTGTTTTTAAAAAATCGTGCAGCTCAAAATTGAGCTCTTTTGCGTTTTGCACAATTGCATCAGTTGCTGGCTCTAAATACCGCAGCTGGTCTTTTATTTTTTGAGCCTTATAAAAATCGTTTACTGCCTGCCTAAACTGCGGAACGTGCTTGGTTTTTAATGTAACGCCGGCCGCTAACTTGTGGCCGCCGCCTTTTATAAGCCACTGGTCAGCAGCCCTTATAGCGTCAGCGGCGCTAAAATCGCCAAAACTGCGGGCAGAACCCTTAGATTCTTCGCCCATTTCCTCTATGACAAAGGTGGGTTTATGGTATTTTTCTAGGATTTTTGCCGCCACAATACCAATAATGCCGTGCGACCAACCCTCGCCACTTAGCACAAGTACTGGGTCGGCCGCAAACTGCTCAGCCTGCGCACTCGCTGCTTTAAAGATCTGGTCTTGGTCGGCGCGCCGCTTAACGTTCATGTCTTGCAGTTTCTGGGCGATCTGCAGTGCCTTCATGGGGTCGGTAGCAGTAAGTAAATCTAAGCTGTGCTGGGCCGTCTCTAACCGGCCGGCGGCGTTTAACCGGGGGCCGAACACAAAACCAAGGGTACGCGCGTTGAGCGACTCTGGCGCAGTCTGCGTAATGGCCATCAGCGCCTTTAACCCAGGACGGCGCGTTTTTTGCATGACTTGCAAGCCCCAAAATACGTTAGTACGGTTTTCGTCTACCAGAGTCACTACGTCGCATACGGTGCCAAAGGCCACTAAATCGAGCAACCACTTTTCGTGCCCAGCCGGCAAGCCATCTAGCTGGGTTTGTAACGCCTGCACCAGCTTAAAAGCTACCCCACAGCCGGCTAAATCTTTAAATGGGTACTCGTGGTCGATGCGCTTAGGGTTTACTGTGGCAATTGCAGGCGGCATAACTTCTGCCACATTGTGATGGTCGGTTACAATAACATCAACGCCAAGGCTGTTGGCAAGCTCAACTTCTGCATGGCTTAAACTGCCACAGTCTACAGTTACAATTAACTGCGCTCCTCTTTTCGCGAGCTCTTTGATTGCGTCTTTATGTAAGCCATAGCCTTCTACAAACCGGTTAGGAATAAACGCCTCGCGCCGGATACCAAAGCTCTTAAAAGCATCGAGCAGAATAGTGGTAGCAGTAATGCCATCTATGTCGTAATCGCCATAGATGTACACTAGTTCGTTTTTTTCTTTGGCTTGCATTATGCGGGCAACGGCAGCAGCCATATCTGGCAGTAAAAACGGGTCATGCTGGCTGGCTTCATAGTTAGGCGAACAAAAAGCTGCCCTTTTTTGTGCATCTGTAAGCTTACGCGAAACGAGTATTTGGTCAATCACCCCCGACATAGTAGTTTTATACTACGCCGTTTTGCTAGGTTGATCTAGAGCGATCTTTTAACTATCGCGCTTGGCTTTGCTGTTTTGCTGCGACTTGAGCACAATACTTTGTAGCTCTTTAAAAATCACAAACTGCTTGTTGGTCGAATAAATTTTAGTGTTGCCTTGTTTTTCTGCAAGCAGAAAGCCAACTTGCTCCAAACGCTTGAGCTCGCGCTGGATGTTGCCCGGGTCTTCTTTAATAAGTTTAGCTAAACCTCGCACATGCGTACGAAAGTCTGGATACTTTGCGTACACCACAATGATTTTGCGCCGCACGCGAGAAGTAATAAAGACATCTAGGAGCATAATTGTTCGTCACCTCGTTTACCGTTTTCTATCGGTCGTTGCTAATAATTCTACACCCTTGCGACCCTAAACACAACCGTTCTACCGCCAGTTTAAGATGATGTTATTAATTTTCTCTACCGCTTGCTCGTGGGTAAGTGAGTCATCTAAATCATAATAATGGCTAGTAGAAATGTAGTTTTCGGTCACACTTAAACAGTGTAACTCATCTGCCAAAATATGCATGCGGTCTACGGCTGACACAGACGCAACTGGCGTGACAACTACAAGCCGCTTCATTAAAACCGGCTTTAAAAATTGTGCTGCTGCGTCGAGTTTTGCCCCAGACTTCAAACCGTCAGACACCAAGATAACAACATGCTGCCGTAGCAAAATCGGGTCTATTACACCTCCTTCGCCTATCAAATGATTGATTTGCTCAAACTTTTGACGCTTTTCGTCATCTATGTAACTGTGGTATTCACTGTAGTAGTCGCTTGCTTCTGCCTCTGAGAGCGACTGGTTATACAAAAAGCCACCCCCTTGGTTAACCGAACCAATATTTAGGTTTTCGCCAGGGATTTTAATCTGCTCACTTAAAAAAAGGCCTAAAATACTGTGCAGCCTAGCGGCAATTGGTTCAGCTACCGCAACACTGCTCGCGCTTAATGCGACCACAGCGCAGTCTTCATACCTGTACTGCACGAGTTGATCCGCCAATAACTCACCCGCTTCCGACCTAGACCTAAAATACATATGCTTTCAGTGTACACGATCTTGACTTGCAGGTGGAGGGATCTTACCCGGGCAATAGCGTATAGTAAGTGCATGTATTATTACCTTGTTGCCCCCTCTTCTGTTGTACGTGCTGATGCCCATGCGTTTACGTATTCCTACGACTCACCGCTCGCAATTGGCAGCTTGGTACGCGTGCCAGTAGGGAAAAAAATAATAAATGGTATTGTGCTACAACACGTAAAACAGCCTCCTGCATTTGCGACCAAACCAATTGATTCAATTCTTGTCTCACAGCCCCTGCCAAAACCGTTAGTACAGCTTGCAGTTTGGCTGCACGACTACTACGCCGCGCACCTTGGGCTGGTACTACAAACAATCTTACCGCGTGGCCTCCACAAACAACGCCGAACACTGCCTAAACAACAACCTCACCCCTTGAGAAAACGAACAAAAATTGTGCTCAATGCCGAGCAACGCAAAGCGCTTTTAGCACTCCAGCATACCAAAAATGGAACAATCTTGCTGCATGGTGTTACGGGTTCTGGCAAAACTCAGGTATATATAGAAGCCGCCAAGCACATTGCTCGCCAAGGCAAATCGAGCATTATCCTGGTACCCGAAATCGCCCTCACCCCCCAACTTGTAGCAGAGTTCGCACAGCATTTTCAGAACCTTATTGTGACGCATTCCGGAATGACCGAATCACAGCGACACCATATGTGGATAAAAGCTCTTGTTTCGCAAACAGAGCCGACAGTTATTATAGGGCCCCGTTCGGCCCTGTTTATGCCGCTGGCAGATTTGGGGCTCATAGTCGTAGATGAAAGCCACGAACCTAGCTACAAACAGGAGCAAACACCTCGCTACTCTGCGCTGCGCGCTGCAACTATGCTTGCAAGTTACCACGCTGATGCACGCGTAATTTTAGGCAGCGCCACCCCGGCCGTTGCCGATTACTACCTAGCGCAAACAACTAAAAGCCCAATTATAAAACTGACAGCTCCTGCCCTTAAGACAGCTCCTGTTGCTGCAGAAATTGTCGACTTAAAAAAGAAAGACAATTTTACACGCCACCGATTTTTTTCTGACCAACTATTAAAACAAATCGACAAGTCGCTTTCCGCTGGCCATCAAACGCTTTTATTCCACAACCGCCGAGGCACCGCCCCAACCACCATGTGCGAACACTGCGGATGGCTTGCCGAATGCCCCACCTGCTTTTTACCGCTCACCCTGCACGCCGACTCGCATAGTTTGCGCTGCCATCTGTGCAACTTTACTATGGCCGTACCGCCAAACTGCCCGGTATGTCGTGAGCCAACCGTTATTTTTAAGGGTATTGGCACTAAACTAATCGAATCAGAAATCGCAAAACTGTTCCCTAAGGCGCGGATTGCCAGATTCGATGCCGATACACTCATCCAAGACGCCGTACACAACCGCTACCAAGACTTGTACGACGGAACAATAGATATACTCATAGGCACACAAATCCTGGCTAAGGGTCTAGACCTCCCTCACCTACAAACTGTGGGTGTTGTGCAAGCCGACAGCGGGCTTGTCTTGCCAGACTACCAGGCAGAAGAACGTGTGTTCCAGCTTTTATACCAAGTAATGGGGAGGGTCGGCCGCAGCAGCCTAGCCGGCAATGTGGTGATCCAAACCTATCAACCAACCCACGCAGTGATCCATGCGGCAATTAACCGAGACTACCAGGGCTTTTACCAGAGTGAACTCAAAAGGCGGCAGGATGCCAAGTTCCCGCCATTTAGGTATCTATTAAAATTAGTATGTACCTATAAAACCGAACAAGGCGCTATTACCGCCAGCAAAAAAATGGCAGCGCATATCCGCGCATCACACCCAAATGTAGAAGTACTCGGACCAACACCATCGTTTTATGAACGGCTTGGCGGCACTTACCGTTGGCAACTTTTAGTAAAGTCACGGCAGCGGAGCGAGTTAGTCGACATTGCAAACGCTATGCCCGCCGCATGGCAGTCCGACATAGACCCCGCCAGCATTCTATAAAAATCAGCCAAAATCCAGTATAGTGAACAAATATGATGAAGCGCGATGCCATAATAACCTTGCCCAATAAAAATTTACGAAAAAAATCAACTCGGGTCCATGTAGTGACGCCCGATGTTGAACAATTAGTAACCGACATGCAATCGGCCACACTCGACTGGGAAGACCACCGTCCCCACGAGCTTGGGGTAGCCCTTGCTGCCGTGCAAATCGACCACCTGCAGCGGGTTGTCATTGTGCGCAATAATTTTGATGACAAAAACGACCGCACCTTTGTGACCCTTATAAATCCAGAAGTAGTGAAGCTTGAAGGCGAAATCACCTACGACCACGAAGGCTGCCTGAGTGTGCCAGACGTCTACGGCCTTGTCCCACGCTATAGCCGCGCCCGCATAAAAGCCCAAGACGAACAAGGCCGAGAGATCCGCCTAAAGGCTGATGGGTTCCTTGCCCGCGTACTGCAACACGAGATCGACCACACCAACGGTACGCTATTTATAGACCACATTAAAGACCAAGACGCCTTCTTTAGACTCACTAAAGACGGTAAATTAATAAAAGTATCGCATGAATCAATCGTCAACAATAGTCTTCTTTGGTAGCGGGCCTGTTGCGGCTGCAACACTTCAAGGGCTACTAGACGCCGGCCTCAAATTTGAGGCAATTATTACAAAACCACGCGCCGAGGGCCACCGTGGCAGCGTTCCAGTGTTGGAACTCGCAGCAGCACATAATCTACAGGTGTTTACTCCAACCCGCAAAACAGAGCTAAGCCAGCTTTTTGCCGAACACAAATTTAAAAGCCAAGTAGGGCTGGTGGTAGATTACGGGATTATCATCGCCAAAGACGTTATAGATTCATTCCCTAAGGGCATTATAAATAGCCACTTTTCTCTTTTGCCCGAGTGGCGCGGCGCCGATCCCATAACGTTCTCTATATTAAGCGGCCAGGCCACCACCGGCGTAAGCCTCATGCTCATTAACGAGCGTCTAGACGAAGGCGATCTACTCTCGCAGCAAACCTTGTCCTTAAAACCGGACATCACCACCCCAGAACTCACACAGCAACTTATCACCATAAGCAATTCAATGATAATTCGTGACCTACCTAAATATTTATCTGGCGATATAATTCCTTATCCGCAGCCCACACAACCCTCCCCTACCTACTCACGTAAGCTCACTAAAGAAGATAGCAAGCTCGACCTAACTAAACCTGCCGACCAGCTAGAACGTGAGGTCCGCGCCTTTATAGGATGGCCGAAAAGCAAAATCACGGTATTTGGACACCCCATAATTGTTACTCAGGCAAAAGTTGCCGACGGTTTACACGATAACGCCCTCGTGCTGCCAGCCAGCAACAACACCTTCTTAGAAATAACCCAGCTCATTGCCCCTAGCGGCCGCACTATGGATGGCCAGGCGTTCTTGCGGGGCTATAAAAAATAACCATACAACTGGTTATTTTTTAGATATTTTTGACGGCTTATTCTTTGCCTAAAATCATGTCTCGGTTGGTGGTGATTTCTTCTTTTAGTTTTTCAAGCTCATCGGCAACTACATCTTTAAAATCTGGGCGGTTAGACTCTAGCCACTTGAGCGCGCCAGTCTCGTCGTTGGCGTCTATAAGTTTTTCGAACGCAGCCAGCTGGTCGTCGCTCATGCCATCAGAAAGCCGTGTGCCGACCCTGAGTTCAAGCTCTTCGTATAAATGCTGTATGAACGCCTGCTTTTGGTCATCTGGCAATCCGCCTAACCCCAAGCTTTGCAAAAAGTCATCGTCGATACTAAACATTACTTTTTATTCCCTTCTTGCTACATGATACTATGTTTATTTTTAAGACCAAACTATCCGACCGAGATTATATCTTTTATCTCCTGGCCACTAAGGTGCAGGTTAACGTCATTAAAGAACAGACGCACTTCACCATTCGGCATTAAATAAGTGCTGCCATCATGACGATTGGTCATAAGCTCAAGTAACTTCTGAGTTTGGGCATCAGTTAAGTTATACCGTTCAGCCAGGCTATACACGCCATCACCTTCTTGCAAGGGTATATCTACGCCTTGCTGGAAAGTCTCTGGTGAAATATATGGTTCGACAGAATTGGAACTGCCCATCTCGCCCTGGTTTACATCAATACTACCTTGGCCAGGTTGGGTGGGCGGTTCAACGTTAGCGTGCGTAGAAGGCTCCACGCCACTTGTCGCCTCAGCCGAAGGAGAACCTTCTACCGTACGGGAGAAATCCATATTTTGAAAATCAGGCACTAAGTCGGGGGAGCCTACTGCCTCGTACACGCCCTGCCCTACTGCCTCAGCTGCCATTATCGCCATAAAGCCCAACGCACTTTTTTTAGCAAGTCTTTTGCGTTCAGATGAGCGGTCGCGGTTAAAATGCTCAACCACCAGCTTGCTTGCGTCTTCGATCGTTTTTTTATTACCTTCTACCGACCTCTGTATCTCTAAAAGATCAGCGTTAGACGAGTGCTCGTTTACGCCACCAGTGCCAAAAAGCGCCTGTGCGCCCTCTGTTGCAGGTTTAGCGCCATAAATAAGCCCTGTTGCGGCTGCGGTTAAGATAGCACCAGGGCCAGCCCATGATTGAGAGGTAGCAGAAGCAGCGGCAGTAACAACCCTTTGCGCAATCCCATTCTTTCTTAACCAACGACCAACAGAGGTACCGCGCATTTCTGCCTTTTTATTGGCAAGCTTGCGCAAATCCCTGCTTTGATCTAACAGAAATTTCACTGAATCGAAATTACGTTGGTCCTCTGTTCTTTTTGGATCTAGATCACGCAAGTGTTTCTCGTTAAGCTTGGCGTAATCAGTAAGAATCCTTTGGTAGTAATCAGCGGCCAACTTGTATTCTGGTGTATTCTTTTTTCTCGAAGGGAAAGATGCCAATCGGTCGCGTGCTGCATCTAACACATTAGACAAATGGCGAATATCTATGACACGTTGTGCACGCTCCATGCTTTTAGGGGTGACGGGCTGTGTTTGGTTAGGGTTAGGTATATTTACCGGCTGCGTCACATTGGGGTTGGGCGGTATAGTTACGGGTTGCGTTACGCTAGGGTTGGGTGGCGTGGGCACGGGAATCTGCTGGGTTTGGCCTGGAGGAGCTGCAGGCTTCTTTTTTTTGCTTCGCTTGTGCCGCTCATACTCCTCTAGTTGTAGATCATGAAAAGTCTCTACCACCTCTTTACCGCTTGGTTGCGGGTTACCTAGGGCATCTGGTAAGCCAAGGCGCCATTCCCGTTCGCTCATGTTATCTATAGAGACGTGGGCGACCCATTCAAAAAAATCTTCGTATCTGGGGTGATTTGGCTTTATACCCATGACATCTTGAAGGTACTCGTGGCGTGACCTGTTCATGTTCTCTAACGAAGTCGCCTCTTCCCTAGCCCGTTGCTGCCCAGCTACATCGTGTGGCAGCTCTTTATCTAGACGCTTGTTT
>DASTDY010000060.1:0-1029 GCA_035710125.1 Saccharimonadales bacterium (SeqCode) | reverse complement strand
TGGCTGCATTCGCTCAAAGCTGTAAGACAAAGCTCAACCATGTAAAACCGCACGGTGCATTGTATAACATGGCAGCAAAAGATAAGGCATTGGCTCTCGCATTGGCAAAAGCAGTTTATGATGTGGATCACGAGCTTGTTTTTGTCGGCCTGTCGGGCAGCGTGATGATCGAAGAGGCAAAGTTGGTCGGCCTCCGCACAGCCAGCGAGGTGTTTGCCGACAGAACCTACCAGGATGATGGTACACTTACCCCACGCACGTCTCCTGATGCGATGATCAGCACACCGGCACGTGCAGCGCAACAGGTTTTGCAAATGGTACAACGGAAAACAGTGACATCCCTATCCGGAAAGGACATTCCTGTAGTTGCTGAAACGATATGCATACACGGTGATGGTGAACACGCGGTAGTATTTGCAAAAACGATTGTTGACCTTCTTAAAGAAAATAATGTCAACATCAAAAAGCCCTAGCATAGCCTCTGCCTTGTTGGGCTCAGCTTTTCTGATGGCCACTTCCGCGATCGGCCCTGGGTTCATTACCCAAACAACTGTGTTCACCGAGCAATTGACCACAAGCTTCGGTTTCATCATACTTTGTTCTGTCGTGTTAGATATTGTTGTGCAGCTAAACATCTGGCGAGTGATTACGATCACCGGTCAGCGAGCGCAGGACCTGGCCAATAATTTTGTGTTTGGTGCGGGGCACCTGCTCACCTTTCTGATCGTGCTCGGTGGTTTGGCGTTTAACATTGGCAACATTGCGGGCGCAGCATTAGGCATTCAGGTGTTGTTCGGTGCCGATCTTTGGATTGGCGCTATTGTCAGCGTGATCATCTCACTTTTTATTTTCTGGTATAAAAGAGGAGGCTCAGTCATGGATTTGTTCACGAAGGTATTGGGTGTGATCATGATCTTGCTTACTGCTTATGTTGCCATCAGCTCACAACCGCCAATCGTTACCACTTTAAAACATAGTGTTGTTCCCGAACAAATAGACACAACAGCGATTATCGTGCTTGTGGGTGGC
>DASTDY010000059.1:0-13563 GCA_035710125.1 Saccharimonadales bacterium (SeqCode) | reverse complement strand
TTTTTCTTCTGCGGCTGCTGGTTCGGCTTCGGCAGGGGCGGCCTCTTGTTTTGGCTGGTTCTTACGAAGCTTTTCTGGATTGCGGATAGTTGCAGCCTTGTCTGTACGGACTGTCTTTACCCACGCCGGAAGGTCAATTTTAGCTTCTTGTAACAAACGGACCACACGAGGCGTAGGCTGCGCGCCATTTTTTAGGTATGTAGATACTTTTTCTACGTCTAGTGAGCTTTGCTTGGTATGTGGGTTATAGGTACCAACATAGGCAACCACGCGGCCACTACTTGGATGGCGTTGAGCCTCTTGAACAGCCACACGGTACACCGGAGCAGCCTTGCGACCTAAACGTTGCAAACGAATTGCGAGCATGTAGTAAAATTCCTTGCTTATAAATGAATAGTTAAACTCTTGGCAATTTTACAGGGTTGCGCCTCTGTTGTCAATGGGCGTGGGCGGGCAACTTGCCTATGACAGTTTTATATTCTATTTTTCGTACTGTTTTAGGGCTGCTTTGGCGGCCTCTTGCTGGGCGACTTGTTTAGATGGCCCTTGGCCTTCACCTTTTAGTTTTCCGCTCACAAATACACCGAGTTTAAAAATTTTATCGTGGTCGGGGCCTGATTCTTCTAGCACTTTGTACACGGGCGTTTGGCCTTCTTGGCTTTGCGCAACCTCTTGTAGCCGCGATTTAGGGTCACGCCAAGAACCGGTAGAGAGAATGTCTTTAAGCGTACTTAAAATGTGATCGGTTATAAACGTGCTGGCTTCTGCGTAGCCTTGGTCTAAATAGATCGCGCCAATCACGGCCTCAAACGCATTAGCCAAAATTTGCTGGCGCGCCCTGGGGCTATTGCCATGCTTTTCTCCGCGACTCATACGCATAAGTTGGTCAATGCCAAGTTTTGCGCCAGCTGCACCGATTGATTCGGTACGCACTAACGCAGCGCGCCAATTAGTTAAAATGCCTTCTGGTTCGGCAAAATTACCATATAAATACTCTGTGACGACTAGTTCGAGCACCGCGTCGCCTAAAAATTCTAGCCGCTCGTTGTGTTCTTTAGTGCTTTTTTTATGCTCGTTCACATAAGACCGGTGCGTAAGTGCAGTCACAAATAATTGCGGATCTTTAAAAGTAAAGCCAAACTTCTCTTTGGCAAACTTTTGGTACGGGCTAAAGTCCTGCATGTCTGATTTTTTTCATTCCTATTAACAATAGTTTGGAAATATCTTCGTACTCAATCATATCAAGGGCGTCATGTACTTTAAACCAGCCAATGCCGTTCATCCAGTCTTCTTTGGCGAGTTTGTCGGTGTCGCCCTTGGCACGCACCAAATAAATATGGGTGGTCATAAGCACCAGGCTTGTTTGGCGGCGATAGCGGAAGTTAATTTTGCCAAGCCAACTTACTACTTCCATTTCTTGGAGGCCTGTTTCTTCGCGGATTTCGCGCTCGGCGGTTTCTTTTGCCACCTCACCTTCCTCTATGTGGCCTTTTGGAATAGTCCAACGGTCTTTGTGGTCTTGCGTAAGCAGCACTTCGAGTTCGTGGGATTTTTGGTTACGGCGAACCACCACCCCACCGGCGGTTTGTTCACGGATTACTTCTTGGATAACAGGTTTTTGGCGTTGAAAATACTTTTTAAAACGCTCAAACTTTGGAGCTTGCATTGCCATCAGTTTGGTTTCCTTCGATCAGTGTACGGTACGCAGTACCGAGTACACCGTTCACAAACTTCGACGAATTGTCCGACCCGAATGCTTTGGCAAGCTCTACGGCCTCGTTGATTGCAACTTTAGGCGGCACCTTGCCGCTCATTTCGAGTAGTTCAAAAAGTGCCATCCGCAGAATGGTGCGGTCAATGCGGGCAATCTGTTCTAGAGGCCAATCTGGAGCAATTGGTTGGATTGCTGCATCAAGGGCTGCTATTTTATCACGTACGCCAAACACAAGCTCTTGTACAAAGCTTTTGTCGTCGATAGTTTCTTCGTACCGCTCTAGGTTTCGCGACAAGATCTCGTCTATGTCTGCGAGCGTGTCAGCACTATCCTTACGAAATTCAAATTCGTAAAGTGTTTGCAGTGCAATAATGCGGCCCAGGTGACGATTAGATGCCATAGTCGAAGTTTGTTAAAGTTAGCTAAATATAAAGCTTTCTTAAGCTTTGGTTTTCTTTTTACCAGTCTCGCGCTTGGTGGTAACTGCTTTTACTTTCTTGCCGGCTTTAGATAGCAGCGAATTAACCCGACGCTTAAGGTCGAGGCTAAGGTGGCTGCGGCGAAGGCCGGTTTTGCGCGGAGATGTTTGCTTCTTTGGTTTGCCCATAAGGAAGTCCCCTTTGTTTATCTGTAATAACTTGCTTGTATTATACGCATAAAAGATTAAATCAGCAAGGCACGCTGCCGGCCGGACTCCCACACACACGGGAGCCGGCCGGCAGTCTGCTAGCCTGCGAGGCGGGCTGCTTCCTCGGCGGCGATATCGGGATCCCTCAGAAGAATCTGAGAAACCCCGTAGGCGACGGCCACGTAGAGACCAGGCTCGCTTCTGTCCTTGTACAGCTCGCCATCTGGCGGGAACGACACGTTGTAGGGGGCACGGAAAAGCGCCCCAAACAACTTGTGCAGCTCGTCACCCTGCCAGGTCCAGCCCTGCAAAACTGCCATGACAGCCCGTTCTGCAGTCATTGGCACGGAGGCTTCGAGCGTCTTGTAGACAGGGAATTGCGTGAAGTATCCCTTTGCATCGTGGCTCAAATCGCCCAGGTTCTCAGGCTTGTTCTCCCTGTAGGTGTCAACCCAATATTTAACATACGGGTTGTCTTGCAGCAGGTAGTACAGGATGTCTGCACAGTAGTACCTGATGTCCGCCCACAGCTCTTCCTTTTTGCTCTCGGCGGTCCATACCCTTTCAACCCCAGGCACGTCACACGATTCGAGGAGCATTGTCGCGAGCTGTTTGTGGGAAAGAACCTGGACGACATCTTGGCAGATCTTCCAAAAGTCATCCGTTTCCTTACGGATCAAGAATTCCTTCAGAACCGTTTGGAACGCCTTCGCAAAAACCACCGTTTCTCCTTTGCAACGAAAGCTAGCTTTACTACTAAACTATATTTCTACAAACTATGCAACTATATTGAGCAGTTTGCCAGTTACATAGATCATTTTCTTAGGCGTGCCTTGCACGAATTTTTGTACGTTGTCGTCGGTGAGGGCTGTTTGCTCTATTGTGGTCTGCGAGGTATCGACGGGCACGGTTATTTTTGTGCGGACTTTGCCATTTACTTGCACAACTATCATCATTGTATCGGTGGCTAACAGCGACTCGTCGTATGTTGGCCACTTACTTATATGTACTGAACCTTCGCCATCGAACTGTTCCCATAACTCCTCTGCCAAATGGGGCGCGAATGGCGCGATTAGTTGGGCAATAGTGGTGATTGCCCACTGCCACATCGGACCATTAGAGGCCATTGGGTAATCGGCGCGTAATTTATAAAGCTCGTTCACAAGCTCCATGAGCGCCGAGATCGCCGTATTGTAGGCCATATCGTGCATGTCGGTGGTCACACGCTTGATTGCCTTGTGTACGGCACGCTCTATATCTTTGTTGGTATTTTGGCCGTGGCCGTTCTCGCCAAACTGTGCGTCTAGTTCTTGCGCTAGTGTCCAGATACGGTTTAAAAACCGATACACGCCGCCGAGCGTTTCGGGGCTCCACGATGTACTTTGGTCAAAAGGCGCCAAAAACAGCATAACGGTCCGTAGCGAATCTGCGCCGTAACCACTTTTAATTATGTCTTCGGGGTCAACGCCGTTGCCTTTGCTCTTGCTAAATTTACTGCCGTCAGACGCCAACAGCATACCCTGGTTGCGGAGCGCCTTAAATGGCTCGTCGAACGAGATTAGACCTTCGTCGTACATGACTTTGGTCCACATACGTGCGTATAGCAAATGCATAACAGCGTGTTCGGCGCCGCCAACGTACACGTCTACCGGCAGCCAATGCTCTGCTAGCTTTTTAGAGAACGGTGCGTCTGCATTGTGTGGATCCGCAAAACGCAAGAAATACCAGCTAGAGCAGGCAAAACCATCCATAGTGTCGGTTTCGCGCCTGGCTGACCCCTGGCAGGTTGGGCACGTAACCTGCACCCAGTCTTCGGCACGGGCAAGTGGCGAACGGCCATCACCAGCTGGCACAAACTCTTTGAGTTCTGGTAATTCTACAGGTAACTGGTTTTCGGGCACCGGAACAATGCCGCAATCGGCACAGTGGATTATAGGGATTGGCGCGCCCCAGTAGCGCTGGCGGCTAATAAGCCAATCGCGGATTTTATAGTTAACACGGAATTTTGCGCCGTGGGCCTGCAAATCGGCCACGATCCGCTCACGCGCTTCGGCACTCGGTAGGCCGTTGTACTTGCCAGAATTTTCCATGATACCTTCGCCGTGGTAGCACTCGCCCTTTACTAAGGTTTTATAGGCAATGGCGTGGAGTTCTTCTTTGATTTTTTGCTCAACTTCCGACTGAGGCAACCATTCTACGGTAAACTTACCTTGCTCGTCTGCCTCTAGGTTGGTACCGTCGCGCTCCTCGTTTATGAGGTCGAACAACAGCCCGTATGCCTCTATGCGGCGCGGCACGTTTTTACTGGCCGCAAAATAGTTATGGAACATTTTGCCGGTTTTACCTACTAATTGTAGGTTTTTATAACCTGTTTCTTCTTGGATTTCGCGCATGGCACAGGCCACGGTATCTTCGTGCTCTTCACGGCCGCCACCTACAAATAGGTTGCCGCCTAGCTTGCCCCAGTTAATAGATAAAAATTCGTTAGTGCGGGGGTTACGCACAATCGCAACAATACTACGGCGGAATATGGGGTCTTGCTGCGGTGTGCCGGTTTCTGGCTGCACCACCGGCACAATAGGCAAGTTAAAATGTTTTGCAAAGGCATGGTCGCGCTCGTCGTGTGCGGGCACGGCCATGATTGCGCCGGTACCATAGCCGCCAAGCACATAGTCGGCAATCCAAATAGGGATTTTTTTACCGCTTACAGGGTTAATAGCATATGATCCTGTAAATACGCCTGTTTTACGGCGGTTTTCGTCCATGCGGTCTATGTCTGTCTTAGTCTGGGCTGCGCGGATATACATGGCAACGTCAGCCTGAGTCGCAGGCGTGGCGAGTTTTGCAGCTAGTTCGTGCTCTGGGGCGAGCACCATGAATGTGGCGCCAAATAAGGTGTCGGCTCGGGTAGTAAAAATTTTAATGGAGTGGCTGGTGCCGTCAACTTTAAAATCTACCTCGGCACCTTGGCTGCGACCAATCCAATTGCGCTGCATGGCTTTGATTTTGCTTGGCCAATCAAGGGCTTCTAGGTCTGCCTCTAAGCGGTCGGCGTAATCGGTGATTTTGAAAAACCACTGTTTGAGGGTTTTTTTGGTCACGGGCAAATCTTCGTGGCGCCAGCAGCAGCCGTTCACTACTTGTTCGTTGGCGAGCACGGTTTTGCATTCGTTACACCAAAACTGGGCGCTCTCTTTTTGGTAGGCCAGCCCACGTTTGTAGAGCAGTAAAAAGAACCACTGTGTCCATTTGTAGTAGTCAGGGTCGGTAGAACCGAATTCACGGCTCCAATCTATTGAAAGGCCAAGGTGTTTTGCCTGTTCGCGAAAATTATCGGTGTTTTGCTTGGTGATTACCTGGGGCGGGGTGCCCGTCTTAATGGCATAATTTTCGGCCGGCAAGCCAAAACTGTCCCAACCCATCGGCTGTAAAACTTCATGCCCTTGCATGCGCATAAATCGTGCTGCTGCATCGGTAATAGTAAAGTTGCGCGCGTGGCCTATGTGGAGCCCTATGCCGCTTGGGTACGGAAACATGCTCAGCGCGTAATACGGCTTTTTACTACTAGTGTCGCTGGCGGCGTAGGTTTTATTGTGTTCCCACACCTTTTGCCATTTGGGCTCGATCTGAGACGGGTTGTATCGTGTCATAATAAATATCTTTTTACGTTTACGGTTTTTTAAGGCATAAGTTAAAAATGTTCGCTCCCCTAGGGGAGGATCGCCAAAACGCCGCGTAAACGAAAACTAGTCATATGACTTCTATTATATAGCCAGCTAACAGTTTAGCCAACTCGCTATTTGTTGAGCTGCTGCTCTACATCTGCCCGAACGTCTTTTAGGCCGTCGCGGATTGGTTGTGACTGTTGCACAATAAAACCGATTACCCCCACCAGCCCAATCCACAACAGGGCAGTAAACATGCGACCCCAAAAGCTTGGGCCAAATCCCTGCACGTTCTTGGCGTAGCGGAACGCATCCCCTACTACGGCCTGTAGTGGCAAGAATATAAGGTAAAATACGCAGCTTATAAACAAGGCGAGCGCCGGTGTGGCTGCGCCGCCAAAGTAACCAAACACTGTGCCTTTTGTAAAGACATCTACGAGGGCGACTATCCAGGCAATGCTAAGCGCCACAAGCACAAGCGAGCCGGTTGCGCCTAAAATTCCGGCAACACCACGGGCAAACCGCGATCCTGCCCCAGGCCGCTCCGCTGGCGGCTCTGCAATAGGTTGGACCGCTTCTTTAATCTTGGCCTCCTTTGCCGCCCATTGTGCTCGGTCGGCAGCTTCTTTGGCCTCCCACTTTTGCTTTTGTTCTTTACCGTAGGCTTTTAGGTCTTGGTACCGTTTGTGCGCTTCGTCTACTATGGTCTGCGTATTAAATGGCTTGCCGTTGGCCGCAGCGCGGTCGGCCGAGGTGCGGGCTTCTGGAATAAAAATCGCCATTAAAATGTAGGCAATTACCCAGGTGCCAGCGGTTGCGATTGCTAAAATTATAAATAGCACCCTCACTACTGTAACGTCGAGATTAAGGTAGACGGCAATACCGTTACAAACACCCTCAAACACTGCACCTTCGCGTATTTTGTATAGGCGCCTTGGGGCGGATTGCGGCTCATGGCTTTGGTCCTCTGTGCTATTCCAGTCTTCTACAGGGCCCATGGCAGCTAAAATTGATTCAGTCTCTTGCTGTGTGATTACAGTTTTGGTTGCAGACAAGTAAGCGGTGCATTTATCTGCAATTGCTTGCTCGAGATCAGCCATGATTTCTTCTTTGTCGGGGTTTTCAAACAATTTATTGCCGGCACGTTCTAAGTAGGCGTGCAAGGCATGGAAGCCTGGCTCTTCAAATTGATAGGCATTTTTGTTTAGGCTGATTGTTATTACTTTGTTCACAAGCTTACTCCTATATTATTTATAGCTTGGTCTAATTGATTCCAATATTGCCGGAGTTGGTGCAGCTGCGTGCGGCCAGATTCGGTAAGTGTGTAGTATTTGCGGGGTGGGCCAGATTCGGATTCTGCCCATTCGTACGCCACTAGGCCCTCTCTTCGTAAACGGCTGAGCAAGGGGTATAAAGTTCCCTCTTGTGTAGCAAATTCAGACTCTTGCAGTTGCCGAATAATATCTGCTGCATACACCTTGTGGTGAGATATTATTTTTAGCACTACAAGTTCGAGCAGGCCTTTTCTGATTGGGGTAAATTTATCACGTATGTTCATGAGTAATGCTACCTTTATGTAAGAAGGTACTAGATTAGGAGCAAAAAAGCAAGCCAATCACCCCAAAAATATTATTGAAACCTTTAAAGGCCTACCCGATCGCCGGCTTGTCACCGAACTGCCGCTGCTTAATAGCAAGCCAATCTGGGCTTTGCCGCACAAGACTCTCTTCTTCTTCGGTACTATGTAGTAACATTTTTACTGCTTCTTCGGCGAATACCCCATTTTGAGAACCTTTTGCTAGCACCACCGCACCTCGCTGCAGCACACTGTGCACAAATGAACCCGCAGCATACGGGCTAGAAAAACTACGCACCCTACAGCCTTTACTTGCGGCGGCTGGCGCAAGATACTGTTCAGCCTCGGCACCAATGGTAACCACCCAATCGAGCATTGCCCCATTGCAGGCATCGCCCACCTGCGCGTGTGCTTTTGCCGAATACTCCCCCAGCTCGTTCATTGATCCTAAAATTGCAATCCTTTGCGTGGTCGGAAATGCGTATAATGTTTGAAGGGCGGCTGTTGCCGAAATTGGGCTAGAATTATAGGTGTCGTCTATTATTATGGATTCGTACAACCCTTTTAATAGGTGCATCCTGCCATTTACAGGTTGGATTTGCGCAAGTCCGGCAGCCACCTGTTCGGCACTGAGACCAAGCTTTATACCAACTGCGCCTGCCGCCACGGCGGTGCGTATGTTATGCTCCCCTACAACTTGCAGAGTGACAGGCTGTTCCCCAAATTCGGGCGACACAAACACGCCACTAAAGCCTTTGCCTGGCGCGTAATTATGAGTTGCAAAACGATATTCTGCAACACCGCTCGTACCATAGGTATCGAGATTTATGCCCTCTGGTACAAATTTGGAGTATGCCGTGTCAACATCGTCGCGGTTAATAAGCGTTTCTTTGGCAAAGTGTGTAATCGCGAGCTCTTCTTTGGCCACAGCTTCTAGCGTGCCGAAGTATTCCATATGCTCGGCCGCAACCGCCGTTACCACGGCAATATCTGGATGAATGTACTTTTTAAAATAAGCAATGTCACCAGGGCTATCGGTGCCGAGCTCAAGCACGAGCACTTGGTAATCGTACGGCTTATGTAATTTTTGCTGGGTCTCCCATATAACTTTTAGCCAAGAAGAAGGGCTTTTTAATTTTAAAGGGATCCTAGTATCAAACATAGCGAGCGGCAAGGCAATCGGCGTATTGTAACTGCCGTAATGCGCTAGCACCTTATACTTTTGGCTGAGCACTGTGGCAATACTTAACTTTGTGCTTGTTTTGCCAACGCTACCAGTAACAGCCACAATGAGTGGCTTGTTTCTTTTTAAGAGTCGTTTTGCCTGGAATTCGAGGATTCGTGTTATAAGAGCTTTTATCATGCACCCTTAGTATACCTAAAACCCCCACCCGTTTACCACTCTGCCACCGTTTACATGAATAGTTTGGCCCGTAACATAGGAGGCATCGGCAGACGCCAAGAAGACATAACTGGGCGCGACTTCCTCTGGTTGTCCTACACGCCCTAGCGGCGTGTCTTTACCAAAATCCGCCACCTTTTCTGAAGAGAATGTAGAAGGAATAAGCGGTGTCCAGATTGGCCCGGGCGCTACAGCGTTCACACGGATACCCTTGGGTGCGAGTGAATTAGACAGGGCACGCGTAAATGATACAATCGCCCCTTTGGTCGCAGAATAGTCCAAAAGTTGTGGATGGCCTTCATAAGCCGTTACCGAGGCAGTATTTATGATGGCGCTCCCCTTTTTAAGATGCGGAAACGCTGCGCGCACCAAATAAAACATAGAATAGATGTTTGTCCTAAAAGTCCTCTCAAGCTGCTCGTCGGAAATATCTGTTATATCATTTTGCGGATGCTGCTCGCCCGCGATATTAACCAGAATATCAATTCTGCCGTATGTATCCAGCGTCTTTTTAACAAGCTGGCTACAAAAGCCTGAGTCGCCCACATCACCGGCAACCAAAGTACACTCGCCACCTTTTGCCCGGACTAATTGCTCCGTGTGCTCAGCATCTTCATGTTCGTTAAGATAATTTAAGACTTGCTTGCAGCCTTCTTTTGCGAACGCGACGGCCACGGCACGACCAATGCCGCTATCTCCGCCAGTTACAAGCGCAACTTTATCCTCTAACTTGTGCGTTCCAATGTGCGACGCAAGATCTGACTGCGGCTGTTGCTCCATATCGGCCTGTACGCCTGGCCGTGTAGGTAATTGTTCACCTTTCATATGCTACCTCCCCATTTAGCATAGGCGTACGCCACCTAAAATACAGCTGCTTTTCTCACACGTCTTCGACCCGTTTTAGCACCTTGGCGATATCAACACCTTTTTGCATAACCGGCTTCCAAAGATCGCCCACTTTTTTTATACGCGCCCCAATATTTTTTATAGTGAAATCTGTGGGCTGTAACGACGGCACAACTTCGTCCCAGGTAAGCGGCGTAGACACCGTTGCGTCAGGGGTTGGCCGGACCGAATACGGCGCAGCAAGCGTTTGGCCTTGGCGGTTCTGCAAAAAATCGAGGTAAATTTTGTGTTTGCGTTTTTCGGGCATACGTTCCAGACTAGTAAGCTCTGGCTGACGTTTGTTTACCTCTATAACCATAAGATGGGCAAAATTTTTGGCCTGTTCGTAGCTGTACTTAGCGCCAAGCGGAATAAAAATATGTATACCGGTCTTGCCCGATGTTTTAGGGTAGCTTGGCACACCCCACTCGTCGCACACTTTTTTTACTTCATGCGCGACGGTGATTACCTCTTTAAAAGTCCGGCCTTCTGGGTCGAGGTCTACCACTATCCAGTCTGGGTTATCTAGGTGTTGGACGCGTGAGTTCCATGGGTTGATCTCTATTGTGCCCAGCTGCACCATATAAAGGAGCGTGTCTAGCTTGCCGCCAACAATCCAGTGCAGGTCGGCGTTGTTGGAGTCCGAAAAAATATCGGCATGTGGCACCCAATCTGGCAGGTGCTCATTATTTTTTTGAAAAAACCCAAAGCCTTTTATGCCGTCGGGTTGCCGCAGCAAGGAATGGGGGCGGTCTTTAAGGTACGGCAGCATGACATCGGCAACCGAACGATAATATTCCATGAGGTCGCCTTTTGTGTAGCCATGCTTGGGAAAGAATACTTTATCTAGGTGGGTAAATTCGTTTTTGCCTGTCGTCACTATGCCTGCTCCTTTTTGCGCGACGCACCCTGGTGCTTTGGTTTTTCGCGTTTGATTGTTCTTGGGTCCTTGTCGGCCCGCATGCCCACAAACTGAGGTTGGCGCATAGACCCGTCTTTGGTCCATTCTTCAAAGGTCATTTCGGCGATCAACTCGGGTTTTACCCAATGCACGGGGGCGTTTGGTTTTGGCTCTATTTTAAATGGCGATGTTTTGCGGGCTAATTTTTGCAGCTTGCCGAGCAATTCTTTGCGGAGGGCATCGGGTATACCTCCACCAGAGTGCCCAACATACACAAAATCGCCCTTATCGTACACCCCCACCACGAGCGACCCTAAATATTTGCGGCCTCCTCGCGGTTCGGTGTAGCCGCCAATTACTACCTCTTGGCGCAGGTGAGTTTTGATTTTAAGCCAATCGTTGCCGCGCTGGCCTTCGCGGTATTGGCTGGCCATATCTTTAGCCACTACACCTTCTAGGCCACGGCGTTGCATCTCAGAAAAAAGCGCCACACCCTTGGTGAGCACGTGGTCGCTATAACGAATAACTGAATCTTTGGGCACTACCGATTGCAGCACTTTCTTACGGTCTGCAAGCGGCATAGTACGAATGTCGTGGCCATCTATCCACAAAATGTCGAACACATGGTATAGCAAAATGCCTAGCTTGTCGCGCCGCCAATGTTGCAAGTATTCAAAATGAGGCACACCTTCTGGGTCTACCACTATAATTTCACCATCTAAAATAACGTCGTGTTCCAAGTTATGGAGTGCTTCGGCTACTGGTGGGTAATGCTGCTTAAAATCGGTGCCGTTGCGGGAATATAGTTGCACGTCGCCCTTGTGCTTTGCGCCGATCGCGCGGTAGCCGTCCCATTTAATTTCGAATAGCCAATTTTCTTTGTCAAAAATCTCGTCGTCGAGCGTGGCAAGCATTGGTGAAACCGGCCACGGTTTTGCTTTTTTAGGGTAATTACTTACGTCTGGCATGGCGGTTGCTCCTTGTACGTCGTCTACTCGACGGCCACTTTTTACAGATGTATCTTGCTGCGTAATATCGGCCTGGGTCGCAAATGAGTCGCCTTTTTTAACGAGTAACCAGGCGTCGTCTTCCATGTGGGTCATTTTTATAAGGGCAAATTCTCCCTTTAGTTTTTGGCCGTGCAAAATAAATGTTATGTGGCCTTTTTTGAGGCTTTTTTGCAGCTCGGCCTCGGGGTTGCCGGTAGGCGTGCGGGGCTCGTACCAGCCTTCGTCCCAAATTATAACGTTGCCAGCGCCGTAGTTGCCTTTGGGTATAACGCCCTCGAACGTTCGGTAATCGTAGGGGTGGTCTTCGGTCATCACTGCCAGATGGTGGTCGTGTGGATTCATGGACGGCCCTTTTGGCACCGCCCAACTCTTTAACACTCCGCCAAGCTCTAGCCTAAAATCGTAATGAAGCCGCGACGCATGGTGCTCTTGCACTACAAAGACCAACCTTTTACTAGCTTTATGCGCTGAGCCTTTGGGCTCGGGGGTTTTGGCAAAGTCCCGTTTTGCCTGATATTTTTTGAGCGCCACGGTTGCTATCCCTGTTTTAGGCTAGCTTTAAGCGCGCTCATAAGATCTTTAGATGACGCCTGGCTTTTTGGCGCCTTATGTTTTGGTGCAGTCGATTTACCCTTGGTTTTATCTTTTATGATTTGCTCGAGCTCTTCTGTATACGTGTCGTGGTAGTCCTCGGGCGCAAAATGGCCAGTCTGTTGCGCAATTATTTTGAGGGCGATCTTGACTTCTTCTGGTTTGGCGTCTTTTTGGCTCGGAAAATGCAGGTCTGTTGCCTCGCGCAGATCTGTTGGAAACCGCATTTGGTTGAGCACTAACGCGCGGCCAACCGGTTTGATCGCACCAATGTGCTCGCGCTGATGAATAACATATTTTGTGAGCGCAAGTTTGTCGGACTGTTCAAGCGCCGCATGGAGTAACGCATAGGCTTTTTCTCCGCCCTTGACCGGCTCTAGGTAATATGGCTTTTCGAAATAGCGTATGTCTATTTCGTCTTGCAATATAAAATGCTGGATATCAAGCGTTTGCGACCTGTCGGCATCTATTTTATCTAGTTCTTGTTGGGTAATTACAATGTAATCGCCGTCGCGGTATTCGTAACCTTTTACTATATCGTCCCAGGCTACTTCTTCGCCGTCTTTGCGGCACACGCGCGCGAAACGGATTGGCGACTTGTCGTTTTTGTGCAGCATGTCTAGGTCTAGGCCTTCCCGCGGGTGTACGCCGCTAAAAAGCCGTACTGGTATGTTTACTAATCCAAAGCTGATAGATCCGGTCCAAATTGGTCTCATAGTTCTTATGGTAGCAATGGTTAAGCGGATAATGCAAATGGCAGCAGGCTATGTGGACGATATCGTGCTTACCAAGTGTCGTTGTTCCCATCAACCTTGACATAACAAAAACTAATATTATAATAAAACGGTTATGCACTCTAATCACCATAAATATCAGATCCAACCCACTACTGTCCGCACCTGCGGTAACTTTGTGATGGCGGTAGGTATTTGTGGCGATTCGGGTCTTTAAAACACACATTTTATAAGTCTTGGTTCGCCTCCGACGTAGGAGGTATTTTTATATGTCGGGGGTAAACCCAGGCCCTATAAGAGCCTGAAAACATCAACTTTAAAGGAGGAGCCCCCAATGCAGCAGTACTTCGCCAACGTAAAGTGGCTCATGTGGTTCACGCTAATACGAGGTATGACAGTATCCAGCGCATTCATCGTGCCGTTTTTTATGGCACAAGGCCTTAACCTGACGCAGATT
>DASTDY010000058.1:0-67069 GCA_035710125.1 Saccharimonadales bacterium (SeqCode) | reverse complement strand
ATATGGGCAGTGCGGTTGGGTGGATTTTTGTTGTACCGTATTTCTAAAACTGGCAAAGACAGCCGGTTCGACAATATCCGCGACAATTTTATTGCTTTTGGCCGTTTCTGGCTTGGCCAGGGGTTGTCTGTGTGGGTAATTTTGCTGCCAGCGCTAGTTGCTTTTACGGCCAGCTCGCCCAACATTGCACCACTCGCCTGGATTGGGGTGGTTGTGTGGGCGTTGGGCCTAGCTTTAGAGTCCGCCGCAGATTGGCAAAAATTTACTTTCAATTCGCTACCAGCAAATAAGGGTAAGTGGATTCAATCTGGCGTCTGGAAATACTCGCGTCACCCCAACTACATGGGCGAAATGCTCGTGTGGATTGGGTTATATTTGTATGCAGTGTCGGTTTTGTCGTTGCCGCTGGGTATTGCTGTTGCGGTGGGGCCGTTATTTATAATAAGTCTGTTACTTTTTATAAGCGGTATTCCACTGCTCGAAAAGTTCGCTGATGCTCGTTGGGGCACTAACGCCGAGTACAAAAAATACAAGAGCCGTACCAGCATGTTGATTCCATGGCCACCCAAGAAGACATAGCTATTTTTTGAGCGCGAGCGACCCAATAAGCAACGCAAGTGCCGCAAGGACTATGGATCCGCCGGCTGCAATACCTAGGTAAAACGCAACAACCAGGCCACTAATTACAGCTAATGCGGCAAAGAGTATGGCGATTACGATGGTGAGTAAAAAGCTATCTGCAAATCTGCTGGCAGCCACAACAGGCATTACTAAAAGGGCGCTCATGAGAAGTCCGCCCACAACCTGTAGGCTTAGTACTACAATAACTGCAGTCATTGCTGCTAATGTGTAGTTAAGTAGTGACACTTTATAGCCAGCAATGCGTGCACCGTCTTCGTCGAACGCTATATATAAAAGAGTTCTGTAGTTAAGGGTAATTACGGTGAGCACTACAGTTGCGGCAACTGCTAATATGACCAAATCGGTTTGGGTGGTGGTTGTGATTGAACCAAACAGGTAACTGCTAAAGTCGGCGTTTAGGCCTTGGGCAAGGTTGGCTAGCACAACAGCCAATGCGAGCCCGCTACTCATAAGTATTGCCAGGGCAATCTCGCCGCTAATGCGTTGCTTTTGACGCAGCCACTCTAGTATAAGGGCGCCCGCAACGGTAACCGGCACGGCAAAAGCTATTGGCATAACTCCGGCTAGTAGTCCTGCGCCCACACCTGTAAGGCTTACGTGTGCCAGGCTGTCTGCAATAAGTGAGTAGCGCCGTGCTACCAAAAAGCTGCCCAACACCGGCACTACTACGGCGATGATGAGGCCGGCAATAAGGGCACGGACCATAAAAGAAAAGCTAAAGATATCAAGCATGGCTATCCTTGTGGCGGTGATGAAGCACTCGGTGTTTAGTTGTGTATAAGTTAGGCAAGTATTTATCGGTTTCAAAATGTTCGGGCGGGCCGTCGTAAACTATGCTGCGGTTAAGGCAGACCACGCGGGTAACTAGGCTAAGCACTGTATCTACATCGTGTGACACCATAATGATAGTCATGCCACGAGACTGGAGCGATTGAAGAATGTGGTAGAATTCTTGCTGCGAGTGCTCGTCTACGCCGGTGGTTGGCTCGTCTAGCACAAGGATTGATGGCTCATGCGCTAATGCCTTAGCAATAAAAACACGCTGCTGCTGGCCGCCAGATAGCTCTGAAAAGCGTTTTTTAGCGAGATCTTGTAGCCCTACAGCTTGCAATGCGTTGCCGGCCTTTAGCACATTACCGTTTGACCCCAATGCAACAACCTCTGCAACGCTTATGGGCATTTGGTTGTGTTGCATTGCAGTGCGCTGCGGGATGTATCCAATTCCGCCTTTTTTTACCATGCGCACTGTTCCGCGGGTTGGTTTTTGTAGCCCCAAAAGCACTTTTAATAGGGTTGTTTTGCCTGCTCCATTGGGGCCGATTAACCCTATGAATTCGCCTGAGTGCACACATAGCGATACGTCTTCGATGGCAGGCTCGGCATTAAACACGACAGCGATATTATCGGCGTCTATAAGCATGCTGCTACTTGCATCCGAGTGCGGTGCGGAGCGCGGCCAGATTTTCGCGTTGGATCGAGATGTAGTTTTTTCCTTGCTGCTTGTTTTCATCGCTGAGTCCTTCTATGGGGTCGAAGACCGCGGTTTTTGCACCGGTTTCTTGAGCTATAGTATCAGCTAATCGCGGGCTAACCAATGTTTCAAAGAAAATATATTTTAAACCTTTGTCTTTAACCATGTTTGTTATGAGTGCCATTTTTGAAGGATCGGGTTCTGATTCGGTGCTGAGTCCAGCAATCGCGGCCACCTGTAGGCTATAGCGTTTCGCCACGTAGCTAAAGGCTTCATGTGAGGTAACTATAAACCGTTGGTCGCAGGTTTTAAGGCCGTTTGCAAAGTCGGCTGCGAGCGAATCAAGCTCGCTTATATATAAAGCAGCGTTGTACTCGTAGTAGCTTTTGTTGGCCGGATCTGCCTTTGCAAGCGCATCGCGGATTGTAGAGACGATCTGTTTAGCATATGTAGGGTCGAGCCAAAAGTGCGGGTCTTTACCTTCATCTGTCTGGATGGTGTCTATGTTGCTGTCCACCCTTACTGCAGTATTGCCATATTGCGGTAAAAATTTTTCGGCCCAAGGTTCTAATGTACCTCCAACGAAGAGGAGTAGTTGTGATTTTTGAATGTCAGCAAGTGTTTTCGGAGAGGGTTCGTACTCATGAGGCTCAACTCCCGCTGGAGTTAAGTTGGAAACTTCTATTTTTTCACCCCCAACACGTTGGGCGAACTCGTATAAAGGGTAAAAGCTGGCCGCTACCGATAGCTTTTGAGTACTCTGTTTGTGAGTAGTAGTAAAATACACAATGCTAAGTACGGCCGCCACAAATATTAGAATTAACAAGGGTAACTTATATGTCTTCATGACCAAAGTGTAGGCTCGCTAGCTATAAATTGCAAATTTGTTGCAATATTAAATAATTTTGCCACAAAAAATAGTCACTTACATTCTAGCCATTTAAGGATATAATGGCACTGACTCTTAAACGAGGAGCGTAATGCTTGGTTCAGAGTTTTTAATTTTTGCCGTAATCCTACGTGTACTTGCGGGGTTAGATTACCTGTTGGCAACTATTCGGGGCACAGCCAAGCCTAACCCAATAACCTGGTTTTTTTGGGGTATTGCGCCCCTCATTGCATTCCTGGCACAAATACAAGGCAACCACATTGAACCAACTGCTTGGGTGACGCTTGCGTTAAGCGTGGGGCCATTACTTATTTTTATAGTGTCACTTACAAAAAAAGCCCGCTGGCGCATCGGTTTTTTTGATGTGCTGTGTGGTGCGAGTGCGGCAATCGGTATTGTACTTTGGCAAGTTACTAGCGACCCAATCATGGCGCTAATATTTGGTATCTTGGCAGACATTCTTGGCGGTATCCCAACGGTGCGGAAAGCCTACGCAAATCCTGAATCAGAGAAAGCACTGCCTTACCTTTTGAGCGTTTCTAGCATGGTCATAACGCTCACCACAATCCATGCCTGGCAATTTACACACTACGCATTTCCGATTTACATTTTAGCTATAAATATCTTGATATATTTTTTGGTAGCCACACGGATTGGCGTGCGCCAAAAAAGAAATCGTATCTTATAATGTTAGCCATGTATGGTTCTTTTGTAGTGTGAGGCAACCTGGTTGGTAGCGGTTAAAGCTTGACAGAACCCCCGTGCGTCTACCATGATATAAGTAATTTATAGGCATAAGGATTTTTTAATGGATTTAAAAGTACAAGGCGGTAGCGCTCGATTATCTGAGTTTCCAGAACTAGACAACCAAACGCCCATACCTCAGCCCCCCAAAAAAGGCCTAAGCCGAATTTTTATTGTAAATACAGTACTTGCGCTTTTGTTGCTTGCCGTATGCGCCTATGGCGTATTTATGTATTACCAGAGTACGAGGTCACCTGAAAAACCTCGTATAAAAGTTGGGGTTATGATGGCATTTAGCGGCGGCTCAAGCAGCATGGGCTACGGAGCCATGAAAGGCGTGCAGCTCGCCAAAAAACAACTCAGCGCCGACAACATAGAGATTATCCAAGAAGATTCCAAGTGCGATCCAAAATCGGCAGCCGAAGCAGTAAAGCGGCTGATCGAACAAAAAGTGGCGGCAATCATTGGCGAGGGTTGCTCTAGCGCTACTGTTGCCGCGCTGCCAGCGGCAAATAATGCACGGGTGCCGTTAATTAGTCCGTCTGCATCTAGCCCCACGCTTACAATTCCGAATGATTACTTTTTTAGGGTTGTGCCTCCAGATAATTTTCAGGGAGCATTTATGGCGCAGTCAATTTACGACCGAGGCATACGGAACGTTGGCGTATTTTACACTAACGAACCGTACGGCACCGGTATGAACACGGTTTTCCGTGAGAAGTTTGAGGCGCTTGGTGGCAAGGTGGTTGCTACGGCATCAGCCGAGCCAGACGTTATTGACCTTACCGCACAAATAAACGACCTTAAAGCCGCAAAACCCCAAGCTGTATTTGTTGCGCCTAATTCGGTAGTGACAGCAACCGCAGTAGTCAAGTTATCGCGCCAAGCGGGGCTTGCAGTGCCACTATTTGGGGCTGATATTATGTACGACAACACCATGATTAATAATGCAATGTCTGCCGCTGAAGGCCTTATTATATCGTCGTTCCCAACTGGCACAAAGGCGTTCAAGCAGTCGTTACTCAACGAGTACCAAAAGTCAGAACAGCTATATGCAGCCCCACAGGCATACGACATAATCCACCTTTTGCAGATTGCAACCGAGCAGGGTGCATCAACAGGTGAAGAAATCAAGCAAGCAATCCCAGGAATTAGTTTTCAGGGAGTATCTGGCCTTATAAAGTTCGATTCTAACGGTGAAGTTACGAATAGAGACTACAGGTACGACCTGTTTGAAGTTAAAGACGGTGCCTTCCAGCTGGTGGCACAGTAAACTGGTATGAGCATAAGGATAAAACTCACAATTCTTATGTTGTTAATTGGCCTAGTGCCCACTTTAATAGTGAGCGCCATTGCCTACATAACCATTAGTAGTGGCCTAACGCGTAAGACTGCCGAACAGCTAGTAAGTACGGCCATAAAACAAGAACAACGTATAAATGGCTTGCTACAAAAACGTCAAGAAGAAGCGATTGAGCTTTCTAACAAGTTTGACCTTCAGCGTACGCTAGGCATGTACCTTACGAACAAACAGGCAAAGGAACAGCTAAGTGCCATTTTACTGGCTAAAAAAATTGCTACCCCAGATATCCAAACAATCCATCTGGCCGACCTAAAAGGTAAGATAATTGTATCTACTAATCGCGATGTGGAGGGAACTCAGCTAGACCCCCAAGACTTTGCCCTTGCTGCAGGCCAAGAGATTAGCACAGGAGTACGCAAAGACCAGCGTGACGGCATAGACAAGCTATATATTACCGCTAAAGTTAATGTAAACAAGACTGAATCTGGGGTGGTGAGTGTGGTGTTTAGAATAGACGACATTATAGCCGCGCTTCAAGATTATACTGGCCTAGGCACCACTGGAGAAACGGTCGTAGCAGAGAAAACGCAAGATGGTACTGTGGTCTCCCTGTTTCCTTTGCGTTTTGATGCTGACGCCCCCCAAAAAACAAATGTAAGCTCGCTACAGCTTTTTGCCCCAGCTGGCCAGCAAGACTATAAAGAGCTCACCGACTACCGGGGCAAGCAGGTTATGGTAGCTGCAAAATCAATTGGTTTTGCCGATTGGGTGATTGCGGCTAAAATTGACACCTCCGAAGCCTTGGCGCAAATCGACCAATTACGGAACTTACTTTTTATTATTGTATTAACATCGTCTGGCGCGATTGTATTAATCGCGCTTGGCCTTACCAGGTTCTTTACCCAACCAATACTGCAGATTGCTACAATCGCCAGGCGGATCGGTAGAGGCGACTTTTTGGCCCGGACTTTTGTGCGGCGCAACGACGAAATCGGTATGCTTGCCGAAAGTATTAACGCCATGGGCATAAGCCTGGATACTTTTGTGACCAGTATCGAATCCCAACGTAATCGCCTCGAGGTTATCCTTAACAGTACAAAAGAAGGTATCTTAGCAATCGATAAGCAGGGCATGATTGTTTTGGTAAACCAGGCGGCAGCTGAAATGGCCCGGCTCGATTCCGATAAATTGGTTGGCAAAAATATTAACGACATTTTTGCCTGGACACAACAAGGGCAGCCATTCACCGCTGACTACGCGCCCGCAAATTCTGCGGTCTACGAAGATCTCGAATTTACCAACGTTGCCGGCGCCACCAGCTACGTTAAATTAATTGTGGCACGGGTAAGTGGCGAGCAAGAACAAAAGGCCGCGCAAACAATTGTGACAATCCATGACGAAACAAGAGACCGAGAGCTAGAAGCTATGAAAGTCGACTTTGTGTCTATGGCTGCGCACGAATTACGCACGCCGCTTGCCGCAATCCGCGGATATCTAGAACTGATTACTTTTAAAGGCGGCCAAGGCGTTGCAAGCGATGATACGTCAAAATATTTGCAGCAGGCATTAAAAAGCTCTACAGAGTTGGGAGGCCTTATTAATAACCTGCTTGATGTTACGCGCATAGAGCGTGGCACGCTCACCTTTAATTTAGAGAATGTAGACATAGCCGCAGATGTTAAGCAAGCGGTCGAAGAGGCTACATTTAGCGCCCGCGATAAAAAAATCACTGTCGTGTATCAGGGTGCAACAGAGGGTTGCTTTGTCATTGCCGACAGAATCGCATTGCACGAGGTTATTAACAACCTGATCTCGAATGCCATAAAATACACGCCAGAAGGTGGCAAGGTGAGTGTGCTGCTTGGCGTCCAAGGCGCAGACTACCGTGTGCAGGTTACAGATACTGGCGTGGGAATTCCCAAGCAATCGCAGTCCAACTTGTTCACTAAGTTTTACCGCGTGCACGGCGGGCTCGATAGCGGCAGTACCGGTACAGGGCTTGGGTTGTTCATTGCAAAATCGTTAATCGAGCGGCAAGGTGGTACAATTACGTTTAGTTCCGAAGAAGGCAAAGGCTCTACATTTATAATAACCTTGCCTAAAGCAGATACAATTACGCCGTCCGCACCACAATCCAAGGTAACAGCAATCAGGAGGCAACATGGCTGGACTACGCAAAATATTACTCGTTGAAGATAATGCTCAGTTAATAGAAATTTATCATCTTTTTTTAACACAAAGTGGTTTCGAGGTTGCAATTGCAAACGATGGAGACCAAGCGTTAGACGTTGCTAAGGAATACAAGCCAGACCTCATTTTTCTTGATGTTATGATGCCAAAAAAAGATGGGTTTGAGGTGTTGAAGATTCTGCGCCACAACCCAGAATACAACTGTACGCTTGCAAAGATTGTTATGCTCACCAACTTGGGCGACGCTTCTAAGGTGAGTCCGCAGGTGCATAAAGATATGGACGGCTACGTTATCAAAGCAGAGATTGTGCTAGACGATCTTTTGAATATTATAAAATCCTTGGAGTAGTCGCAGTTCCCCGGCTGTGCCCTTAGATAATGAGTGCGTTACGCGCCGCGCAAAGAATCTGCCAAAGAAAAAGGCAGATTCATATGCTCGGCTGCACTACGCTTGACCCTCATTATCTAAGGGCACAGCCGGGGAACTGCATCGCTTGACAACCAACCTCAGCCTATACACAATACCACTATGGGCAATCCGCAAAAACCACAAACTTTTTTAGATGTTGACCCAAAAGCGGCTCAACCGTCAGCAGAAATGAGCCAGCCAAAAATTCGTACACTGGCTATTTTTGTCATTATTGCCATTGTGCTTGGGTTAGTCGCCGTCACTGAGCTTATTTTGTTGTGGCTGGCAAGAATATAAAATAACCGGCACTCTCGGCCGGCTATTTTATAAGAATGCTGAGTCCTAGTTTTGGTACCACCGAATGTGGTCAATGTATGCATTCAAGCTTGCATTCGCGGGCACAATTATTTGCAGGCTTGCATATGCGACAGCCGTAGAACTCGGGCTGTATTGTAAGCTAAGCTCTTTTGCGCCTACAGTGCTGATGCCGGATTTCCATTGGCCACTCACCCAATTACCGCTTGCGTCGTATTCGTCTATGTAATAGCCGATTTCTCCAGCCGTGATTGCCTTTACGCTGAGGTAACTGGCAATAGTATAGCTTTTACCGGAGTTCACCGCTACATTTGGGCCAAACAAATGGCGCTCTTGTGTGGCAGAGGTAAGCCGAACTGAGTTAACAGGATTAGCAGGGCTGCCGTTATTGTTTTGGTCGGCAGTAATTGTGGATTGGCTGTTTGTTGACCAGCCGCCGCTTATACCAGCGTCGAATGTGCCGTTGGCAACAAGGTTAGTTGGTGTAACAGGTGTGGGCGTAGCTCCGTTCAGCGCAAACATGAAGAATCCATCTATAAACGCTTTTATGCCCGAATTGCCTGTAACGTAAATTTGCAACTGGGCTTGTTTTACTGCGGTAGAACTTGGGGTGTAGCTAAAGTTAATGCCCTCTACAAAGGCAGCATTCTCGGCCTTTTTCCATTGCCCGCTCACCCAATTACCGCTTGCGTCGTATTCGTCTATGTAATAGCCGATTTCGCCAGATTTTATGGCGGCCACATTCAGGTAGCTCTTTATAAGGTAGCTTTGCGCACTATTTACCGTTACTTTTGGCGAATATAGGTGCGCAGTTGTTGGGCCGGCTGTAACGGCTACCGATTTGTTAGGTCCAGTAGCGTTGCCGTTACCGGCGTTGTTGGCCTTAAAGACGGAAGTGTTGTCTGTTGACCAGCCGCCGCTAATGCCAGATTCAAATCCGCCGTTCGCAAACATGTTTGTGTCGCCTTTTACGATGCCATTCTTCACTAATGTATTTTTAATGAGGCCCGCACTTTGCTTACTTTTTACGTAGGCTGCGATTTGTTCAAGTTTGGCTGTAGAGTATTCGTAGTCGTCTGGGTTTGTGCTTGGCGAGGTAGCAATATTATGGAATGTCAGTACTAACCAGCGTTTGTTAGCAATGGCATCGTCGATTTTTGCTTTTACCTGGTCTACCGTCACGCCTTCTTGTACGGGGAAGTTGTTAAGCAGGTAGTCGTTAAATGGCCATTGGTTGTTGTTGGTGTCGGCAAAACCTCGGTGAGTCTGGTAGTATTTGGCGATTTTTGCAAGTGTGGCGTTATTGTAGTCACCATATGGGCTTGCAAAGCTCATAGCGTTGATGCCTTGGGCTGCAAGCGCTGCCTTGCTTTGTGACAGCTCTTGTTCTACTTGGGCGGGAGTTAATACATTAGGTTGGCCATCATCTGCGTCGCTACTGGCAAGGTATGGATGGGTCTTGCTGTGCGAGCCAATCTCCCAGCCTGATGCTTGTAGTTGCTTAATCTGCGTCCAGGTCATGTAAGGTTTGTCGTTGTCTGCACGACAGGTGTTGGGGGTTTTTGTCATGCCAACGCAATCTGTTACAACATAACTAGTGCCATTAAGTCCATACTTGGCTAAGGCTGGTTTAGCTTGGGTGTATACGCTGGCAAAGCCGTCGTCAAACGTAAACGAAATTGCTGCGGCTGGCGCTGGCCAAGTAGCAGCTGCCAAAGCCGGCGCTGACTGGCCAAGTAGCAGCAGGCCGCTCGCAGCGATCGCGGCTACAAGAGTGCTTAGTTTTTTTAATGACATCTGTGATCCGATCTGTAAAAAGCGTCCCGTCACCGACGTGAGCTTGTGTTGTAATTTTAGTGGAATTAACTTTACCATATTTATTGTCCTTATGCAATCTTTTGTTTAAATGAAATACTGGCAATGCCGCTGCGTTCTGGTGATTCCCAGATACCAACGTGTTTTTGGCGAGCAAACAGGCTTTTGCTGTGGGCGAGGCAGCGCACAATGGCGGTAAACTGCACGATGTTCATAATGTAAAAGATAAAATAGGCAACTGGTGCGTTGAGCAGTAGACGGGCACGTCCCTTGGCATCGGTATGTTCATCGGGAAGCAGATTGAGCAACAAGTAAATTGTAATGAGCCCGTACGACCCTACAACAGATGCAGGATTCTGCATAACATAACTCACATACAACACATACCCTAAAATGAACGGTTCAAGTAGCAACATGAGCTCGCTCAAAAATGCCATTGGTAGGCGGTACCAGGTGAGTGAGCGGGTAAACTTGTGGTCGGTTTTACCAATGAGGTACGCATATTTTATAAGGTTTTGTAGCATGCCGTATTTCCAGCGGTAGCGTTGTTTTACAAGTGCTTTAAAAGTTGGGACGCCTTCGGTCATTGCAACAACGTCGGCTGCGTATACTAGGCGGAAGTTTTTGTTGCCCTGGGCGGCGACTTTCATGCTGAGGCCGATGTCTTCTGTGAGTGTGTCGGTATCGTAAAATCCAACTGTTTTAAGCACACTTTTGCGGTACATGGATCCAACGCCGCCAACTATGCATTCGGAGTTGGTGAGGGAATACGCTTTTTTAGACCTATACCCAATCATATGCTCCAAAACCTGCAAAAGCGAAATAACACCTGGTTCACGGATAATCCTAACATTGGCAGCAACGCCTGCTACTTTTGGGTCATCAAAATATTTTATAGCATTGCGAATAGCGTCTGGGTGTAAAATACAGTCGGCATCGAGAGTCATAATAAACTCGCCCTTGGCGTAGCGCTGCATGGCCGAATTAAGCGCCCGCCCTTTGCCTACATTTTTAGTTTTGTAGCGAATTGTTATGTCGGCCTTTGGGTGGCTAGAAATAAAGTTATTTACGAGTTGGCTCGTGGTGTCGGTAGAAGCATCGTCCATGATTAAGATCTGCACATGTGGGTAGCGTGACCGTAATAGCGACTCAAGCGTGCGGATGATCACCTTTTCTTCGTTGTGGGCAGAAATAGCAACCGTGACGAGCGGCAATGTGCCACGAGGCCGCTTTTTTTTGGCGAGTTTAAATTGGCGGATATCGTACACATTGGCACTTATTAGGTAAAAACCAATATGTAGTGTGTTCATGACGCTCGCTACGGTGAAGAGCCAGAAAAGCCAAATCCAAAGGTCATTCATATTTTTTGTACCTCGATAAAGTCGAATGTCATAAGGTGGCGGGTCTGACTTAATATGCCGCTGCAAGTTTGCAGCGTTAAAATGGGTGCGCCCTGATAGCTAAAAATTGACGTATCGGTTGGAGGCACGTCTATCGCGCTGCGGAACCGGTAGGTAAACTTGTAGCCATTGTCAGTGTAAATATATGCCACGTCGCCAACCGCAAGCTGCTCCAGAGGTTTAAATACCTGCACTGTGTCGTGTCCGTACACGAGCGTATTGCCAGTTTTGTTGTTTGCAACAGACGTGTTGGTGGCAAAATGTGCGTTTGTGTTGCTGAGCGTCCATTCGCCAGTTTGTTGGTTAAATGAGCCTTGGATAATAGTAAGGTCAATGTTACGCGAGGGCACAGTGATCCTTACAGGTGTACCGCCAATTTTTGGTTGCTCCGGCTGGGCAACTGGCGTTGTATTGAGCGCGACCACCGCAGGCGCAGCGCGGAACCAACCCAAAGTTTGCACCCCTAAAATAAGGGCCGCAACGAGTAGTGTCGTGCCAATTATATAAAGTGATATGGCGGTGCTCTTTTTCATAATGCTAGTTCAAAGTGTCTGTTGCAAAAAAGGGCAGGCACCGAGGTACCATACCCTTACTTGCGAACAGATTTTACAGCTTAGGCGCTGTAATGCTTTTTGGCGATTTGACGGGCGGCAGTAGTAATGATCACTGCGGCGCCAATCGCTAAAGTAATAACAGTCACGACTGCGAGAATGCTACCACTTGTGTCAGGAAGCACAGGTGGCACGCTTGTAGAGTTACCTAAAACGTACACTTTCTTACTCCTTAGTGTTGTTATTTTAACTAACTACTTCATCGTACTCTCTTTTTGTCAAAAATCAATACTTTTTAATATTTTTGTGATTTGTTCAAAAACATTAGCTCAATATAAATCTTATGCTTGTGATATAAAAACAGGGTTGCGGTTGTACCCCAAAGACGATTATGCTAAATGCAAAAGGAGCTAAAGTAATGGCAAAAAAAGATTCGCCAAAGGCTGCAAATACCGAAGACAAGCCTCAGCCCGATACTAATGTTAAAGGGCAAGAAGATGCTGCAGAAAACCCGGAACTGCACAAACCAGTAGTCTCCAAAGATGACAGTAATGGCAGCGCTGGCCTGGGTGGAGCTGCGTCTACCGAAGGTAAAAGATCGTGGCGAGATTTTCTAAAGACTAAAAAGGGCAAAATTACCCTCGGGGCAGGTGCACTTATTGTGCTGGTTAGTGTATTGCTGCTCATTCCGTTTACTCGTTACGGCATTTTAGGGTCATTTATACGTAAAGACCTTTCAGTTACGGTAATAGATAGCAAAACAGGCAAACCGGTCTCTGATGCCGAAGTAAGCCTGCCGGGGGTAACGGGTTACACAGACGACCAAGGTAAAGCCACGCTCCGCAATGTGGCAGTCGGCAATTACCAGTTGGCGATTAAGAAGAAATATTTTAAGAGTGTAGAGCAGGCCATTACAGTACCCATTCTGAGTAACGCAGACGCAGGCCAAGTAAAAATTGAGGCAACGGGCAGGCAAGTTCCAGTAACAGTTAAGAATAAAATCTCTGGTGAGCCGCTTCAAAAGGTTGCAATTAAAGTAGCCGACACCAGTGCGATAACAGATAACGCTGGCGAGGCAACCTTGGTAGTGCCGGCAGAGAGTGCCACTGTAAAGGCAACATTTACCGCCGACGGGTTTAATGCGCAAGAAGCTGAAGTAACGGTTATTGAGCAAAAAGACAGTAAAAATGATTTTGCGCTAACCCCTAGTGGTACGCTGTACTTCTTAAGCAAGCGTACTGGCAAGATCAATGTAATGAAAGCTAACCTTGATGGCTCAGATGCCCAAGTGGTGGTCGCTGGCACTGGCAAAGAAGAAGAAGGTGGCACCATTCTGCTAGCCTCACGCGATTGGAAATTCTTGCTTTTAAAGGCGCGTCGTGACAGCGAAAAACCAAAATTATACCTCATTAACACTTCTAACAACCAAACCAGTGTTGTAGATGAAGGAAATGCCGACTTCTCGTTGGTAGGCTGGCACAACCACTCGTTTGTGTACAAGGTTGACCGCTTAGGGCTAAAGCCTTGGCAGCCAAAGGCAACCGCGCTTAAGACATTCGATGCCGACACTAACAAGCTTGCAGTTATAGACGAGACGCAGGCAGAAGGAACGGGTTCTTTCGATTACAGGCGCGAGGAGTTCAGCAATATTTATATCATAGACTCAAAGGGTGTGATTGTATTCGTTAAAAGCTGGAGCGGATATGCAAACAATAAACCTATGTCTATTGTGTCGTTGCAACCCAGCGGTGCAGGCAAAAAGGTGCTAAAAGCGTTCGACGCAAACCATTTTATAAACAACGCAGTGCCGTATAAGGCCGATGAGATTTATTTTGCCGTATACAACTCGCCCGAAGGCAAGTACCACTACTATGAATACGAGGACGACGCAATTACGGAAAACACAAACATCAAGAGCGAAGACTTTAACCAGTACTACCCTACGTTTTTGCTTTCGCCATCTGGCCAAAAAACGTTTTGGTATGAGCCTCGGGACGGCAAAAATACGCTTTTAGTAGGCGACGCTAAGGGCGGGAACGGCAAAGAGCTTGCCTCATTATCTGAATTTACCCCCTATGGCTGGTACACCGACAACTACCTTTTGGCGTCGCAAAAGGGGAGTGAGCTGTACATAATTCCGGCGCAGGCAACAGATACGCAAAAGTCGCTCAAAGTTACCGACTACCATAAGCCGTCGATTGTCTTTAGAGGTTATGGCGGCGGTTATGGCGGCGGATTCTAGTAAGTCTGGCGCGCCATTCCGCGTTATTGCCGCGTCAGAATATCCACAAGTGCTAGCACGGCACATTAAGAATGCCAAAAAATCAATTATTTTGGCGGCGTTGGTACTCCGCACTGGATCAGCCATGGCTCAAATCTTAGACGCAGTTATGGCGGCCGCACGCCGAGGTGTAATGGTAGATATAATTGCCGACCCGTACGGTTTACATGATGCAAGCCGGCCCGAACACGTTCCAATTGGCACTTTTAAAGAAGAATGTAGGCGTACGCTCGAGTTCTGCAGTGATATCCAACGGCTGGGCGGTGCTGTGCATTGGACTAAACCACTAGGAGTAATCCCATACAAAGGCCGGTTTCATGCCAAAGCCGCAATTGTTGATGACCACGTGTTTAGTTTTGGCGGCATAAATTTGGACGACTCTTCATTCGACAACATAGATTACATGCTATACACACAAAGCGCCCATATAGCTGCCGTGCTTACAAAAGTGCTTTTGCACTCTGATCCTTTGCATAATTCTACGCAAAAGCTAGATGCAAAAAATACGCTTTTGTTCGATGCAGGCATTCCTGGCGAATCTATTATTTACTCGCAGGCGTGTCATTTGGCAGAACAGGCCAGATCTGTGCAGTACTTGTCGCTTATGTGCCCGACAGGCCGGTTGGCAGAAATTCTCAAGCAAAAGAAGGCCGATTGTTACTTTGTACCCCCTTGGCATTTAGGAGTAACCATGGCAGATGTTGCCCAACAATGGGACAACTGGGTGACGCATGTGCCAAATCTATATGAAGGCACGCAGAAGATACATGCCAAGTGCATGCTGTTCGATATGCCCGATGGCGCTAAAGTTGCGCTTACCGGTTCGCATAATTTTAGTTGGCGAGGTGTTGCGTTCGGCACGCAAGAGTTAGCGCTGCAAAGCGCCGACCCTAACCTTTGGCAACGTCTACAAGATGTTATATATGCGGTGGCAACACGCGACTGACTAAGGTAAAATCGTATCCATATGATAATCACAAGTAAACAAAATCCGGCAGTAAAATTTTTGTTGTCATTGCGTCAGCGGCGGGAACGAGAACAATCTGGCTTAACGCTCGTAGATGGTTTTGAAGAATTATTATGTGCGCTCGATGCCGGTGTACGCATAAAAACACTGTACTATTGCCCAGAACTAATGGGTGGTACAGATCAAACCAAGCTACTCGCACGGCTAACTGCCGACGGAGTAGAGGCAGTAGAATGCAGTAGGCCAGTATTTGAAAAGGTCGCGTATCGCGAAGGGCCCGATGGCTGGTTGGCAATTGTTCCTGCGCCAAAAACCGATCTGCAAAACCTAGCATTAAAGCCAAATCCGTTTATTTTAATTTGTGAGTCTGTAGAAAAGCCAGGCAACCTAGGCGCAATGCTCCGCACTGCCGACGCCGCTGGAGCAGACGCCGTTATTAGCGTGTCGGCGGTAACCGACTGGGGTAACCCTAATGTTATCCGTGCCAGCAAAGGGGCAGTGTTTGCGGTGCCGGTTGCCAATGCCTCGCCGCAAGAGGCCCTCGCCTGGTTGCGGCGCAATAAAATTGCAGTTATTGCCTCTACCCCAGATACTGATACGCTGTTTACTACCCCCGACCTCACTGGTGGAGTGGCGCTCACTGTTGGCTCAGAAAAGTACGGCCATTCCGATGCGTGGCTTGGCGAGGCCGACACAAGAGTCCGTATACCTATGGCCGGCAAAGTAAACTCTTTGAATGTTGCAACCTCTGCCGCCCTGCTTTTATACGAAGCAGTTCGCCAACGGGCTGTTGCAAAATCGTAACCACACGTATAATAAAACTAACTTTAAGGAGCGGGTATGAAACGAAGGGCACTTCTCTCGATCGGACTCATTGTAGGTTTAGGGGCATTAATTAGCTTTGCATGGATTGGCGTGACGCACGCAACAGATGTAAGAGGCGGTGACACGCCATCGCTAGCTGCTGGTGATTCAACAAACAATTCACTTTACATTGCTGGCAACACAGTGACAGTCGCAGGCACGGTCAAGGGCGATTTATTTTGCGCTGGCCAAAACGTAAATATAACTGGCACGGTTGAGGGCGATGTAATATGCGCCGGCCAGATCGTACATATCGACGGTAATGTCATGGGCGATGTCCGTGTAGCCGGTGTAGACGTTGAGGTTGCCGCAAGCGTGGGCGGTAGCGCGACTGTTTTTGCAGAAAACATAAATGTAAAGCAAGACAGTAAAATTGGCCGCGATTTTACATTTGCGTCTAGCCGCACTGTTGTAGATGGTAGTGTTGGGCGGGATATCCTGGGCAACGCAGTGGCAATGAGGCTAGCCGGCAATGTAGGGCGCAACGTAGATGGTGAATTTAGCACCTTAAACCTAGACTCCAAGCTTATAGTGCAAGGTAACCTGACTTACAGCGGTAGCACGCCGGCAACAATGGCAGATGGTGCAGTAGTACAAGGCGAGACTAAATATACACAAACAACAGATAACGGGCCCGCAAACAAAACAGCCGCCATGATTTGGGGTGCATTTTACGGCTTAATCGCAATGTTTATGATTGGTGTTGCTGCAATTGCCCTTGCTCCTCGCGGATTCGACGCTGTGGCAGCTGTGTTCCGCAAGAGGCCAATAGCCTCAGCAACGGGCGGAGCCGCAAGTATTTTGCTCGTGCCAGCGCTTATTGTGTTGTTGTTTGCCAGCTTGTTTGGACTGCCGCTCGCAATTATTTTGGCTTTAATGCTTACCATTTGTCTCATTGGCGCACTTGCAGTCGCTGGTTACGGGCTTGGTTGGGTGATCGTAGAAAAACTCCATTGGCCATCACGCGGCCGTCGTGTAGTGAGTTTATTCTTGGGACTACTTGTTCTGTCGTTGCTTGGATTAGTTCCGTTTATTGGCGGATTCGTAGTGTTCTTTGCTGTCTTAATGGGGCTGGGCGCGACAATTGTTGCGATCGGTGTGCGGCTATTCCCTAAAAAAGCAGATAAAAAGGCGTAGGCCATGCGAAAAACATCTATTATCTGGATTATCGTTGTCAGCGTTGTGGTGATCTTAGGTATTGGAGTATGGGTGGTGCTTAGCAACAATAAGCAAACAAACACGCCTATAACCACGCCTTCGGCAGAATTTACCGATGCAACCGACAAAAAAGAAGTAGAGATTGCCATGCATGACCTTTCTTACAGCCCAGCAAAAGTAAAGATTAAAAAGGGTACAAAAGTCACGTGGGTAAACCAAGACACCGTGCCGCACAATGTTGTAGCTACTGATGCTGGCAATACCGGCGGTCTGCCAGTTACCGCTTCAACGTTTGGCCGAGGAGGCACAGTGAGCCATACATTCACCGAGACCGGCACATTCGATTACCTTTGCACGCCCCACAAGCAATTTATGCGCGGCACCGTGCAAGTAGTCGATTAACATGGCACGCAGTAGTACCATAAAAAAGCAGTTAGCCTGGGCCTTTTGGGCACTTAATGGTGCAGTAATTACTGGTTTTTGGGTGAGCGGCGCAACGGGGGAGCTGGCAAGCGGCGATATTGTAGCCGTAGGGCACGCCTTGGCGCGGCTATTCGGCTTGCTTGCTACATTTTGTGCGCTCACCCAGTTTGTGCTCATGGGACGGGCGGGGTGGTTAGAGCCGATTTTTGGCTTGGATAGGCTGGCTATTTTTCATAGGCGTAACGGCATTGCAGTGCTGGCTTTAATATTGCTGCATTCGTCGTTGATGGTTATAACGCGCACACTGCTCACTGGAGGCGTCCTGCCCGAAGGCGCACAGCAAGTGCTCGGCCTGCCTTATGTGTGGCTCGCAGTGATTGCCGAGATATTGTTTATTGCAACTGCAGTGACATCTATTGTTATGGTGGTAGCACGGTTACGGTTTGAGCTGTGGTATGCGGTGCATATGCTTAATTATGCGGCCATTATTCTGGTACCGTTCCATCAATTCGCCAATGGCTCCGATTTTCTAATCAACCCCACATTTGCTATTTATTGGATGGCTCTGTATGTATTTACAGCGGTTAATATGCTAGTGTGGCGGTTCGGCCGCCCACTGTGGCTATTTTGGTGGCACCATTTTACTGTGCAAAAAGTAGTGGCCGAAACGCCGACTGCTAATTCCGTGTACATTAGCGGTAAAAATCTACAGCGCTTTACAGCCAAAGGCGGCCAGTTTGTGATGGTGCGCTTTTTAGATAAGCATAGGTTCTGGCAGGAGCATCCATTTTCGTTGTCGGCGTTGCCAAGTAGCGACCATATTCGGTTAACTGTTCGCGCACTTGGCGATTTTACGAATGGTATCCCAAGCCTTGCGCCTGGTACACCGGTTGTGGTGAGCGGGCCTCATGGGGCATTCACCCACGAGAAACAAGTAAAAAGCAAGGTTGCTTATATCGCAGGTGGCATCGGTATTACGCCGCTTAGGGCTATGATCGAAGAGCGGGCAGAAGCCGGCGGCAAAAATAGCGCCGTGCTGCTGTATGGCAATAGGACAGCCGCCGATACAGCCTTGCTATCTGAGCTTACGCAGTTCGGCGAGCGTATCCAAATGCCAATTTATACTGTACTGAGCGAAGAAAAATCAAAAGAACAAGGCTATATAGACAAAGAGCGGATTGCACGTTTAGTGCCCGATATTGCAGAGCGAGATGTATTTTTATGCGGCCCACCACCTATGATGGCTGGCGTAAAGCAAGCACTAAAAGAGCTAGGCGTGCCAGACGGGCAAGTGCATTACGAGCGGTTCTCGTTACATAAAAAATAGAGGTGCATAGGCAAATAATTTTAGACTGCCGCGCCAGCCTGCATGGGTTGCAGACTGGCGCGGGGTATCAGCTGGCGTCCTTGGCGCTCAGGAACAGATCGGACACGTGCCTGGGCGTCAGATGGTCGAGCATCTCAGCGACGGTTGACTTCAGGTCCGCCCCACCGATCGGCTCCACGATCCTCTGCCAGAAGTCCACCGCATGGGCGTAGGACTCGTCGGTGCCTCTGGCAACGATGATCGTGTGCATGAACATGCTCACGGCCGCCTGGTGTGACGGCCAAGAGATGTTCTCGATCAGCTCGACGCCCACGCCGTAGGCGTACGACGCACGGAAGAACGCGTTCTCGATCTCGGCCATGGCGCCCTGCGAGATCAGGTTGCCACACTCGGTCGAGTGCTGCACCCAGAACGTGGTGAGCATTGCGCCCACCATGTACAGCAGGTCCGGCCTGGCGTTCACGCCAGTTCGTTCGTGCTGCGCGTACCCGGCTGCCGGCTGCGGTTCGGAGCTGTCGTCCAGCAGCGCCTCTGTCCAGCCCTTCACCACAGCCAGAGCGTGGTTGTGCGGCGCGTACTCCTCGCCCCGTTGGTACCTCTTGGCGTGGGTTTGGAGCATCCGCTCCACCGTGGGTTCCAGCGTCAATACGCCGTAAGCCACCAGCGCTGGCACCGGACTGAAGCCATGGATCAGCTCTTTGGTCCCAGAGGAGAGCATTTGGCCTTCACCTCCTGAAGTGAGTCAACATTACCGCGATCCATTTAAACACAGCCATATTTACTTAACAACTGTAAAATCACATTCTTCTTACTGCTTACCCTTATTTTTGCTACAATGCTAGCAATGGAAAACATTTTGAGCCAGGTAGGAATAATTGGCGCAGGCGAGCTTGGCAAGGCGCTCGGCAATGCTTTAACCAAATCTCATTTGCAAGTGTTGTATTACGACCGCGACCCCACTAGAACTACCACCGGCAGCATAGAAGACCTTGTACGAATCTGCCAAATTTTGTTGGTGTGTGTACCATCTTGGGCAGTGAACGACGTAGCCAAACAACTCCGCAAGGCGGCCCACCCCCACGAACCGCGGGTGGTTGTAACATGTGCCAAAGGTGTTGAGCCTGGCTTCGTAACTATGGACCAAGTTTTGCGCGACAAGCTGCCGGAGCATTACGACATTGGTGTCATGTACGGTCCAATGATTGCAGGAGAGATCGAACGCAGCCGCCCCTCTTACGCCGTACTTGCGCTTTCTAACCGTAAGTGGTTCAGCGTATTCTACGATCATTTTGCGGCTGCAAATTTGTATTTAGAATATTCAGCAGATACCCATGGTGTTGCGTTGGCGTCGGTGCTTAAAAACGTGTATGCCATTGGGTTTGGCCTTATCGATGGCCTGGGCTTAGGGTTGAATGCAAAAGGTAAAATGGTAGTGCTAGTTTTGGCAGAGGTAAAGCGAATGCTGTCAGACATGCATGCCCAGCCGCTTACGGCAGAAGGCCTGGCGGGTTTAGGTGATCTTTTAGCCACAGGTTTTAGCGAGGAATCTTTTAATTACCGCATTGGTAAATCGTTAGCCGAACGCATCGCCGACGAACATATTAAAAGCGAGGGCCTAGTCACGCTCCACGAACTGCAAAAAAACGTGGACTTAAGTCGTTATCCAGTTGCACAGGCAATATACAAAATTGTGTTTCGCTATGCCGACCCGCATGTGCTTGCCGACGTGCTGACCGGCCGGCACTAGTCTGCCTGAATATAGTTATTTTACGAACGTATTTACTTTAATTGTGCCACGGATATCGTACTTGTTATTGGCTTCAGGTGGAACCAGGGTACCGCTTACATTTACAGTTTTAGAGAAGTCTGTTGTGCTGTCTTGTTGCGAAAGACCACTAAGTCCATAAAAATTGCCATCTTGCGCTTTGAGCCCAATCGCGCATTCCAACGTTTGCGGTTGGCCAGGAGCCACGTTTTTGTGCGGCAGGCACACCAGATTGCCAGTAGCTGTGATAGGGGACGGCGGTGTGGCAGATGGTGGTTCGCGCCGGCTCATGGCAAAAATAACTGCGGTAATAATACAAATTGTAACTAACGTAATGACTGCACAGGCGAGTACAAGACGACGTTTATCCATGCATTTAGTATAGCATGTTCATCTTTGTGTTGCGAAAACGTGACAATAGTAGCATTATAAAAGCAGGAAAGTTAAAAAATTATTAAAAAAACTTTACCTCTGTTATACATACAATATGTGTAGTTTTTTCGCAAAAAGGGGTTGCGAAACCAACTAAGGTTTTCTATAGTGTCCAGACGATGAATATTAAAGAGTCAAACACCTACAATGACGTTGTGCTGCAATCACGCGCGCACCGTGCAATCAAAGCGCATTTAACCGAGTCGCTTAAAGACCATGGCATCACCATGATGCAGTGGTCGATTATTGGCTTGGTTGCCGATGCCGGCGAACAAGGTGTGCGAATCTCTGACCTAGCCCACGCCCTCGATACATCGTTGGCGTTCATTACTACAAGCGTAAACGTGCTCGAAGCAAAAGGATTCGTCGCACGCGCTGGCCACGGTCAAGACAATCGCGCAAAGCTTGTCCGCTTAAGCCCTGAGTTCGCTCCAAAAGTCGGCGCAATAGAAGCCGACTTAAAAGCGCGCCAAAATGACCACCTTTACGATGGCATTAGCGCCAAAGATATGAACGCATACTTTACAGTATTGCGCCACTTGGCACGATCAGAATCTGTATAAGAGATATCGTCTTATCGTATTTTTTGCTGCCTCTGGGCCTTGGTGCCTGGGGGCAGTATTTGTCTTTTTAGTTCGCAAAGCGTCACATACCCGTCTGCAATAATTTTTTCGCCCAGGCCTTGGTGTCTGGTATGGAGTGGTTCTCCGGCCTTAATATTTATGCTGTCCCTGAGCACGCGCGCCTCACGCAGGGATTGTGTTACAAAATCACGCTCTAGCGATGTGTCTTCGTGGATCCCATGGTCAAGTTGGAAGTTGCGCAGACGCACATTTAACCCCTTGTCTAAAATAGCGGCGCCAACCCAGATTTCTTTTTCTCTTTGAATAAAGCGTCGCAGCAATTTACGCCAGAAACCATGGTGTTCGTGTTCGTCGTCGAGCAATGTAGTGCCAAGTCTCCAAAACCTAACATGATGCCTATGCCGCGGGCTGTTGCCAATCGGTATCTGGAACCCCAGGTCTTGCTTACGGCCAAACACGTAATAATTGCCAAATGGCGCGTTAGGGTAGGGCTGGTTAAACACGATTGCCCAGACAATTTTTAGCCTATTTTTGAATGTTGGGGCGTCGGCAAGTAGCCATCCGGCCTTTTGCATAGCCCAAGTGAACTCTTTTTCGTTGCGAGCGAGTACTACTATATTGATCGCATCCACTGCCCAACCATCGGCGGCTATGGTGCGGGTAGGAACGTGGTTGGGTGGTTGGATAAGGTGCCTGACTCGTAGCAGAGTGGGGATTGCAACATAAGCCAAGAATGCGTATGTAATAATAACGGCGACCAAAAATGGCAGGCGCGCGTCTACTAAAGGAAAGAACTCGAACACTGTAAACCAGGTGAGGCCTGCAACTAATGCCAGCACTAAAAGACGTTTTAGTGCGATTAATCCGTATTTTATCATTTTAATCATTATACGGTATGCTTAGGGTGTATGTCAGTGTCAGACATTTTTGTACGGCTTATTGCCGATGCGCTTGTTGTGCCGATCGTCCTTGTTGGCGCAATTGCAATGCTACGGCTGCCTGCTTCTACGCGGGTTATGTACATTGCCCGCGGCGTTTTTACAGGGCTTTTAGCGTTGTTATTTGCTAGCATTGCAAGTTTGTTGTTCCAGGATGGCCAGCGGCCGTTTGAGCAGCTTGGCGTGTCGGCTGGTGCGGCGTATTTAAATAATCCAGGGTTCCCGTCGGACCATGCATTGCTTGTTTTTGTAATAACCTTTGTTGTGTGGGCCAGTACACGCAACAAGCGCCTTGCAGTAGCACTGCTTGTAATGAGTTGTGCGGTCGCTTTTGGGCGAGTTGTCGCGTTGGTGCATACGCCTGCTGATGTCTTAGGAGGATTAGCTTGCGCACTCTTGGCGGCGGTATTGGTTTATGGCAAGTCGTTTTACTCACTCAAAACCAAGAAGTAGCGGCTGTAGAATAAACTTGCTATACTAGTAAAAAGTAAGATTGCAATACTCCAAAGAGGTTTGGTATGACAGACGTTCAGGCATCGCCCCAACTTAAACCGTACATGCATGCGCCTCGTGCAGAGATTATTCGCGTGTTTATTACCGGCCTTATAGCTGGCGGTCTGGTGCCACTGCTTGGTTTGGCGATTGCAAACGGCATAATTGCATCAGTTTTTTGCAATGCCGGCCAGGACTTTAGTGTATGCTCCTCGGGTGGCGTGGTTGCATACCACATTGCCGCAATTATTGTAGGTATGGTTGTGGTCGCTATTTTTGCAAGCTGGGGGGTGTTCCGTCCTTTGCCGCTAATCCTTGCAGCCACAATTGCAATGTGGGGATTTAAGAAATTTGTAGACCCGCTATCTGGACATGTCGTGGAGTATTTTGCGTTCTCTATGGCACTGACAGCGGTTTTGTACCTGTTATTCTACTGGTTGCTGCGGCTTAGGCATTTTCCGCTTAGTATTGTACTTTCGGCAGGTGCCACCGCCTTGGTGTGTTGGTCGTTAGTTGCGTAAAAAGTTTTTAAGAGAGGGTGTATGTCAACAACTGTACTTATTATTATCCTTGCCGTCGTGCTGATTGGTTTTGGCCTGGTCATTTATTTATTTAACCAACGGATGCGCGACCTGCGTGATAATACGGCAACCCATTTGCTCAAACAAGACTTGTTGGCGTTAAACGAGGGCATTGGTGCGTTAAAAGAGGGGCTACAGTCACATCTTACGGATCGGCTAGACAAGAACCAAGAGCTTATGCGCGAATCAATAATGAAACAGTTTTCGGCTAGCACAAAGCTGATTACAGATGTTACAGAGCGCCTGGCAAAACTTGACGAAACGAACCGGCGCGTTGTAGACGTTGCCGATGAGCTTAAATTATTACAGAATGTGCTGCAAAATCCTAAGCAGCGCGGTGTGCTTGGCGAATACTATTTGCAAACTGTGCTTATGAACGTGCTGCCGCCGTCGAGGTTCCAACTGCAATATAAGTTTAACGACGGCGAAACTGTAGACGCAGTAATATTTTTAGAAAAAAATAAAATTTTACCTATAGATTCTAAATTTAGCCTAGAAAATTACAACCGGCTTATAGAAGAAAAAGACAAAACACGGCGCGAAATATTGGCAAAACAATTAAAGCAAGACCTTAAGACACGTATAGACGAAACTAGTAAGTATATCCGCGAATCTGAGAGCACCATGGATTTTGCGTTTATGTTCATACCGAGCGAAGCCGTGTACTACGACCTGCTGATTAACAAGGTGGGCACTACAGGCACAAGCTCGCGTGACCTTATAGAATATGCCTTTCGAGACAAGCGGGTCATCATTGTGTCGCCAACCTCTTTTATGGCGTATTTGCAAACGGTGTTGCAAGGCTTGCGGAGTCTACAGATAGAAGAGCAGGCTAAAGAGATCCAGGTGCGGGTAGGCCAGCTCAGTCAGCACCTTCAAGCGTATGATACCTACATGCAAAAGTTAGGCAGCAGTTTAAGCACCACGGTTAACCATTTTAATACTGCCCATAAAGAGCTTAAAAAAGTAGACAAAGATGTGGTAAAAATCTCGGCCACCACACCAGCTATCGAGCCTCTCACAGTAGACCGGCCGCAACTTGCGGATTAAAAAAATCAGCCCTTCACAGTGCGGGCTGATCTTTTGCGGCGAATAAGTGTTACGCCGATTTTGTCTCTTCTTTAACGTCTAATTGCAGCAAACGGAACAGCATCACACCGGCGGTAACGCCAATGACTGGTGCGAACGCATACACAGAGTATGTCCACAAATCAGAGGTAAAGGCATCTAAGCCAAGTGCAACTGCAGGGTTAAGTACGGCCGCCGAGCCTTGCATTGCCAAGAAAAGCCCTAGCATGAGCGCGCCACCTACGGCAAAGCCAGACTCCAAACCTTCGCGTTTTACAAAAGTTACAGCTGCAATACCAAGCCCTAAAATGAGCGACCCTAGCATTTCTGCAAAGAATGGGGTCCAGGTGCCAACCAGCGCAGGGACTTCAAATACGCTACGGGTAATAAGCTGGTCTGTCTCGGGGTTTACTACAGGCGGGGCGGCACTCGCAAACTGAGCAATCACAATTAGTGCAAGCATAGACCCTATTAACTGGGCAACAATGTATCCTGCCCCGCGTAAGGCTGATATGCGTCGGACTGTGAGTAAGGCAATAGTAACGGCTGGGTTAATATGGGCGCCGGAGAGCTTGCCGAATACAATCACAAAAATCATAACAGCAACTGCTGCAACAACAGGGTTGCCGTTTGTGCTAAGGACAAGTGCCGTAAGGCCAAACGTGCCTACAAGTTCGGCAAAAAGTGAGCCAATCGCGATATTCGTGTTAAAACGCTCCAAAAAGGAGCGTGCCGTGCCAATTCTTTTAGGGGCCGACTGATGCTTTGTGGCAGTATGCGCCTGGCTTGGTGTTGACTTGCCAGACGGTTTTGACTTAGCGGAAGCTTTGGTTTTGGGCATGGTTCCTCCTAGTGTTGTTATGCGACAAAGTATACCATAAGCCTTTTCTCCCGTTCAAACAGTAGTCGCTTCGCAAAACGTATAAAATGCAACACCCATTGGCCAAAATGGCATGTTACACTAACATACGACATGGCACTATTTTTAAAGCAAACCGAACAACGAACTCATTTACAAGAAAAAATTGCCGGTGATCTGCTGGCGCGATCCCAATCGGGCGAAGGCGGCATAAAAGCCCCAAAACCAGGCAATGTTATTTTAGAAGACTCACAAGAAGCCACTGGCCGGTCTGTCTTTTGGGTAGGTGTTATTACTATGGTGGTGGTTGCGTTGGCTGTATTCGTGGTCTTTATTTTTAATGGCAGCTAAGCGCCAGTAGTGCTTTTTGTATAGTCTCGCGCTATACTTATACCAAGATGAAAGATGTGTCCCTTGCGGCCCACGCTCTTAAAGAGCGATTTGCCGAACTTACCGATAAACGTGACATTTTAAAAGCGCCCGAGCTTAAGGCGCTCTATGCTGGTATAAAACATGTGCCCAATGCCGACCGGCCTGCGTACGGCCAGGCAATTAACGATTTGCGCGAAGAGCTTCAGGCTATGGTGGACGGTTACGAGGCTACGCTTGCGAATGCAGCCGTGGTGCCCATTGACCCGACCGCGCCGTTCGACGTTAACGTTGCACCTGCGCTTAGGCCATCGCTTTTTGGTCCAGAAACCGGCAGTGTCCACCCCTTAAGCACAGAACGCCAGGTGGTGGCTGATATTTTTGCGCGTATGGGCTTTGCCTGCATAGACTCGCGACAGCTAGACGACGACTACCACATGTTCGAGGCGCTTAACTTTCCCCAAGGCCACCCAGCCCGCGATGATTACGACACCTTTGTAACGCAAGAAGGCCTCATTGCGCCCGCCCACACCAGCACCATGCAAAACCGTGTGCTTAAAAGGGGCAAAATGCCAATCCGCACCGTTATTATTGGCCGCGTGTTCCGCAACGAAGACCTCGATGCCAAGCACGAACACACCCTAAACCAAATCGAAGGCGTGTATGTAGACAAAAATATAAATGTTGGCCACTTACTCGCAACCTTGCAGGCATTTTTAGAGGAATACTACCAAACCCAGCTGAAATTCCGCATACAGCCGGCGTATTTTCCGTTTGTTGAGCCCGGGTTCGAGTATGCAATTAGCTGCCCGTTCTGCCACGAAAAAGGCTGCATGACCTGCAAGTACGAGGGTTGGATCGAGCTTTTGGGCTGCGGCATGATCCACCCAAATGTACTGCGCGAAGGCGGCATCGACCCCAATGAGTATTCTGGTTTCGCATGGGGGCTCGGTCTCGATAGGTTGGTTATGATGAAATACGGCATAGAAGACATCCGCCATTTCCAGGCGGGCAAATTACAATTTTTAAGGCAGTTTAAGTAATGAAAGTTTCTGTTTCTTTAATGAAAGCATACTCGGACGGCGGGCAATGGTCGCTGTCGTCTGATGAGTTAGTGGCAAAAATCGGCAGGCAACTTGGTGCGGTAGAAGAAGTTAGAGACCTTGCGCCAAAGTACCAAGGTATACAAGTGGTCGAAATCTCCCATGCTGCTCCGCACCCCAACGCCGATAAATTGAGTATTTACCAGTTGTGGGATGGCCAAAAAAACATGCAGGTGGTGTCTGGCGATACAACGCTGCAAGTGGGCGACAAAGTAGGCTGGATTGCGCCTGGTCAAACTGTTCCTATGACATATGGCACAGATGCGCCGGTCGTTATGGAAGCGCGGCCTTTGCGCGGCGAGATGAGCAACGGCATGTTTGGCTCTGGCAAAGAGCTGGGCTTAAACGACGACCATCAAAAGGTTGCGGTGCTCGATACCAACGCGCCAGCCGGTACCTTGCTGGCCGACGCATACAATCTAAACGATACAATTATAGATATCGAAAACAAAATGTTTACGCACCGCCCGGATGGTTTTGGCAATATAGGCGTTGCGCGTGAGATTGCAGGGATCCAAGGCTTGCCATTTAGCAGTCCGGATTGGTACATGCAAGATGCAGCCATGCCTATAGCCGATAACCCCACGCTCACGCTGTCTGTTACCAACGAGATCCCCGAGCTTGTGCCGCGCTACATGGCGGTTGCGCTCGACCACATACAAATTGGTCCGAGCCCACTTTGGCTGCAAAGCTATCTTCAGCGGCTTGGGGTGAGGCCTATAAATAATGTAGTAGACATTACTAATTTTTACATGTTGCTCACTGGCCAGCCAATGCACGCATTCGACTTCGATAAAATAGCCGGCAGCAAAAACCATGCCGATATTACCGTGCGCAAGCCAAAAATAAACGAACAAGTTACTTTGCTCGACGGTAAGACAATTACGCCGCACAAAGACGCGATGCTCATTGCTAGCAAAGACCAAATAATTGGCCTTGGGGGTATGATGGGCGCCTCAAATAGCGAAATCAACCCTACCACCACGCGCATTATTTTAGAGTGCGCAACGTTTGATATGTTTACAATCCGTCGCACAAGCATGGCGCACGGCATCTTTACAGATGCAGTCACTCGGTACAGTAAAGGCCAGAGCCCTGCGCAGTGCCTGCCTGTGTTGGCAAAGGCAGTGCAAGAGCTTGTGCTCGGCGGTGCGCGTGTGGCAAGTGATGTGACCGACATATTCCCTAAAGGATTCTCGCCCACACCTATTGTGACTACCAGCGAATTTATTAATTCGCGGCTTGGATCGTCGTACAGTGCCGAACACATGGCCACAACGCTTACCAATGTAGAATGCAGGGTAGAGGTACGTGGCGATGAGCTTGTGGTAGTACCGCCGTTTTGGCGCACCGATTTAGAAATTCCTGAAGACCTTGTAGAAGAAATCGGCCGCCTCAATGGTTACGATAACCTTCCGCACGGGCTGCCGACTCGGCCAACCAAGGCGGCAAAATCACCGTTAATAGATAACCTAAAGCATCGCATCCGCACGCTGCTAGCTAGCGCGGGTGCGAACGAGCTACAAACATACTCGTTCGTGTCGGCTAAACTGCTAAAAGATGTCGGCCAGAACCCAGAGCACGCATTCGCAATCCGTAACGCGCTTAGCCCCGATTTACAGCATTACCGCCTAAGCCTTACGCCTAGCCTGCTCGAAAAGGTGCATCCAAACATTAAGGCTGGCTTTACGCAGCACGCATTGTTTGAGCTGAATAAAATCCATATTAAGACCGACGTAGACTGCGATGGGCTTCCGCGTGAGTACCAGACCTTGGCCTTTGTGTTCGCATCGCAAGCCGACCAAGCTGGTGCGGCCTACTACCGCGCCGCGCATTATTTGCGGTTTGTGTTAGGCGCGCTGCATGTCCCGTATTCTATTGTGCCCGCGAGTGATGCGCCCAAGTGGGAGATCGGCCGCCAAGTGTTTGCGCCGTTCGAGTCAAAACGCGCCGGCTACGTACAGGTAGGCGATGACTTTGTGGGCTTTATTGGGGAGTATAGCGCCAAAACCCGTAAAAATCTAAAATTGCCAGATTACGCGGCTGGTTTTGAGATAGATTTAGAGCGGGTGTTAAAACACCAAAACCCCACGCAGTACCAGCCACTCTTGCGTTTTCCGAGTGTTGAGCAAGATGTTTGTCTTAGGGTCGCTGCCTCGATTTTGTATGCTGATCTCGAGGCGTTGGTCCGTAGCGCATTTGTAGGCGACGAACGCCTACACGTGAGCATTGAACCGCTCGATATTTACCAGCGCCAAGACGACACTACCCACAAGCAAATAACCTTCCGCATAACCTTGCAGCACGCCGACCGTACGCTCACGCGCGACGAAGCCGGCAGTATTTTAGATGTCATGGTGCAATCAGTTACCGCTGCGATAGACACCGAACGCGTGTAGCAAAACCAGTAAATTACAGAGGGGATAACCACATGGAATACAAGACTAAAAAATCAACCCGCGCAATTATTTTAATAATTGTGTTTGTTATGACCGTTGGGTTTGTTGGTTCATACTTTATTATGATTATTAACCAAGATCAGAATAAAGACCCGCAAACGCAGGCGCTCGAGAAAGCATCGGCAGACGCCCAAAAAAAGCAAAAAATTGACCCAACTGCGTTTAAAGTAGAGGGTAAGGTAGACAAGCTCACCATTACCGATTCTAAGGTTGGCACCGGCCCTGCCGTGCAGCCAGGCGACACGGTCCAGGTACACTATAAGGGCACTATTGCCCAGACCGGCGCAAAGTTTGATAGCAGTTATGAAAATGGTGAGCCAATTTCGTTTTCTTTGGCGCAAGTTATCCCTGGTTGGCAGCAAGGGATTCCGGGTATGCAGGTTGGTGGCCAGCGCCGTTTGGTCATTCCCGCAGCACTCGCGTATGGCACCGAAGGTAGCATAGGTATCCCACCAAATACCGACCTTGTGTTCGAGGTCGAGCTTTTGGCTATAAATCCTACTGAATAGTACAAAGTACAACATATAGCGTCTTGCATAAGCATTATTACGCTATATATACTAGGAACAGTCTCTTGGAGGGGGAAGGTGCAATGAAAAAAACAGTAACAATATACACAACAACAACCTGCGCGTATTGCGAAATGGTTAAAAAATTCCTGACCGGCAAAGGTGTGCCGTTTAGCGTGGTAAACATGGACCACGAACCAAGCGAGGTCCGCCAAAAAGTCATAGAAATGAGCGGTGCAATGACCGTGCCGGTGGTGGTGGTAGAAGACCCAGAAGACGAATCTATTCCTAAAAATATTACTGTCGGGTGGAATCCGGCTAAATTAACAGCAGCGGTCCAGGGGTTGGCATAATGGCAAGTGAACAACACGACGTAATTATGATTGGTGCAGGCCCGTCTGCGCTCGCTGCAGCAGTGTACACCACCCGCGAAGACATAGATACCGTTTTATACGAAAAAGGCGTGATCGGCGGCCTTGCCGCAATAACTGATTGGGTAGACAACTACCCTGGCTTTGTAAAAGGTATTGGTGGCCTTGAGTTGGCGCAGGCGTTAGAAGGCCAGGCAAACCGTTTTGGCGCCGATATAAGACTAGGCGAAGTAAGCAATATTGTAGACGAAGGCGCGCTTAAGCGGGTAGAAACAACTGACGGAACTCTATTCGCAAAAACAGTGCTTATTGCTACCGGTTCCGATTACAAGAAAATCGGCGTTAAAGGCGAATCAGAATATTACGGCCGTGGCGTACATTACTGTGCTACGTGCGACGGTGCATTTTATCGCGATAAAAAACTCGCAGTAGTGGGTGGTGGCAACTCGGCCGTGCAAGAAACGCTTTTTTTGCTTAGGTTTGCCGCGCACATAGACCTTTTGGTGCGGAGCAAGATCCGCGCGTCGGAAGTCCTACGGCATGAGCTAGACAAGCAGGTAAAAGCCGGCAAAGTGACTGTTCACCTCAACACTACCACAGACGAGATAGTCGGCGCCGACAACAAAGTTACCTCTGTCCGCGTTACGCAAAATGGCGAACCAGCACAATTAGCGGTAGACGGCGTATTTGTGTTTGTTGGCCTATTGCCAAATACCGGTTTTTTAAAGGATAGTGGCGTTCAGTTAGACAAAGATGGGTTTATTGTCACAGACTCCAATCTGCAAACCAACATACCAGGCGTATTTGCCAGTGGCGACGTGCGAAGCGGGGCGACTATGCAAATCGCGAGCGCCGTTGGCGAGGGTGCAACGGCCGCGTTAAAAATCCGCGAATATCTGCAAGACCAAGAGCGAGGCATAAAAAAAGCCTAAAAATCTTAGTCTCGCAATTGCTGCAAAAGGTCAGGCCGGTTGGTTACTATGGCCTGAACGCCTCGTTCCTGGAATTTTTGTGCGCTTTTTAAGGTGTTAATAGTGTACACGTATACCATAAGTTCGCGCAGTTCGGCTTGGTGGATTGCTTTGTCTGGCAACCGTTTGCCCGAAAATCCCACAGCCTGCACGCGCAAGCCCTTCAACTTTAAGAACTTATAGGGGCGGGTGCCATGCAATAGTGCCAGGGCAATCTTACTGTTTAATCTATGCACCTCGCGGAGGCGGGGTACTTTAAATGAACTCACCATAAAATCAGAGTAACTCGCACCATTTTTAACCATGCGTTCAATGTTTTGCACGACTGCTTCGGCGCATCCAGGCGTTTTAATTTCGACATTAATTTTTGCCTGCCGGCCGATCGCATTAAAGGCTTCTGCAATAGTCGGGATTGTGTGCCCGCCTTTTAAATTAATATTGCGCAACGTCGCATACGTATTGCGTGAAATGAGTTTAGGGCGGTGGCCGGTGCGCAGGGTGTGGGCGTCGTGGCTTACTACAACGCGCCCGTCAGACGTAGCCCTCACGTCGAACTCAATCCAGTCCACGCCAGCGTTTATTGCGGCTTTAAAACTGGCCAGAGTATTCTCGAGCGCCAGGCCTGCCGCACCCCGATGGCCGATAATTTGCATATGCTTATTTTACTACAAGTTGTGCGAGTCGTGGTTGGTAAAAAATCTTCGCTTACAAGTACAATCTGTTACAATAGTGGCGAAGTAATCAAGGAACCATCATGGCTGACTTTAACCAAGTCCTCACCCCAGGCGACACCGCAAATGGCCTGGTAAACACAGTTGTAGAAATCCCTCAGGGATCAATGCTTAAAATTGAATGGGATCGTGGCCGCGCCGCATTTATGCTCGACCGCGTAGAACCTGCAATTTTTGCAAAACCTTGCAGTTATGGGTTTATCCCTCAAACCCTAGACGGCGACGGTGATGAGCTAGATACCCTTATTGTGACCGAAGAGCCACTGCCGACTGGCGTTTGGCTCGAAGCCCGTATTTTAGGTGTTATGAATTTTGAAGACGATGGTGAGATGGACCACAAAATTGTTGTTGTGCCCGCCGACGACCGCAACACTGGCGATGCAATTAAAACCCTCGACGACCTAGGCGACCGCTGGAAACAAAAAGTAGAATTTCATTTTAACCACTACAAAGACCTTAAAAAGCCAGGCGTTACAAAGGTGCAGGGTTGGGGCGACATTGCTGCCGCAAAGGCTATTATTGCCGAATGCGTCGAGCGTTGGAATAACAAATAAAGCTAACAACAAAAGCGCCGTCGCAAAAGGCGGTGTTTTTGGCGCGAAAAAGGGCGCTGCCAAAAGTTGTACTCTGACAGCGCCCTGATTCCACGTGCGCTTGGGGCTAGGCCCGGTGCCGACGCTCAAGCTTTCGTAGCATGGGTTGGAGCCTGTTCATGGCCGCCCTTCGCTGCTCTGCCTGAGCCGAGACAAACGCGCCGGATTCAGACCAGTCGGCCTTTTCGGCGAATTCCACCAGGGGGTAGGCAGGCAGCACGGTCACGGTAGAAACCAGCATGTACCGTGCTTCGGACATCAGGAGTGTCAGACCGAGGTCTTCGGTGGCCACTACCTCCCAACGTTCGCCACCAAGCCTGAAGGTGTTGGAGCCGATGTCCAGTGATGCCTCGTGGACGTCCTGTGCGTACTGCCCCAACAAGAAGAGGCCTCTCGCCTTTTTCACGACTTCTGGGTCGATGTTCACCTCGAACAGCTCGGTGTGGACGACCGACCGGTGGGGCGGAGGGGTAGACACGTTTCTCCCTTGGCGTTGCGGATATTGATAGCAGTGCTACCCGTTACGACCAGAACTCCATCATCTTGTAGGTGGCGGTCGCCATTTGCAGCTCGTGGATTGCAGCTGCCTGTTGCAAGTCGGTTGCGTCGGCAGGTTCACGGCCAGGCGTAGGAACACTGGAGTAGCCGTGGGCTTCAGCGCCGAACCTGACGTGCATGCTGCTTGAGCATTCTTGGTCGACCATGAGATACTCGGCACCGTGCCGAAGCACAGTCGCCAAGAAGATCTCACGGGCGATCAGGCTTACCACCTGCCACTCCCGCCCATCGATCACAACCGGTGGGATGACCGCTTCTTCGCCGATGGGGTTGACCATTTCTTTCAGGTGGTCGGCGAACGCATTTTGCGCCGCTTGCAGCGCCGTCTGGTCTACCGGCCACTTGACCTCTTCGATCTTCACAACCTTCAGGTATTCCGGAGGCGCAACCCGAAAGTGCAACGGAGTGGAGTCGGTGTTGTCACTCAGCTTGTCCAACACAAGTCCTTATAGCATCGTGGTTTTGCAAAGCGGGGTCGATTTGCTAATAAATAATAAAATAAAATTGTACGCTTTGCAATTTTTTAAAAAGTGTGTTTAAGCCATAAACACTAATAAATTAGAGTGGGCAGTCGCCGCCCGAGTTGGTTTCGGGCGGCGACACGCGGCTACATCAGCAGTTCCATCGGCAGGGGCCAGCAAGGTCGGGCCGTCACCCGTGCTTGTTGTGCTCCCTGTTCATCGGGATGTTGGTTCGCCCAACATGAGCGAGAGTAGCTGTATCTTGGTGAGTGGCCCGCCGGTGAGCCTCACGATAAACTCTGCAGCTTGCCAGCGTTCGCTTCCGATGCGAGTGAACATCACCACGCAAGGCTGGGGGATGTCGCGTGGCCATACTCGTTCGGTTTCGACTGGCGGAATAGTCGCCAAGATGATGTTCTGCTCTTCAAGCACAAACCGCTGCAACGTACATGCAACGGTGCGCCCATTGAGCTGTAGGGTGAACGACCGTGGGACGAGCCGTGTTGCTCGCTTGACCTCCAAGAGGATCTTCGCGTCGTTCTCCATGGTGGCAGCGAGCCAAAACGCGTCGAGCTGATTCTGTTGGTCCGAATTCGTTTGGATCGGGCCAGTGTGAATGCGCAACTAGACTCCTTACTTTGCTGTGTGAAATAATTTTAAAACCTAACTAAGTTTTTTTCAATGAACATTGCGCACCGGCCACGCTTTTACTACAATAGACCTGAACAAAGCTAACGCTTAAAGAAAGAAGTGGGGGTGAAGGGTGAAAACTCGGGTTGCAATCAACGGGTTTGGTCGGATAGGGCGGAGCGCGTTTAAAATCGCGTTCGACCGTAGCGATATTGAAATCGTCGCCATAAATGACCTAACAGATACAAAAACGCTGGCCCATCTACTAAAGTACGACTCTTCATACGGATCGTACCAACATAGTGTTACTTCCGACGAAGCCGGTATTACTGTTAACGGTGTCCATATTAAAGTATTAGCAGAAAAAGACCCCGCAGCACTCCCTTGGGGTGCCCATGGCGTAGACGTAGTGCTTGAATGCACCGGCTTTTTTACCGATCCAGCAAAAGCCAAGGCGCATATCCACCCAGCTGGTGCAAAAAAAGTGGTCATTAGCGCCCCTGCCAAAGGGAGCGGTGCCGATACCATTGTGCTCGGGGTAAACGAAGACAAAATAGAAAACGCCACCGATGTTATAAGCAACGCGAGTTGCACAACTAACTGTATTACACCGGTCGCTGCAGTCGTAGAAAGCAATTTTGGCGTAGAGAAAGCCATGATGACCACCGTGCACAGCTACACCGCAAGCCAGCGCTTGCAAGATGCACCGGCAAAAGACCTACGCGAAGCACGTGCAGCCGCCGAAAATATTGTGCCAACAACCACAGGCGCGAGCATTGCAGCGGCAAAAGCCTTGCCTGCGCTCGAAGGAGTGTTTGGCGGGCTAAGCATTCGCGTTCCCACCCCTGTTGTTAGCTTGGCCGACACCACCTTTATAACTAAGCGCGATGTCACCGCAGAAGAAGTAAATGCCGCCTTTACAAAAGCAGCCAAAGAGCCTTATTACCAAGGGATTTTAGCCGTTACCGACGAAGAGCTGGTAAGCAGCGATTTTAAAGGCAACAGCCATTCGGCAATCGTTGACCTTAAACTAACGGCAGTCGTAGGCGGCAACATGCTACGCGTAGTTGCCTGGTACGATAACGAATGGGGCTATAGCAACCGCCTTGTAGAGTTGGTTGCAGATGTTGGTAAGGCGCTGCAAAAATGATAGTGTTCCTTGGCTCTGACCATGCTGGATTCCACCTTAAAGAAAAGGTAGAGGCGCATTTGCTTAAAAACGGTTTTAAAGTAGAAGATGTGGGCAATACGGTGCTCGACCCCGCTGACGACTATCCCCAGTTTGCCTTTTTAGCAGCTACTAAAGTTTTGGGCAGTACCGATGACGACCCCCGCGCGATCCTGCTATGCGGCGGAGGCCAAGGCATGGCAATCGCCGCCAACCGCGTGCGTGGTATCCGCGCTGTGGTGGTGGCCGACGAAACCGAAGCCAAAATGTCACGCAACGATAACGATGCAAATGTGCTGGCGCTGCCTGCGCGCGTCTTTGACGATAACGAACAACAGGCGTTCGACATAATCGACCTCTGGCTCAAAACGCCCTTCTCTAAGGCCGAACGCCACGTCCGCCGTTTGCGTGAAATAGAGGAGATCTACGGCTAATGGCGCAAATTGTCCCCTGCGTTACAGCTGCAGACGCCCACGCCTACCGCGAGCAGATGGCTCGCGTTGCTCCATTTGCTAAGCGAGTCCATATAGATTTTAGCGACGGCCAGTTTTCGCCTGTAAAAATGATTAATCCCGTGCAGGCCTATTGGCCAGAAGGCATTGTGGCCGACTTGCACCTCATGCTAAAAGATCCCACGGTACACCTAGAGACGGTCGTAAGCCTGAACCCGCAATTGGTTATTGTGCACGCCGAATCCCAGGGCAATCTAACTAGTATGATTTTGCAGTTGCGGGCGCTGGGAATCCGCACCGGTGTTGCATTATTGCAGCAAACTCCGCCGCAAGCTGCGCACCAAATAATTGCCGAGGCCGACCACGTGCTCATTTTTAGTGGCGATCTTGGCCATTTTGGCGGCATGGCCGACCTAGACCTGCTAAAAAAGGTCGCACAAATTAAAGCAATTAACCCGACTGCCGAAATCGGCTGGGATGGTGGTGTAAACGCAGATAACGCCGCCCAGTTAGCGCTTGGCGGTATCGATGTTCTCAACGCTGGCGGGTTTATCCAGCGCGCCGAAGATCCTAAAGCGGCCTTCAACCAATTAAAAGAACTTGGCGCGCGTAGCCAAGACTAAAAGCTGGTATAATCATAACCAATATGATGCGTCTTACAATTCCACAACTAGAGAGCAAAGCCAACGAAATTCGCATTGATATTATTAAAATGCTTGAAGTGGCTGGCAGCGGCCACACAGCTGGTCCGCTAGACTTGGCAGATATTTTTACCGCCCTGTATTTTCATATCTTGAACCACGATCCTAAAAACCCTGACCTGCCAGATCGCGACATCCTAATTTTAAGCAATGGCCACACCGTTCCTGTGCGGTATGTCACCATGGCGCACGCTGGGTATTTTCCTAAGGCAGAGCTCAAGACATTACGCAAACTCGGCAGCCGGCTACAAGGCCACCCAGAGCGCCTTAAATTGCCAGGTATGGAGACAACCTCTGGTCCATTGGGTAGCGGTTTAAGCCAATCGGCAGGTATGGCCAAGGCACTGCAAATAAATGGCGACAAGCACCGGTTTGTATATTGCATAACCAGCGACGGAGAAATGAACGAAGGCAACTACTGGGAGGGCGTGATGTTCGCCGCCAAGTACAAACTGCATAATTTAATCGCTATTGTTGACCGTAACAATATCCAAATAGACGGCAATACCGAAACCATAATGCCGCTCGAGAACTTGCGTGACAAATGGGAGGCCTTTGGCTGGCATGTACAAGAGATAGACGGCCATAATATAGAAAGCATCATAGATGCCTGCAGCATGGCCCGCGCCGTTGTAGAGCGTCCCAGTGTCATTATTGCCCACACAATCCCAGGCAAGGGCGTGCCGTTTATGGAATACGACTACCACTGGCACGGCATGATGCATAACGCCAAGGAAGCCAAAGATGCGCTTAAAAAGCTGCGCAGCTTAAACGGCAAAATCAGCGGGGAGCACGAGTGATGCATATTGTAGATAACATTGGCGCCGCAGACATTAAGCAAGAGTCAAACCGCAAAGGTTTCGGCCGCGGTTTATTAAAAGCAGGCCAGCAAAACCCAGACGTAGTTGCCATTTGCGCTGATTTAACCGAATCGACCCAGATTTCCCATTTTGCAGAAGCGTTCCCCGAACGGTTTATTGATGTTGGTGTCGCCGAGCAAAACTTAGTGACCGTGGGCAGCGGTATGGCTGCTATGGGGAAAGTCCCGTTTGTAAGTAGCTATGCAGCATTTTGCCCTGGCCGATGTTGGGAGCAAATCCGCACGACCATATGTTTGAATGACCGGCCAGTAAAAGTAGTAGGCTCCCATGCAGGCGTAAGCGTTGGGCCAGACGGTGCAACGCATCAAATGCTAGAAGATATTGCGCTTATGCGTTCGCTGCCCAACATGATTGTGGTTGCCCCTGGTGACAGCGTAGAGGCAGAAAAAGCTACGCTTGCAATCGCCACTAACAACAAACCAAGCTATTTGCGTTTGTCGCGTGCTGATTCACCGGTATTTACCACTGCCGATGCGCCATTCGAGATTGGCAAGGCCTACGTACTGCATGAGGGTACAGACCTCACAATCATGGCAACCGGCACCATGACGTACCAGGCGCTTGTGGCGGCAAAATTACTCGCGCTATCAAATGTAAGCGTACAAGTAGTGCATGTGCCAACAATTAAACCGCTCGATGTAGAAACAATTTTATACAGCGCCCATAAAAGCGGCCGCGTTATTACCGTAGAAGAAGCCCAGGTTGCAGGGGGTTTTGGCGGTGCTATCTCAGAACTACTCTCCGAACAGCTCCCAATGCCGGTCTTACGCCTAGGTATGTACGACCGTTTTGGTGAGTCTGGCGACCCAAACCAGCTGCTCGATCACTTTGGGTTGACTGGCGAGCACATCGCAACCCAGGCGCACGAGTGGATCTCGCACACGCCTCAGTACCATCGCTAAAAAGGGGCTCTACATGCAAGGCAACCAAGATTCACCGCAGACTGTCCGAGGCCACAAGCCGCTCGTGGTTATCCTTATTTTGTCTGCAATATTTTTGGTAGTTGCTGTGGGTGTTGGTGTGTGGTTGGTTACTAAGCCGGCAGGCAGTACCATTTTTACGGTGCCAATTGGCGATGGCACAGATTCGGTAAAAAAGGTAAGCTTTGTGCCCGTGGATTTAGCGGGTTTTACAAAGCGCGATCAGAACACAACGTCTGGCAACACCACGTATTACTATGACGGCGCGCATGGATGTGGATTTGTAACCCATGCTGCACCTATCCAGGCAGGTGTGCCTCTTAAAGACAGCGCGGTAGAGTTCACTAAGCTAAACCAGGCTTATGGCACAACGACAACCTCGACCCAAGATAGTGATGACATAAAAATAAAAGACGAAAACCAGCAACAAACCTACACATTCAAGACAATCGTCGCCGACCAAACAGTCAACACCCCTGGCGTACCGTATAAGGCGCAAAAGCAATTGGTCGCCTACAAACGATTCGGACAGTCTGTGGCGATAGCAGGTTTTTGGTGTCAGCAAGATGCGTGGGAATCTAAAAAAGCCGAGTTTTCTACACAAGTGGGTAGTTTTATAGTAAAAACAGAAAAATAAGGGGCAAGACATGGGCTTAACAATTAGGCAAATAAGGGACAATTGCATTCGGGCGCGCCATCTAATGCAGCGCAGCCGGCAGCAACATTTTGCGGTCGGGGCATTTAATATAGACAACCAAGAAACACTTATTGCGGTATGCCGTGGCGCGCAAAGCCAGCACGCGCCAGTTTTAGTAGAAGTAAGTGACGGTGAGGTAAAGGCGATCGGCCTCGACAACATCCGCGACATGGTAGACAACTACAAACGCGAATATGGTATAGAGATGTATATAAACCTAGACCATAGCCCTAGCGTTGAAGATGCCAAGCGGGCGGTTGACGCCGGTTTTGAGTTTATCCATATAGATGTAAGCCAGGCAGAACACAATGCCACCGACCAACATATTATTGATGCGACCCGCGAGGTCGTTGAGTATGCAAAATTCACCGGCGCCCAAGTAGAGAGCGAGCCGCACTATTTTGGCGGTAGTTCTAACCTGCACGAAGAAAAAATCGACTACGAAGAAATAAAGAAAACCTTTAGCACACCCCAAAGTGCTAAGCAGTTTGTAGATGCCACGGGCATAGATACCTTTGCGGTTGCCGTTGGCAACTTGCATGGCAAGTATCCGGTGCCTAAACAACTCGACCTAGAGCTCTTGCAGCAAATCCGTGATGTCCTGCAGTGCCAAATAAGCTTGCATGGCGGTAGCGGCACCCCTGGCCACTATTTTAAGGAAGCGGCCAAAATTGGCGTGAGCAAAATTAATATAAATTCTGATATGCGGTATACATTCCGCACTACGCTAGAAAAGGTTCTGGCTGACAACCCTCACGAGTATGCCGTGGTAAAACTTATGCCCACCGTGTACCAGGCAGTCCAAGATGTGGTAGAAGAAAAAATCGAAACATTCGGTTCGGCTGGCAAGGCAGTTGTGTAATGGCAAAGAACATAAAGGTGCTTTCGATTGGCAAAGCCACGCAAGATGTTTTTTTGCTTGGTGGCTCAGCGTTCGAGCCTGTGCGGGATAAGGGCGTGGAGTACGAACACCTGCCACTCGGCGCAAAACTAAGTTTGCAAGACATTGTGTTTGCAACTGGTGGCAATGCTCTCAACGCGGCGACCACCTTTGCACGCCAAGGTTTACACAGTTATTTTATGGGCGTTGTGGGCACTGAACCAGCGGGCGAAGTTGTGCTGCAAACACTCGACCAAGAGGGTATTAATAGCCAATATGTGCGGCAGTCGCCGGCGTACCGCACAAGCTACAGCACCGTGCTTTTGGCTCCAGGTGGCGAACGGACCATTTTAACCTACCATGGCTCCAAGCTGCGCGCCGACGGTTCAGATATTACGCTAGAAGCCGTCGCGGAGGCTGACTGGCTGTACGTGTCTTCTGTAGATTCGATGCGCCTGCTCGAAAAGATCATTACAATCGCTGCCAAAAATGGCACCAAAGTTGCCATTAACCCTTCTGGCCGTGAGCTTGCCGAGCGCGATAAATTACGCACGCTGCTCGACGATGTTTCTGTGCTACTTATGAACAAAGAAGAAATGCAGCAAATTGTAGACGGCAAAACCAACGAAGAGCTTATCCGTCGCGCTGCGAATATCACAGAAACGGTCGTACTGTCTGATGGGCCAAAAGGCGCGTGGGCGACCGATGGCAAGCAACTGGTAGTTGCAGGCATGTATAAAGACGTAAAAGTGGTGAGCCGGCTCGGTGCAGGTGACGCCTTTGGCTCTGGATTTGTAGCAATGTACGCCCAGGGCAAAAGCCTGGCAGACGCAGTGACATTTGCGAGCGCTAACTCTACCTCTGTTGTGCAGCACATTGGCGCAACAGTCGGCATTTTACACAAAGGCGCCCCACTGCATGACATGCCGCTTAAAATAGAAGATCTATAAAATGAAAGAGGCGCCTGGTGTAGGCGCCCCGCAAAGTGCTCACGCCAGGCGTGAACTCTTGCGGTATTCGTGAAAATACAACTCAAAAAGCTCGTACGCAGCGTAAAGCAGCCAGTGGTGATGCATAGGTCTATCAAGTCATGCTCCAACCAGAAAACGCCTATCAGAGGTAATGCTCAAGCGAGTTACGGCTTTGAATCTGGCAGGTTAATCCTTATACGCGGTGCGTGAGCACGTCACGCTTGGGGTCGTGCGTAAAACGCCCCACGCGTACAGGATAGCGCTCGCCGCTCCAGTAGTGTCTCGGATCATACGCGAGTACCACTGCGTCAACCATGCACCCAAAGCGCACGTTAACGTCGGCGTCGTCGGCGGGCGTAAAAGCCCACACCAGTTCGAGCGCTCGCAGGAACGCCTTTAGGCCAGGTATGACCGTCAGGGACGAACGCTGCGCTTCGTTGTGGTAGGCCAGGTCGAAACGGCTAATTGCACCGTCGGGCTCGGCTACCACACGGGCGATTTTGAAGGAGCGCTCAACGAAGTCGAAGGGATCTTCCTTCTCCCGCCTGTCGAGCTCAGCTACTTCAGCCTCGCTTTTCTGCCAGTCTTCGCCAGTAAACCATACGTTCCAGTCGTTACCCTGTTTTACCAGGACATGATTCTGGAAGTTTTCTTGGAGCATCTTCTGAAGCTCCAACATGGCACTGGGCATTTTAATCACTCCTTTGGCACATCACCCAGGTTTGGGCGAATAAAAATATCTTATCATAAAAAGCGTCTTTGCGCAATAGCAGGCCGAATAAAGCTTATGCTACTATAAAGTCATGTCATTCCTTCGTGATTTATTAGATGCAAAAGAGCCCTTATTTACGACTGCGCTCGAACAACTAGAAAAGGCGAGCCACCAACCTGGTGCCGATGCTAAGTTAGTTGGCGACATCCACCAAAAAGCAACGGCCGCCATGAGGGCTCTAGGCTTAGACGAGAAAGACACTACAGGACCCGAGTTGTATCACGCGCTCAACGCCAAAGTAAAAGAGCACGATGCACACCTAGCGAAAAGCATCGGCGGCAGCTACAACATGAGTGTGCAAGAATTATTGCCGCTCATGAAAGCTGCTGCCGCAAAAGTAAAAACCCCCCGCGACTGTTGGGTACTTAAAAAAAGCGTGGCAAAAGATATGCTTCGTGCCATGCCGCCCAAAAATATCATGAAGCGCTTGGGGTACCGATCGGTAGATAGCATGCTAAAACGCGAAAACTTAGCCGAAATTTACGGTGCGCTGCGTTTTGCCGAAGCACCAGATTGGCTGAACGCCTTCAACCAAGCTTACAAAAAACTCAAGCCCAGCGATTTTGAAATTAGACAGATCGAAATCGTAATCATGCCACACGAACGCTGGGGCGACATTGCCGAAAGTTTTATTCATAAAAAACGTCACAACATAACCCACCTAAAAGAATTAGGCGTTATTTTAATGTTGCCGGTTAAAGCAAAAACGTTGCCAGGTATAACTATTTGGGCAATGTCGCTATTGTTCCATTACATCAATGAAATCCGTTTATATAGCGCCTTCTTTAAGTTGCAACAGGTCAAAAAGAATTTTGGCGAAGTGCTCGCCAATACCTTAATTGCCGACCCCGACCTAGGGCCAATCATGGCTGGCAATCACATACATTGGCGCGTTATCCAACGCTACTTTGGCAAGCTAGAAAACGAGCCTCACCCAGAAATCTTTGAACCTCACGTTCAACCCGAAGATCTGCACTGGCGTCGGGCCGAAGAAGTACTGTATAAAATCGACCCAGAACTAGGGTTTTGGCGCGACCTTGATTATGTTGGGTTAATGTTCGAAAACCGCCCCCTGCCGTTCAACATGATGGATGTCGCCGCCAGCTACTGCAACGACACCCCGTACGAACAGCGCACAATCTATCATTTTAGAGAAAGCCTGTGGAACGAAATTTTTATGCGTTACATGGGGCAAAAAACCCTGCAAGACCAAATTTTAAAACAGCTCGACAACGATATGATTGCCCCCGAAAGACTCAGTAAAGTATAGTATAAGCATGAGCAAATACCAGATATGCGTTTCCGGCGCAGCGGCCGGTGAAACTGTAGAGACTTCTAGTCTGCTTGCGTATGCCCTGGGTGCTGCGATTGCTAAAAGTGGCCACACCTTAACAACTGGCGCAACGGTTGGCTTGCCGCAGTACGCAGCACGAGGTGCAAAAGACAACGGTGGGTTATCTATTGGGTTTTCGCCTGCGTCTACAATCCGCGAGCATATAAAATCATACCGGCTGCCGGTAAAAGAGTTCGATTACATTAACTTTACAAATATGGATTACGTTGGCCGCGATGTGTATTTGGTCCGCTCCAGCGATGCATTAATAACAGTTGGTGGACGCATGGGCAGCCTTCACGAATTTGCTACGGCAATAGAAAGCCACAAGTTTTGCGCGGTACTGCTGGGTAGTGGCGGGTTAGCCGATTTTATACCAACAATTATGGACCGTTTACCCTCGCCCGCAGGTACCAAGATAATTTACGACACCGACCCCGAACGCATAGTGAAACAGGTTGTTGCCTTTCTAGATAAAGAATACGGCGATTTCAAGAAAGATATAGAAAGTCTCGAGAAACGCCCTAAAAAAGCGCCGCGCGGGTAACAAAAAATCGCCTGGCTTGGCGACTATACTTGAGGGTGCGGGCGGCGTCGAGGGTACGACGCCGCCCTGCCACCACGATGGTCAGGACTTGGGCTTCTTGGCGTAGAAGCAGCGAGTCACGCCGTAATCGTCGGCTCTGGCCTTCACGTCGTCTGCGGTCAGCTTGGCGATCTGGAACGTCCAGAAGGCCTGGCTCTGGGGGCTTTCGCTGGAGGTCAGAGTCACTTGCAGTTCGGCCGGCCGGTCGGCCTGGGCTCTGACGTCGTAGACGCACCTGCCCAGGGAAACCTGGCCGATCACGGTGTTGTCGCTGTTGATGTCCCACAGCCCAGTGTGCTTCCAGCCGCGGTCATCGCCGAACTTCTGCACGGCAGCGATCTTGCTGGCCTTCGCGTTGTTCTCGGCGTCGATCGCGATCTTGACCATGTACGTGAGGATGGCCACGACAGCCACGAGGACGATGCAGATCAGTGTTCTGCGGATCCGTGTCTTGCGGGTTTTTGCTGTGGCGTCCTTGTTGACCTGCCCGATGACCGGCCCTGCGACAGTAGCCAGTTCGGCGCTGTTTTCCCTGCTCACGAGCAACTCCAAACAATCGATGGATGGTGTACCCACCATACTACATTTAAACAAAATGTCAATACTCCCCACAAAGATGCCGGTCTCATTATTGGTTACCCGAACTCTGCTACAATTAAAAAGATGTCCCAATTTAAATTAGTTACCAAATATGAACCAACTGGCGACCAGCCCACTGCAATTGCGCAGCTAGTAGATGGGCTAGACAAAGGTGAGCGCGAACAGACATTGCTTGGTGTAACAGGATCTGGCAAGACATTCACCATGGCAAATATCATTGCCAAGCGGCAAGTGCCTACATTAGTGTTGTGCCACAACAAAACCCTTGCAGCGCAGCTTTATAGTGAGTTCAAGCAGTTTTTTCCTGATGCACAAGTGCATTACTTTGTTAGCTATTTCGATTACTACCAACCAGAAGCCTACATCGCCAGCTCTGACGTATATATAGAAAAAGACAGTAAAATCAACGAAGAAATCGACCGCCTTCGCCATGCCGCAACCAGCTCGCTGCTTACCAACCGCGATACAATCATTGTTGCCAGTGTGAGCTGCATTTACGGTATTGGCTCGGTAGATGATTACGGCCAGATGGCAATCACCATTAAAAAGGGCGAACGCCGCCAGCAAGATAAGCTTTTGCGGTGGCTGAGTGATATCCAATACCAGCGCAACGATATAGACTTTCACCGCAGTACTTTCCGCGTGCGCGGCGATGTGGTAGATATTTTTCCGGCCGGTTCCGAAACTGCTTACCGCGTAGAATTTTTTGGCGACGAAGTAGAGCGTATCACCCACATAGACCCCCTTACCGGTGAGATCTTAAAAGACATGGACGTCGTAACGGTTTTCCCTGGCTCGCACTATGTAACGCCGCGCGAAAAACTAGCCCAAGCAATAGAGAAAATCCGCGAGGAGTCCGAACAGCGCGTAAAATGGTTCGAGCAAAACAATAAGCTGCTAGAGGCACAGCGTCTTGGACAACGCACTAAGTTCGACCTAGAAATGCTCGAAGAAACCGGTTTTGTAAAAGGTATCGAAAACTACAGCCGGTACCTCACTAACCGTCAGCCTGGCGAACAGCCCGCAACTCTGCTCGACTATTTTCCGGACGATTTTTTGCTTTTTGTAGACGAATCACACATGACTTTGCCGCAAGTACGCGGCATGTACAACGGCGACCGCGCCCGTAAAGAAATTTTAGTGGAGCATGGTTTTCGTTTGCCAAGCGCGCTCGACAACCGGCCGCTTACATTTACCGAATTCGAGCGCCACGTAAACCAAGTAATTTATGTCAGCGCTACCCCTGGCGAGTACGAGCTAAGCCGCAGCCCCGCCCCTGCCCAACAGGTGATCCGCCCCACTGGGCTGCTCGATCCGCCTATAGAAATCCGGCCAACTGGAGGCCAGGTAGACGACCTAATTGCCGAGATCCGCGAGACCACAAAAAAGAACCAGCGCGTGCTTGTAACCACGCTCACTAAGCGCATGGCAGAAGACCTTACAGAGTATCTTACAGACCTAAACATTAAGACTGCGTATTTGCATTCAGATGTCGATACGCTGGATCGTACCGACATTCTGCGCGATCTGCGGCTAGGTGTGTACGACGTATTGGTAGGCATTAACCTGTTGCGGGAAGGTCTAGATTTGCCAGAAGTAAGCTTAGTAGCAATCATGGATGCCGATAAAGAAGGATTTTTGCGTTCAGCAAGCGCGCTTATCCAAACTGTGGGCCGTGCAGCCCGCCACCAAGAAGGGCGCGTAATAATGTATGCAGATTCGGTTACAAAAAGCATGCAGCTTACGCTCGATGAGACCACGCGCCGGCGTGCAATTCAAGAAGCCTACAATAAAGAGCACAACATTGTGCCAACAGGTGTTAAAAAGGCAATAGACGAGGGCTTGCGGGCGATCATTCCTAAAGAGGCTGAAATGGTCAAGCGCGATATTAATAAGATTCCAAAAGAGGAATACGCCCGCGTTATAAAAGACCTAACCGCCGAGATGGAGCTTGCCAGCGCAAACCTTCAGTTTGAAACCGCGGCGGAGCTGCGCGACCTCATTGCCGAACTAAAAAGCAAAAAGTGATGTGTTTTTTAGGCCATCAGGCTTATAATAAAAACAATTAAAAGGAAGGTTTTATGGATACAGACCAAACCCAACCAGCTGTTTCGCCGCAAACACCTGCAGGTTCCAAGTTTAAGTTAAATCTTGCGCGCACAAGCAATGCATTTGTTGCCGAATACAGTATATTTTTGATCGGCCTCACCATTGTGCTCGGGAGCCTTATGTGGCTCGTGAGCGTGCTCACTGGTTTAATGGCAAGCGGCGGATCAGAGAGCTTTTTCCCGACATCGCTCGTGGTGCTATGGGTGGCAATTTTGTCGTTAATCTCTATGCCAGTAACGGCCGTTTTATGGAGCCGTACTAACGGTGAACTCACTACTACCTATAAGGGCGAAATGCCACGAGGTGGAGCGCAAGGTTTTAGGAGCTTTTGGCTGGTTTTGAGTGGCCTACAAGCAATCATTACCCTGGCGGTTGCAATATACGTGCCAATCGCAGCGGCTATTACTAATTCAGGTTCGGTTGGGCATGTACTTATAAGCACCAGCTTACCGGCTGTGCTTTGGACTGTACTAACCTTGCTTGGTATGTTCGTTGTCATGGCGAAGCCTGAGCGCCGCAAACACATTCGCCTATGTCTGTGGGGAGTCGCAGTAGCTACCGTTTTACTCGCAGGCATAACATACGCGTGGTCGTCGGTTGCCCAAGGTAAAACGAGTGAACCAACCAAGAAAACACCACCAATCCAGGCGCCTATGTCGGATCCATACAGCGATCCATACAGCAGCGACCCTTATTACGACATGTACAACTACTAGTGGTATACTTAAAAAAGTTAACAGAGAGGGAACAATATGGCAGAAGATAAAATAGTAAAGACAGCGCCGGTATCGGCAGGAGGCTCGTTTTTTAAGCGCGAGCTGAACGGGGCAACCTTTTTAACGCTCGAGCACATCGGCTACATGCTTCTTGTGTTGGTAGTGACTCTTTTGATTGCGACTGGCTCGCTATCACTTATTAGCTTGTGGTCTGGCGGGTCTTCTATGGCTTCGCCGCTTGCTATGGGCGCAGCAAGTCCAATTATGGGTTCAAACATTCCTTGGCTAGAGGCGACAATGGCTGTTGGTATGGTCGCAGCGCTAGTTGTGCTTGTACCTCTTATGGCGTTGCTCGGCCGCCGTACTCGTGCCGAAATTGCAAAACGTCCTGAATATACCAGTAGGATTGCGTACAAGGCTCCGATTTACACTACTTTAGGCGTATTGGTTGCTATTAAGGTTGGCCTGGTTGTTCAGCTATTGACTATTGTGCTCACCTCGCTCGCTTTGATTGGCGTCGAGAATGTAAATGTGGGCCAAGTGTACATTAACGAATTCTTGCCTTTGGTCGGCGTGACAATCATTGTAAGCTGTTCAGCATTCTACCTCTTTAAGCTTGCAAAAGGTAAAGACATGGGCAAAATGTATGATCTAGGCGTAGCTGTTCTTGGCCTTCTTTTGGCAGTTGCCCTGTTTGTTGGTTCAGTCATTACATTCCATAAGAAACCCGAGACCATTGAGAACCCTGGCGGTTACCCTGGCTCCACAGTGCCAACTATGCCTGGTGCCGGTGGCGGTGGCGACGACTTCTTGCAGAATATGCCACAACAAGGCGCACCATCTGCAGAAGAGCTTAAAGATATTCTCAACAACTATTAGCTGCTAAATATAACCACTCTTTGGTATACTCGAAAGGCAATGAACGACATTACTCTTAAAGACGTCAGATACGTGGCGTCGTTGGCCAAAATTGCCATAACTGATCAAGAGGCAACTCAACTTACTAAAGAGCTTGGGACGATTTTAGGGTATGTGCAAAAGCTCGAGGCCATTGATACAACCGGCCTCGAGCCCACCTACCAGGTAACAGGCTTAAAGAATGTATCGCGCGATGACGCAATTATTAACTATGGCACCTCGCGCGATTCACTCTTAAAAAACGCACCACATACTCACGCTGGCGGCTACATTGAGGTTCCGAAGGTACTATGATTACGATTGCTGATATTAAAGCCCAGATTGCTAAAGGTCGCACAGTCCGCGCTGTTATAGAAGAAACGTTGCAAAAAATCGCCGACGCAAAAGAATACAACGCTACCTTAAGTGTACTTACGGATGCGGCGCTTGCACGCGCAGATATTATCGATGCCAAAATAAAGGCAGGTGAACCTGTAGGCGAGCTAGCCGGCGTACCATTTATTGTAAAAGATAATTTTTTGGTGTTTGGTGGCGAAACAACTGCCGCAAGTAACATTTTAAGAGGGTTTGAGGCTCCGTATCAGTCGACTGCCGTGCAGAAGCTCGAGGCCGAGGGTGCTATCGTGGTGGCAAAAGCTAACCTAGATGCATTTGCGCATGGTGGCAGTACAGAAAATAGCGATTTTGGCGCCACAAAGAACCCGCACGATGCGACACGGGTGCCTGGCGGTAGCTCGGGTGGCTCTGCCGCGGTGGTTGCGCTCGGGATTGTACCTTTTGCGTTGGGCAGTGACACAGGTGGATCTATCCGCCAGCCTGCGAGTTTTTGCGGCGTGGTGGGTATTAAGCCTACATACGGCACGGTCTCTCGGTTTGGAGTAGTCGCCATGGCGAGCAGTACAGATGTAATTGGCCCATTGGCAAGCTGCGTTGAAGACGCGCGGCAAGTTACACATATAATTGCTGGCCAGGATCCGCTAGACAGCACCACGCTCCCTGGCAAGGGCTTGCCGGCGGTGGCACACGGCGAACCTCTAAAAATTGGTATCATTAAAGAATACATGACCGACGCCGTTCAGCCAGAGGTAAAAGAAGCAGTAATCAAAAAGGCAGAAGAACTTCGTGCACTCGGCCACACCGTAGAAGACGTAAGCGTTCCTACGGTAGAGGCTGCGCTCGCAATTTATTATATTGTTGTGCCGGCAGAAATCAGTAGCAACCTCGGTAGGTACGACGGCATAAAGTTTGGCTTTAGCGCGAGCGACGCAAAAGACCTACAAGATATTTATGGAAAAACCCGCGACCAAGGTTTTAATGCCGAGAACAAGCGCCGGATTTTAATAGGCACGTACGTGCTAAGCAGTGGTTTCATAGATGCCTACTACCGCAAGGCGCAAACCGTGCGGACTAAACTTATTAACGAGTTTGCGGCCGTTTTTAACGAAGGGTACGATGTGCTGATTGGCCCGGTTGCGCCTACGACAGCCTTTAAGCTAGGCGAGCACACAGCTGACCCGCTCCAAATGTATTTAGCAGATGTTATGACGGTGGCCGCAAGCCTAGCCGGACTACCCGCGTTTAGCGTGCCTGCGGGCGAAGATGCTAAGAAATTACCAATCGGCCTACAGCTTATTGGCGCTCAAAAAAGCGACAGCCTTTTATTTGATGTAGCCGAACAACTAGAGAAAGGACCTGTTCGTGGATAACCTGCCATTAGTCATGCTCGCCGTTGTACTTATTGTTGCTGTGGTGCTTTTTGCACTCATCGGGGGGCTTAACAAGCGCCGGAGCGGTTTGGACCACGAATACTTTAAAAAGCAATGGCAAAAGATTGAGTCGTTTAAGTCGCAGGGCAGTGCAGGGTGGCAGTTAGCTATTTTTGAAGCAGACAAACTGCTCGACCATGCGCTTAAAAATCGGGGGATCCCGGGCCAAACAATGGGCGACCGTCTTAAAAACGCCCGTGGTAGTTTTATGAACAATAATGCCGTGTGGGAAGCACACAAACTCCGTAACCGCCTAGCGCACGAACAAAATGTACCGCTTAATGCGTATTCAGTCGACCAAGCTTTGCGTGGTTTTAGGGCGGGCCTAAGAGATTTGGGAGCGATGTAATGGTTAGTAAAGAAGTAGCCGCCACGTATGAACCAACAATCGGTATCGAATGCCATGTTCAGTTTAATACTAAGACTAAACTGTTTGCTGGTGTAGATAACGACGATCGAGACAAAGCACCAAACAGTGTCACCTCGCCACTTTGTTTTGGCCTGCCAGGAACTCTGCCGGTCCTTAACAAAAAAGCCTTAGATTTAGCAGTGCGCGCTGGGCTTGCTATGAATGCCCAGATTGCCCTGGTGAGTAGTTTTGACCGCAAGCATTATTTTTATCCCGATTTACCAAAAGGCTATCAGATCACCCAGCTCGACCGGCCAATTGTGCTTGCTGGCGAGATTAGCGTGCCGGTGGGTGACGATTTACTCAAAGTACGGATCCACCACGCCCACCTAGAAGAAGACGCCGGCAAGTCAACGCATCCAGCGGGGGCTGACTATTCATTGGTTGATTTTAACCGTGCAGGCACGCCGTTGCTCGAAATTGTGAGCCAGCCAGATATGCACAGTGCACTGCAAGCAAAATCGTACGCGCAAGAGCTGTATTTGCTCATGAAATACGCCGGAGTCACACTCGGTGACCTGTCGCGTGGTAACATGCGTTTTGATGTAAATGTGTCGGTGGCTAAAAAAGGTGCAGCTACACTGGGCACACGCACAGAAACCAAGAACCTTAACTCGTTCCGCGCAGTCGAACGGGCTGTTGAATACGAGATTTCGCGGCAGATTGAGTTGCTCGAAAAAGGCGAACAAGTCGTGCAAGAAACACGGGGTTGGAACGAAGCCAAACAAAAGACTACTTCGCAGCGCAGCAAGGAAGACGCACAAGATTATAGGTATTTTCCGGAACCCGATGTGCCCCCGGTTGAACTTACTCCCGCCCAAATAGAAAGTATTAAAGCGGACATGCCTAAATTGCCCCCAGAGCTGAGGGCCGAAATCCAGGCCAAGGGTATCGACCAAAAAACGGCCGAAACCCTTATTTTACGGGATGCCCTAACCGGTACCACGTATGTACAGACCGTGCTTTCGCAAGATGACCCTAAAGCCGCCGTATTCGCTGCAAACTACATTGCAAACCGCGATGTTGCGTACGTAGAATCTGTTGTAAAAGAAGGCAAAGACGCCGGCAAGTTAGCCAGTGCACAGGCCTTTGCACAGGTGTTTGCAATGCGCAAAGCGGGCGAGCTAAATTCCAATAATGCCGATGCGCTGCTTGCCGCGCTCCGCCATAAGCCTGACGCAAATGTAAAAAATTTCGCCGAGGAATTAGGCTTTGTACAAGAAAATAACCTAGAAGCCATAGACGCAATCATTACGGGTGTACTAGCTGAACCTGCAAACCAGAAAGCGGTGCAAGATGTAATAAAAGGAGAAATGAAAGCGATTGGTTTTTTGGTGGGCCAGGCCATGAAGGCTAGTAAAGGCAAGGCGAACCCCGCCAAATTAAGCGAGATAATTCGTAAACAACTCGGGGTGCAGTAAGCACATTCCGAAAGAAAGGGAGTATATACAAATGACCAAATTACCAACAAAGGCCGTCATAGCTGCCGCTGGCTTCGGAACTCGTTTTTTGCCTCAGACCAAAGCAATGCCTAAAGAGATGCTGCCATTGGTAGACAAACCAATTATCCAGCATGTGGTAGAAGAACTCGTGTCTGTCGGAATCAAAGACATCATTATTGTGACCGGCCAAGCCAAGCGGGCCATAGAAGACCATTTTGACGCACCAACTGCCGACTTAGTGGCCAACCTAAAAATGGGCGGGCCTAAAAAAGAACCATTGCTTAAAATGGTGGATCAGGTGTCCCAAATGGCAAATTTTGTATACGTGCGCCAAAAAGGGCCCTATGGCAACGGTACGCCATTGTTGAATGTAGAGCACTTGATAGGCGATGAACCATTTATTTACACCTGGAGCGACGATTTTATCGACGCCACACCATCACGGTTCCAGCAAATTATAGATCTGTATGCCAAGTACAACGCGCCGGTGCTTGCAGGTATCCAAGCAAAATCAGATGCTGATTATGCGCGCTATGGTTTCGCAGCCGGCACCCAGCTAGAGCCAGGTGTCATTGACTGCACGGCTGTTATAGAAAAGCCAGGCAAAGACAAAGCGCCATCCAACCTGGCAACTGTGAGCGGTTTTTTGCTTACACCAGACATTTTTAGCTATCTGCACAAAGCCCAAAACAGCATGGAAGAGGGCGCAGAGTTATATTATAACGATGCGCTAAAAATAATGTTGGATGACGGCAAACGATTGATTGCTGCCGAAATCACTAACGGGCGTTACTATGACGCCGGCGATAAGCTAGAGTACATGAAGACAGTAGTAGATTTTGCCCTTCGCCGCGAGGACATCGGCGAGGCGTTCCGTGAGCATCTTAAAAAGGCCATTTGCGAATAGTTAAAACTTGTAAGAAATCTCCTATTCTATACGAAGCCTGAGTGTATCATATAAACATAAAGGCAAAGGGGGAATATGGGGATATTTGGTTGGATCGTTTTAGGCGGCATTGCAGGTTGGATTGCTTCTATTTTGACTGGCCGCGATGAATCTATGGGGCTTGGCGCAAACATTGCAGTAGGAATAATCGGCGGGTTACTTGGTGGTTTCTTGTTTAGCCTTATTGGCGGCTCCGACGTGACAGGTTTCAATTTATGGAGCTTGTTTGTAGCCGTTGTTGGTTCGGTGGTTCTGCTTGGAGTCACCCGATTATTTAAAGGCTCAAAACCGTAAGCTTTGTATCCTTAGTGTTTCTGTTATACTAAAAATAAATAAACAGGAACCGGATTTCTTATGACGTCTACTGAAATACTAGTTGTGTTTTTATCGACAGCTCTGGGTATATTTTTACTGCTAGCTATTGTCCTAGTTGTTTACCTGATAATTATTGCCAAGCGCATTAAAGCGGTAACAGAGGCTGCCCAACGCACTGTGTCGCATTTTGAAAACATCGCGTCCCTTATTGGCAAGACTGCTGCGCCTGCTATGATTTCGCGTTTTGTTATGGAGACACTGCAAGGATTTATGAAGCGCCGTAATAAAGACGAAAAGGAGAAATAAATATGTCTAAAAAGCGATTTGGCCTTGGTTTGATTATTGGGGCAGTAGCCGGTGTTGTTACTGGACTGCTTACTGCGCCTAAAAGCGGTAAAGATACTCGCGCCGAACTAAAAACAAAGGCAGAGGCTGCCAAAAAAGATGCCTCACGTAAGGCCGAGGAGCTAAAAAAGCGTACCGATAAAGTTGTTGGTGACGCCAAAGACCGCGCCGAAGACCTTAAAGAGAAAGCAGAAGCACTTGCAAGCAACGCAAAGCACAAAGCCGACGAACTCCGAGGCCGCACCGAAGAGGCAACCGAAGACACTAAGCGTCGTGCCAAAGAAGAAGCCAGAAAGCATTAAACGAGTAGGTTAATGGGCGTTAAAAAAATCGCCAAAGATATAAAAGATTCTCAAATAAAAGGAGCGCCGCGTGCGGTCCTAGAGGATTTGTTCGACGATTACTACAAGCATCGCAACCAGCTTTATGTAATGAACTTTTGGCGTGGCCTATTTTTTGGTGCCGGGAGCGTTATTGGCGGCACCTTGATCGTTGCATTGCTGCTTTGGGTACTCTCTGCGTTGCAATTTGTACCTTTTTTAGACGGTATTACATCTGCTGTGCAACAGTCGCTGGAGCGACGCGGTAAGTAGCTGTTGGTTTAGGCTAACCTTGTAGAACTGGCCTCTATAAAATGATAGTTATTTAACTTTTGGCATCATTTACTTAAATAAAGTTACTACATTTTATAACCATTACCTTATAATTATTAGTAATAGCAGTAAGACCTAGCTGTCATGATTATTACCTGTTTTATGAGATAGGTCTAACAAATGAAGTAAATGTATGAGCAGACTACCAACAATAGGTGCCGATGAAAATACCTGGGGTGTTGTGCTTAATGACTTTCTTTCGCAATCCCACGAAAATGATGGCGCTCTTAAAAGCTCGGCGGTCAACGGCGCTATCACTAATGATGTTTCTGTACAAAAGATCGAGGTTGCACGAGCTGATACTCTAAGTGGCACGCGCAAACGCATTAATTTTATAGAAGGCAGCAATGTCACTATAACCACAGCAGATGATTCGCCTGGGAATAAGGTGGATGTTACTATTGCGGCCACATCTTCAACTGCGCCCGATGCGTCAGGGAGTACCAAGGGTGCAGTACAACTAACGAACGACCTAGGTGGAACTGCCGCGGCGCCCACTGTTGTTGCGACACACCTAATAAGTGCCCTGCCTGTAGACCAAGGAGGTACAGGGTCTACTACACAAAATTTTGTCGACCTTACATCTAGCCAAAGCATTGGAGGCACCAAAACGTTTACCGTAGCGCCGGTTGTGCCGTCTGGTGCGTTTCCGGAGTCTGCCGTTGCTAACTTAGTTTCAGATTTAGCCTCAAAAGAAGCGACCGCCAATAAAGGGGTAGCGAATGGGTATGCGTCGCTAGATTCGGGCGGTAAAGTGCCATCTGGCCAATTACCGAGTACTACTGTTACCCGTACGCATGTTTTCTCGAACACAGGTACTCTGTCGGCGGCGGGCGGCACACACCGACTTTACAATGATTCGGGTTCTTCCTGGACGATTCAGGGTGTACGGGCTAGTGTGGGTACCGCACCAACTGGCGCTTCGATTTTAATAGACGTAAACGTTAATGGTACGACAATTTTTACTAACCAGGCGAACCGCCCTACTATTGCTGCTTCTACGAACACCTCGGGCAAGGTAACGAACATGGATATAACAACAGTGGCAGATGGTTCCTACTTAACCGTTGATATTGATCAAACGGGAAGTACTGTAGCGGGCAGTAGTCTTACCGTGCAAGTAGAGGTGCTATAACGTGGCGTTATTATTCATGGACGGGTTCGATGCTGGGGACGTGTTAGTTAAGTGGAGTGCAGCTTCATCGTCTATTGTTACCTCTAGCACTATAACGCCCTATGGTTCGGGCCGCTCTGTCGAGCTAAGCTCCTCTGCCGATATCTATCGTCCAATTACTCCATCAGCGCAGGTAACAGTAGGTTTGGCTTATCAGCCTGTAGTAAGCGCGAGTAGAATAACTGTATATTTTATGGCCGATGGCGGGACAATATTGCATGCGAATGTAATGCGCAATAACTCTTCGGGTCTCCTTGAAATTAGGAGGGGTGGGACAATACTTGCAACCGGCACCACAGTGTTAAGCGCGGGTACATGGTACTACATAGAAATGCAAGCAACTGTGGCTGATTCGGGGGGTACCATAAAAGTTCGCCTAAATGGCGCATCGACAAATGAAATTGATTTTACTGGCGATACTAAAAACGGCGGTACTAGTACGCTTATAGACGCTATTCGGATCGATAATGGCTCATCGAACAACCGGATCGATAATATGTATGCGCTTAATTCGATAGGTACGAATAATGTTACATTTTTAGGTGCGGTGCAAGTTCACACATTAACTCCGAATGGTAATGGTTCAAGCTCGCAGTTCACCGGCTCGGACGGTAATCAGGTTGACAATTATCAACTTGTCGATGAGCTACCGTATAGCACGGCTGATTATGTAGGCTCATCTACATCTGGTCAACGCGATACATATTTGCTAGATAACCTACCAAACGGGTACCATCAAATATTTGGTATCCAGAGCAATGTGATGAGTTTAAAAAATACAGCGGGGACCAGGGCAATAAAATTTGCACTACGTTCAAATGGATCTGTGTATTACGGTGCCCCAGTGTCTCTAGGGACAAGTGCGCAGACCTATTCTGATATGTATGAAAACAGTCCGGTGACATCACTCCCCTGGACGTCGTCTGAAATAAGTAATCTTGAGGGTGGAATGGAGGTAGTGTAGATGGCATTATTATTTTTGGATAGTTTTGATGCCGGCGACATAGCAACAAAGTGGATCCCTGGTAGCTTTACCTCTGTCTCTTCGTCGACCACTCGTTTTGGGACTGGTATGGTGGCCGTGGTAGGTACTTCTGACGCGGCGGCACGTTCAATAACTCCCTCGGCGCAGGTGACAATAGGTGTTGCATTTTATTCTTCCGCAGGTGAATGTGGTGTTGCTTTTCGTGGCGATGCAGGGACAACGACCCATCTTAGTATTATGCGCACCGCTGGGGGTGTCATTGATGCGCGCAGAGGGTTGGCGGGTGCTGGTACGAGCTTAGCTAGGGGAACCACAATCATTCCTCCTTTAACATGGAATTATCTTGAAGTGCAAGCAACCGTTGCGGACTCGGGCGGTACTGTAAAAGTACGTCTAAATGGTGCTACGACAAACGAAATTGATTTTACTGGCGATACCAAAAACGGTGGTACAAGTACTAACATTGATCAAGTGGCACTTATTACGTCAACGAGTGGTTCTTCGGCGCGCTTTGACGACGTGTATGTGCTTAACTCCACTGGTAGTTCCAATACTACGTTCTTAGGGGATATCAGGATCCATGCCCTTTCGCCTAGTAATAACGGTACCTATTCACAACTCACGGGGTCTGATGGTAACCAGGTGGATAACTTCCAGCTAGTTGATGAAAAACCGTTCTCGACTACCGACTATGTTGGGTCGCCGACCGTTGGCCAGCGTGATACCTACGTGCTCGCCGACTTACCTTCTGTTACGCAAATATTTGGTGTGCAGAATAATTTTATTGGGGCAAAAAGCGATGCCAGCACCGGCAATGCCAAATCAGCGTTGCTCATAAATAGTACGCTTTATTATGGGACGACTCGTGCGCTAGGTACCTCGTATGTGCCCTACAGCGATGTCTACGATACTAATCCGAACACTTCAACTGCTTGGACAGACACTGTAGTAAATGGCATGGAAGCGGGCATGGAGGTTGCCTAATGGCTGACTCGCGCAGCGCAACAACGTATGTAGAGGTGCTCGATACAACCACGGCATCTGTGCAGAATGCCACTACCTACGTGGAAGTCGCCGCTAACCTCACGCCCGATGCTCAGGTTGCGACTGTATATTTTGAAGTGCTCACACCAGTAACTGCCGAAACAACTTTTACGGGATGGGGTGTCCCTGTTTAGGCTAGGTAGGTGCAATAGGTGGCTTAACAGCCAGGTAACCTCTTGGGCATATGCCTGTGTCGAATTTAGAAATTGTAAGAACAGCAGTGAGTCTTCTCGGTTGAGGCAGGTTATGATACCTTAAGTTAAAAGCATAAGGGGATATATGGGTAGTCATCATTTTGTCGGGGGTGTTAGTTGCCTGGTATTGATAGCAGGGCTCTTAAGCGTTTTTCTTAGCCTGCACACTGCGCAGGCTGGGCCTACGTATACATTTACGCTAACGGGCTCTGCGGGCGGCGTTGTAACGAGCAGCCCCGCAGGGATTAACTGTGGTAGTGACTGCCAAGAGAATTTTCCGGATGGCAGCACTATTACCCTTACTGCTACAACCACAGATCCGGCCAAACAGTTTGTGAGTTGGAGTTCTAACAGCGGTCAGGCGTGTAATGAGTCGGCAGCTGCAAGCTACTCCGGCACTACTTGTAGCTACAATATAGGATATAGGCCGAGCGGAAATTACCTTATGGCTACGTGGTTATACGGCACAATAGCCACAAATATAACCAAAAGCGGTTCTGGGTCGGGTACGGTTACAGGTACAGGCGTTAGTTGTGGGGGTGACTGTTCGCACAGCCTGGGAAGAAGCCAAGGATACACATTCACTGCCGCCCCAGCCGCAGACTCTGTATTTGTAGGATGGGAAACAAGCGGGACAATATGCGACTTAGTCGGCAAGGGAGCGGATGCACTAAACACTTCTGCAACATGTAGTGGCACGGTGAACGGCGTTAATGCCTCAGAGACAGCGGTTGCCCGCTTCGATAAAAAAACGGTTGCGAGCCCAGCTCCAACCGCCACTACAACAACGCCTCGTACCACCACGGGCACCCCAACGACTACTTCACCAGCGCAGACGCCTCAGGCTGCCAATCCGACGGAACCTACCCTGGCGGCTGTTACTGTTTCTGGTGAAACAGTTGACGCCCAAAAACCAATAACCGTGCCGGCCAATAAACCTTTGTTGCTAAGTGGTAAGACGGTGCCAAATGGGATAGTAAAATTATATATATTTTCAGAGCCCAAAACAGCCGAAGTTACCGCAGATAAAGACGGGAACTGGTCATACGAGGTAAAAGATTTGCCTGCGGGCGACCACCATGTCGAGGCCGAAATCACTGATCCGGCTACAAATAAGACTTCGGAGCGAAAGAATGTACTTGCCTTTACTGTGGCTGCCACAGCAGAGGCGCCCCAGAATCCAACTACGTCAACTACACGTTCGGACACGCCATGGTATGTAGGGGTGATCGGTGGTTTAGCGTTGTTGGGCTTAGCCAGCGGCGGTTTTTATTACTGGTGGCGCAAGCATAAACACACACCCAAAGGTACGCCAAACGTGCCACCTACGACACCTCAAGACCCTATTGGTAAGGCCTTATAGTTCACCAAAATGCTCGGAGTGCACGCAGCGGGAGTATTGCTGGGCAACTTGCCCGCTTTACGATTCTAGCTTATCCTTTAGGTGCGCGGATATCTGGTAGGGGCAGCTGTGGGTATTGTTCTGACTACATTGCAATTGCAGATTCTTTCTGCCAAAGCGAAAGGGGAAACAAGTGCCGAAATTGCCCGCAAACTTCTTGGGAAGAACTCGGCACGTCCGGTGGATAACCGACTTAAGACCATCTTCAGGAGATTAAAGGTAGATAACATTGAAGACGCCATAAAGGCAACGATCCATGAACTCGGCCCTCCTAAAGAAAGATTGGACGGAATCACCGAAGATCAGATGCGAATTGTTCGCTACGTAGCGCTGGAAGGCTTGTCTTCTACGCAAATTGCCTTTCGCATGTTCTTCAGTGTTTCGAATGTTGGCTATCACATTGAACAGATTTACGCCAAAAGCGGTTGCCGCAGTCGTGCACACCTAATTGCTGTTTATCTAAAACATCACGCCAACTAAGAGGTATCCGCGCCTCTTACTTACAATTATGTCGACAACTTCACTACAAAGATTCCCCCAATGCTAATGCTATAATAGTAGCTAAGACGAGAGGGGTAGAAACGTGACGGACCAAAAGGCGCTCCAGCCTAGTGATTACGTGCATTTGCATAACCACACACACTACAGTGTGCTTGATGGCCTGCAAAAAGTGCCCGAAATGCTGGACCGCGTAAAAGAGTTAGGCATGGAGGCCGTGGCTATAACCGACCACGGCACCCTTAGTGGTGCGATTGAATTTTATAAAGAAGCGCACGCCCGCGGCATAAAACCAATCATAGGTATAGAAACCTACATGGCGCCCCGATCTTTAAAAGATAAAGATCCCGTAAAAGATAAGTTTCGCTACCACCTTATTTTGCTTGCCATGAACAACCAAGGGTATCAAAACCTTATGCGGCTTTCTACAACTGCCAACCTAGATGGCTACTATTACAAGCCACGCATAGACCGCGACTTGCTAAAAAAACACAGCGAAGGGCTTATTTGTTTGTCTGGATGCATTGGTGGCGAGGTGGGCGAAAACCTCCGCAACGACCAAGACGCCAAAGCATACGAAGCAGCAAAGTGGTATAAAGAGGTGTTCGGCGATCGCTATTACATAGAAATCCAAGACCATGGCCACCCCGAGCATACCCATAAATGGGAAGAACAAGTACGGGTAAACAAAAAACTTATCAAACTTGCGCAGGACTTAGACATTAAGGTGGTTGTGACCTGCGATGCGCATTATGCATCTGATTCAGACAAAGACGCCCACGAAATTTTGCTATGTGTGCAAACTGGCGCATTTGTGAGCGACCAAGACAGGTTCTCTTTAAAAGATTTCGACCTTTACGTAGAGTCCCCCCAAGAAATAATCTCCAGGTGGGGCAAAGAGTACCCCGAGGTTATTGCGCACACTAAAGAAATCGCCGACCGTTGCGACGTTAAGCTAGAGCTGGGTGGCATACTAATTCCAAAGTTCCCCGTGCCAGACGGCGAGACCGAAAAGACCTTTTTAGATAAGCTCGTGTTCCAAGGGCTCGCCGAGCGGTACGCCCAGGTTGAACGCGCTAAAGCTGCAACCATGACTATCCAAGAGGTGCGAGACATGGTTGACCAACAGGTGCTTGAGCGCACCGACTATGAGCTACGCGTGATCGACGGCATGGGCTTTAACGGCTACATGTTAATCGTGCAGGATTTTATAAACTGGGGCAAAGACCAAGGAATTATTTTTGGCCCGGGGCGAGGCTCGGCTGCTGGCTCAATTATTGCGTATGCGCTCAGGATTACCGATCTAGACCCATTAACATACGGCCTGTTATTCGAGCGTTTCCTAAATCCCGACCGTATTAGCATGCCCGACATAGACGTAGACATAGCCGACACTCGCCGCGACGAAGTTATCCAATATTGCGCCGATAAATACGGCTCCGACCGCGTATCTAATATTGTGACGTTCGGCAAAATGGCGGCCCGGGCGGCTGTGCGCGATGTTGCCCGTGTGCTTGAGGTGCCGTATGGCGATGCAGACCGCCTTGCTAAGCTGATCCCGCAGCCAATCCAGGGTAGGCATATTCCCCTAAAAATATCGATCCAAAAAGACCCCGACCTTAAGGCAGAGTACGAAGGTAACCCAACGTCTAAAAAAGTGATCGACCTTGCAATGAGGCTAGAAGGTACCATCCGCAGCCACGGCGTGCATGCCTGTGGCGTGGTGATTGCGCCAGGTGAGCTCGTGCAGTATGTGCCGCTAGAAATGGCGCAAAAAGGCGTGGTGTCTACGCAGTTTCCGATGGGCCAGATAGAGGAGCTTGGCCTACTTAAAATGGACTTTTTGGGCCTCAGCAACCTTACCATTATTAAGAATGCTATGCGCATAATAAAAAAGGTGCATGATGTCGATATAGACCTTAGTACGATCCCACTCGACGATAAAAAAACCTTCGAGCTGCTTGGCCGGGGCGACACCACCGGCGTGTTCCAGTTTGAATCTGCCGGTATGAAGCGCTATTTGCGTGAGCTAAAGCCAACCTTGTTCGACGACGTGATCGCCATGGGTGCGCTGTACCGCCCAGGGCCACTCTCGGCTGGCCTGACAGATAGCTTTATTAAGCGCAAAAACGGGTTAGAGAAAGTTAGTTACGCCCACCCGTTAATGGAATCAGCGCTTGGCAATACTTTTGGCGTGTTGGTGTACCAAGAACAAGTGATGCAGATTTCGCGCGATGTGTGTGGGTTTACCGGCGGAGAGGCCGATACGCTGCGTAAGGCCATCGGTAAAAAAAAGCTCGACGTCATGGAGAAAATGCAGGTTAAGTTTATTGACGGCGCAGTAAAAAATGGCGTGCCAAAGCAGGTGATAGAGAAATTCTGGAAAGACCTGCTCGGGTTTGCCGACTACTGTTTTAACAAGTCGCACTCTGCGTGCTATGGTATGACCTCTTACTGGACTGCCTACCTAAAGGCGCACTTTCCGGCGGCATTTATGGCGGCGCTTATGACCAGCGACCAAGACGACACCGACCGTTTAGCTATAGAAATCGCCGAATGCCGGCACATGGGCCTTGCGGTGAGCAACCCAGACATCAACCAGTCGTTCGCAGAGTTTGCCGTGGTTCCAGACTCTAACCGGATTCGTTTTGGCCTTAATGCAGTAAAGAACGTGGGCACCAATGCCGTAGAAGAAATCTTGCGTGCCCGACAAGAAAAGCAATTCGAGAGCCTCGAAGACTTTTTAAAGCGTGTGAACGTGCGCATTGTAAACCGCAAAAACCTAGAAAGCCTTATCAAGGCTGGTGCGTTCGACTCCATGGGTGAGCGCAGCGACCTATTATTTAACCTCGACACTATTTTATCTTATGCCAGCAAGGTGCAAAAAGATGCAGCGACTGGCCAGACCGACCTATTTGGTAATTTGCTCGATTCTATGGTTGCCCCGCTTAAGCTAGAGTCTGCGCCTACCAGGGTAAAAGAGCACGAAATGCTGCTTTGGGAACGCGAATTGTTAGGGTTGTACCTAAGCGCACATCCGCTCGATAAGTACGACGCCTATTTTACAGAGCAGACCCTACCAATTGCCCAACTCGCAAAAGAAATGGACAACAAACCAGCAACAGTCGGTGGTATTATTTTAGAATCCCGTAGCATTTTAACCAAAAGCGGCACTAAAATGGCCTTTGTAAAAATGGAAGACAAATCTGGCGAAATGGAAGTTATTGTTTTTCCGAAAACCTACGAAGAAATCGGCGAAAAGCTTCTGCAAGATACAGTTATTAAGGTAAAGGGTAAGGTGAATGCCAAAGACCGCGACGGCAAGACAACCGACGACATAAAAATAATAGCCGACACCATTACTATTGTGACCCCTGAAGAACTAGAAAATTACAAATCAACTGGCAAAAACATGAAGGTGCCACAAGCTGGGGGTAAAAATATGGCAACCCAGGCCAACGATGGCGGTAAAAAAGTGGTATATAAGCCGGTAGAGCCAGTGTACCAGGCGCAAGCTAACCCTAAGCCGCCAGAGGCAGCCCCGCCCCGCCCGCGGTTGTTTGTGCACGTAAAAGACCCCGATGACCACGATGCGCTTTTAAAACTAAAGCAAACCTTTAACAATTATCCAGGCGATCACGAGGTGGTATTGGTGCTTGGAGCCGAAAAGAAGTCGGCAATGCGTTTGCCGTTTACCATAGACCCGCATAACGATTTGCAAACAGCGGTCGCTGGGTTGCTCGGCGCCGAGTGCGTGGCGCTTCAATAGCGCCTCTGTACCTGTCGCAGCAAAATGCGGCCTGGCATGCGGTGTCTATGTATTATTTTATAAAACCAGACGCAGAGGTAAGGATTGCCGCAGTAATCGCCGCGAGCACTGCTGTGTCTAATGCTGGGTGCAATAGAATGTAATGCCTGCTTTGCCGCCAGCCGCGCCGAATAAGTTGCAGGTGTGTTCCAGCGATCCCTACAGATGTTATGCCAACCGCCCCTAGGCTGGCGAATGTTGGCCATGAAGTTTGGCCGTTTAAGACCGTCTCGAGTGTAGTGACCTGTTTGGGATCTTGCGGCGGTTCTTTTGGTTGTGACTGGGACTCGTTTTGGTTGCTGTTTAGAGGCTGTTCTTGCGGGACTTCGGGTTTTACTGGTTCAGGTGCGGGCGGTGTTGGGGCGGGGGCGGGTGGCGCAGCTGGTGGTTGTGGCACAACCGCGGGTTTTGGCGCTGGTGGTGCCTGCGCTGGGGCGGCAGGCGCCACGGCAGGGGCAGGAGCGGGCGTTGTCTGTGCTGTTGCGTAAAACGCAACAACCACGGTATTCGGTCCGCCTTGGTAATTTGGGCCGTTTGCAATGCCAAACCCTACGTCTGCAAAATTGCCCAATACATTCGCGCGGTGGCCAGCGCTGTTCATCCAGCCTGTCTGTACGCCGCTACTCGTGTCGAATCCGTAGGCCAGGTTTTCGCCTGCCCGCACATAGTTATAGCCTGCACCCACAAAAAATGCCCAAGGTTGCGTGCCATCTGGGCTGTTGTGGCTCCAGTAATTTTTGGCAATCATGTCGTTTGCTTTTGCCTGTGCGCCGCTATTCAGTTTGGCGTTCAGCGTAAGTGCCGCGAGCCCGTTGCTCGCGCGGGATTGGTTAGTTGCGGCGAGTAAATCATCCACATTTATAGAGGTAGCATAGGCAAGTACCTCGCTCTGGGGCTGAGTTGGGCGGACGGCATTTGCTTGCAGAGCTGCAATAAAATGGATCGCTATTAGGCTGGCCATAAGCGCGCCGAAACCATAAAGCCGCATCATATGGAGCGGTCGCAAATGTTGCCGTTTTTTTGTTGGATGGTTTTTGGCTGAAACTTTTGTTTTTTGTGGCATCGCTTTCATTATTATGTCGTATTTATGGATGGTTCGCAAGTTGGTATAAGGCAATGCCAGTAGCCACACTTACATTAAATGATTCTTTTTTGCCCGCCATTGGTATTTCTGTGATGGTGTCGCACAGCTTTTGTAGGTCAGGGTTAATGCCATGTACTTCTTCGCCCAACAAAAGCGCGACATGTTGTGCGGGGCGTAGCTGTGGCAACGGTACCGCCTTGGCGCCTTGTTCTAACGCAACCAACCGGTACCCTTGTTGTTTTAGTGCGGTCAGAATTCCCAGAACATCTTGGCTATAGGTAACCGGCACAGTTTGTTCTGCGCCTAGCGCGGTTTTATGGATTTGGTTGGTAATTTTGTTGCGGATATGCGGCAGACGTGTATCGTCTGGCTGCGTCGGGTAAGGGGTGTAGCCTGTTAAAAACACTCTTTTAACCCCAAAACCATCGGCAGTGCGCAGAATAGACCCCACGTTATGGGTACTTCTAATATTATGGGCAATCACGATTATTGACATATTCTTACTATACGACGGTACTTTGCAGTACAATAATGCTAATGGCTAGTTTGGACGATAGTCAGCGTTTTCGCGACCAAGAAGAACAAAACACCCAAAAGCGCGCATTGCTGCTCGGCTTGCAATATTTTGATACTCGCACAGCTGCCAAAACGCTGCCGTTATGGCCTGGGTTGTTCTCTTTGCAAGAGATGCGCCAAGGTAAAATTATTCCGCTAAGCAGTGGCGCAGAAAGTGAGCCGTTTATAATTGCGATTACGGTGTCTACGCCGCAACCGCTGCTGCGTGAACTGCGCGAACGCTACCGGAACCGCGTGGTGCGCTTTATGATTATATCCGACGAAGGCTTCCGAGAGCTCATGCTGCGCTATGATCCTCCAAAAAAAGTCCAGTACCAAGATGTAAAAATCGCCAAAGAGGGCGACAGCGACACCATAGACGAAGTGTCTAAAACATTGGCCACAGTCCGCTCAGACGATATCCTGAATTATCTTATAACCCAGGCCGACAAGCTCACAGCCTCAGACATCCACCTAGAGAACCAATTAGATTCAGTGCGGATCCGGTTCCGCATAGACGGCGCGCTGCACCCAATTGCCACACTTACACACGATAAATATAGGGTGTTATTGGCGAGTGTTGCCTCGCGCGGTAATATAAGCACCGCCGCCACGACAGCCCAGACGGGCCACATGCAGCAAGAGATCCGCAAGGCAGATGGTACCACAAGCCTGCTTAACATGCGTATAGAGTCGGTACCTACGGTGTACGGCCAAGATGTTGTGGTACGCTTGTTTAACTTTGACCCTAAGCTGCTCAATCTTGATTCGCTGGGCTTAAGCCAAGAGCAGCAAGTTAATATAGATGAGATTATAAAGCACCCCCATGGCATGGTTATTGTTGTAGGGCCAACTGGGTCTGGTAAATCTACGACACTTTATAGCATCATTAATACGTTAAACGACCCTGGCCGTAAGATTTTAACGCTCGAAGACCCTGTTGAGCTAGCCGTACCAGGCATTAGCCAAATCCCCGTTAATACACAAGCAGGCGATAGCTTTGCCGAAAAACTCCGCGCCGTGCTGCGCCTGGACCCAGATATTGTGATGGTTGGCGAAATCCGCGACGTAGATACAGCGCGGACTGCAATTCAGGCTTCGATTACAGGGCATTTAGTGCTATCTACATTCCATGCTACAAACGCGTCATTTGCGTTTAGCCGTATGATAGACATGATTGGCCAAAATCCGATTTTCTCGAGCGCAATTAGGCTAGTCATTGCCCAGCGCTTGGTTCGCAGGCTAGACGACGCCACAAAGCAAGCCTACACCCCAGACAACGCGACTAAAAACTACATAGCGAACATCTTAAAAGACTTACCCAAAGGCGTAACTGCGCCAAATATTGATACGCTGCAATTATACAAGCCTGGCACATCTGCCGACGTGCCATTTGGTTATAGCGGCCGATTGGTCATTATGGAGCAAATGGTCATTACAGATTCTATACAAAAATTTTTACGTGGCGAGATTGCCGACGTAAACGCCGACGCAATAGAGCAAACAGCAAAAGCACAGGGCATGGTAACGCTGCTGCAAGACGGTATTTTAAAGGCGTGTGCCGGTCAAACGACTATCGAAGAAGTATTCAGAGTGATATAGGTCTCTGCCCTACGTAGACACGTCTGTTTATTGTAGGGCAATGGTAACCAGCGCAATAAAAAAGGTGTAGCTAACCTCTACGATTGCACCCTCGGGCCGTTCAAACCACTGGATTTTGCTGTGGAACCTAAAGAACCACCACGCCGGACGGTTATGGGTATAGTAGTAAACCCATAAAATATCGGGAAGAATTGCAAAAAAAGCACCAAGGGCAATAACAGCGGCGTATTGTGGGATTGCCCACATAACTAAAATAGTTGCAGCGACGCTAAGTATTGTGTCGGCCGTCATGATCTTAAAGAAATATTTGCTGCCATGCCGGTAATGGGTGTGGTCAAAATGAGGAATCGCATCGAGCAAAAAATGGGACAAAAGTGCTGAAGGGGCCACTAAAAGTGGCTGTTTTACAGCTATAGCAATCGCACAGCCGGTAAGGACATGGTTAAGCCCGATCATGTAAATATTATGGCACATAACTAAAAGTATGGTAAAATATACAGCGCCAAAACGATCGCTAGGAGAACGACATGGTTGAGAGAGTTGTTCGGGATTTCGTAGGTATCAGCGCTGACCGCAGGCGCGAAGTGACGACACTGTTGCTGCATGCTGCGCTGAACCCCGCGACCTTCTACGGCGGGGAGGGCGACGCCTGTTTCTACGGTCGTCTCGACACAACTGGCGAAACTGATTTCGAGGTGCTGAGTCGCCGTGGAATCCTCCTGTCTGTGGCGTTTTCTGCCGAACCGAACAGGGGTTCACCCGTGCGGAGCCAGACGTCGGCTGGCCGATCAGAATTGGAGGTAGCGGCTATGACTAGCCTGATTGAGTTCAGGCCAGACGAGTGGCCTTTGTGCGCTACCGACCCCAAAGAGGGCGAGGAGGCAGAGCTGGCCTACCTGCACGCTGTGGGTAGGGCTGCC